>CALUMH010000013.1 GCA_944321685.1 uncultured Muribaculaceae bacterium
CCGTCACTTTTTGACTGACGGGGCTTGGTTTTCAAAAAAAGTATCCGCAACGCCTGTTTATGGGCATTGCGGACATGCATTTTTTGCCTTATTGTTTTTTAGCGGACACCGATAATATACTATATTGGCGTCGGTTAAGACTTCCTTCAATTCAGAAAAGTTTTAGCGGACACCAATATTTTGCAAGTTGGATATTGAGTTGCAACCAATTTCCGAAAGTGGAGATTTCCGGCCGTGTCAATTTTTCCCGGCTGTGCGTGGCAGGGTGAAGTGGGTTATTACCCAGGATAGGATAAAGTAGGCGGTGGTGAGTAACCATAGTATGGCATATGGATGTGATACCTGCCATAGTTCGGCTCCGTTGCTTTTCATTGCAATGTAACCGTTTACAGCCCATGTTGACGGGAAGCATCCGCTTATTACCAACCATAGTGTGCTCATGTCGTATCGTGGCCAAGAAAGTCCGGAAAGGAAAAGGAACAGTACCGAAGAGAATACGAATAACAGGAATACTGTTTCCCGCTCATGTATGAAACGCTGGATTACCATACCCATGAAAATAGTGGATAGCAGAAATGGAATCATGAATATCATTATGTCGAGAGAGTGCCCGTTTTGCGGGAATGAAAAGAACATTGGCACAAAACGCAGGATATAGATTGTGGGAACGATGTAAATAATGAAATAACATAAGGCTTTGCCTATGATTGAGCGCGTTGTGGTTGTTGGTATGGCCATAGGGTCGATGCCTCCGTTGCGTCGAGCACGTTCACGGCTGCCTGCAGCAAGCATACATATTCCCAGCACAAGGCTTTGTTGTAAAATCAGCACGAGTATTCCCGGCAACAGAGCCGATGCCAGCCCGGTAGCAGTGTTTCCCATCGGCACCGATGTGCTTTTCACGGTGGGTATTATGCCTGAGTTGCCTGCCGAAAGGCCCTGCATGGCTGCTATCTGCATTACATCGGCCTGAATGTCGACATTCATGCTTGCAGTTACATCGGTTTGCGCCATCAGCACACTTTTATATCTAAGCAGCAAGCTCATGTCGCAATATACGGGCAGGTGGGCAGTTTCGCCGCGTCCTATGCATTCTTCAAAATCCTCGGGGAAGTGTATTATGGCATAACAGTCTTTTTGGGCCATGGCATGGCGGGCTTCTTGCATATTGGCTGCATAGCCTGTTATTTCAACATATTGCGAGGCATCGAGCCGACGGGCATATTCACGGGAAGTTTCAGAACGGCAGTCATCGACGACGACCACTGCCACGTCGCGCACGAGTTCCCGGTTGTAAATAAGTGTGTACAAAATGGGATAAACCGTAGGCAAAGCAAGGAAGAAGAGGACTACGCCCATATCACGTGTGGCAAGGTGAAATTCACGCTTGCACACAAGGAAAATGTCGGTTATCGAATGCCATATATTTCTTTTCATCGTTTTCACTTTGTTGTTATGGAATATATACCGGTCGGCGGCACATTCGCTTTAGGTTGAACAACGGAATGAACGACAGCAATACAAACACAAGCAGTGCGATAAAATAGTATCGCGAATAGTACAGGCTGATTCCGTTCAATGCCTGGTCGATATATATCAAGAAATAGTACCTTATGGGCAGAATGTAACTGACAATTCCTACCCAGCCATACATATCTTCTACAGGAATGGTGAAGGCTCCAATGGAGAATGCCAAGACGCTGATAAGCGAGCATATGCTAAGTGCTATGCGCATATTGGGCGTGATGCCGCAGATGAGTACGGCAAACCCTTGGCAAGCCAATACAAGCAACAACATGGCAACCATCATTATGGAGATATGGCAGTGCAACGGGAAATCGAGCCATCCGAATATTGAAAGTTGTATGATCCAACCAGTGAGCGTGAACAGAAGCGTTTGCGGAGCGAGACGGCCAATGAGAGCCACGACAATCGAACCACCGTTATGGTCGAGCCAAAGCGGAGATGTGCCGCGCTTGATTTCATCGGTTATGCTGAACACGGTGACAAGCATTACCATCAGAGCCAATATGCCGGGGATAAAGGAATTGCTCATGTATATGGGGTAATTTGTCCATGGATTGGAAATCATGTGCATATCGGCGACAATCGGTTGCAGTAAGGCCGATACGCTGCCGTCGGGAAGTCCGGCCGAAGTGAGAGTGGCTTTAACCAGGGCGCCATTTGACAGTACCGATATGGTTTTAAAACCTTTATACATAAGTGATGCCGGTACGATGTAGGCATAATTGGTGTAATATGATATTTCGGGTGTGCGTCCGGCTATGGCTTCGCTTGAAAAATTTTCGGGAATCAGGAAGAAACCTATTATTTCGCCACGTTGCACGGCATCGCGGGCTTCGGCAAAGTCGGAGCAAGTTATCACCACGTTGGTTGTCTGCATGGCATCGAGGTTTGCGGCTAATGTGCGAGAAAGTTCCGAGCCGTCGAGATCGACGATAGCGGCAGGCACGCGGTTGGCAAGGCCTTCGTTCATGAGGTTGAGCATAAGGAATGCCGACAATAGCGGAATGGCCACTATCGACACAAGGAACAACGGGCGGCTCATCACATATAAGCACCCTTGCCTTACAGAACCGTATATAAGTTTCAGCAGCAGTTTCATTGTTCGTATTGCTTGGCATCAAGCAGTATCACCGACATTCCCGGGCGCAAGTTTTGGATTGTGTCAGTCGGGCGTGCTTTTACTTGGAACGTTTTGCTGTCATATTGGCCCGAAGCCTTTGTGGCATTCCACACGGCATAGCTGCCCATGTCTTTTATGTAGTATATTTTCACAGTGGTTTCCATTTTGCCGAGAGCAGGAATCATCACGTTCACTTCCTGCCCCATGGCAAGATGGTTAAGCAATTCTTCACGCACATTGAATGTGACCCACTTGTCATCGCCACGCATCACATTCATAACGGGTGTACCGGTACCCACCAGTTCGCCTTCGTGCGGATAAATATCGGTTACTTCTCCATCGCATGGAGCTGTGAGGTACTGGTCTTCAAGTATCGATTCAACTTCCATCACCGAGCCTCGGGCAGCCTGTTGCTGGGCGCGTGCGGCCTCTTTGTCTTCGGCTTGCGCACCTTCCACGGCAAGGTCGTATTGTGATTTGGCGGCACGAGTTTGTGCCACTGCGGCATCATATGCGGCACGAGCTTCATCGCGTTTTTGTTCTGATACCACCCCTTGCTTGTAGAGGTTTTCCATGCGTTTGTAGGTTTTTTCCCTTATCGACTCGGCGGCAAGCGCTTGTTGCCACAGGTCGTGTGCACTGCTTATTATTTGGCTGCGTGTACCGGCTTCGGCCTTGCGGTTTTGTGCCGATGCTGCGTTTTCCATAGCTTGGGCTTGTATCAACTTGGCATCTACCGTTGAAGAGTGGATGTAGGCAAGTGTGTCGCCACGTTTTACCTGTTGTCCTTCTTCAACGTAAAATGCAACTATGCGGCCGGGCAATTTGCCCGAAACGCGCACATGGGTGGCTTCGACCTGCCCTTGTACGGTTTCTTCGGGTGGATTGATAAGGAATATACCGATGATGCACAGCCCCACCATAACTACAATCACTATCGCCAATCCCACAAACAGCGTGTGTTCTTTCTTTTTTACATCTATATTGCTCATATCGTGCGTATTTCTTTTATTATTCAATAACTTGTGTAGGAACGAGAGTACCCAATGCCTTTGACAGATATACATTGCACAGTTGGACATCGATTTGTGCATCGATATTTTCGCTGTTGGCTTTCAGCCAAGCCGTTTGTGCCGCCATCACGTCGTCGGCAGTCATTACCCCTTCAGCAAAACCAAGTTGTGCCTGGCGCAAGTTTTCTTCGGCTTTGGCAAGGTTGGTTCGCGTCATTGCGTAAGTCTTTATTGATTCTTGGGCTTTAAATGAGGCTTGGCTCACTTGCAGTTCCACTTTCTCACGAGCTTCTTCGAGCTGCAAGCGGCGCACCACGCTTTCGCTTTTTGCACTGCGGTATTTGTTGTAGTTGCCGCCCCAGTGCCACAATGGAATTTTTAGTACAGCACCTATGCTGAACATACCGTTGAATTCTTTTTGAAATCCATTGAAAATGTTCGGGTTGGAAATCGAGTACATCCCCATTACTGCAAGATTTGGCAGCATTGCCGACCGCTCCACTTTTGCTTTTGCCTCGTATATTTTCACAGCGGCTTGAAGTGATTGCAGTTCATTTCGGCGGCTGTAAACCTCGTCCATGTTGTAGCTGTTTGCCGGTAATTGGGTAATTGTGATTTCATTGTCTTCATCGGCAAGAGTGAACACTTCGTTAAGCGGCAGTCCGCACACTTGAGCCAAAGCCATTCTGGAAAGAGCCAACCCGTTTTCAACTTTGGCAAGATCAACGTTAGCCTCGTTGAGTTTCACCTCCACACTTAATTTGTCGGCTCGTGTAGCCACCCCCTCGGCAAGCATGGCATCGACATTACGGTTCAGGGAGTCGAGCAGACCGACATAGCTTGTTGCAAGGCGATGCTTGGATTTAAGCGAAACCACCTGCCAATATGCGGCATCAACGTTGCAAATCACTTCGGCAGCGGCCATGTTATGGCTTGCCGTGGCAAGTTGTTCGGCATATCGTGTCATTTCGTTCATGGCCCTTATTTTACCTCCCATATAAATAGGTTGTGTGAGTGTAACGGCACCGGCAAACACGTTTTGAATGTCGAAGGTCATTGCGCTTTTGGGTATTACGGCTACTGTTGACGGTACTGGTTTTCCGTTGACTATCACCGGGGCACCGGTAGGGTCGGTGACGAGGTTGTAGCCATATGATCCTGTTTGTGCGTTGAAACTCATTGTCGGTAACATTTGGTCGCTTTCGAGCAGGGAAATGTCTTTTTGGTTGAACACATACAACCCTGTAGCATCGAGCGATGGCAGGTATGCGGCTCGTGCGGCTTTGCGTTGGTAGCTTGCTCCTTGCTGTTGCTCACGTGCGATTTGTATCTGCTTGTTGTTCCGTAATGCCATATTACGGCAGGAGTCGAGTGTCACCACCGACTGTGCAGCAGCCCAAGTGGCCGGTATTAACATTGCAACAAGTGATATAATTGTAACTTTAAACAGGCATTTCATTGTAAAAATTATTTGCTTGATACAAAGTTAGCATAATTTGTCAATTTTGTGCTATTCTAAGGAAAAACAGACCAACAATGCGCCGAAATTACCGAAGTTTGAGTTTCTTGGTCATCTGGTTTTCATTATGTTTGGTTTATAAAGGAAAGTCTTTGGCTGTATATTATGAAATGAGGTTGTCCATTTTTTTGCATTGCACTTGACTTTCACTATTTTTGTAGAAAAATAAAGTATATTGTTATGGCAAAGTACTTAAATCCGAAAGCCGACCTTACATTCAAGAAAGTGTTTGGTGAACATCCTGATCTCGTTATGAGTTTCTTGAATGCGATGCTGCCATTTGACAAGGCGGAGGAGGAAATAACGTGGATTGAATATTTAAATCCCGAGATGGTGCCGGTAAATCCGTTTCGCAAAGATAGTATAGTGGATGTGCGTTGTCGCGATAAGGCGGGGAGGCAGTTTATTGTGGAAATGCAGATGATGTGGACTTCGGCCTATAAACAACGTGTATTGTTCAATGCTTCGAAAGCTTATGTAAGCCAGCTTGGTCGCGGATATGATTATGAGTTGTTGCAGCCGGTGTATTCGTTGAATCTTGTGAACGATACTTTTTCGGACAGTGAGTATTATTACCATGACTATCGCATAGTGGAGATTGCGGAAACGAAGGAGGTGATAGAGGGATTGCGTTTTATATTCGTTGAACTTCCCAAGTTTACTCCACGCAATTACGGCGATAAGAAAATGCAAGTGTTGTGGTTACGTTATCTTACCGAAATAGGGGAAGATACACGGAAAGTTCCTGATGAATTGTTGGCAAATCCTGAAATCAACAAAGCTGTTACCCAACTTGAAGAATCGGCATTTGACGAAGACCAATTGCTTGGATATGAGAAATTTTGGGATGTGGTGAGTACTCAAAAAATGCAATTAAGCAGCACCCTTCGAGATGGGCTCGAACGAGGCCTGAAAGAGGGTCGAAAAGAAGGTCTGAAAGAAGGCCGAAAAGAGGGCCTAAAAGAAGGCCGGGAACAGGCACGTTATGAAATGGCTGTGAAAATGAAATCAGAAGGTATTGCAGTCGAAACTGTTTCGAGAGTTACAGGGCTTTCTGTCGATGAAATATCGGCTTTGTAAGATATTAAAAAAGTTGTAATATATCTTGGGAACTTTTGCCGTGTGGCATAGTTTTCCCGATGAGCAAAAAAAGAAGTTAACTGAGTAAAAGCATGGCGAGAGAATCGCGAGTGGGGAAATCGTTGCTTAATGCGAGGGTCAATGTGATATTTTACTTTATCATGTTGTTGGTGTCGTTTTTTTCTCGCAAGACATTCCTCGATATGCTCGGTGCCGATTTCATGGGATTTACCGGTACCATAGGCAACCTGCTTGGTTTCTTGAACATAGCCGAAATGGGGATAGTGACGGCTATAGGTTATGTGCTTTATAAGCCGCTATTCGATGGAGACAGGCAGAAGGTTTCCGAAATTATTTCGGTGCTGGGATACATTTATAGTATAGTAGGGCTTGTTATATTAGGAGGTGGATTGGTGCTTGCCTGCTTGTTACCTGTGATTTATCCCGATACCGGGTTTTCATGGGGAGTGGTATATTTTGCTTTTTTCTCCTATCTTACATCATCGTTGCTTACTTATTTCACGAATTACCGTCAGACGTTGCTTGCAGCCGATCAGCGTTACTATGTGGTGGCAATATACAGTCAGTCGTCGATGATAATCAAGACAATAGTGCAAATGGCTATTGCGTATTATACTCAAAATTATTATTTGTGGCTTGCTATTGAACTGTGTGCAGGAATATTATATTCGATATACCTGAATTGGAAAATCGGCAAGGTGTATCCGTGGTTGTGCAGTGACAAACGCAAGGGGCGACAATTGCTTAAAAAATATCCCGAGATAATGAAAAGTGCCCGTCAACTGTTTGTGCATAAGGTGGGTTTCTTTGTTCAGTCACAGATGTCACCGCTTATTATTTATATGTTTGGATCATTGAACGTGGTGGCGTTTTATGGTAATTACACGATAATCATTACCAAGTTGATGGCACTCGTAAATAATTTATTTGGCAGTACCAATGCCGGAGTTGGTAATCTTATTGCCGAAGGCGACCGTGACCGCATTGTACATGTGTTTTGGGAACTTCAGGGACTACAATTTTTCATTGCCGGAGTGTTGTCGTTTGCATTGTTGCATCTCACAGGGGCATTCATAGTGTTGTGGCTCGGTGATGAATATTTGCTGCCGATGGTAGTGCTTGTGTTGATTATAGTAACAATGTTTATTACCATTACTCGAAATGCCGTGGATCAATTTATGTTTGGCTATGGTTTGTTTGCCGATGTGTGGGCTCCGGTTGCCGAGTCGGTAATTTGTATTTCTGTTGCATTTATTGGGGGTAGCTTGTGGGGATTGCCGGGTGTATTGCTTGGCAGCGTTGTAAGTTTGTTGCTCATTGTGGTGATGTGGAAACCATATTACTTGTATCGCAGCGGGTTTAAAATGCCATATCACCGTTATGTGGTAGGTTATCTCAAGCACCTTGCACTTGTGGCATTGCCGGGAGTGGCATTGCATTTCTTGCTACCGGCCGATATGTTTGACCCCATGGCATCGTTTGCCAATTGGATATGGTATGCCATTGTTATTGTCGGGCTTTACAGTGTGGTCACATTCATGCTCATGTATGCCTTGTGCCCTGCCATGCGTACATTTGTCGGTCGCTTCCCTATAGGGATATTCCGAAACCGATGATTTCAATCTGTTAAACAGTTCTTCCCAACGGTCGGCAATATTGCTGATGTCGTATCGTTTCACATATTCAATGGCATTTTGTGCCATACGGGTTCGTAAGTTGGCATTGTTCATCAACTGGCGTAGTTTTTTCACATATTGCTTTATGGAGAATGGTTTTACGAGCATTCCAGTTGTGCCGTCATGTACAATATCCTTGGCGGCACCATAAGAATTAAACAGTATTGGTACGGTTCCGAATGTCATGGCTTCGGTTAATACCATACCCCAACCTTCATAGTCACTTGTGAGGCATAAGATGCTTGCATCGCGGTAATACGGTTCGGAATTTTGCCGCCCGGCAAATGTTACCCGTTCGAGTTTGGATGCCATCTGTTGCAGCTCGTTTAGCTGTGGCCCTTCACCCAATATCACCAGTTCCCAGTCTTTGAAATCGTTGTATATATATCTCCAAATCGTGATTAACCTGTCAACGCGTTTTTGATGAGGATCTAAGCGACCCACGTATAGCAATTGTTTCTTTTTTATGGAGATGTCGATGTTATTTTGTATGGCAAAAGTGTTGGGATTGGCAATGGCAATAACATTACTTGTACTTCCGGTGTACACTTTTTTTAATTCAGGAAGATAAGACATTGAAAGCATACAAAATGCATTGAGACAGGGAATTGTGCGAGAATAAATGCCTTTTAAGACTTGTCGCTTGTCGTAAGTCCATTTCAATTCTCGCAATAAAGGGATTAGTTTGGTATTGCGAGCTAAGGTTGTGCGGATACAATTATTGAGATTGTAGAGCGGGTTACTGTGCAACACCGATATGATCTTGGTTTTCGTTGGAATTGTTGCGGAGGTTATGATTTTTTCATAAAAAAGCAAGTCCTGATTTATTACTATGTCGATGTCACATTCTACCAACAGCCGATTGTAAAAATCTATATTCCTTTGTGTTTCTGCATCATTGCCGGTTCTATTGTCGGGGAAAAAATATACCGGGGCTGGATAAGTATAGTCGTTGCCTCCGCTATCGGGATCATTGTTCAAGTATGTAATGCTGTGTCCGCGACGCTTAAATTCCCGGCACAATAAGTCGGTGACACGTTCGATGCCTCCCATCGTAGGGTTAAACATCTTTGAATACATAAACAGTATATTCATATATGGCATTGCTTTTATGGCAAAATTAGTAAAAAAGGTGCATAAATGTGCAATAATTATAATTGATCGTTGCTTCTAAATTGGTTTTATGATTAATTTTGTTTTTTAAATTGCTGTTTTATGGTTAAGGATATTATATACAACAGGGGCGGCGACTTGTTACCTGCGATGAGGGAACGCATAGTGGTGCTCGATGGTGCCATGGGTACTATGATTCAACGGCAAGGGCTGACCGAGGCGGATTTTCGTGGCGACCGTTTTGCAGGGTGGCATTGCCCCGTGAAAGGGTGTAACGATTTGCTGGTGCTGACATGTCCCGAAGTCATAAAAAATATTCATGCGGCATATATTGATGCAGGTGCCGATATAATTGAAACCGATACATTTAATGCCAATGCCATATCGCTTGCCGATTATGGGCTTGAGGAATATGTTGCAGAAATAAATCGCACTGCGGCGCGATTGGCGCGTGAGGTTGCCGATGGCTGCAGTAATGGCCGTCGTCGGTGGGTTGCGGGCAGTGTCGGCCCCACTAATCGCAGCCTGTCGATTTCTCCATCGGTCGAGGATCCTGCCGCACGGAACGTATCGTGGGATGAACTTGTGGGCACTTATGTTTGTCAGATGACAGGGCTTATCGAAGGGGGCGTTGACTTGTTGTTGATAGAAACGGTTTTCGATACACTGAATGCCAAGGCGGCATTGCGGGCAGCCGTGGAAGCCATGGCAGTGACCGGAACCACGTTGCCTGTGGTGGTGTCGGCGACGCTTACCGAGAGCGGCCGAACCTTAAGCGGGCAGACGCTTGAGGCTTTTCTTGCATCGGTTTCTCATGCCCATCCTGCCTGCGTGTGCTTGAATTGCGGCTTCGGTGCCGAGGGGATGACCGAGTGGATTGCACGCTTGTCGGAGATTGCACCGGTGGCTGTGGGTGCTTATCCCAATGCCGGCTTGCCCAATGAAATGGGAGAATACGACGAAACACCCGAAGCAATGGCACGTCACATACGTGAGTTTATCGACCGTCGGTTGGTGAACATGATAGGTGGTTGCTGCGGTTCTACACCCGAACATATCCATGCCATTTCTGCTGTTGCTGCAATGGGGCAGCCGAGGCAAATTCCATTTATTGCACCTTGCCTGCGGCTGTCGGGGCTTGAGCCGGTGGAAGTGGTTGCCGAGCGTAATTTCATTAACATAGGTGAAAGGTGCAACGTGGCAGGCAGTCGAAAGTTCTTGCGGCTTATCAACGATGGAAATTATGACGAGGCCCTTTCCATAGCCCGCCAACAAGTGGAAAACGGGGCGCAAATCATTGACATTAATATGGACGATGCAATGCTCGATGCCCCAAGAGAAATGACTCACTTCTTGCGACTTGTGGCTGCCGACCCCGATGTGGCACGTGTGCCGGTGATGATTGACTCGTCGAAATGGGAGGTGATTGAAGCCGGACTTAAAGAATTACAAGGTAAAGGGATTGTAAACTCAATAAGCCTGAAAGATGGTGAAGAGAAATTCATAAGCAAGGCCCGATATATTAGAGACATGGGTGCAGCCATGGTGGTAATGGCTTTTGACGAACAGGGGCAAGCCACTACGTTTGACCGCCGTGTGGAGATTTGCAGCCGTGCATATCGATTGCTCACCACAGTAGCCGGCATTGATCCCGACGATATTATTTTCGACCCCAATGTGCTTGCCGTGGCCACCGGTATCGAGGAGCATAATGGTTATGCTGCCGATTTCCTGCGCACAGTGGAATGGATAAAAGCCAATTTGCCTGGGGCTAAGGTGAGTGGCGGCGTGAGCAACTTGTCGTTCTCGTTCCGAGGAAATAATTATGTGCGCGAGGCCATGCACTCGGTGTTCCTGTATCATGCCATAGCCCGTGGACTTGACATGGCAATAGTGAATGCCGCGGCTATGATACCATATGAGGATATCCCACATGATTTGCGTAATGCTATCGAGAATGTGATTTTTAATCGTTCAGCCGATGCTACCGACCGCCTTATTTCGCTTGCCGCCGATTTAAAGAATCGGCATGACGGTATGGTAAAAGACACGGCAACAGATGAAAAAGAATTGACTGCCACCGAAAGGCTTCAACGAATGATTGTGCGAGGAACAACCGACGGCATGGATGATGCAGCCCGTGCGGCAATGGAAGAAGTAGGTACGGCTCTTGGTGTTATCGATGGTCCGTTGATGCAGGGCATGGATGTGGTGGGAAATCTTTTCGGGCAAGGGAAAATGTTCCTGCCACAAGTTGTGAAGAGTGCACGCGCCATGAAGCAGGCAGTGGCATGGCTCAACCCGTATATCGAGGCTGAACGTTCGTCAGGAGGTAAAGCCGGTTGCATGGTAATTGCCACCGTAAAAGGCGATGTGCACGACATAGGCAAAAACATTGTGTCGATAGTAATGCGGTGCAACGGTTTTGAAGTCATAGACCTGGGGGTTATGGTCGAAAAAGATGACATTGTGAAAACCGCCATAAAAAACAATGCCGATATTGTGGCATTGAGCGGGCTTATCACACCGTCGCTCGATGAAATGTGCCGCGTGGCCGAATTGATGAACCGTACCGGGCTGAAAATTCCTCTTATGGTGGGAGGGGCAACCACTTCGGAATTGCATACGGCTGTGAAAATTGCTCCCGAATATCCTGCCGGTGTGGTGGTGCATACCCGTGATGCTGCTGCAATGCCTGTGGTAGCCGGACGGTTGTTGTCGGGGAACCGTGATGAGTATATAAGTGAACTGAAGGTGAAACAGGAAGATTTGCG
Source organism: uncultured Muribaculaceae bacterium (assembly GCA_944321685.1). GTDB lineage: Bacteria > Bacteroidota > Bacteroidia > Bacteroidales > Muribaculaceae > Avimuribaculum. Next base: position 11,844 of record CALUMH010000013.1, read on the forward strand.
CCGAAATTATGCTGCCGGAAAGGATTTGATGCCGCTTGCCGAGGCTCGCCGCCGCAGGTTACGACTTGATTTTGCTCCTGTGCGTCCTGTCGCTTTGGGTATAACCGACTTGAATATCACCGTAGGAATGGCTGCCGAATATATTAATTGGAAACCTTTCTTCAAGGCTTGGCAATTAATGGGAGACAGTGCTGCCGATGAGGCAGAAAGACTTAAACAAGAGGCTCTTGAAGTTGTTGAAAGATTGAAGCGTGAGGCTGACGACAGTATCAGGGCTCGCATAGGGTTGTGGCAGGCATTCTCGAATGATGACAACATTGTTATAGCCGAGAAGACAATCATACCGGTATTGCGCCAGCAACATACTGATGGTGGCGGTGACTGTACTTTGTCGCTTGCCGACTTTGTTGCTCCCGAGAATGATTACATAGGTACTTTTGCCGTAACTTCGGGCAATACCATTGAGCAAATTATCGAGCGGTATCGCGATGATGGCGACGATTATCATGCATTGCTGTTGCGCACGGTTGCCGACCGTCTTGCCGAGGCTGCAACTGAACTTATGCACCGCTTCGTGGCCGGGCAATATTGGGGATACGGCAGCAGAGGAACGGGCATCGGCATACGTCCTGCAATAGGTTACCCGTCGTTGCCCGACCAAAGCCTGATATTTGACATTGACAGACTTATGCCACTTTCTCCTGTTGGGATACACCTCACCGAAAATGGCGCGATGTCTCCGGCTTCGGGTACTTGCGGGTTGATTATCGCGCATCCGCAAAGCCGCTATTTTATGGTAGGGGCGATAGGTGATGACCAACGTAACGACTATGCCGTGCGTCGCGGTATGAATGTTGAGGATTTGCGCAAATGGCTAAGGTAGGATTACATAATAAATTATAAAGCTATGATTAGAAGATTTAATTTACTTTGTTTATTGTCGTTGGCATTTGCCTTGCAAGTAACCGCCGACATAAAAATTTTGCACGGGCCTTATTTGCAAAATGTTGATCGGGATGAAGCCACCATTGTGTGGGTGACCGATGTGCCTTCGGTTGGGTGGGTTGAAATTGCGCCCGATGATGATAGCCATTTTTATGCCGAGGAACGGGAAAAAATACATGATACGAAAATCGGGATTAAAAATATATCGCGCTTGCATGCTGTGACGGTTTCAGGCTTGCAGCCGGGTACAAGATACCGTTACCGGGTGTGTGCGCAAGAGGTTGTTTCACATGAAGGGATAAAGGTGAATTATGGCGAAATTGTCTCGACTGATGTATATAGCAAGGCTCCGCTTTCGTTTAAGACAAATGATTATGACAAGCCGACGGTTTCTTTTGCCATGGTAAATGATATTCACGGTCGCAACGATGTGCTTGAAAGCATGGTTGGAATGTGTGACTTGGAAAATACCGATTTGTTCCTCTTCAATGGCGACATGGTTTCGATTTCCGATAGCGAGGAGCAAATGTTTGGCGGTTTCATGGACAAGGCCGTGGAACTGTTTGCCGATTCGGTGCCGATGTATTATTGTCGTGGTAATCATGAGACTCGTGGCGCAATGGCTCCGAGATTCAAGGAATATTTCAATCAGGGCGTTGATGAACTGTATTATATGTTCCGTCAAGGTCCCGTGTGTTTTGTCGTTCTTGATTGCGGTGAAGACAAGCCCGACAGCGATGTGGAATATTATGGAATTACGGCATATGATGATTACCGTTCGCAACAGGCCGAGTGGCTCAAGGTTGCGTTACAGAGCGATTTGTATAAAAATGCCCCCTTCAAGGTGGTTGTGTGCCATATGCCACCATTTGGCGGGTGGCATGGCGAGCGCGATATTGCCCGGAAGTTCATCCCGTTGCTCAACGCTGCGTCTCCCGATATTTACTTGTGTGCGCACTTGCATCTTTATGAGAGGAATGAGGCCGGTAAGGATGGTGTAGGTTTCCCGTTGATAGTCAATTCCAACAATACACTTTTAAAAGCCGAAGCCAACAGCAACGAAATGACAATTTGCATATATGATCTTGAAGGAAAGGAAATAGACCGCATGGTAATCAAGAAATAATGAAGATGTGTCAAAATGCAGATTGGACGGCTTTGCCGCCCCCTTTTGAATTTGCATTTCGACACACCTTACGTAATAAAAAACACCCCGGGAGATATGTCATTTCCCGGGGTGCTTTTTTGATTATGTGTGTTAATTACTTAACGATAACTTTGGTGGCGTTGTTTGCGATTTTTACGATATACACGCCTTGAGGCATTGCGATTTGGCTGTCGCTGCCGATGATTTGGCTCTTTACGAGTTGCCCGGCGATGCTGTAAACATCGATGCGGCCTTCGTAGCCGGTTACATTGATTGCACCACGTGTGCCATATACAGCGGCTGCATTGTCGGCAGCAATGTTTTCAACCCCTACAGTGGCCGAACCTTCGGGTGCAACGAAAGTGACAGGAATAAGTATTTCTGCGTCCATAGGTTCTCCGTTCTGTTTATTCCATTTAACATTGATGGAAAAGTCGGCAGCACCGGCGGCTGTGGTATATCCGTTGATTGTAACGTCTGCGCCAATGGCACCTTCAGCAAGTTCCAAGCCTTCTTTTGAACCGTTGTATTTTATTGAATCGGCTTTTTCGGTTGTTGATACATTTTCAACTACAATATCACCTACCGGCGTTCCTTGGAAACTAAAATTTGGCAAAGAGAATGTGCAAGTGCTGTTACTTGTAGTGATAATGCTGACTGTAGCTTCCGATTCTATGGGCATTCCCATAAACGAAATGGTTAATTTGCCGTTGTAAGAGGTGGTTGTAGCCTTAGCCGAAGATGCGCAAGTGGCAATCATGGCCACTGCAAATAAAAATGCGTAAATTTTTTTCATAAGCAATAAAATTTAGATTTTGCAAAGGTACAACCAAGTTATGACTATAAATGTTAATATAATATAAAAGCCGATTGTCCATATGTGTTTATTGTTGTTCCAAATGGACAAGGCGTGTTATGTTAAAAAATGTCCTACAAAAGTATTGTATAATATTTCAATGTGAAGTTGCACACCGAGTGGATTGTCAATTCTTGCCATATTCGATTTGTTTATTGTAAATATGATTATTATGTTTATAATAAAACGTTATGTGCTTTTTAAGCACTATTGGAAGTCGGGGAAAAGTTGTATCTTTGCAAGATGCAATGTACAAGTATAGACAGACACAATGGGATTGATAGACATTATAATACTCATAATAGTGGTTGCGGGTCTCGTGCTTGGTTATGCCAAGGGATTTGTGAGGCAGTTGACTACCATATGCGGCATAGTGCTGGGCATTATTGCGTGCCACTTGTGGGGCAGCTGGGTAACACGGGTGCTTGTGGAAATAGTGCCCGAATCGGCCGGTTGGCCTTCGCCGGAATATACCACTGCCATTATTGCCAATATCATATTGTTCCTGATTATATTTTTGGGAATAAAATTGGTGGGTGCGATGTTCAAGTCGGTGTTGACCAAATTGCACCTCGGGGTCATCGACAGCCTGGCCGGTGCCCTGTTTTGTGTGTTTAAATACTTGTTGGTGGCAAGCATAGTGCTTAATATCGCATATGTGATTATACCGGGCAATTGGCTCAATACTTCGGGTAGCCTGCCGCAGCGCATCACCATGAACCTTGCTCCGGCATTGCTTGGTGTTGACACTCTACCGCAGATGCTCGCAGACTTGAACAGTACTCTCGAAGAAAACAAGAATTAGAAATGGATAAAGAACAAGACAGCAAAAACATACTTGACGAAGCCACGGGCGGTGAATACAAATATGGTTTTGTGACCGACATCGACACCCATGTCATTCCCAAAGGGCTAGACGAGGATGTGGTGAGATATATTTCAAGCATCAAGGGTGAACCCGAATGGCTGCTCGACTTCCGCCTGAAGGCTTATCGCCATTGGCAGAAAATGGAAATGCCTCACTGGGCACACCTCGACATTCCGCCAATCGACTTCAACGCAATAAGCTATTATGCAGCCCCGAAGAAGAAAGAGGGGCCGAAAAGCATGGACGACGTTGACCCGGAATTGCGCAAGACGTTTGACAAGCTCGGCATATCGCTCGAAGAGCAGATGCGACTGTCGGGCGTTGCCGTCGATGCCGTGATGGACAGCGTGAGCGTCAAAACCACTTATAAGGAACGGCTTGCCGAACTGGGGGTGATTTTCTGCTCGATAAGCGAGGCCGTGCGTGATTATCCCGACCTTGTAAAGAAGTACCTTGGTACGGTGGTTCCTTATACCGACAATTTTTATGCGGCGCTCAATTCTGCAGTGTTCTCCGACGGCTCGTTTGTTTATATTCCCAAGGGTGTTCGTTGTCCTATGGAACTATCGACATATTTCCGCATCAATGCGGCCGACACGGGACAATTCGAGCGCACACTCATCGTGGCCGACGATGACGCATATGTTTCCTATCTTGAGGGTTGCACGGCACCGATGCGCGATGAGAACCAGTTGCACGCGGCCATTGTGGAAATAGTGGTTGAGGACCGCGCCATGGTAAAATACTCTACAGTGCAAAACTGGTATCCCGGCGACAAGGATGGCAAGGGCGGCATTTACAACTTTGTGACAAAACGCGGGTTGTGCCGCGGCGATTTTTCCAAATTGTCGTGGACGCAGGTCGAAACAGGTTCGGCAATCACATGGAAATACCCAAGTTGCGTACTTGCCGGCGACAATTCGGTGGGTGAATTCTATTCGGTGGCATTGACCAACAATTTCCAACAGGCCGACACCGGTACCAAGATGATACATCTTGGCAAGAACACGCGCAGTACAATTGTCTCGAAAGGTATTTCGGCCGGACACAGCCAAAACAGTTATCGCGGACTGGTGCGAGTGGCTCCGAAAGCTGCCAACAGCCGCAATTACACACAATGCGACAGCCTGCTGCTGAGCGACACCAGCGGAGCGCACACGTTCCCTTACATCGATGTGCGGAACGATAGTTCGGTGGTTGAGCATGAAGCCACAACGTCGAAAATCAATGAGGAACAGATTTTCTACTGCAACCAGCGTGGCATATCCACCGAAGATGCCATAGGGCTTATTGTCAATGGTTATGCCAAGGAAGTTCTCACCAAGCTCCCCATGGAATTTGCCGTCGAGGCACAAAAATTGCTCCAAGTCTCTCTCGAAGGCAGCATCGGATAATCCACCCTATTTTAATTACGAATAAAAAATTAGCAAAATATGACTGCTATGCTTGAAATAAAAGATTTGCATGCCCAAGTGGAGGGCAAAGAGATATTGAAGGGTATCGACCTGACTGTAAAGGCAGGCGAGGTACACGCCATCATGGGTCCTAACGGTTCGGGGAAAAGTACGTTGGCATCGGTGCTTGCCGGCAACCCGGCATTTACTGTCACCGGCGGTAGTGTCACTTTCAATGGTAAAGACCTGCTTTCACTTTCTCCCGAGGATCGTTCGCACGAGGGGCTTTTCCTGAGTTTCCAGTACCCAGTGGAAATCCCCGGTGTATCGATGGTGAACTTCATGCGTGCCGCCGTCAACGAAAAACGTAAATATTTCCACCAAGAACCGCTCAGCGCAAGCGACTTCTTGAAGTTGATGCGCGAAAAGCGTGCAATTGTGGAACTTGATAACAAACTTGCCTCGCGCTCGGTCAACGAAGGGTTCTCGGGCGGCGAAAAGAAGCGAAACGAGATTTTCCAGATGGCAATGCTTGAACCACGCCTTTCGATTCTTGACGAGACTGACAGCGGCCTTGACATAGATGCACTGCGCACTGTGGCCGGTGGCGTGAACAAGTTGAAGACCGACAATAATGCCACTATTGTAATAACACATTACCAGCGGTTGCTCGATTATATAAAGCCCGACCTTGTGCACGTGCTTTACAAGGGTCGCATCGTCAAGACTGGCGGTCCTGAACTGGCACTGGTGCTCGAAGAAAAAGGTTACGACTGGATTAAACAGGAATTTGACGGAACGAAAGGCGAATAACACTATGTCTGCAATCAATCAATATACCGACCTTTACCGGCAATTCGGCAGGCGCATCGATGCAGCTTCGTCACCCGTTCTCAATGCTTTGCGTCAGGCGGCTCTTGCCGCTCTTGACGGGAGGCGGTTGCCTGCCAAAGGGGATGAAAATTACGAGGTAAGCGACCTTGAGGCTTTATATGCCCCCGACTATGGCCTGAATATCGACCGTCTTGATGTAGCAGCCGACACCGATGAGCCGTTCCGTTGCGACGTGCCAAATTTAAGCACCAGCCTTTATTATATATTCAATGATATGTATCACGGGAGCGGTTTCACAAGTGGAACTTTGCCCGAAGGTGTGATGGTGTCATCGTTACGCAATGCCGATGAGGCCGCTTCTAAGATTATAGGCAAATATTATGGTTCGATTGCGCCTATCGACGACCCACAAGTGGCTCTCAATACACTGCTTGCCCAAGACGGGATTTTGGTATATGTGCCTGCCCGCACTGTTGTCGAGAAGCCTATTCAACTTGTGAATTTGCTGCGCGCCGCCGGGCCGCTGATGACCAACCGCCGCATTCTTGTGGTTGTGGAGGCCGGTGCGCAAGCCAAGATGCTTGTGTGTGACCACACACAAACCGCCGATGTCGATTTCCTTAACACGCAAGTGGTGGAAATATACGTCGGGGAGGGTGCCACATTCGATTATTATGACCTTGAAGAGGCAAGCGGACACACACATCGTGTGTCTTCGCTTTGGGCTCGCCAGGAGGCTGGCAGCAACCTGCTTATCAACGGTATAACGCTTATGAATGGTACAACCCGCAATGATTACCACATTGACATCAATGGCGAACGAGCCGAAACACAATTGTTGGGAATGGCCATAGGCAGCGGCTCGCAGCACATCGATAACCATACTTACATAGGCCATAACGTTGGCTATTGCCACAGCAACGAATTATTCAAGTATGTGCTTGACGACGATGCCGTGGGTGCGTTTACAGGCAAAATACTTGTTGCTCCCGGCTCGCCGCGTACCGAAGCCTATCAAAGTAACCGTAACATATGTGCAAGCGACCGTGCACGAATGCACACTAAGCCGCAACTTGAAATATACACCGACGACGTGAAGTGCGGCCACGGTGCCACAGTGGGCCAACTTGACGAGGAAGCCATGTTCTATATGCAGACGCGCGGCATATCGTGCCACGAAGCCCGCACACTGCTCATGCAGGCCTTTATGAGTGATGTAATCGACGGTGTGCGCCTCGAAGCTTTGCGCGACCGCCTGCGCCACCTTGTCGAAAAGCGTTTTGCCGGTACACTTGCACAATGCCGCAGTTGCACCGCGGCGCAAGCCTGCCACGCAAAAATCAAGAAATAAATACTACAAATATATATGCCACTTGATATTGACAAAATAAGGGAAGATTTTCCCATACTCAATCGCACTGTCGAGGGCAATCGGCTTATTTACCTCGATAATGCAGCCACATCGCAAACGCCGCGCTGCGTGGTCGATAGCATTTGCCAAATGTATTACGAGCATAAGGCCAATGTGCACCGTGGCGTACACACGTTGTCGCAAGAAGCCACCGACCGTGTGGAAGAGGCTCGCACTAAGGTGAAAGAGTTTATTAATGCCGGTTCGACCGAAGAAATAATTTTCACCCGTGGCACCACCGAAGGTATTAACTTGGTGGCATCATCGTTTGGCGACTCGCTGTGCAACGGCGATGAAATCATTGTTACGGTTATGGAACACCACTCCAACATAGTGCCTTGGCAGCTGCTGCAGCGCAATTGCCGCGTGGTGCTGCGTGTGGTACCGATGAATGCCGATGGCAGCTTGATGCTTGATGCATATGAAGACCTTTTCACCGACAATACGCGCTTGGTGGCGCTCGCCCATGTGTCAAATGTGCTTGGCACCGTCAATCCTGTAAAGGAAATGATAGCTATTGCACACCGCCATGGTGTGCCGGTACTGGTTGACGGGGCGCAGGCAGTAGCTCACCGTCGGGTCGATGTCGTTGATCTCGATGCCGATTTCTATGCCTTTTCGGCTCATAAAATGTATGGCCCCGTTGGTGTTGGCATACTGTATGGCAAACGTCGTTTTCTTGAAGCCCTGCCACCATACCAGGGTGGCGGCGAGATGATAGGCCACGTGTCGTTTGAAAAAACCACATTTGCCGACCTTCCGTTCAAGTTCGAGGCAGGCACGCCCGACTATGTGGGAATGGCTGCCATGACAGCAGCAATCGACTATATCACCAGCCTTGGCTTAGACAACATTGCAGCCCACGAGCAAGAACTGCTTGCAGCAGCGACAGCCGGACTGATGGAAATCCCGGGCATGAAGATTTTCGGCAATGCACCCGGCAAGGAAGGTGTAATCTCGTTTCTCGTAGATGGAATACATCACTACGACATGGGAATGCTGCTCGACAAGATGGGAGTGGCAGTACGCACCGGTCACCACTGTGCCCAGCCGCTGATGACTACACTCGGCATAGAAGGCACTGTGCGTGCCTCATTCGCCGCCTATAACTCCATAGACGAAGTAAACCGCTTCGTTGCCGCTGTAGCCCGCGCTGCCGCCATGTTTCGCAAGTAATAAGCAAAACGAGGGGTATTCCGATAAATGTTTTACCAAGCAGGGAATATCCCTTGTTTAGGCTATGTTCATTTCATTTGCAGTTTCAATCTGTTGACATATGCCGGTTTTGATCATAAAAGTTTGGTATCTGCTTACTGAACCTTCCAGTCGGCGATAGTACCGGTTTGGGAAGAAAAAACCGCGCCAATGTAATAGAGCTTGCGACCATCGGCGGCGTAAGGGCGGGCATATCCTTTTCTTGCTATTTGTTCTAATGCCTCGTCGGCATTACCGTCAAGTTTGAACTCGAAAATATAAATATATCCGGGAGTCTCCACTATGCAGTCAACCCTACCCTCGCTTTGCTGTTTCTCGGTGTAAACTGTGTAAACACTCACCAAGCGGAAGATCAGGTAAAACGTGTAGTGGAAATATCTTTCTCGTTCCCGTTCGTTCTCCTTGCGACGCATTGTGTAAGGTATGTCGGCAAGAAACGATGTAAACAACTTCTGTATTTGCTCCACTTTGCCTTCTTCCAGCGCATCTAATAAGTCTTGTATCCAACTGTCAACACTCTCGGTTCGCGGTTTGAAATAATCTGAAGCAGCCAATGATATAAAGCCATTTTTTACCTCGTTGTTGGGGAAATCAAGAAGAAAAGTCCGGCGGCGTGGCTTGTAGTCTTTGATGGTCAGGTAACCGCTTTGGTATATCATCGGCAAAGGTTTTTCAACTGTTGCTTTGTAATCGACAAACTCCCTGGGGTCGTAGTAGCGGCCTGTCAGTTCGTCAAGGTTTTCATCGGTATGCGACAACAGCCGTATCAGGTAGGATGGTGTGCCGCTGCGGAACCAGTAATCACGTATTGTTCCGGTGGCTAAAGCATTTAAAAGGCTGAACGGATTATAAACATCGGTCATTTTTTCACTGAAGTGGTATCCGTCATATTGCCGTTTCAAGACGTCTTTAATTTCACTTACTGTTATGCCTGCCATGGTTGCCATATCTATGAGAGACTCAGCAAAGTAATGTTCAAGTTCTTCCTGAGTGATGCCGCACAATGCCTCATAGCGCGGGTCCATGCTGATGTCGGCAGGCTGGTTAAAGCCGCTGAATACGCTCACCTGCGAGAATTTTGTCACACCGGTCAGTAGTACAAATTGCAAGTCGCTGTCGGCCGCTTTAAACACCGAATAGAAGCCTTTCAATATCTCGCGGTGGGCATCTTCAAGTTGCATTTGTACATCCCCGGCCGTGCTTGTCGTTCCCGAATCCATAACATCGAGGATGGGTTTGTCGTATTCGTCAATCAGCACCACGCACCGGCGGCCATGCCGCAAGTGTGCCTGAGCAAGCACGTGGGCAAACCGCTTGCCTATGGTAGAGAACGACGAACGTCCGTAAATCTCCTCCCATGAGGCCACGGTGTCTTCTATCACTCTCTCAAGTGTGCCCGGAACAGTGAAGTTCTCCCCGTTGAAGTCGATGTGGAACACGGGATACTCGGCCCATTCTGTTTCAAGCGAGTCGATGGCAAGCCCGTGGAACAGTTCTTTGCAACCAAGAAAGTAGTTCTTCAGTGTTGACACAAGCAGGCTTTTTCCAAACCGCCTTGGCCGACTTAGGAAATATATAGTGCCATTGTGCACCAAATTATAAATCAGTGCAGTTTTATCGACATATATATAACCGTCCTCTCGCAGTTTTTCAAAACTCTGTATGCCTATCGGGTACTTCAACATGGCTTTGCATTTTGATATAAGGCAAATGTAATCATTTAATTTCGCATGGCAAAATAGAGAAGCTGCTGTAACTTTTTCTTTTCCCGAATATTTGTTACAAATGTCAGGAAATTTGTAACACTGCGAGCGTTGGGATTTTGGTTTATTTTGCGGCAGGAAATTTTGAACAGTTTTTTCTATGAACGACGAAATCATTATCATAAATCCGACCGGGCTGAAAGCAGATGGCAGAATTGTGTATGGTGACAACCATATTATCTTGTTTGAAGACTTGAATGACAAGTCCAAAAATCTGCCTGTGCGTATCGACATGGTGGTGGGAATACTTTGCCTGAAAGGCAATGTCACTTGCTACGTTAACGGCAATAAATTGCGTGTTGAAGCCGGAGATATGTTTGTTTCACACCCAAACACTTTGATATCGGAAAGCGAACGTAGCGATAATGTAGAAGTGCGTGGTATATGCCTGTCGCGGGAATATGTGAAGCATCTGTCGATGATGCCACGTAACATTTGGGATATAATATTGCATATCGAGAAATCGCCCATCATGCATTTGCAAGAAGATGAAATAAGCACGTATCTGCAATATTACAATCTGCTGCGTGCCAAATTGCTTGGCAGGCAGGGTGACAATTATGATTTAATCATCGATTCGCTTACTCAAGCCATTATATATGAAATACAAGATGTTTTTTCTGCAATCGTAAAAATTGAACCTGTAAAATACACATCTTCCAATATGTTGTTTTCCCGGTTCCTTGAATTGTTGTCGGAATCGGCTCCGCGCGAACGGGAAGTGACGTTCTATGCCGAACGTCTTTATGTATCGCCAAAGTATTTATCGGCCGTGTGCAAGGAAGTAAGCGGCAACACGGCATCGGCGATCATCGGAGCATATGTGATGAAAGAAGTGGAGCACCTGTTGAAAACCAATAAAATGAGCATAAAAGAAATTGCCAATGAATTGAATTTTTCAAGCATTTCGTTCTTTGGTAAATATGTGCGTAAGCGACTTGGTATGTCGCCCAAGCATTACCGGGAATTGCTTGCCCGCAACGGCGAATAAATGCACCATATAAAACAATTAATGCTTGAAGTTTCCAACACATTAATATAAAAATAACAGGCGCGAATTGGCACCTGTTATTTTTATATGATTTTTTGACAATTATCGGCGGCGCATGAAGAGGCGTAACAGTTCACCTATCCACAGCACTACCGAGGTTCCTGCTATGATGATTGTCCAGTCAAGCGGCTTAATGGGTGTGACATTAAACATTTCTCCACCCACGGTGACGATGAACACCTGTCCGACGAGTATGATAAACGCTATCAATCCGAAGCCGTTGCAGTCCTTGAAATGGAATGCCGAGCGACCCGTTTTGAACGCACGTGCATTGAACATATTCCAAAATTGAAGCATCACGAAAATGGTGAAGAACATACTCAATTCATAAGGGGTGAGATGCTTGTCGTTAACATTAAGAGACAAGTGCAGCAGGTCGGTTAGGCTCGTAATGTCGGCATGCTGGAATATATAAAGTAGCACAAGTAACATTGCGAAGAATATCACACCGGTGGCAATTATGCCCCAACCCATTATCTTGTCGATGATGAATGCACGGCGGTCACGCGGCTTGTCTTTCATAACCGATTCCGATGGCGGCAGCGAGGCAAGTGCCATTGCTGCAAAGGTGTCCATTATAAGGTTTACCCAAAGCATTTGCGTAACGGTTAACGGCGACTCGGTACCCATGAATGCTCCGGCAAGCACTATAAGGCAGGCGGCCACGTTCACAGTCATTTGGAAAAGGATAAAACGCTGTATGTTTTGATAAAGCGAGCGTCCCCACATCACTGCACGGCCTATGCTGGCAAAGGAATTGTCGATGATGGTGATGTCGCTGGCTTCCTTGGCAACCGATGTTCCGTCGCCCATCGACAAGCCCACTTGTGCGGCTTTCAGTGCCGGAGCATCGTTGGTGCCGTCGCCGGTGACAGCCACTACTTGGCCTTTCTCTTGCAGTGTTTCCACAAGGCGTTTCTTGTCCATGGGGCGGGCACGGGAAATTATTTTTAAGTCTAGTATCCGTTCTTTCAACTCTTCGTCACTGAGTGCGGCAAATTCAGGGCCGGTGATTATGTTGCGGTCAGTGTCGTTTTCGGTCCATAAGCCTATTTGGCGGCCTATCTCCTTGGCCGTACCCGGGGTGTCTCCGGTTACAATTTTTACTGCGATACCTGCATCAAGGCATTCACGCACGGCATTGGGAACATCGGCACGCACGGGGTCGGCAATTGCAACTATTCCCAGGAAAGTAAGCCCCTTTGCCACTACACGGCCGTCGGCAATCACTTGTTCGTCGTCGCTCTCAAGTACTTTATAGGCAAATCCCAGTGTGCGCATGGCTTGATTTTGATATTCAAGCAATTGGCTGTCGATGGTTTCCTTGGTGATATTTCCGCAAGACTTCGAGCATATTGAATAAACTATCTCGGGAGCGCCTTTCACATAAAGTATGGTCTTGCCAGTTGCCGATTTCACCACAGTAGCCATATATTTGCGTTCGGTAGAGAACGGCAGCTCCTCGATGGCCGGGGCATTGTCTTTCAATGCCTGGTAATCAATGCCGTTGCCATGCAGCCAAAGCAACAATGCGCCCTCGGTGGGGTTGCCAAGCACTTGCGGCTTGTCGGGGTGTGATAGGTTGAGCGAAGCAGTCGAGTTTACGGCAATGCCCTCGGTGATAAGTTTGCTCATTTCGTCACTGCCGAGTTTCTGCTCATCGCCAAGTCCGTAGAAATTGGTGCGGTGTATGCGCATTTGGTTTTGAGTGAGCGTTCCCGTTTTGTCGGTACAAATCACTGTGGTCGCGCCCATCGTTTCGCAGGCGTGCATCTTGCGCACAAGGTTATTGGTTTTGAGCATACGGCGCATACTGTAAGCAAGGCTTAATGTAACAGCCATAGGCAGACCTTCGGGAACCGATACCACGATGAGCGTAACGGCAATCATTGCCGTCTGTAACAGGTAGGCCAGGAAATCGGGCAATGAGAAAGCTCCATGTGTACTTGAAAAGAACATGATAATGCGCCCCACTATGATGAGTGCGGCAACGATGTAGCTGCCCCATGTGATAAGGTGGCTGAGGCGGTCGAGCTGTTCGTTGAGCGGCGTTTTCACGCTATTGTCGATTTGAGCGGCAACGAATACTTTGCCGTTCTCGGTCTTATCGCCCACGGCAAACACTTGGCATATGCCGTGTCCTTCCATCACCTTGGTGCCTTTCATCACATGGTTCGATGGGAAAGTGGCATCCTTGTCAAATTCTGCCTGATTTACGGTCTTGTCGCATACCGGTTCTCCGGTAAGGGTCGATTCATCGAGGCGAAGTGTCACGGCTTCGAGCAATTCGGCGTCGGCAGGGACTTCGTCGCCGGTGTTAAGGATAACGATGTCACCCACTACCACGTCCTTTTTAGGCACTTCGATGGTGTTGCCGTTGCGTATCACTTTCACAGGCTCTTCGTCGTTCACCTGGTTAAGTATGGCAAAAGCTTTGTCGGCCTTCACTTCAAAATAAAAGGCCACTCCTGTGGCAAGGAATATGGCAAGCAATATGCCCACCGGTTCAAGGAATACCGAAGCTCCCTCAGGGTGAAGCCCGAACCAACCCCAATATTCGCTGCAAGCGATGGCTATCGACAATAACGCTGCGATTTCAAGAATAAAAATAAGTGGATCGCCGTTTTCCCACCCGGGGATAAAGCGACCGAACGGGCCGACGAGTTTTTCAAAGAATTTTTTCCACAACGAGTCTTTCTCGGGTGGGGTGAGGATATTCACGCCATGCCGTTTGCGGCTCTCAAGCACTTCGGCATCGGTGAGTCCTGTGTAATGCTTTTTTTGTTCCATTATAAAATTGTAAAGTTATTTCAGCTCAAAAATATATGAAATCCCCCGTCACAGCACAATGCCACAACGTGTTTCCCCTTGTCATAATACGCTCAATGCGCCGCAAAGTTAATAAAATAATGCATATACGGCAACTGTATCTATGTACCTGCAGAAGCATTCTTGCCGTTTGTTACAGCTAAAACGACATTTGTGCAGAAAAAACGGGTGTTTTTGTTTTGAAGCAAGGCATAATCAATATATCTTTGCACACGAGAATTAAGAATAATGGCAGCGACATGGCTTATTTAAAAGGTTGATATAACATTTAAATAAATCAAAATAACTGCTTATGAAACATTTTAACTGTTTACTATTGGCGGCATCGTTGCTCGTTGCGGGCAATAATGCAATTGCAGCCGAGGGTATAACAACCCTCGACCTGACAAAGCCGCTCAATCCCGAACAACTGAACTTCGGAGAAGACGGGGCTTGGGACGGAGTATATAAAGGCGAAGATGGCGTGCAAGATTACTTCGAAGCACAAATCTTTATCATGAGCCACACAACGAGCTATGGTGGTACGGTTTGGGATGGGTTCGCACCGTGTACAAGTACCGTTATGGCCGACCGTGCATCATACGTTGCTGGCTGCATGGCGGGGGGCGGTATTGCTCTTGATGTCAACGGAGATGTGGCAACCGATGATAACGGTAATGTCGTCATTGATGCAAAAACTCCGTATCTTGTGGGATATTATAACACAATGGAAACCGACTTGCCTTCGTGCCAAATATTTTTCAACGATGGCATGTCGCATGAGGTTGTGGGTATGTATGTCACTAATTTTCCTACGGCGTTCTATAACTGCTTGTATGGTAACGGGTATGCCCGCCCGTTTGTCAATGGAGACAAGTTTACGCTCACAATTCATGGTGTGGCTGCCGATCAAACCGAAAAAACGGTAGATGTTGACCTTGTAAAATATGAAGATGATATGTTTCAGGCAGTCAGAGGCTGGAAATATGTTGATTTGTCATCGCTCGGTGCGGTGGAATCGGTATATTTTACAATGAGCAGTACCGATGCAGGCGAATGGGGGATGAATACGACGGCAATGTTCTGCCTCGACAAGTTGATGGTGAAAAGCGATGGGATTGCCAGTGTGGGCAATGCAGGCATGGTTGGCGATGCCATTACTTACGATAGGGCTGCCGCTGCGGTTGTTTTGCCGCAAAGCACATTTGCAATCATATATAACGCTGCCGGGCAAAAAGTCATGGCAGCCGAAGGGCAACGGATTTCGGTTGCCGGGCTCGACAACGGCATATATTTTGTGAAAACAGCCACAGGAACGCTGCGCTTCATAAAATAATGGAACAAGAGCTTTATATAACAACGAGATACATTTAACATAACTTTGTATAACTTCTGCTGGAGCTGCTATGTTGCGAAATAAGGCAGCTTCTATTTTTTATTGTGTCTGTTCCGGAAAAGCGATGTTGAGTTTCAAATGAGGGGGGGATAAGGTGGAGGAACCGCTCCATATTGCTGCATATTTTGTGTTGCCGCGCCCTTTGCAGAAAAGAATGATTTTCAATTTTGCCATTTTCGTTTGTTGAAGGAAATGGCTGTCGTTTTTGTTTGTCTGTCTCTATGTAAGAGACGGATGGGTGGTTGATTATGTTGATTTTCAGGCGGCTATAAAAAGCAAATTAGTATGATTGCATTGTACTTTTTTGCATTGGGGCGATGTTGCTCGGTGGATTATGTTGAAATCCAATAATTTTGCGTATATTTGCGTTATTGATCCGTCTCTTACATAGAGACAGGTTTGTAATATACCGTAACATAACACTATAAAAGCCTAAACCCATGAATAAAGTAATAACGGAAATAACCCCATTGTCAAATGAAGATTGTTTTTATTTAGTTGACAGGTATAAAGACAGGTTTACATATCCGCTGCATAAGCATGACGAGATAGAACTCAATTTTGTACAAAAATGTGCCGGAGCACGTCGTGTGGTGGGCGACTCGATTGAGGAACTGGGGGAATATGACCTTGCTATCATCGGCAGCGGCCTTGAACACGTGTGGGAGCAAGGTGATTGCAACACTAGTCCCATAAGGGAAATCACGTTGCAGTTTTCACCCGAACTTTTCGGTGAAAATTTCTTGAACAAAAAGCAGCTGAAAAGTGTGCACTCCATGCTCGACAATGCCAAGTATGGCATAGCATTCGATATGCCTGCCATTATGAAAGTATATGGGATGCTCGATGAGATTACCCGGCTGCAATCGGGATTTTATCGCGTGATGAAAATTTTGTCGATATTGTATGAATTGTCAATCGACAGTAATTACCACTTATTGTCGAGCAGTTCGTTTTCTCATATCAAGGTGAGTGCCGACAGCCGCCGAGTGCAAAAAGTGGAAGAATATATCAACGAGCATTACAGTGCTGACATACGGTTGCAGACGCTATCCGACCTTGTCGGCATGACACCGACCGCATTCAGCCGCTTTTTCAAGTTGCGGACGGGCAAGACTATATCGGAGTACATAATCGATATACGCCTTGGGATTGCGTCTCGCAAGCTCGTTGATACCACCATGTCGATATCTGAGATATGTTATGACTGCGGTTTTAACAATGTGTCGAATTTCAACCGCATCTTCAAGCGTAAGAAAGGGGTGTCGCCCAAGTCGTTCCGCGAAAACTACCGCAAGCACAAGGTGATAATTTGATACCGTATCACTAATGGAAAAGTGCCTATTTCGGCACTAATAGTTGGAGATTTTAACTTTGGGGAAAGTTTTTATCATTCAAATAATAATTGCAGAACTCATTGAGTAGTTTTTGCATCTGCTCTTGTGGCATGAGAATACGTTTGTATTCTGCTATCATTGTTGGGCTCATGCTTCTGCTTAAAGCATATTCCACTACCATTCGGTCGGCTTCCGGACATAATATAATACCGATTGAAGGATTCTCATTGGAACGTTTTACATCACGGTCCAATGCTTCCAAATAGAATTCCAATTGCCCGAGGTCTTTGGGGTGG
Source organism: uncultured Muribaculaceae bacterium (assembly GCA_944321685.1). GTDB lineage: Bacteria > Bacteroidota > Bacteroidia > Bacteroidales > Muribaculaceae > Avimuribaculum. The sequence goes on from CALUMH010000013.1 coordinate 29,165, forward strand.
AATTTGCTTTTTTTCAGTTCCACCGCAACAAGAGCCTGTAAACCTCTATGAAAAAAAAGAAGGTCGGCTTTAAAGGTGGAGGCTCCTACATTTAGTCTGTATTCTTGGTCAACAAATAAGAAATCTTTTCCAAGTTCAAGGATGAATTGTTTCATATGTTCTAAGATACTATTTTTGAGTTTTGTTTCACTGTGTTTTTGTGGTAGCCCCAAGAAGTCTAAGTAGAGTTTGTCTTTGAATATTACAGGAGATTGGGGATAAGTTTGTAACATTCCTTTTGACAAATTGTTATTATTGCCAAGTAAAGATGTGTAAGTATGATTCGATACGCAGCGCCGCAGCTCTTGATGTGTTAATTGATGTTTATTTGCGTATAAAATGTAAAATAATCGTTCCTCATTGTCGTGGCATCGGTTTAAGATTTCGTAATGATTTGAGAGTGATGTTAGTTTTAGGATATTGGGGAATTGTCCAGACGGCATTTGGACAGTTTGGGGCTCTGTTGATTGTTCGTTCGTTTTTGCCAAATTGTCGGGCAATGGTGTGGTGACATCTTGTAAGGATTTGTGTGGCAGGTATGTTTTCATGGTGGATATGAATCTGTCGGAAGAGTATTCATCATAAAGCATTATCATATTGTATATGTTACTGCGGCTGAATCCTTTGATGTCGGGATAACGTGAGCGAATAAATTCTGATAATTGCTTCACAACTTTACTGCCCCACTCTTCGCTTTTCAGTTTTTGTGATACATATTTCCCTACTTGCCATGCAGTAAACAACATTGCCTCGTTGACGGCTTTTGACGCGAAACTGCGATGTTGCTGTATGATGTTGATAATATCCAAGAATTGTTGCTCTTGAAGAATTATAATATTTTTATTCATAAGAATACGTATTGTTTGATTGGTAAAAGAATGTGTTATGCAAAAATACGAAATTATATTTCATGTAAAATTATTGTTCGTTTAATAATGAAACCGCAGATTAAACATTGGAAGAAATGAAAAGCATCTTCAAGCGCAAGAAAGGGGTGTCGCCCAAGTCGTTCCGCGAAAACTACCGCAAGCACAAGGTGATAATTTGATACTATTTTGTCAGAGTTTGACACTATTGTGTGCTTTGTGATGAGATTTAGTCGGCATAAATTATATTTGTGATAGAAATTACATAAACCAAATATAGTTTTTACCGATGAAAAAGTTTTTTTTGATTTGTGCCGCAGCAGTGGCATCAGTGTTGTTTTATTCATGCACACAGCAACGTCCTGAACAGGAAACACAACCTGCCGAAGAACCGACTCCGGTAGAGCGTCATGGGGCGTTGTCGGTGCAAGGGCGTTATCTTGTCGATGGTAATGGCGAGAAAGTGCAGTTGCGAGGGGTTAGTTTCGGTTGGCATAACTGGTGGCATCGTTTTTTCAACGAGGCTGCTGTGACTAAGATGGCCAAGGAGTGGCGGGCTACGGTGGTACGTTGCTCCATAGGGCTTGACCTTGATGACAATTGTTATGACAAAAATCCAGAGTTGGCTTATGCCACAGTCGATAGCATGGTGAATGCGGCGGTGAAGAATGGTATTTACATCATAGTCGATTTCCACAGTCACAAAAACAATTTGCCGCTTGCAAAGGAATTCTTCGGTGTGGTGTCGAAGAAATACGGCAATATTCCAAACATAATTTATGAAATATGGAACGAGCCGCTTGAAGTTGAATGGGCTGAAACAAAGTCTTATTCCGAGGAAGTTATTCCTGTAATCCGTGCCAATGCTCCCGATGCCGTGGTGATAGTTCCCACGCCGCGTTGGGATCAGGAGGTGGACAAGGCTGCCGATGACCCGATAACCAAATTCGACAATCTTGTGTATGCCCTGCATCACTATTCGGCTACGCACAAGGAGTATTTGCTTGACAAGGCAAAATATGCAGTGGACAAGGGATTGCCGCTGTTTATCTCAGAGTCGGGCGCGATGCTCCACACCGGTGACGGTATTCTTGATATGAATTCATGGGAGGCTTGGCTCGATTTTGCAAAGGAAAACTCGATAAGTTGGATTGCATGGTCGGTTTCCGATAAAGAAGAGACTTGCTCAATGCTCGTACCGGGAACTCCGGCCGACGGTAGCCAATGGAGCGAGGAGTATATAAAACCATGGGGTGTGCTTGTGCGCCATTATTTGCAAACCGAACGATAGAATCATGAGCCAGTTGAAGATATTATTCACAGCCGCCTTGGTTATGTGTGCCATGTCGGTTGATGCCTCAGTGACTTTGCCCGACATAATAGGCCGTGGAATGGTGCTTCAGCAAAATTCCAATGCACGCTTGTGGGGATGGAGCGATGCCGGTGCAACAGTAAAAGTAACCACATCGTGGAATGAAGCGAACTATGAAGTGAGAGCCGATGAGCAAGGCAAGTGGAGTGTGGCTGTTGCCACTCCGACGGCTTCGTATGACAAATACTCGGTAACCATTGCCGATGCCGACGGCGTGGTGGCAATCGACGATGTTCTTGTGGGCGAAGTGTGGTTCTGCTCGGGGCAATCCAATATGGAAATGCCGCTTAACGGCTTTTGGACGCAGCCGGTGGAAGGTAGTGCGCAAGCCATTGCATATTCAGGGCAATACCGCGGTAAAATCAGGATGGCAACTATTGCAAAAACTGCTGCCGTCACCCCGGCCGATAATGTGCAGGGTGAATGGAAAGATAGTTGTCCGGCCAATGCCCGTTGGTTCAGCGCGGTGGGATATTATTTTGCTGTTGCGCTTAACAATCTGCTCGATGTGCCGGTGGGCATAATCAATTGCAGTTGGGGCGGAAGCCATGTCGAGGGGTGGTTGCCTCGTGAAGAGTTGGTAAAATATGATGATGTTGACTTGACGCAAGCTGGGAACAAGGCTGTGCGTGAATGGGATCAACCCATGATAATGTATAACGGTATGTTGCACCCGCTAATCGGCTATACGGTAAAAGGCTTTTTGTGGAATCAAGGGGAGAGCAATATCAACCAACATGAAACCTATCCGCAGCGCCTTGCACGCATGGTGGAGATATGGCGCGACTTGTGGGGGCAAGGTGAATTACCGTTCTACAGTGTGGAGGTTCCGCCTTATTCCTACGGCGACGTTAACGGCATAAACGGTGCGTTGCTTCGTGAAGCACAACATAAGGCAATGGCATTGACTCCGAATAGCGGTATCGTATGTACGAGCGACCTGTCGAAACCTTATGAAGCCGAAGATATTCATGCCTGCATGAAGCAGCCGATAGGGGAGCGATTGGCTTGGATGGCGGCAGTGCGTACATATGGCATCGAGGGGATAATGTGCGACAGTCCCACTTTCGACAGTATGGAAGTGGATGGTAACAGTGCTTTGTTGCATTTCAATAATGCCGATGGCGGGTTTACTCCTAACCGCAATCTGCAAGGTTTTGAAGTTGCCGGAGATGACGGCGTGTTTTACGAGGCCGATGCCGTAGCCATTGATCGCGATATTCGCATTACCTGCGACAATGTAAGCCGTATTGCCGAGGTGCGCTATTGCTTCCGCAACTGGATGCCCGGCAAGGTGCACAGTACCGATTGGCTGCCACTTGTTCCGTTCCGCGCGAAATCCGCACGGTAAACCAAAGGCAGAATGTGACAAAAAACAGTAGAGGCGCAAAATTTTGCGCCTCTACTGTTTTTATAGCGACACGTTACGTTGGTTTAGCAGGTCGGAGAACAGGCGGCGAAGGCCGACTTTGTTGCTTGAGATGGCACTTACGGCATAGAAATGGACTTCGTTGAATGATGCCCGTGCCGAGTTGACGAGGTTAGTAAGCCCCAATTCAGCACTTATGAACTGTTCCACACCGGCTTCGTCGGGCGTCAAGCTGTAACCGCAGGCTTGCAAGTAACCCATATCGGCTTTGGCGCATACAAAGTTGAAATCAATCTTGCTCGATTTTCTGCCCACGGTTTCAAGTATATCTTTCAGTACCGAGAACGAACTTTCCACCTTATATTTTTCACCCGATGCGTTTTGTTGTGCCCATGCCGTAAAGCGAGGGCTTGCCGGAGTGCCGAATGTGTCGAGCATCGACGGGTCGATGATGAACACTATCGATTGCACATTGCGGTAAAATTCCATAGCCGTCTTGTGGCTGCTCGACCCTGCATTGAATTTCTCGCCTGCCACATCATAGAAGAACAAGTGATAGGGTAGTGGCCGCCGTTGGCTTGTCATTATAAGTTGCGTGGCACGATAGCGGTTGGCCACGTTAGTTTGGATGTCGTTACGGGCATCTATGCGGCGTTTCATGCTGTCGATGCGGGTATCGCTCGAAGAATCAATTTGGGTGAAACGTTCGGGATAAGATTGCATCAGTAGCGAAAGTCCGCTATACAGCAAATATGATTTTCCCGAGGAACGGTGCCCTACGAAACCTATATGTACTTCAGTGCCAAATGAATGTGCTGTGTCCGAACCGATGTATTGTTTGCACTGGCGGCATCGTCTTGTGAGTTTTGCACGGCCGTTGAGCAACATTGTGGGCAGCGTCTCGCCTGTTTGCGGCGACCGTTGAGTAAACACGCCGTATATTCCAGGTTGCAACCTCACGGGATGGGTGCGGCCTCCCACCACATAATCGGGTGTGGCAGTGGATCCGCACACCGGGCATGGACGACGAATGCTGTAGATGCGTGTGATTATAAATTCAATGCCGTTGAGCAACATATTTATAATTATCACCACAAGGGCAAAAGCAAGGAACAGCACCATTGGAGTGGCAAAAGCTACAAGCAGTACATCCCAGTATTTCGAGAATATTTCAAGCCCCCAATTGAGCATATTGGCACTTTGCATAACATTAAATCCCCAATCGACAAGCATCTTGCCGGTATCGGATATTTCATCAGACCAGCCCACTATCAAACCGCCTATTATGGTGGGCAGGCAACCCATGCCCTCTTTGCCCAGCAATGCCAGTATGCCGCCTACAAGACAAATCCAGCCTACTACCACCAATGCCCATAACAGGAACCTGACTATCCACAGCACAGCCCATATGGCTCCGCCCACAATCAGTATTACCAAAATGGATGCTGCAAATGCCGCAATGGCCAGCAGTATCATGCTGCCCACTTTCAGGTATGGTTCGGGATTGTACATCCACAGGCGTTTCATGCCGTTGGCCTGGACGTGCCCCGAGAAATTGGCAAAGACAGGTTCTCGCAGCAGGTAAAGCACCACTGCCGTGCCGAGTGCCGTGCACACTATTAGTATAATGAACAGCACATTGTCGGGCGAGCCGGCATTGCTGATGCGCCTTGCCCTTACATCGTTGATAAAATTGTCCACGATGGGAATATGCACGTAGGTCTTTGCTTCAAATTTGGAAGGAGCTACTGCAAGTGTATCGGCAAGTTCGGCTTTGGAATAATAAGTGAAACTCCTGCGGACTATCGATTGTGTGCGGCGGTTTTTCTTTGTGACACGTTCGGTCCAGTTGCCGAGCAGGTCGTCAAATTTGTAACTGTAAGTGAACAGTTCGGCTGCACCGCCTTTTACCGAGGCATCGGTCACTTCTTCCGTCACCGGCAAACCTGTAACAGTGTCACATTCAATGTTTCTGATCTCTTTTTCGCTTGTCATGCTCACTTGAGCCAGTTTGCCATTGGGCGCATATACATATTTGTAATTCGATACAGTTGAGTCGGCACTATAACTCTTTTCTCCGATTATTTTCCCGAGATCGTTATAAGAATATTCTTTGAGCCACTTGCTACCGTTTTTGTCATACGAAAAGCTCTCTTTTACAAGGTCGCCAAATTTGTTGAACTCGGGAATGTAGTTTGCGCTGTCTTTGCGGCTGATATCGGCAATGCGTCCGTTTTCGTCGTATGTCATCAGGTTGGCCACAGTGTCATTCCCACTTATCAACTGTTGCAATGTCATGCGCCCTTGCTTGTCGAAACAGATGTTTTTTGTGTAATAGAGTCTGTATCGGCTGTCGAGGTATTTTTCGGTTATGCACTTTACGTTGCCTTCGATGTTGTATGCCTCACGGGTATAAGGCGTATATCTTGCCGTTTCGTCTTTGCATGAGACAAAAATCATGGCAACCAATGCCGGTAATATGAGTTTGAGCAGTTTCATTCGTTCAAGAGCGTTTGAATAGTTTTCGGGTTAACTTTGTGAAAAATTTGTCGGAATCGGAGAGGTACTTTGCCAACGTCTTGTCTTGGCACGATTTGATGAATGCCTTGCGGTCATCGTTACGCCACTTGGCATTGTCGGCAATTGCAAGCACATAGGCTTCGCGGTCGTCGCGAATGGTGCGCATCGGCGATTGCCACGTTGACAAGATTATTTCGCCTATGACTTGTGGTGTCATGCCTGTGGCTTGCGATGCATATGCGGCGACCTCTTTCTTTGACGGAGACAACTTGAGCCAAGCCTCATAGAGCAGTTTTATGTAACCGGCATCTTTGCCCATGCGGTTGGCCGTAAGCAATATGTTACAATCTACCACAGGCGGTACCGTGCCGTCGATGAGGCTTGTGGCGGTAGCTATTTTTTCGGCGGCCTCATGGCTTATTGAAATATTTGCTGCCGTTAATCGTTCGAGTAATTCGCGTTCGCACCCTGCCGGATTTTTCATGCAGGCATCGGCATATGAGTCGATTATGCGCGATGCACTCATGCTGTTGAATACCGGTGCCGACACAGCATCGATAAACGCAAGCAATGCCTTTATGCCCGAACCCGGGTCGCGTGTAACCATGTTGATGTAATATTCTGCCACCAATGGTGATAAAACCGTTATCACGGCAGGGTCGTTATTGCTATGCTTCAGTATCGCCGAGAAACGTTCTTCGCGCGAATTAAGGCACAGCCGTCGCACTATGTCAATCAGCACACCCGTTTCCCCGGTATGCTCCAGTATGTAGTCATACAGCAAGTTGCCGCACCGCTCCACGGGGAACAATTCTTTTATCAAATCGATTTTCACTTCATCGGGCACCCCCCATTGCATGATATGGCCGATTATGCTTGTGATGTTTGAATCGAGTGCGGGGTCGAAATAAAAATGCAATAACTTTTTCCATACCGTTATGTCGTGCGACAGGCTCAGGGATGCAAAAAAACGTTCCTCAGATGTTATCAGGTTGCGGTCGAGGATATGCAACAACACATCGATGCTGCCGGCGGTCGTAACTTTATCCAAATATGATGGGTCGCCAAACACTATGGTATCGGTAATCCATTTGCGGCTTTCGGGTGTCAATTGCAAATGTTGTCCGCATTGCTGTAAAATGTATCCGGCTGCAGCTATGGCTTTATTGATTTCCAACCCGCGGCTCGAAGTTAAGCCATTGTTGACGGCGGCGTTGATTTTTTCCCATAACAGCGTTGTTTGTTTCGCATCGAGGCCGGCATTGCATATTTTGCCGATAAATTCGCCCGACAAGTCGTCAAGTGAAATGTTTTTCGAGGACTCGGTTGCAAGGAACATATTATATTCAAAGTTATAATCATGCTCTTTTGCCGGATTTGATTTCAGATAGTATGCCACGAGTTTCTTCAGTGTGGCATCTTCTCCGGCTGCAGTCAATTCAATTATTTTGCTGTATATGTAATTGTCATCGATATTGCGGGAAGTGCCGTCGAAAAGGTTTACACACACATGGCTGTCTTCATACAGCTCACGCTCGTTATGCTCGTTGACAAACACCATGTCATATTCATCGGGCACGCCGTATCCCTGCATATAATTGGTAGTAAATCGCTTGCCTGTAACCAATTCGTCGGGCAGTTCCGAAAGGCTCCTCACCAACACGGGGGTAGTGCTTTCGGGTGCCTTGATTATTATTTTGCATAATGCAGGGTCGGTACTGCGCTTGCTGTTGCAGTATGCTTGCAGCATGGCTGTGATGCACCGGGCAAAATCCACTGTAATGGGGATTGCGTTATCGTTGCCCTGCAATCGCCTCGTCGGCAGCAGTTGCGGTTCTCCTGTCAACAACGATTGTAATTCCTTGTTGTCGGGAGAACAAGTGTAATCGCGAGGAACGAACATGCCATCGTTGCCAATATTTGCGAACAACTTGCACGAAGGTAAGCGGTCGAATACCAGCAGGTGGGCAAAATAGTTGGCACCGGTGCGCATTGCGCCGTCACGTTTGCAAAAGTAGCCGTAATCGATGCCTATATACACCGTGCGGCTAAGCACATAGCGTGTGCCACCCGATGTGAGGTCCACACGCCTGAATGCGTAAGCGGGTGCATAGTCATACACGGTACGGGGATTTTGGCTTATTTGCTCGAAAGTGAGCATACGGTCGGTTTCGACGCTGTAGCCGGGTGCGCATTTTTCCACAATCTCGGTCACTTCGTCGACCTGCATACCTTCGGTGTAGGTACGTACCCCGAAACCGGCATACCCGGTAATGATGGAATGCTCGGTCGAGGCATAATATATTTCCTTGCAATCGATGGTTTCCATAGCTGAATTTTATTTGACGATGGGCAATGAGTATTTGAATTGGTGCAATATCCACACAAGCGGGTCGAGCACACGATAAGGGCGCAAATTATTGATGTTACCGGTTTTGTCGGGTACGCCGCCAAGTGCCGATATGCCGAAGTATTTCACATTATGGTAATGGTTTTCCATGCTGTTGATAAAGTTTTGTTCTCCCCACGAGTTCAATCCGGCGCGCAGTCCGTCGCTGATGCTGTCGATGTCGGCAAGGTTTACACCGCTGCCGTCAAGGAACGAGCTGTTGCGTTCCATCGACATACCCGGTATCGACGTGTTGCGGAAGAGCTGCTCGTTGTGCAGTATAGCATCTATTTTGCTGAATACAAGTGCCATGGGGCGGTGGTAATGTGTGTCGCGAATGCTTTTTTCACCTTCCTCGAAGTGGGTGATGAGGTTTGAAATGATGCGGTCGTAACGTGTTTCGATGTCGGGCAGGTGCATACTGCTGCGCAATTTGTCGTGCACGTATGGTATAGAGAAAGTGTCTAACAGGAATATAACGGCATCCGACTGGTTGAGGAACTTAACATTGGCCGCAATGTTCCGCAAGTCGGTGAAATTTTCACCGGCGGTGTCATAGAACACGAGGTAAATGGGTTGTTTGCCCTGTTGTCCAAGTTCGTATATCAGCGGCACTTTGCTTTTGGGGTCGTTGACACTTGTTTGTGCCGGGCATACCCCTTTCTTGTAAACTATGTTGAAAAAGTCTCGCTCGTAACGCAGTTGGGTGTTATTCTCGGGAATATTGGCTACGGCCGAAGCCGTTATGCCTATGTTGCCGAGGCAATGCCCCGAACGGAACAATTCGTTGATGAGCGTGGTTATGTATATTGTCTTGCCGCTGCTTCGTGCCCCGATTATCGAGATTATGTAGCCCTTCTCTTTCACCATGTGCTTGGGTATGCGGTTATGGCAATGCGGGCATATCACAAGATACGACTTTTGCTTGCATTGCGGGCAGGTGCCATATTCAGGCATACGCCCAAACAGGCTCATGATGGAAAAATCGGGCTTGAAACAGGGGCACACGTTTTGTGTGCTGCCCCAAAACTTGCTTAGTTCGGGGTCGTTACTCTTGGCGCAACTGTTTTCGTTGCTGCAACGAAACATAACCTCGTTGCGCTCAAAAGTGTTGAAACAGTACGGACACACTATTTTGCTCATATGCTGCGGCTTATTTTATTTGTCTTGTTTCGGGTATTATTGTTATTTGTTTTGCAAGGTCGGTATCGGTTGCGATGAGCCTGAAATATACCGGTTTGCCTTTTTGAACACGGGTGTAACGGAACTCTTTTTTCAACTCGATGCCGGGCTTCAATTCTTGTGGCGATATTGTGAGGTATGACTTGTAATTCACAAGGTTGGTGGGAGGGAAATTTTCGGCTATCAGCAATGCAAGCGGGCATGGCAACGGCGAGTCGCAGCTTACGGTGAGGCTGTATTTGTCCTTGCCTATAAACCCGAACATGCTCTCGCTTTTTACTTCGGCAAAGTTCACTTTCACTGCTTGCAGGCTTATCACTTGGCTTGTTTCCTCGCTAAGGAGCGTTTCGCCGCTTGCAGTGATTTTCGATGCCACCGATATGCTTAACGATTTTGCTCCCTTGGGTATGTCCACCTTGTAGTGTGGAGTGGCAGGGGCATCGATGTCATACCGTTGAATGTTCCCGCCATCGGCCTGTACCGAAATCCTGACCGATGATATAGCGTTCCACGACCAATTGACAGTGACGAAAGTGTCGTTGCGGTCGAAGCGCACCCCCGATGGTTTTACCATCGACAGCACTTTGACTTGCTTTCCGGCCACTCCTATGTTGCCTTGTACTGTTACCGGCAGGAAGTATTTAATTCCGCTGTAATCTTTCTTGAAAATATAAGATGTGCCGGTGATGTCGAGCTTTTTGTGCTTCAGGTTGTCAACATTCACCTTGGCATTTTCAAGTATGTCAAACGGGCGGTCGCTTTCATAAATATACACAATGCCCTTTGCTGGCTTATCCCATGCTATGTTGGCAAGTATTCCTTGCCAGGAATACCGCAGTTCGACAGGTTTTGGTGGAGCCATGGGGCTTAATGCCTGGGAGAAACCGGCAGCCCGGTGGCTGCGGCCGGTACAATCCTCATATACCGTGACAAACTTGTAAAGGTACCGTTTGTCGGAGACAAGGCCTGTATCGGTGAATGCGCTGCCTGTGACATTCTTGACGAGGGTACCGTCGCGGTATATTTCTATGCTCTTTGCCCGTGGCGGGAATTTGAAGCCGAAACCTATCTGCGTGGCTTGCACATCAAATGTTATCGCACTTGGGCTTATGTCGGCAACAGTCATTGCCGGTGTTGCGGTGACTGCGGCACGTTGTGAAAACACATTGCCGCACTTGCCATACACGGCATAATAATAGCTTAAGCCCACCGTGGCTTGCATATCGTCAACCGAGTTGTTGAACGTTTCGCACACCGTTTCACCGTCGGTGGGGGTATTCGGCCGCCCGCCTGCTTTGCGGACGACATAATATTGAATATATTTCGATGGCAGTTTGCTCCATTCCACACGAATGTTGCTCCCCACTACCGAAGCGCAAGCTTGGGCGGGTGCAGTTGGTGGAGTGAGTTGCAATTTCTCTTTTGCCGTATTGCAGTCGGCGCAAATCGACAAGGCCTGCATGTAGCACTCTATTTGCTCGGTGGTGTCGCGGGCGCTTCGTGCTTTTGCTATCAATGCCTCGGCATTGGCTATTGCACCTTCGATTTCTTTCCTTAACGCCGTGGCTCGGGTTCCGTATCCTATTTGTCCGAGCAATGCCGATGCGCCGTAGTAAGCGTGTTTTGCGCACAATTCTTCCACTTGTGGTAGTGTAGCCGTTATGCGGTCTTGTGCCTTTTTTACAGCTGCGACGGCAGGTTGCAGGTTTGGATTGCCGGGCCATAAGTTATCGGCGGTTTCCAAGCATCTCACAGCCTCGTCAACGTTGTTGTATTTCAATGCGGTTTGTGCATCTTTTATCAATGCCTCGGCACGAGGAAAATCGCCAAACACAAATCCGCACTTCACGCACCGCAACTCGTCGTGGTCGGAACTTATGCGCCCGCATCGCGGGCAGGTAATTACAATCGGTAATCCGCATTGTTTACACACTTTTGCCCCGGCAGGGTTGAGTGCGCCGCAAAAGCGGCACATTTGCAGGCTGCCGCTGTCGGCCGGCTCAACGATTGTGACTTTCAGCTTGTCGGCGGTGGTGTATATCATGTATTCGGCCTTGTCGCGATGCATTCCGCTCTCGGTGCATTCTTCAAGCAGGGCCTTGTATTGTTCGGGGCGTATTATTCGTTCGCTGCCGGCGGCAATGCGCTCTATCTTGGAACGTACTCCGGCAAACGACTGGTTACCGCAAGTGTAGTCATAGTCGGCACGTTTCCCGGCATCGAGCAACTGCGTCTTGCAATGCCCTATTAGTGTGTTGATGGTGGCTTTTTCATCATTTGCCGGTCGCTTTTGGTTTTCGGCATACAAGTCATCGCAAATTTTGCCTATTTGTGATGCCGGTGCCGTGGGAGGTACTGAAAGGAAATCATACAGGTCGCGCTTCTTTACCTTGGCAAGTTCCTCGATGATGCGCTTGAACAGTGTAGAATCCATCTCCTTGCCATTGCCTGTTTCCTTATACTTGAAAACCTTTTTCTGCTTTATGGTTGCGCCGATTATTTTTAAAATCTCGTCGCGAGTGAAAGCCGGGTTCTTTTTTGCCATTTCGGCAAGAGCCGATTCCTCGATTTGCCCGTTTACTACAAAGATTGCAGCATCTTCCCTTATGTTTTTTTCTTGCTGTTGCCGCTTTTGCTTGATAAGTAAGGCATACTTGTCGGCGTGTTCCTTGAGCATATTGGGGTTTGTCTCAAGTTCGCTTTTGAAGCGTTTCAGCACATCAAGTTTTGCCTTTGCTCGTGCAGCCTGGCGAGTGAGCTGGTTGGTCCACTTCTTGATTTGCGCCTCAAGTTCCTGTTTTACCTTGTCATCGTCGCCTTTTGCGGGCGTAAGGTTCAAGTATTCGTATATGTTTTCTTCCATGATTGTTGGGGAGTCCTTATCAACGGTTGAATTTTATTCCGCTTGCGCTTCCGGTTTGTGCAAGTTCTTGTGCGATGGTTCCGAAAGAATCTACAAGTTTATCCAGGTCGGTCATCACCGATATTGTGGATATGCGCCGCAGGAATTCTTTGTCGGCCGAGCCGAAACCTATTGCAATGATATCGATGCCTGCGTCGCGGCAAAGGTCGGAAGTGGCGATGGCTCGTTTCTGCCCCGACCATGAACCGTCGGTAAGCACCACTATCACGGGTTTATCTTTTGAATAGATAAGCCTTTGGTAGCAAAATTCGAGCGGACTTTCGGTACCGCCTTGTTCTTTCAGTTTCTTGATTGCTTTTTCCAGTATATTTTTGTCTCGTGTCGGTTGGCAGTATTCGGTAACGTCGTCCGAGAATCCTATGACCGAAATCGTCGATGTTTCAAGATTGGTTTTCTTTACAAATTCAAGAGCTGCCTTTTTTGCCTTGTCGAGCGGATATCCTTCCATGCTGTAAGATATGTCTATGACAAGCATGATATTCAGCCCTGTTTTATTGGCTTTGGGTTGGCCGTACAGCCACGACATATCGTCGGGTAGCGGCATCTTTTCCACGATTAGCGGCGGTGCCATGCCTTGCTGGCGGCCGGTAACGTTGATTACGCCGTTTTCGTCGTAGGCATACTCGATGTTGATAATGGCTTCACCATCGGCAGTGTGGTTTATCCCACGCAGCACATAGCGACCCACGACGGTGCATTGCGTCACTTCGGTTCCCTCGCCCTGCGTGAGGTAAACTTCCATTTCATTGTTGCCGCCCGGGCGTGTGCGCAACTTGAACGGACGTTGTTCGGTTACCGGTATTGTGACATTTTTACGTATTATTATGGAGTTGACATATCGGTCGCCTTCCTTGCTTACGGCAATGGCTCCAAGGCTGTGGCTCATTACGTCTTTTATGTTCAATGATTTCCCGCCGGGCAATGAAAGGCGCGGCCCCGATGTTCCCGGCAGCCCCATGCGGCGGCTTTGCCGTTCGGCCTCAAGAGCAGCCTGGATGCCGGCCCCGAGGCATACCGCTTCATCGACATTTATGCCACGCAACGGCTCCCGGCCCGACATTTGCCTGACCCAGTTCTCTACCATGGGCATCTTGGTGGAACCGCCCACGAGCAGCACTCCCGACAAGTCTCTCCAACTCAGTCCGGCTTCGCCAAGCACCTCTTCGGTCTTTTGGCGTGTGCTTTGCATCAGGTTGGCGGTCAATTCCTCGAATTTCTCTCGTGTAATCTCGTATTTTTGGCGATGGCCTGCATATCGCACCACCATCGATGCCGACCGTGTGGACGACAGTTGTTTCTTCAGCCGCTCGGCGTTGAAAACAAGGTCGTTATACGTCAACGGGTCGTCATTGGGATTTTCACCAAACTCTTTTTCAAACAGGTCGGTGATATATGTGATGATGCAGTCGTCCCAGTCTTTGCCGCCAAGGTTATGGTCTCCGCCGGTCGAAAGCACTGTGATGTCGCCGTCCTTCACTTCGAGGACGGTGACATCAAACGTGCCTCCGCCAAGGTCGTAAACCAACAGGCGGCCATTGCCTTGTTGCGTAATTCCATAGTTTATTGCGGCAGCGGTCGGCTCGTTGATGATGCGCATCACTTCAAGTCCGGCCATTTGTGCCGCCCTGATAGTCTCGTTACGTTGCAAGTCATTGAAATAGGCCGGTACCGTGATTACCGCCCGGGTGATACTGCCGCCCAAAGCCGCCTGGGCATCGCCGCGCAACTTGCCCAATAAAATTGCCGACAGGTCGGTGGCTGAGTATTCCTTGCCATGCACCGAGAAACGGAATTCGGGATTGCCCATTTCGCGCTTGAAGAACATTATCACATTGTCTTCGCCGCTGAGCATCATCTCTTTTGCCTCGGCTCCGGCAATGGCACGTCCGTCGGGTGCGAAATACACAACCGATGGCGTAAGGTGTTCCCCATCGCTGTTGCGTACAATCACGGGCTTGCCATATTCGTCGATGGTCGATACTGCCGAATAGGTGGTTCCTAAGTCTATTCCAATGAAATGTTCCATAACCTGTTACATCATCTTCAAGTTCTTGACTTGCTCCTTGGCTTTCTGTTCCTCTTCAACCGACATCACATTTTGCAGTTTTACCTCCATGTGTACGGTGCGTCCGCCGGTAACATCTTTGGCATCGACCGAGAGCAAGCCCTGCTCGTCGATTTTCAGTATCACATCGATGGGCGAACCTGCTTTCAGATTGTCGGGAAGCGGCGACAGTTCGTCGGAAATTAGCAACGTGGCATCCTCGTCTTTCACGATGTCATATTCACTTGCCCCCTTGGCATAGTCGTTTTCATACACAGAAAGGAGTACCGAAGTTTGGTTGTCAACTTGCGTGCCTGCGTGTACGGCCACTTCCAATGGAATTGACGAGTTTTTGAAAATCTTGTTATACAGGTGCAAATCGCCTTTATCGTCAACCATTTGCAGTGCATAGCTTTTGCTTACTACGTTTTTAACCACTACGGGCTTTTTCCCGCCCGGGAGTCCTAAACCGGGCGATGCCGAGGTGATATCGCCTATTACTATTTCAACGGCCTTACCCGTCTGTTCTGCAATTTCAAGAGCTTTTTGATAGGCCTCAAGGTTTTGTCCGTAGATGGCTGCACCGCGAGCCACCGATTCGTTTGGGTCGCAGAACTCGATGGGAATGTCGGGAAATTCCTGTGCAAGGCGGTTTTTCACCTGCGGCATAAATGTGGAACCGCCCACAAGCAAAATCTTGTCATATTTAGTAATACCCTTGGCGGCAGCTTCCTTCATTGTGTCGTGGGTCTTGTCGATGGAGGTTTGCAACAGTCCGGCCGTGTTGTTTTCAAATTGTTCCACCGATATTTCCACTTTTGCACCGTTGAGGCGGAAAGTGGTCTTTTCACGTGTGGAAAGTTGCTTTTTGGCTTGTTCGCTACGCAATTCAAGGTCGCCGAGTATCATTGTGTCGTCATATATATCATCGGGGCTGCCTCCGGTTTGCTGCACATATTGGTCGATTGCGAGTTTTTGTATCTCGTTATCCCAGTCTTTGCCGCCAAGTTTGTGGTCGCCGCCGGTGGCCACCACTTCAATCACCCCTTCGGCCACCTTAATGATAGTAACGTCGAATGTGCCACCGCCAAGGTCGTAAACCATTACCGTTTGCGGTTCATCGACTTTCAGCCCGTAGGAAATTGCGGCGGCTGTCGGTTCGTTGATGATGCTAAGCACATTCAGCCCTGCAATCTCGCCGGCTTTCTTTGTGGCTTCGCGTTCGTCGAGGCCGAAGTATGCCGGACAGGTGATTACGACATCTTTCACCTCTTCGCCGAGTTTTTCGCTTGCGTCGCTTGCAAGTTTTTTCAAGATCAGTGAAGAGATGGTTTCGGGCTTGTAATCTATGCCGTTGGCATTGAATACGAAATCGGGATTACCCATTTGCCGTTTTATTGTCGAGCACACAAGGTCGGGGTCTGACTGTAAGGCTTGTTTGGCCACTTCGCCCACCGAAACACTGTCGGCCGACTCAAAGAATACCACCGACGGCGTTACCGGCGAATTGTCCAAATTTGGCACAGTTACCGGCTTGCCATATTCATCTACGTATGCAATGCACGAATAAGTTGTTCCTAAGTCTATTCCAAAAATTTTACTCATGATTATAATTGTTTATGTTATTATATTTCCGGGGGTTATAAAGGTTTTGAATTAGTAGAAATTGCTTAATTTGACGGCTTGAACTTGTAAATCCACACAAATTCGGGGCGCAAGTTCACACCGTTCCAGTTGTATCCCTTGCGCAGGCGCTTGGCTATGGTGTTTTCAAGTTCCGGATTATCGGTCGGCACCTGTTTCACGGCTCTTTGGGTGCGCGGGTTGAACTTCTCGCTCTCGTCCTCGTACAGCACCACGCCGTTGGCTTCGAGTATGTCGGCAAGGTCTTCGGGCAGGCTGCGCAGGTATTGTTCGGCTTTTTCGGCATCACCGTCACCAAGTCTGCCAATGAATGTGTTGGTATCATCGATAACCGATATGGTGCTAAGTATGAACGGTTTCATCATCTTGGCATACAGGTCGGTCTTGTAGCTTTGCAGCTCGTCATACATCTTGTCGAAGAGCTGTGCCTTGTGCACGTCTTGCGCGATTTTGGTGTCGAATTTCTTCATCAACAACTCGTTCTGCTCCTTCAATGCGGCGATTTCGGCAAGTAATTGATGCACGTCGGGTTCGTCAGAGAGTGTTGTGGAAACCTCTTCGGCGGCCGGTTCTGCCGTTTCGGGTGTTTGTGGCACTTCGGTTTCGTTGGCATTCGTCACTGCTTCTTCCTCTTGCGGAGACTTGTTAACTTCAACATTAAAGTCCTCGAATTTATTGGTTTCTTCCATGATTTATGTTGTTTGAATTATTACCTCGATTGTATTTATACGAAACTTACCGCATCAAAAATACAAAAAATTATTTTAATTTGTCGCTTCCGATATAAAAAAATGCTCCAACTGTCTCCTTAAGATAATATTCGATGGTTTTTTCAATGATAATGGTGAAATTAGCGGATTTTTGGCTAAGTTTGCCATCGCAAAAAATGCATAAACCTGAAATGTTACACGATATAGATGTTTTCAATTGTTTTTTGGTGATAATGGCAGTGGTTGCCGTGATAGTGTATGTGGCATTGCACTTCATCAACGCCGGGTATGGAATGATGTATGACCGCCGGTGGGGGCCTTCGATAAGCAACCGCGTGGGGTGGGTGCTGATGGAAGCCCCGGTGTTCATTGCCATGTGCCTGCTGTGGTGGGCAAGCGACCACCGGTGGGAGCCTGTGCCGTTGGCCATATTTGCAATGTTCCAATTGCATTATTTCCAACGGTCGTTCATATTCCCGTTGCGCATAAAAGGGCATAACCGTATGCCACTTGCAATTATTGCCATGGGAGTGCTTTTCAATGTGCTCAATGCTGTGATGCAAGGCGGATGGCTGTTTTACTTGTCTCCTGCCGGAATGTATGGCACCGACTGGCTGTTTACGCCGCAATTCATCGCAGGCACTGTAATATTTGCTACCGGCATGGCGATAAACATCGACAGCGACAGCATTATTCGCCACTTGCGCCGTCCGGGCGATACCCGGCATTACCTGCCACAGGGAGGGATGTTTGATTATGTGTCGAGCGCCAACTATTTCGGCGAACTGCTCGAATGGATAGGCTTTGCCATACTCACATGGTCGTGGGCGGGTGCCGTGTTTGCATTATGGACCTTTGCCAACCTTGCCCCACGTGCCGAACAAATTTACAAGCGTTACAGCCGGGAATTTGGCGACGAGTTTACACGCCGCAAGCTGCACCGCATAATACCTTTTATTTATTAGTATAATTGAATTTGATTATAAATATGGCTTCAAAACTTTTTACTCCTGCCAAAATAGGGCCGTTGACGTTGCGTAACCGCACTATACGTTCGGCGGCTTTTGAAAATATGTGTCCCGGCCACCGCCCGTCGCAGATGCTTGCCGATTACCACCTTTCGGTGGCGCGTGGCGGCGTGGGAATGACTACGATTGCTTATGCTTCGGTCAACCGCAGCGGCTTGTCGTTTGACAACCAGCTGTGGATGCGCCCCGAGATTGTAGGCGAATTGCGCAGTCTCACCGATGCAATACATCGTGAGGGGGCAAAGGTGTCGATACAGCTGGGGCATTGCGGCAATATGTCGCACAAGTCAACTGCGGGGCGTATGCCCATTTCGGCTTCAAGCGGCTTCAACCTGTATTCGCCGACATTCGTCCACGGCATGAACGAGGACGAGATACGCGAGGTGGCCCGCGATTTCGGCACGGCCGTGCGGCTGGCCATCGATGCCGGTTTCGACTGCGTGGAAATCCATGCCGGGCACGGTTACCTTATAAGCCAGTTCCTTTCGCCTTACACCAACCATCGCCGCGACCGCTGGGGGGGCGGCCTCGACAACCGCATGAACTTCATGCGCCTGTGCATCGATGAAGTGCTTAATGCGGCCAAGGGGCAGATTGCCGTGGTGGCGAAAACGAATATGCGCGACGGGTTCAAGAGCGGGAACGGGCTTGAAGAAGGGATAGTGATAGCCCGCGAACTTGAACGCCTGGGGGTTGACGCACTGGTGCTGAGTGGCGGCTTCGTGAGCAAGGCCCCTATGTATGTGATGCGCGGCGAAATGCCCATACGCACCATGACGCATTATATGAATTGTTGGTGGCTGAAGTACGGGGTGCGTATGTTTGGCAAAATGATGATAAAGGATGAACCTTACCGCGACCTTTATTTCCTTGATGATGCGTTGCAGGTGCGCCGCGAGGTGCGGTTGCCGCTGGTATACGTGGGCGGTTGCACTTCGCGCGAAGGCATCGACCGTGTGCTCGACAGCGGTTTTGAGGCCGTGCAGATGGCTCGGGCATTGCTCAACGAGCCTGATTTCGTCAACCGCATGGCTGCCGGCGAGGAGCGTTGCGGGTGTACCCACACCAATTATTGCATCGCCCGAATGTACACCCTTGAAATGTCGTGCCACAAGCACCGCTCCGATCTGCCTCCGTGTCTGTTGCGTGAAATAGAGAAAATAGAACGCCGCAATGGAAAAATGCAATAAAGACTGCCGCCCGATGATGGCACTCGTCACGGGGGCATCGTCGGGCATAGGCAGGGAGTTTGCCCGGCAGCTTGCCGCACGTGGCCATGATGTGCTGCTTGTTAGTAATCAGGAGAAAGAGCTTGCCGAGGCTTCGGCAGAGCTTTCTGCCAAGCACCCCGATGGCAGGTTCCCGGTTTTCTGTATCGACCTTGCCACACCGGATGCCGACACGCGCATGCTCGATTTTTGCCGGGCAAACGATTACGAGATAGGCGTGCTCGTCAATAATGCAGGTATATTTTTGTTTCGCTCGGTCGTTTGTACCGAACCCGGGCGCATCGACCTTTTCATCGACTTGCACATGAGGGCCGTGACGCACCTGTGCCGGACGTTTGCTTTGGATATGAAGCAGCGCGGTTGCCGCGGGTATATACTTAATATGTCGTCGATGTCGTGCTGGATGCCCATGCCCGGCATTGCCATGTACAGTGCCACAAAGGCTTATATAAGGGTGTTGTCGCGTTCACTTGCCGTGGAACTTGCCGACGACGGCATTACGGTGATGGTGGCCTGTCCCGGTGGTATCGCTACCGACCTTTTCGGCCTGCCCCGGCGGTTGCAACGCCTTGGCGTCAGGCTTGGTGCGCTTGCCACCCCGCAACGTTTTGTTGCAGGGGCATTGCGCCGTTTGTTTCGTCGCCGTCGCCAATATATCAACGGACTGCTTAACCGCATTGCCATAGTTGCCGTGGCCATGCTGCCACACCGCCTGCGCCTTGTCATCAAGCACCGCCTGCTCGATCGCCTGCAACATTAACCGGGGAACTGTTGAGATATTGAATTGCCAATTGTATGGTGGTGGATGCGTTGGTTGTTGCTGGCTTGACAGCATTTTGTTTTCAAGGGTAATTGAGAGGGGATTTTGGGGCGGATAAAGAAATGTGAATTATTTTTGATTTTTTGTGGAAAAGCGTTGATTTGTCGGAAAATTGCGTTATCTTTGTGGCAGAATTACAAACAGGCCTCGGATTGTGCGGGGCATATTTTGAATTACAAACGTAAACCTATTAATTATGAAGAAATTTTACTTTTTGGCAGCAGCCATGTTGCTGGGAGCAGGTGCGTATGCACAAACCGATTTGACTCCCGATCGTTTTAAATTTGCGAACCAACCCGAAGGTGAGTTTACAATCAATTATTTCTTTAAAACTGCGAATCCAACTAATGGCTTCCCGGAAGCGTTAGCTGGTGCAGATGATGGTTTTGTGGCTTCTGGAAATGGCCAGTTTACCAATACTGCAGAATATCCAGATATCGCTCTTGGTACATATTTAAAAAAGTATGTAACGATTGAAGACTTGGGTGGTGAAGTTGGAAAGGTTTTGTGTATAAAGGGATCGGAATCGACGGCCGAATATGGGGCAGAACCCGATGCCGCTTTGTTTGCAAGTAATATGCCTTGGTTTAATCTTCGTTTTTATGCCAAGAAATCAGGGGTGTCGGTAGGTGATGTGATCAGAACACGCATTGTTTACAGTGTGGCGAATGATTATACAATGGATCCTGATGGATATGCATCTGATTTGTTCTCGGTAAATATGTTCTCTTTGGCCGGTGCTAATTTAGGCCAAGGTACTGCCTTTGGCGGATTTTTTGCAGGTGATGATTTCATGGATATGGGGTCTGGTGCTTACGATGAGACAAAGTGGAAAGCATACGAATGTGAAATGACAGTTGGTGCCGAAGATGGTATTCCATTGTCGTTCCAAATTGGGATGTCTACCAACAATGTTGGCAAGACCAAGAAGTTCTGCGTGCTTATCAAGGAAATCACTTTCACTTTGAATCCGACTGAAGAACTTGTAGAGAGTGAAGATCTTACTTTAGAACCGGGTGAATCTGTATCGATCGAAGAAATCATGGGCGGTGAAGCTGCGTTCACTGTTGCAGGTGATCAAGTATCGTTCAACGAAGCCGGTAATGTTTACAGCATTAGTGGTGTGCAAGTAGCCGACGCTGTTGCAGGTGAAACTATCACACTTGATCGCGGTATCTATGTGGTTAAGGCCGGTAACAAAGCAGAGAAACTGATTGTTAAGTAAATAAAGAATTGTTAATCCATTCCCGAGAGGGAAATGGCATATACACACAAAGTAAGTTCAGTCTCTCCCATCTTCCCCTAATCGAGGGTAGTTCCCGTGGGAAGATGGGAAAGACTGAAATTGTTTTCCCTGCACTGC
Organism: uncultured Muribaculaceae bacterium; assembly: GCA_944321685.1. Taxonomy (GTDB): domain Bacteria; phylum Bacteroidota; class Bacteroidia; order Bacteroidales; family Muribaculaceae; genus Avimuribaculum. The sequence goes on from CALUMH010000013.1 coordinate 50,663, forward strand.
TGTAGGGGATGTGTCAAAATACAATTTTGTCATACGTAGAGACGTGGCGTGCCGCGTCTCGTAGCAAGAAATATTGCATAAATATTGTAAATCAATCGTTGCTGTTATCGAGACGCGGCACGCCACGTCTTTACAATATCAATGTTGGAATTTTGATACACCCTCCCGACGGTAAACGGGTAATGAGGCAATGGTCCGGAATGATGTTCCGGTTGATGTACTGAGATGATGTGCACATCGCCTCTACAGATTATGGATAATTCCTATTAAACCTAAACAAACCAATATTGGAAATACATAAGCCTAATCTGTTCATTGTGTGGCTTTGTAATTCCTTGACTTACAAACCTGATTTATTTATGAAGAAATTATTATGCGCTATTGCTCTTGTGATGGGTCTTGCAGGCAGTGCATCGGCTCAGGTCGATAACTATGCGCTCAAGTTGACTCCCGAGGGTAGTGTAAACGTATATAAGTTCCCCGAACTTAATGAATTGTCGTCCTACAGTATCCAGTTTTGGATAAATGTGGACTCGTGGCAAGAGGGAGCCTTGATATATGACCGTGGCGGTGATTTCAAGGCAAGTCTTGGAAAGGAAGGTACTGTCAATTTCCAGGCAGGCAGCACGGTGCTTGCTGCAACCTCAGCCGACCTTGCCGCAGGCAAGTGGGCTCAAATTACCATGATTGCCAACGGCAGCGGTGCGCAAGTGCTTGTAAATAATGTGCAAGCAGGTTCTATAGCTACTGCAATGACTATACCTGCAAGCGAAAAAGATATGATACTTGGTGGTGGAATGAGCGGACGCTTGGATGAGTTCCGCGTGTGGAAGGCTGCCTTGTCGAATGCCGAATATGACGGCGGTTACCAATATTTTATATATAATACCATCAACAAGTATAATCCGCAATGGGGCGACCTTGTTGCTTATTATAAGTTTGACCAAAACCAGTGTGATAATGTGGTGGACTACACATTCACCTATCATCACGGTTCGTTCTCCGATGCAGGTGCGACACGTGATATTGTAACCGACAATGACAAATTCAAATACCGTTTGGCTTCGGCTTATTGCGATTTCAGCCGCTTTTTCGACCGCGGAGAGTATGCCACACGCGACAAGTACCTGCTTGCCAACGACCTGATTGTGATAGGCATAAATTCTTACAGCGACGGGCACTTGAAGGTGATGTACCCCTACAGCGAGGGCGAATTGGTCAATGCCGAGTATCTGCCCGAGTTTGAGGGGCGCAGCGGCGTGTTGTCGCTCGATGGTACGGATGAAGGCATGATAGCCAATACCGAAACTTTGGAGACAAGCGACGGTTGGGCGTTCCATTCGTGGATTTACATTGAAGAATGGACTCCGGGTGCTTATATATTCAAGAAGGAGACCGACGACGGCCTTAATGGCCTTTCGATAAGGCTTGGAGAAGCTCCAAGTGCTGCCGGGCAGGTTATAGTGCGCATCAACGGGAACGATTACCCGATGAGCCTTGGCAACTTTGCATTTGAAGAGGAGGCTCGTAAAATAAAGGTAGGAGAATGGTTCCATTTCGGCGTAAGTTCTTCCACTGCCAAAACCCCGGAGGAAGTGGTGCAGTTCATGGTTAACGGCAACCCGTCGTCGGGCGTTAAAGGCGAGTGTGGCGATGCGCTGGTTTACACCCCCTCGGGCGTAAGCGACGTTGATGCAATCATTGGCCAGAACCTCAAGGCCAAGTTAGATGAAACCACTACTTGGAACGCTTCGCGCAGCGATGTAAATATCCGCACTTACATGAATGACGGCAACCCGATGCCTGCCTTAGGCAAGAATGTGGATGCTGCACCATTGCATCCTGCCGGTGCTTATTGGACTTATGACAATGCCGAAAATCCCGGTTATGACTATTACTCCTACAAGCACTTCGTTGCCATAATGCGCAGTGCATACGAGGGGTACCGCGGTTACAACATCCGCTTGTCGGTTTCGGGCCACACGGGTTGGGAAACCACAATCTCCGATGCCCAAAAGCGCAAGATATTTGCCGCCGACCTTGCCGAGATAGCAAAAGACCCCGACCTTGACGGCGTGGAACTTGACTTGGAGTGGTGTTACAGTCCTGCCTGCTTTAACAACTATGGAATGCTGCTTGAAGAAATCAGGGCCGTTTTGCCTGCCGACAAGGTGTTTGGCATTTCTCCGCATGCTGTGTCGTATGCGTTCCCCAAGGAGTATCTTGACAATTGTGACCTCTATACATTCCAAATTTACGGTCCCGGTAAAAATCAATTTACATGGAGCAATTACACAAGCGCATATAATAATTTTATCAACCAAGGGTTCCCGAAGGATAAGATTGTAATGTCGTTTGCTACTACTACCTCACGAGGTTGGAAAGATGGAGTCGAAGTAACTCCGGCTGTTCCTCCTATCGGAGTACGAAACGGGTTACTTGATGGAGATTATACACCCGATAAGAACGAGGCTGTTGATGAATACGGACGTACTCGTTATTTTACAGGTTTCAACCAAACTTATGACCGTGCAAAGTTTGCACGTGATAATGACCTGCTTGGTATTTTCTACTGGGATATGGGTAATGACGTGAAAATGGATCACAAGTATAACCTCACCAAGGCTGCCAGTTTTGCAATCAACAGTAATGTCGATACCGTGGTGACTCATGTGGATGTGTATCCCGACGGTAGCGGTGTGCAACTTATTAAGCGTGACGAGCAGGCTCGCCGCAATGCCACAATCGACATTTATCCCAATCCGGCACTCGATGGTAATGTGACGCTTGCCGTTCCCGAAGGGGAAGAAGCATTTCGCGTGAGCGTGTATGATGCCCAAGGGGTGTGCAAGTTGCAGCGCGAAACAGCCGAGACCGCTCTTAATGTCGATGGCCTGGGTGCAGGTGTTTACTTCGTTACCGTGCTTACCCGCCAGGGGCATACCTATACAGGCCGGCTTGTAAGGAAGTAATCACATCGGCGCGGAATTGCGATGTAATGTGGGTGCGTCAAGATTGTGAATGCAGGTATTGTTAGAGATGAGAAACGTTGTATCTCCACAAGAAAACAAATTATATTTTGACCCATAATATATAGATGCACTCATACAGACGATATTACAAATGAACAACTTTTTTTATTACAAACTAAATCAATAACGAATGCTCCACCCATTTTCCTTTCAAAAGGTGGATGGGTGGAGAATTCCTAATTACCCAAAAAATTTATGAGAAAACTGTTTTATTTAATTCTTGGAGGACTGATGCTGAGCGTCGGCTTTGCTTCGTGCGACGACGAGCCCGATAATCCGGGAGATTACAACATCAGAGGTTCAATTGGTGTCAACAGTGTTACTTCCCGTACCACGGGAGAGGAGTATGAATTGGTAGTGTCACGTGAATTCGACTCTACCATAGTACGGTATAACCTCAAGTATGACACCACATTTGCCGACGATGGGTCGGTTGTTGAAATTAACGAAGATACAGTATGGTATGAGGACGGTACGTGCCATTATGTGCGAATGGAAACAGTGAGGGTACAGCCGATAGCTGGTGATACTCTTGTGATTTCATTAACAAGTAATGCCCGGTGGACATCTGTAGTAACCGGTACTCCGTTCCCTCGATGGTATAATTTGATTACAGCATCGGGTGGTGGAGATTCCGATATTTTAGTAGAACTGACGGAATATGTTTCACCTACTGCAACCAACACACAGACGCAGTTTATTATCACATCGGATAGTGCTGCGATCTATGAAATACCATTCCTTCCTGCAAATACGGCAGCAAATTAACTTAAAGTGAAAAACTCGTAAGAACTAATAAGTAATGAATAAGATTTTAATGATAATAGCCTCACTGTTGGTAAGTGTGTCGGCTGTGGCACAGATAACGGTGAGCGGAACGGTGGTCGATGAGAGCGATTTCGGGCTGCCGGGCGCAAGCGTCATCGTGAAAGGCGAAAAGGGTGGTGTTGCCACTGACCTCGATGGCAAGTTCACTCTCACGGTTCCCAATGAGAACAGTGTGATAGTAATCTCCTTTATTGGATATAACGAGCAGGAAATAAAAGTGGGCGACCAACGCCAACTTAACATAAAAATGGAACCGGCCACTCAAATGATGGACGAAGTGGTGATAGTGGGTTTCGGTACGCAGAAGAAAGTGAATGCCACCGGTGCCGTTAAGACTATCGACAACAAGGCTCTTGAAAGCCGTCCTATCTCGAATGCCGTGCAAGGCTTGCAAGGTGTGGTTGCCGGTCTTAACATTACCAACGACCAAGGTGGTGGTTTGGGGCAAGAGATGCAGATCAACATTCGTGGTGTCGGCTCGATTGGTGAAGGGTCAAACTCGGCTCCGCTCGTGCTTATCGATGGTATGGAAGGTGACCTTTCTTCAATCAACCCCAATGATATCGAAAACATATCGGTGTTGAAAGATGCTGCCGCAGCTTCAATTTACGGTTCTCGTGCACCATTCGGTGTGATCTTGGTTACAACCAAGTCGGGTGAACGCGGCCTGCGCATCAATTATACCGGCAACGTGCGTATGCAACAGCCTATTTCGGTGCCGAAGCCCGTTGATTCATACACCTATGCACTGATGGTTAATGACGCATTTATTAATATGGGAGATGTGGCACAATTTGGTCAGTCTCAATTGAATAAAATCTTGCGTTACCAACGCGGCGAACTGCCTTACGGCATCGAGCCGAACTTGAATGGCGATGACTGGGCCTTTGGTCAACAGTCGTTTGGTAACACCGACTGGTATGATACATTCCTGAAAGACGTGGCCGTGTCGCACGAGCACAATGTGAGCGTGAGCGGCGGTGGCGACAAGGTGACATATTATTTCTCGGGCAACTACCTGGGGCAAACCGGTTTGTTCAACTATGCCGATGAAGAATTTAAGCGTTTGGCATTGAGCGGCAAGGTGGGCGTGAGGTTCAATGATTATGTATCGTTCAACTGGAGCAGCCGCCTGGTATCGACCGACAACGAGAAGCCGTCGGCACTCAACGCCCTCTTCTTCCACAACCTTGGCCGTCGCAGCCCGTTGATGCCTATCTATATGCCCGACGGTTCATATAACAAGGAATCGATGATCAACAACTTGCAAGACGGTGGTCGCCAGGGCGACCGCAACCTGTTGCTCTACAACCAGGCCAACCTTACCATTGAACCGATAAAGGGATGGAAGATTTATGTTGACCTTAACAGCCGCATCGAGAACAAGACCGGAGACCAGAATTTTGCTAAATTGTCATATATTAAGCCGGACGGAAGTGCTGAATATTATTCTCCGCTCGAAGGTGTGCTTGCCAAGTTCGAGACTAATGCCAACGGTACGTTCCGCATCCAGCCGGGGCCGGGTGAATCGACCTATATGCGTTACAAGGGCCATGTGAACTATTTCCAAAGCAATGTTTACACCGACTTTGAAAAGACTTTCAACGAAAAGCATTATTTCAAGGCGTTGCTTGGTATGCAGACCGAGTATTATTACAATGAAACCATCCGTATGGCAACCAAGGACATATTGCTTGACGATATCCCGTTCATCAATCCCACATCGAGCAACATACTTGTGTCGGAAGACAAGGGCGAATGGGCCAACCTTGGTTTCTTCGGCCGTGTAAACTACACATTCGACGATCGTTATATGCTTGAAGTCAATTTGCGTTACGATGGTGCATCGCGTTTCCCGAGCAATCAGCGTTGGGGCTTGTTCCCGTCGGTATCGGCAGGTTGGAACGTGGCCAACGAAAGTTTCTTCGAGCCTATCCGCCAAGGCATCAAGCTCGAATACTTTAAGTTGCGTGGATCTTACGGACAACTCGGAAACCAGAATACCACATCGTTCTATCCTTATTATCAACAGATGTCAACATTGATGGGTACCGTAATACTTGGCGGTGCACAGGCAGGTGTGTTGCCGGTATTTGATCCTTATTCGACTTCGTTGACATGGGAAACCATCGAGAATGCAGGCGTCGGTGTCGATTTGGGTATGTTCAGCAACCGCTTCAATGCGTCGTTTGACTGGTACCAACGTACAACCAAGGACATGATAGGCCCGGCACTTGCCCTGTCGGCAGTGTATGGCGGTGATGCTCCGCGTACCAACAATGCCGAACTTCGCACTCGCGGTTGGGAAGTTGAATTCTCGTGGCGCGACCGCATCGGTGCCGATTGGAGCTATGGCATTTCGGCAAGCCTTAGCGACTACAAGTCGATTGTGACCAAGTATGATTCTCCCACAGGTCGTCTTCGCGGCGATGCCGGTGCCGAGGCGTACTATGAAGGCAAGGAAATTGGTGAAATATGGGGTTACCGCGTGGAAGGCATAGCCAAGAGCGACAAGGAAATGCAAGCACACTTGGCCAAAGCGAATCAATCTTCGATTGGCTCAATGTGGGGGGCAGGTGACGTGATGTATAAAGATATTAATGGCGATGGTGTCGTTGACAACGGTGCCGGAACCATTACCGACCACGGTGACTGGGAAAAGATAGGTAACTCTACTCCGCGTTTCGCTTACAGCTTCACTCTTGAAGGATCGTGGAAGTGGATCGACGTACGTGCTTATTTCCAAGGCGTGGGCAAGCGTGATGTGTTCTTTGAAAATTCGGCAACATTCTTCGGTTTCGGAGATGGCAAATATCAGCGTTCGCTTTATGTTGACCACCTGGATTATTTCCGCCTTGCAGGTTCGGCACTCGGTGCAAATTACGAAGACCCGTATTACGGCCGTCTGCGTGGTGACATGAACAACAAGCAGGTGTGCGACAGGTATTTGCAAGATGCTTCTTACTTGCGCTTAAAGAACTTGCAGATAGGTTTCACATTGCCCAAGACTGCCAAGTTGTCGAAATATGTTGAACATGCACGTTTGTATGTTTCGGCCGAAAACTTGCTTACGTTTACCAACTTGATGATTTACGACCCCGAAGCAATCGGGTCGGCAACCGGAGAATATGGTGCAGGTAAGACTTATCCGCAATACCGCACATGGTCGGTGGGTCTTGAGTTAACATTCTAATGTCACTTAACACATTAATAAATACAAGAAATGAATAAAAAAATATATATAACAGGAATTTCATTGGCAATGCTCTCGCTTGCGTCTTGCTCTGATTTCCTTGACAGGGAACCGATTGACTTTGGTAGCGAAGCAGCGTTTTACGTGTCGGAAACCGACTTGCAAATGGCAACCAATGAATTTTACGACAACATACTGCCCAAAAACGAAACTTGGGTGGGCGGTATCTATGACGAAGACAATACCAGCGACAATCAGATAGGTCCGCAACCTGACAATTTGTTCTATGAAGGCGAGAAGCGTACAGTTGAGCAATCGGAGTCGGAATGGAACTTCGACAACCTGCGCGGTATCAACTATTTCATCAACCGTGTTAACTCGCAGCTTAACGGTGGTGGCGGCATAACCGGATCTGAGGAGTATATCAACCATTATTTGGGTGAAGGCTATTTCTTCCGCGCATGGGAACACTTCCGCCTGCTGCGCAATTTCGGTGATGTGCCTATTCTCACTACAATGCTGAGCGACAATCAGGCCGAACTTACCGAGGCCACTCGTCGCCAACCGCGTAACGAGGTTGCACGTTTCATAATCCGTGACCTTGAGATTGCCGACTCGCTCATGCTTGCCGATCCTCCGCAAGACGGCCGTTTGTGCAAGGACGCTGCCATGATGCTTATGGCTCGTGTGGCTCTTTATGAAGGCACATGGGAGCGCTACCATGCAGGTACTGCATTTGTGCCGGGCAATAGCAAGTGGGTGGGCCATGCCATGTATCCCGATTTCACATTCAAAGCCGGCGATGCCGAGGCTGAAGTGAATTATTTCCTTGACGTTGCCATCAAGGCATCGGAGGCTGTAGTTCAAAACCGTCCTGAATTGAGTGATGATTACATGTCGCTGTTTACTAACGACCGCACTGCGTTCACCACCGACAATAAAGAAGTGATACTTGCCCGCTTTTATCTTTCGGGTGTGCTTTACCACAGCGTAGGCCAATATTTGGCTCGTACCGGAGCAGGAACAGGCTTGACACGGTCGCTTGTAAACTCGTTCCTTATGACTAACGGTCTGCCTATATATGCCGCAGGATCAGGATACGGCGGTGATTTGCAAATGAAGAATGAAATGCTTAACCGCGACAAGCGTCTTGCCGTGAAGGTTACCGGCAGTTTCGTTGAAGGTGAGGCCGACCCCATTACCGGAATTGTATTTGAACAAGATTCCATCGTGCTTTCGCATATCACGCAAGCAGGTAATGAACGCAGCACCACTGGATATGAGATGACGAAGTGGATGAGCACCGATCCTGCTCAGCAAGTGCAGGGTCAGGGAACTACCGCCAACCCGATATTCCGTTCGGCCGAGGCCTTGCTCACTTATATCGAAGCATATTATGAGAGATATGGTAACTTGGGCGGCAACTGCGATGCTTATTGGCGCAAGCTCCGTAGCCGTGCCGGTGTTGATCCCGATTACACCAAGACATTCGCTGCCACCGACTTGTCGCAAGAAAATGACTTGGCTGTTTATTCAAGGGGCAACATGGTTGATGTTACCCTGTATAACATACGTCGTGAACGCCGTTGCGAATTATATGCCGAGGGTATGCGTCTTGACGATTTGAAGCGTTGGCGTTCGCTCGATAATATGCGCAATTATCAGGTTGAGGGTATCAACTTGTGGGGTGAGATGTATGAGTTGTGGGACGAAGAGGACGTGAAACTTGAAGAGGGTACCACTGTTTCTCCGAGGGGGTTAAGCGATTATCTCCGTCCGTTGCAAATCACATCTACGCTTGTGACTTACAACACCGGTTATAATTTCCCCAAGCCTCACTACCTTGAGCCGATACCTATCGCAGAGTTCCAGCTTGCAACCGAGAACGGGCAATCGACACTTTACCAGAACCCGGGCTGGCCTACCAACACTGACGGTATTGCCGATTACAGTTACGATTGCGATTAATGGTTAAATAATATAAAACATTTAATCGTATTGTATTAATAAATAATTAACAGGCACGGGTTGCACAAAAAAATCAGTATATTTGTGCAATGCGTGTCTGTTTTTTATAATAACACATTAACGACCTTAACATTTAATTATGCGTCAATTCAAATCAACAGCCCTTTACACAGTATTGGGTGCCGGTGCTTTGGCCGGATTGGCATCGTGCCAGCAAGCCAAGCAAGAAACAAAACCGTTGAACATAGTTTATATCATGACCGACGACCACACGGCGCAAATGATGAGTTGCTATGGCAGCCGGTTTGTACAAACCCCCAATCTCGACCGCATTGCTCGCGATGGTGTGCGCTTCACCAACAGTTTCGTTGCCAACTCACTCAGCGGCCCGAGCCGTGCCTGCATGATTACCGGCAAGCACAGCCACGCCAATGGTTTCACCGATAATACCACGTGCGTATTCGACGGTTCGCAGCAGACCATGCCCAAGCTGTTGCAACAGGCCGGTTACCAGACTGCAATCGTCGGCAAGTGGCACTTGGAGAGCCTGCCCACAGGTTTCGATTATTGGGAAATAGTTCCCGGCCAGGGCGATTATTATAATCCCGACTTCATAACGATGGATAACGACACCATACAGAAGCATGGGTACCTGACAAACATAATATCGGACATGAGTATCGACTGGATGGAGAACGGGCGTGACAAGTCCAAACCGTTCTGCCTCTTTATCCACCACAAGGCGATACATCGCAACTGGCTGCCCGAGATAAAATACTTGCATGAGTATGAAGACAGTACGTTTGCCCTGCCCGAGAATTTCTATGACAATTATGAAGGCCGCCTTGCCGCAGCTGCCCAGGAAATGAGCATATATAAGGATATGGACCTTATTTACGACTTGAAGATGGACGGCAAGGGCAAGACTTCGCGCTTGAAGGAAACTTATGAGAAATATGTAGGCCGCATGGACGCTGCCGACCGCAAGGCATTCGATGCTTTCTATGATTCAATTGCCGCCGAATTCTATGCCAAGAAGTTGACTGGCAAAGAACTCGCCGAGTGGAAATACCAACGTTATATGCGTGATTACAGCAAGGTGGTGAAGTCGCTCGATGACAATGTGGGTCGTGTACTTGATTATCTTGAAGAAAAAGGTCTGCTTGACAATACGCTCGTGGTTTATACTTCCGACCAAGGTTTCTATATGGGAGAACACGGTTGGTTTGACAAGCGTTTCATGTATGAAGAATCGATGCACACGCCGCTGATCATGCGCCTTCCGAAGGGATTTGACAAGCGCGGTGACATACCGCAAATGGTTCAGAACATCGACTATGCCCCGACGTTCCTTGAACTGGCCGGTGCCCCGATACCCGAGGATATTCAAGGCGTATCGCTTGTTCCGCTGTTGAAAGGCGAGCAACCTGCCGACTGGCGCAAGTCGCTCTATTATCATTTTTATGAATACCCGGCCGAGCACATGGTGAAGCGTCACTATGGTGTGCGCACCGACCGTTACAAGTTGATACATTTCTATAACGACATCGATGCCTGGGAACTCTATGACTTGCAAGCCGACCCGCACGAGATGAACAATATCTACAGCAAACCCGGCACCGAGGAAGTTACCAAGGAATTGATGAAGGAGCTTAAACGCCTGCAAGTGCAGTATGCCGACCCGATACTTGAAAAATATCCGATAAACGAAGAGATCTAAGACGAAATGAAACGCCTATTTATAACGACGTTTGTCGTAATATGTTGCAGCCTGTTTTCATGGGCTGCAACATTGCCCGTTATTCCGTCACCGGTTTCGGTGACGGAAGGTGGTGGGTATTTTGTGTTTGACGGAAGCACAAAGTTCTCGGTCGAAAATGTGGAACAACTGAAGGTTGCCGAATTGTTTGCAAGCCGTTTCGGCGAGAGTGCCGGTTTCTTGCCTGCCGTGGAAATAGGCGGTAACGGCAACGTGGTGTTTACAACCGACTCGTCGCTCCCTGCCGAAGGGTACAAGATAAGTGTAACCGAAGATGCCATCGGCATCAAGGCTGCCGACACTGCCGGATTTTTTTATGCCATGCAGACGCTCAGGCAATTGCTCCCGGCTGCGTTTGACGGTTGCAAGTTGCAGGCCGATGCCCTGTGGCAGGTGCCGGTGATGCAGGTTGAAGACAGCCCGCGTTTCGGTTTTCGCAGCCTCATGGTAGATGTGGCCCGTTACTTCATGCCCAAAAGCGAGCTGCTGAAGTTAATCGACGTTGCTGCCATGCTTAAATTCAACAAGTTGCATTTGCATTTGGTTGATGATACCGGTTGGCGCATCGAGATAAAGCGTTATCCCAAGTTGATGCAAGTGGGAGCATGGCGGATGCATCGCGACGAAGTGTTTCCGGCACGGCCCAATCAACGCCCCGGCGAAGTGCCGAACGAGGGCGGTTATTACACGCAAGATGATATACGCGAGATAGTGGCGTATGCCGACGACAGACAAATAGAGGTTATCCCCGAGATAGAGATGCCAGCCCACACATCATCGTCGCTTGCTGCTTATCCCGAACTTGCCTGCCCGGTGGTCGATAAGCCTATCACAGTGTTGCCCGGCGGGGGCGGTAAAAATACGCAAATCATATATTGCGCAGGCAACGACAGCGTGTTTGCATTCTTGCAAAATGTGCTTGATGAGGTTATGGCTCTTTTCCCGTCGAAGTATATGCACCTTGGCGGCGACGAGGCTGTCAAGACATATTGGGGGATTTGCCCGCGATGCAAGGCCCGCATGGAAGCAGAGCATATCGATAATCTCGAAGACATGCAAGGCTATTTCATGAAGCGCATGAGCGACTATGTGCGCAGCAAGGGCAAGATTCCTATGGGTTGGGATGAACTCACCAACCATGAGTTGCCCGAGGGGATGGTGATTTACGGCTGGCGTGGTTTCGGCGAGGCTGCTACCAAGGCTGCCGCACAGGGCCACAAGTTCATCATGACTCCGGCACGGGTGCTGTATTTCATTCGTTACCAGGGTCCGCAATGGTTTGAACCTTATACTTATTTTGGTAACATCACGCTTAAAGACGTGTATGAATACGAACCTATTCGCCAAAATTGGAAACCGGAGTATGCCGATTTGCTGATGGGTGTGCAAGCCTCGATGTGGACAGAATTTTGCCGCTCGGAAGCCGATGTGCACCACCAGCTTTTCCCGCGCCTGCTTGCCGCAGCCGAGGTGGCTTGGTGCAGCCGTGGCGAGAAGGACTGGCGGGGATTTTTGCATCGTGCCGATGCCGTGTTGCCACATTTGCAGGCAATGGGTATCGAATATGCACGCTCGATGTACAACATTGACCATAAGCTGACACCTGTGGGTGATGGCAAAGTGCAAGTGGAAATGTCGTGCATACGCCCCGATGTGGAAATACGTTACACCACCGACGGTACCGACCCTGTGGCAAAGTCGAAGTTGTATAAAGAACCGTTCAAGGTGAAGAAGGCGACTGTGGTGAAGACTGTAACCTTCCGCGGCGGTGAGCAAATGGGACAAGTGTTGACACTCGATGTTGCTTTCAACAAGGCAACCGGCCGCGAGGTGACGAGCGATGTCGCCAACGATTATGTGCTTACCAACGGCCTGCGCGGCAGCGACCGCCATTCCGACTTCGAGTGGGCAGGCTGGTATGCCAATGACGGCTCGTTTGTCCTCGACCTGGGCAAACGCACGTCGATAAAGCACATCGTGCTTGGTTGCATCAACAATTCAAGCATGGGTGTGCACATTCCGTCGGAAATAAAACTGTCGGTGTCAAGTGACAACAAGACGTTCAAGCCGCTTGCAACAAAAGCTTATTCGCATGACGAAGTGTTCCGTACCCGTACAGCCATCGAAGATGCCATATTCGACAATCTGTCGGCTTCGGCTCGTTATGTGAAAGTTGAATTCACCAATCCCGGCAAGTGCCCCGAAGGTGATTTCAAGGAAGGCCAGGATACTTGGGTCTATTTCGACGAGATTATTGTGGAATAAATGAAACAAAGGCGATGGCTGTTTTGCCACCTAATGTGGGAGTGAGCAGTCATTGCCATTAGAAATTAAAACAAAGAACCTAAATAATAAACCCTGATAAATCCATTAAAGACTTAAAATGAAACTGAAATCGTTACATCTTTCGGGCTTGTTGTTTGCTGCATTGCCTGTTTTTGCGGCACAAGATTTGCCCGAATGGCAAAGCCAATATGCCATAGGGCTTAATAAAATAGAACCACATGCATATGTGTGGCCTTATCGTGAAGGAGATGTAAAGGCCATCAACAATTTTGACTATGAAAGTTCACCCTATTACATGAGCCTTAATGGCACATGGAAATTTAACTGGGTGCGCGGCGTGGCCAACCGTCCTATAGATTTTTACCAACCCGATTATTATGTCGGCAACTGGAACGACATAAAAGTACCCGGCAACTGGGAATTGCAAGGTTATGGAATTCCTATTTATGTCAACGAGACTTATGAATTTGACGAGCCGTTTTTCAATTTCAAGAAAAATCCGCCTCTTGTTCCCACCGAAACCAACGAAGTGGGTTCTTACCGCCGCACATTCCGTGTGCCCGAAGGGTGGGATGGCCGTCGCATAGTGCTTTGCATGGAAGGCACGGTATCATTCTTCTATGTGTGGCTCAATGGCGAACTGCTTGGCTACAACCAGGGTTCCAAAACTGCTGCCGAATGGGATATAACCGACAAGGTGGTAGAGGGCGACAATGTGCTTGCCGTGGAGGTGTATCGCTGGAGTGCGGGATCTTATATCGAATGCCAGGATATGTGGCGCTTGAGCGGCATAGAGAAAGATGTGTATATATACAGCACTCCCAAAACTTATATACAGGATTATAAAGTGGTGTCGCCACTCGACAAGAAAGAATATAAGGACGGAGAACTGTCGATCGACGTGACTGTTGACGGCGGTAACGCCCAAGTAGGTTACGAACTGCTCGATGCCGCAGGAAAAGTGGTGGCTCGTGGCAGGCAGGCTGCTGAGGGCGGCAAAGCAAGCTTCAGCAAGACTTTGCCCGATGTGAACGCATGGAGTGCCGAGCATCCGTATCTCTATACACTTGTCCTTAACCTTTATGATGCCGTAGGCAAGGTTACGCACACTACCGGTTGCCATGTGGGCTTCAAGACATCGGAAATAAAAGATGGCCGCCTGTGTGTCAACGGTGTGCCTATCCTTGTGAAAGGTGTAAACCGCCACGAGTTCTCGCAGCGAGGACGCACTGTTACCAAGGAGCTTATGCTCAAGGATATAGAGTTGATGAAACAAGCCAATATCAACACAGTGCGTTGTGCGCATTATCCCAATAATATTTATTGGTATTACCTGTGCGACAAGTATGGGCTTTATGTGATAGACGAAGCCAATATCGAGTCGCACGGAATGGGTTACGGCCCTGCCACTCTTGCCAAAGACACCACTTGGATGACGGCTCACATGGACCGCACCAAGCGTATGTATGCCCGCACCAAGAACCACCCGTCGGTGACGATATTGTCGCTCGGCAACGAGGCCGGCAATGGGCCTAACTTCGAGGCTACTTACCGCTGGTTGAAGTCGCAAGAAACCAATCGCCCCGTGCAGTATGAACGTGCCGAGGAGAACTTCAACACCGATATTTATTGCCGTATGTACCGCAGCATCGAGGAGATAAAGGCATATCTTGCCAAGCCCGATATTTACCGCCCGTTCATATTGTGCGAATATTGCCATGCAATGGGCAACAGTTGCGGCGGTTTGCAAGACTATTGGGAAGTGTTTGAGTCGGAGCCTATGGCACAAGGCGGTTGCATTTGGGACTGGGTTGACCAGTCGTTCCGCCGAATTGACGAGAATGGCAAGTGGTACTGGGCTTACGGCGGCGACTTCGGTCCCGAAGGCGTGCCTTCGTTCGGCAGCTTCAGCGGCAATGGTCTTGTCGATGCTTATCGCGGCCCGCGTCCTCATTACTATGAGGCAAAGCGTGTTTACCAGTATATCAAGGCCACGATGAAAAACGAGAAAGACCTTACCGTGACTGTAAAGAACTGGCACGATTTCACCAACCTTGATGCCTATACATTGCATTGGAGCATAGTAGGCGACAATGGCGAAGTCATTACTTCGGGCACAAAGCAAGTGGCTTGCGAACCTCACATGACGGTTGATGTCACACTGGGCAAAGTGAAATTACCTAAAGATATTCGCGAGGCCTACCTTAACCTTGAATGGACTCCCAATGCCGCCACTCGGTTTGTTTCGACCGACGATGTGATGGCTTACAACCAATTTGTGCTTACTGCCAATAAGAATTATAAGGAGAAAAACACTTTGCCTCAAGGCAAGTCGTTGAAGCGTGACGGCAACACCGTAGCCAATGACTTGGTATCGGCAACATTCTCTGCCGAAACCGGTGCATTGACTTCTTATAAATACAATGGTACCGAGTTGCTCGCGTCGCCGGTATTGCTGTCGCTTTACCGTCCGGCCACCGAAAACGACATAAAGGACAAGAACGGCCTGAAATTGTGGCAGGCTGCAGGCCTTGACAATTATACGCAGAAGGTTACCGGCCACAAGGTGAAGAACAATGGTTTCGAGGCCGATGTTGACCTTGTTAATGCCAAAGGGCAAACCATAGGCACGGCTCGATTTGTTTACACCATCGACAAGAAGGGCGTCATAAACGTAGATACCCGTTTTGTTCCCGACACGGCAATCATCAAATCGATGCCGCGCGTGGGATTGACTTTCGACATGGTATCCTCGGCAGCCCGCAAGGTGTCATACCTTGGCCGTGGCGAACATGAGAACTACATCGACCGTCCTGCCGGAATGATAGGTATTTACAATACCACTCCTGCCGAGATGTTCCACACTTACATGGTGCCTGAGGCTTGCGGCAACCATATCGATACTCGTTGGGCTGCATTATGCGACGGCCAGGGTGCAGGCTTGAAGGTGACCGGCGACAAGCCGTTCCAGTTTGCCGCTCTGCCTTATACTGACAAGATGATAGATGCCGCCAAGCATCTCAACGACCTTACCGACGAAGGCACCGTTACGGTACACATCGATGCCGCACAGACGGGTGTCGGCACGGCCACTTGCGGCCCAGGTGTGCTCGACAAGTATTTGCTCCCCATTGTTCCATATGAATTTGAGTTTACATTAACCCCTATAAAACAATAACTATGATGGCTTTAAAAAACACTTTGGCCTCATTGCTCACAGGCTGCACATTATTAATGGTCACTTCGTGCGGCGGCAATGAAACTTATTATGAGAAGCATGTCAGCTTCCCGGCCGATGCCACTGCCGAACAGAAAATCGACATGGCTTCGCGCCTTGTTCCCTCGGCTCGCCAGCTTGCATGGCAAGAACTTGAGATGACGGCGTTCCTGCACTTCGGTATCAACACCTTTACCGGACGTGAATGGGGCGATGGCAGTGAAGACCCGGCAATTTTCAATCCAGAGAAACTTGATGCCGACCAATGGGTGAAAGCCTTGAAGGATGGCGGTTTTAAACTTGTCATCATCACGGCAAAGCACCACGACGGTTTCTGTTTGTGGCCCACCAAGACTACCAAGCATTCGGTGGCTTCGTCGCCGTGGCGTGATGGTAAGGGTGATGTGGTTAAGGAGTTGCGAGAGGCTTGCGATAAGTATGGCATGAAATTCGGCGTTTATCTTTCGCCTTGGGATCGCAATGCCGAGTGCTATGGCGATTCGCCTGCCTATAACGACTTCTTCGTTGAACAGCTTACCGAGTTGCTTACCAATTATGGCGAAGTACACGAAGTGTGGTTTGACGGTGCTTGCGCCGAAGGCCCGAATGGCAAGCAGCAGGTGTATGACTGGACTCGTTATTACGATGTAATCCACAAGTTGCAACCTAATGCGGTTACCGCAATCATGGGCGACGACGTGCGTTGGGTTGGTAACGAGAAAGGCCTTGGCCGTGAATGCGAGTGGAGTGCCACTGTGTTGCCTCCCGGCGGGTATGCCAATGCCGACTCTATCAAGAATGCACTTGGCCTGAAGGAAACTGGCAAAGACCTTGGCAGCCGCGAACTTGTTGCAAAAGCAAGCGAAATGTTCTGGTATCCGTCGGAAGTCGATGTTTCGATACGTCCGGGATGGTTCTATCACCCCGAACAAGACAGCGATGTGAAGTCGCTCGCCAAGTTGGTTGATATTTATTATGAATCGGTTGGCCGCAATTCGGTGCTGTTGCTCAACATTCCTCCCACTACCGAAGGTTTGCTTTGCGACATCGACGTTCAGCGCATCAAGGAACTCAATGAATACATCACTAAAAATTTCGCCAATGACTTATTGACGACATTTGCTCCGGTACAAGTAGAGCAGGGTGGTGAGCTTGTGTGTGAATTGCCGCAGGCTACTAAGGTTAACTCCATAACTTTGCAAGAAGATATTGCCAAGGGGCAGCGTGTGGAAGCGTTCACTGTTTCGGCTATGGTCGATGGCAATTGGGTCGAAGTGGGCAACGGCTCTACAATCGGCTACAAGCGTATGCTCCGTTTCCCGGCAGTTGAAGCCACGGCTTTGAAACTCACAATCACTCAATCGCGTAACACAGCCAATATCAAGAAAATTTCGGCTTACTGCGTTGAAGAACTTTCGGCAATGCCCGATGGGCAGACTGTGAGCGACGTGCAGGTTGACAAGTGGACTGTAAATGCTGCTACCGGTGGCACAATCGGGGCAAAGGCTGCCATTGACGGCGACATAACCACCGTATGGCGCAGTGCACAGGGCAAGAAGCCTATGATTGAGGTTGATATGGGTCGTGTAATCGACAATGTTACCGGTTTTGCCTATCTGCCCACCGAAAACGATGGTAAGGCAGGCACGGTTTACTATTACAACTTCTATGTCAGCACCGATGGCAAGAAGTGGACGCAGGTGAAGAAGAATGCCGAGTTTGGCAACATCATGCACAACACCGTTCTCCAAAAGGTTGCTTTCGACAAACCGTGCAGTGCACGTTACTTCCGTTTTGAATCGACCCGTGAGATAGAGCAACGCGACTTCATCACCGTTGCTGAGCTTGGTATTCTCACTGCCAAGTAAACTGCAATTCTTGTTTTCCACGAAATTATCACAGGCATTGGCCTGAATGATGGTTTTGAACAAATAAAGACGTACATTATATTATGTGCGTCTTTATTTTATGTTTATGAATTTGGGATTGCGATGTGCTAAAATCTTTGCGATTGATTTCAAAGTGTGTCCGGTCAGGGTGGGCGACAGGTGTTGTCGTGGTGCACAGCCTGATGTGAAGTGTTTGAGTTCCTTGAAGTTTTTTTGGTGTGCTACAATATAGAGAGATTTTCAAATTCGGCACAGCCGGTCGTTCCACGGTTTTTGGGGATCAGCGGATTTTCCCGGTTGGAGGAACGGGGATTTCAGGAATATAGCTTGGCAAGCCTGAACATGAAGAAGCCT
>CALUMH010000014.1 GCA_944321685.1 uncultured Muribaculaceae bacterium
GCTTCTTCATGTTCAGGCTTGCCAAGCTATATTCCTGAAATCCCTGCTCCACCAACCGGGAAAATCCGCTGATCCGTATCTTTCAGGCTTTGGAGTATGGCTTCTTCCGTATCGATTAACGTACCGTCAATATCGAATATGATATGCTTATACTTTCTCATCACAGTCTATCTGTTTGATTACACGGCAAGGATTGCCAACCGCTACGCAATTGGCAGGAATGGAACGGGTTACTACGCTGCCTGCCCCGATGACGCTGTTCCTGCCGATAGTGACTCCCGGCAACAGGATGGCACCGCCGCCAATCCATACGCCGTCCTCTATCTTGACGGGCAAGGCGTATGTGCGGCAGATTTCTTCGTCTTCCGACCAATCCTGCACCATGCGCTCGTTGACCTTGGTAGAATGAGTGGCTGTGTATATCTGCACATTGGGAGCAATCAACACATTGCTGCCAATTTCAATGCGGTGATTATCCACGAACGTGCGGTTCATATTGATAATCACTTTGTCGCCTATGAAAATGTGTTTCCCGTATTCGCAATGGAAATCAACATCCACATGCACGCCTTTTCCCATGCTGCCGAACATCTCGCGCAACAGAGCTTGCTTACGCTCTGTGTCGGCATAATCTGTGGCATTGAACTGCGCCAACAGCCGCCTTGTGTGTAAAATCGTTTCCACTATTTTCGGGTCTTTGCCTCCTATGAAAGGTTCACCCGCCAAACATTTCTCGTATTCTGTTTTCATTTGGATGCAGTCTAATCCGTTTGCAAAGATAGCGGCAAGATTTGATTTTGAATTTACCCTATGTTAAAAACACCCATTAGCTCTTATACGGCTCAATGATTGTTGTGTGATGCCAAGAAAAGAAGCTATATATCCCAAGTTGACCCTTTGGAAAAGATCGGGGCATTCTTTTATTAGATGCTCATAACGTTCTTGGGCAGACCAGTTTAACCGGCGGATATGTATGTCTTGCAAGCGAAGGAAATTTTCTTGTTGTAACACCCGCATCCAGTTTGCAAGGTCGATATATGACCGATATAATTCATCCAGTTGCTCTATTGTGATAGCATAGGTTATGGTTTCTTCCAAAGTTTCTACATATTCAAAGCCGGCTTTGTGGCGATATAAATCCCATGAGCCACAGGCGGCATCACCTTCCTTGGAAAACCATGTCGTTATTTGCTTTCCATTGTGTAAAACGAAAGAGCGTGTGATGCCTTTTTCGATGAAATAAACCTTCCTGTCCAGCTTTCCGGCATGGATAATGATTGTTTTTGATGGAAATACAAATCTCTCAAAAAGACATACCAGTGCCTCCAATGCTTCATCTGAAACCGGATAATACGTTCTTATCTTTCTGATAATGTTTTCCATAAATTCATTCTTTTTTGCAAAGGTACAAAATGGAAACAGCAATAAAGATGAAATATCCGCCTGATGCTTGTTCATTTCAGTAAAACCAGTGGGGATTTGGAGGCGGCCTCGAAACGCTGTTCCCCACAAATTGGTTAGGATGATTTACAGGAACAGTTCGGGGTTGCGGCGGGTAGAGCACACCTTTTTCAGGTGGCGGTTGACCATGAATTTCATGAATGGGTTGATGCGGCGTGCCGAGCGTGGGCATATTGTCACACAGCGCATGCATGAGAAACATTTTGAGCGGTCAACTTTTTTCACGTCACCGTGGTCGATGGCTTGTACGGGGCATTGTGCCGCGCAGGTTCCACACCGGTTGCACGCGCGTGTCGGGTAAGGAATCATGCCCAGCCGTCCGGTTTCTTTATATGGGCGATGTCCGGGGATTTCGGGTCGGGTGTGGTTGCCCGATGTGAGTTTTTCATTTATCTGTGTTGCAAAATCTTCGAGTGTGGCTTTGTCGTCATCATCGGGTCGGCCGGTGGCATAGCGGCGAGCCATTGAATGTTCGGCGATAGCTGTTATTGCGGCTGTAACTTTGAAGCCGGCTTGTTCGGCCAAGTCATTTAGTTCCACGAGAGTGTCTTCATATGCGCGGTTGCCATATACGCACACTATTACGGCTTGGGCACCGTTTCCGTTTAACCGGGTTATTCTTTCTGCGGCAGGACCGGGCAACCGCCCGGCATACGATGGGGCGGCGATTATTGCCACATCATTGTTGTTAATTGCCATATTGTCGCCATTTACGGAATGCGGATTGGCGAGGTCGATTGTGCGAATGTCGTTGCCAAGAGCCTTGGCCAGTATGTCGGCTACGCGCCTTGTGCCGCCTGTGGGGCTGAAGAATATCTCGGATATTGTCATATAAAAAAGCAGATAATGGAATATTGCATAATAAGGACGCACGATGAGGGTGTGTGCGTCCTTATTAAAGTATCGGTTGGTTTTTACGTCAGAAGTAGTAACTTTGGCACTTGCGGTTGTACAGCAACATGCTTTCGGCTACTTCGCGGGCTGTGTTTTCACCTTTTGCGCTTGCCACTATGGCCAAGGCAAATTGTACGGCCGAGGCCGGCCCGTTGGCTGTGATGATGTTTTGATCCTTCACCACCGGTGTGTAGCCTTTCTTGGCATTTTTGAATTCAAATCCCGGATAACAAATGGCTTCGCGTCCGTCGAGTATGCCCAACGGGTCAAGAACTACTGCCGGTGATGCGCATATTGCCGCGATAAACCTACCTTCCTTGTTGTGTTTTACGAGTAAGTCGGTCAATGGGGTGAACATGGCAAGGTTGCTTGCGCCGGGAAGTCCTCCGGGCAATATCAGCCAGCAAGCATCTGTGAAGTCGGTTTCGTTAAATGTAGTGTCGGCGGTGATAGTCACGCCGTGTGCGCTCGTAACTTCTCGTGTGTCGTAGATTGAGACAGTTTTTACGTCCACGCCTGCCCTGCGGAGTATGTCTATGGTGGCAATGGCTTCCATGTCTTCAAATCCGGTTGCTAAAAATAGGTAGGATGTGTTCATAATGGTGAAGAGTTTTGTTAATAGATAAGATATGTTGATACAAATATATTCAATTATTCGGTATAATCAAAACGTTTAATCTGTATTTTTTGCAAATTATGCGAAAAATGTGGCTGTTTGTTACATATATAACAAAAATGTAGAGTTTTTGGAATGTATGATAGGTATTTTTGTTACACTATCGTAATATTGCATTCAAGATTACCGATTTTTTGCGGAAAATATATTTTAAGTTCTGCATAATTGTTTAACTTTGTGATATTATGAAAGCGAAACGGTATATTGCAGTGTGGGTGGCATTGATTGCCGCCATTGTGGCTATCTTTTTCTCCGGGGGAGGCAAGGAAACTTACCGCACGGCCTCGGGTGTGGTGTGGCACACGACGTATAATATAACATATGAAGCCGCTGAAAACCTCGACGATTCTATTATCGCGGTGACTAATGCGATTGACCGCAGTGCGTCGATGTATAACAGTCGGTCGGTGTTGAGCCGCATCAATGATAATTCCACGGACAAGGCCGATGCAACTGTTGCTCGCCTGTTAAGGCGGTCGCAAGAGATAAGTGAAGAGACTGGCGGGGCTTTCGATCCCACGGTGGCTCCGCTCATGCGATTATGGAAGACGCAGGTTGACAGTGCCGCGCTTCCCACTACCGATGACATCGACAGTGTGATGCAATTTGTAGGTATTGGCAAGGTGAAGATTGCCGGCAACGGCAAGGTGAGCAAGGCCGACAGCCGGTTAAGCCTTGACTTCAGTGCGATAGCCAAGGGGTTGGGATGCGATGAAGTGGCTCATATGCTCATGCGCAACGGTGTTGAGAATTTCATTGTGGAGATAGGCGGCGAAGTGGTGGCTCGTGGCGTGAACGAGCGCGGCACGCCGTGGACGGTGGCGGTGGATATGCCTGTTGCCGCAAGTGACACGGTGGTGCATTCATCGGCTATGGTGTTGCACCTTGACAGCGGGGCCATGGCTACATCGGGCAATTATCGTAATTACAAAATGGTTGACGGACGCAGGATTGCCCATATTATCGACCCTACGACCGGTTATTCGGCACAAAGCAATCTGCTCAGTGCCACGGTTGTCGCCTGCAATTGCATGGATGCCGATGCTTATGCCACGGCTCTGATGGTGATGGGAACGGAACGCGCCCGGCAGTTTGCCGAAGCTCACAGCGGCCGCCTTGCTGTGGTGCTGATATATGCCGATGACGGAAAGCTGCAAGTGTGGCGCAGTTCCGGCATGGCACGTTACGCAAGGACTTAATCAAACAAGGTTTGCCAATTTTCATCGGCATTGGCCTTGAAGCACATTTCTATCTGTTCTCGGTTGTTTTTCTCCTCGGCAAGCAGTGGTAACTCGTCCAAGGCAAAGTATCGGCTTTCCACGGTTTCGGCATTGGCTTGAAATGAGCCTCCGATGGCTTTGCACAGCACGAATACCTTGCATATGTTGTAGGCATAGGGCGGAGTGTTATGCTTGTTGCGGTCTTGCACGGCTATGAGCCTTATGGTTTCTACGTCAAGCCCTGCTTCTTCCCTGACTTCTTTTATGGTATTTGATTTCACCGATTGCATCACATCGACCCATCCGCCGGGCAGCGACCATGTGCCGTTGTTTTCCTTAACGAGCAAAATACGGCCTTCATCATCGAATATTGCGGCGCGTGTGTCGAGTTTGGGCGTTTGAAATCCTGTCTCGTTGCAAAATAGGCCTTTTATGGTTTCCTGCGGAATGTCGCTCATGAGGCTCATTATTTCGGCCGAGATTTCGCGCACACGTTGAAATCGTTCCCGGTCGAATGTGTTTTCCGAGTAAGTAAGTCCTGCTTGTGCAATGAATTGCAACTCCTTGGCCCATTCGAGCCATTGAATATGTTTGTCATTCATAATATTTAATGTTGAAGCTGTAAAATTACGAGAAAAATCAGCTGATTCAAGAAATCAAGCAATAAAAAATGATAAGTTATATGAAAATCGGCCACCCTTTTTTCTTGGATGGCCGATTTTTATGTTTATTTTTTGTGGGAAGAACTATTCTTTCAGCCACTTGTCGAGCCAGCCGAAGAATTCACGTTGCCACAGCAGCGCGTTTTGCGGTTGCAGTATCCAGTGGTTTTCATCGGGGAATACGAGCATACGTGTAGGTACACCGCGCAGGTGTGCGGCATTGAATGCCATCATGCCTTGCGAGGCGAGTATGCGGTAATCTTTTTCACCCACTGTCACCATTATCGGGGTATCCCAGTTTTGCACAAACTTGTGTGGCGATGTGGCGAAAGTGGCTTGTGCCACCTTGTTGTTTTTATCCCATGGTGCGCCGCCCATATCCCAGTTGGCAAACCACATTTCCTCGGTTTCGAGGTATTGGGCTTCCATGTTGAAAATGCCTGCGTGGGCGATGAATGCGGCAAAGCGGTGGTCGTGGTGTCCGGCAAGCCAGTAAACCGAGAAACCGCCGTAACTTGCACCCACGGCACCGATGTGCTTGCCGTCGATGTATGGCTCTTTTTTCATGTAATCTACTGCGCTGAAGTAATCTTTCATGTTTTGGCCGCCATAGTCTCCCGAAATTTGTTCATTCCATTCGGTTCCGAAGCCCGGCAGGCCGCGACGGTTGGGGGCTATTACTATGTAACCCTGTGAAGCCATCAGCCGCATATTCCAGCGAGCCGACCAAAATTGGCTTACGGCCTGTTGCGGACCGCCTTGGCAGTAAAGGATGGCAGGATATTTCTTTGTCGGGTCGAAGTCGGGCGGAAATACTACCCATGTAGTCATCTGTTTGCCGTCGGTAGTAGGAACCAGGCGTTTCTCGACAGTGATAGGTTTCACTTGAGCCAGCAATTCATCGTTTACATGGGTCAGTTGTGCAACCGTACCGTCGTTAGCCACCGAGAATATTTCATTGGGCGACATGTATGAGTGGCGCATTGTTATCACACCGCCTTCAAAAGGAACAACTGCTGCATAATCATATTGCCCCGAGGCAACAGTATCGACACGGTGTGATGCGACATCGATGCGGAAAAGCGGTTCACAGCCTTGGAATGGTGCTGTGAACAATATCGACCTTTCGTCACCGGCCCAAGCAATTGCATCGGCGGTGTAATCCCATTCGGCAGTCAGGTCGGTCTTTTTGCCGCTTGCCATTTCCATGACGAATATGCGGTTTTTGTCGCTCTCGTACCCGTCACGTTCCATCGAGAGCCATGCAAGGTAATTTCCCGAAGGCGAGAATACCGGAGCTGTGTCGTAGCCCGGCATACCTTCGGTGAGGTTGCGCGTGGCTTTTGTTGCAAGGTCGTATTGATACAGGTCGGAATTGGTTGAAAGCGAGTATTCCATTCCTGTTTTTTTACGACTCACATATACCACGCTTTTACCGTCGGGAGCCCATGCAAGCGATTCGATTCCGCCAAACGGTTTCATGGGAGCTTCGTAAGGTTCACCTTCCATTATGTCGTATCCGGCACCCATTTTGCCATTTGTGAAATCGGCGATGAACGGGTGGGGAATGGTTGACACCCATTCGTCCCAATGCTTGTACATGAGGTCATCGACAATGTGGCAATTGGCCTTGTCGAGGTCGGGATATGTGTCGGTAACGTTTTTTGCCCACTTTACTTGTGAAATGTAAAGTACTTTGCTTTCATCGGGCGAGAAAATAAAACCGTCAACACCCTTTTCCACGTTTGATACGCATTGGCGGCCTGTACCATCGGCGTTCATCACGAAGATTTGCATTTTGCCGTTTTCGGGATAAAGGAATGCAATTTTGTTACCGCCATCAAGCCAAGTGGCGTTGTATTCCGATTTTGGCGACTGTGTGAGGCGCACAGGGTTGCTGCCGTCGATATCCATCACCCACAGTTCGGCATTTGACTTGTTTTGTTCGATGCTTGTGAACGATACGCTGTAAAGCACACGTTTGCCATCGGGCGAAACCACGGGCGATGACACGCCTCCCATAGCCATTAACACTTCGGGAGTGAATTTCCCGTCTTGCACCGTCACATCGGGCCGTTCCACGATAACATCGTTGGCGGCTTTCTCCCCGGTGGTGCAAGCCACCGTGGCGGGGAGCAGCAGTAATGATGCCATAATTTTAGAAATGTTCATAAATCAATTAATTTTGGAATATATTATGTTAAAATATAATTTTATTCTTTCAATAGTTCCCTGTTTCCGTCATTTTCGAGAATTTCCATCTGTCTGATGGCAATTTTGTTTAGTTTTATCAATCGTTCGCGTTGCGGAATGCCTTGTTCGATGAATATGGCATTGAGATTTTCCATATTGGATAGGCATATCAACTCGTTGATTGTTGCATAGTCTCGTATGTTACCTTTCAAATCGGGGTGTTGTTCGCGCCACATTTTGGCAGTCATTCCAAACATGGCAACATTCAACACATCGGCCTCGTTGGCATAAATCATGCTTGCTTGTTTTTCGGAGATTTCGGTCGGAATTAGGTTGTGTTTTATTGCATCGGTATGTATCCGATAGTTTATTTTAGATAATTCACGTTTTGCGTTCCATCCAAGTTGTTTTTGCTCGTCTTCTTTGAGGCGTTGGAACTCTTTGATAATGTATAATTCAAATTCGACTGAAATCCAACTTGCGAATTTGAATGCAATGTCTTTATGGGCATAAGTTCCGCCATATCTTCCCGACTTGGAAATTAAGCCGATTGCAGCAGTTGTTTGTATCCATTTTTGAGGAGATAGCGTGAATGCGTTCAATCCTGCTTCTTTTCTAAACTCATCGAATTCGAGGAGTTTAAAATTTGGATTATACAGGCTTTCCCATATACCTAAATATTCTATTGTATTTCGATTGCGCATCCAGTTGCCAATTACAGAGGCAGGGTCATCGCTTTTGTACTTGGCTATATCGGTAAGGCTGATGTAATCTTTTTCATTTACCGATATTACGGTTACGCTTGTGTCCTTGACTATTATCTTGGCCATATAATCACATTTAAGATTTGCGTTTGCTTTTTGAATGAACCGGTGTGTTGCCGAAGAGTGCGGCGACGAGGTCGCGACGGCCGAGGCGGCAAAGCGAATTGTAGATGTCGCGGCGATATTCGGGTTCATACCAGAAGAAGTATTTGCGTTGGGCAAGTTTCTCTTCGCGCGTAATGGCTGTGAACACGGGTTCGAGTGTGTATGGGTTATAGCCTGTATAGTACATTTCGGTTGAGACTGTCATTGGGGTGGGTGTGAAGTCTTGCACCTGTTCAAGGTGAAAGTGCAGCCGCTTGGTTTTCACGGCCAGTTCGGCCATGTCTGTTTCTTGGCAACCCGGGTGAGATGAGATGAAATAGGGTATAAGTTGCAGCCGTAATCCTTCGCGCTCGTTCACCTTGTCGAATATGCGCTTGAATTCCTCGAATAAGCGGAATGATGGTTTTCGCATCAGTTGCAATACGGCATCGGACGTGTGTTCGGGTGCCACTTTCAGTCGCCCGGATACATGGCGTATGATAAGTTCATCGATATATCGTCGGTTGGTGTTATTTATCTTGTCATCGGTGTTGTGATGCATGGCAAGGTCGTAACGCACACCGCTGCCTATGAACGACCGCTTTACTCCCGGCAGATCATCGACTGCGCGGTATATGTCGAGCAGTGGTGCATGGTCGTTGTTCAGGTTGGGGCATGGGGAAGGGTGCAGGCATGATGGGCGCACGCATCGGCTGCACTTGTCGAGGTCGCGCCCCGACATACGGTACATATTGGCCGACGGACCTCCGAGGTCGGAAATATATCCTTTAAAATCTTCCATCTCGGTCACCTGCTTCACTTCGCGTATTATGGATTGCTTGCTGCGTGATGCGATGAATTTGCCTTGATGTGCCGAAATGGTGCAGAATGCACAGCCGCCGAAGCAGCCACGGTGCATATTCACCGAGTGGCGTATCATTTCGTACGCAGGAATGCGCTTGCCGTTGTAACGAGGGTGGGGCAGACGGGTGTATGGCAAGTCGAATGACGCGTCGATTTCCCCGGTGGTCATGGGCGGATTGGTGCGGTTCACTTTTATTGCCACGTTGCCGGTGCGTTGCCACACGTCGCGCCCGTGGTATCTGTTTGATTCCATTTCGATGTGCTTGAAATTTTCGGCATGGCGGCGTTTGTCGGCAAGGGCTTCCTCGTAGCTGTGAAGTATGAAATGGCTGTCGCTCTCACGCTCTTCGGGCATGGCATCGATAGGAGTCACCAGTGCGGTTTGCGGTATGCAGGTGAGTTCTTTTATCGACTTCCCACAGGCAAGGGCATCGGCAATTTCCACCACGGTTTTTTCTCCCATGCCATAAATGAGCAGGTCGGCCGGGCAATCGATTAGTATCGACGGGCGCAGGCGGTCTTGCCAATAATCATAGTGGGCAAGTCGGCGTAATGAAGCTTCAATGCCACCCACGACGATAGGCACGTCGGGATACAGCCGGCGCAATATTTGTGAATAAACGATTGTGGGATAATCGGGACGCAATCCGGCTTTGCCGTTGGGCGAATAAGCATCGTCGCTGCGACGGCGGCGGTTGGCTGTGTAGTGGTTCACCATCGAGTCCATGGCTCCGGCCGATATGCCGAAAAACAGCCTTGGCTTGCCAAGTTTGCGGAAGTCGCGCAAATCATCCTGCCAGTTGGGTTGCGGCACTATTGCCACCCGGTAGCCATGAGCTTCGAGCACACGGCCTATGACGGCGGCTCCCATCGATGGGTGGTCGATGTAGGCGTCACCAGAGAAAAGTATTACGTCGATGTAGTCCCATCCCAGGTGTTCCACTTCTTTGCGGGTCGTGGGCAACCATTGCTTGTTGATTTTGTTCATTTCTCGGTAGGTTTCGGTTTTTCGAGCCGTGCTTCAATCTCCAGCAGTTGGTCGCGCAACTGTGCGGCCTCGATGAAGTCCATGCGCTTTGCTGCGGCCACCATGTCGGCCCGCAGGCGGTCGGCTGCGCTTTGCAAGTCGTCGCGGCTCATATATTTTACCACAGGGTCGGCGGCCAATCCTGAACCGGGCGAGAATTCGGCCTCACACTGGCGGAATATCTCGTCGGGCAATTGTTGCTTGCTTCGTGTGTATTCATATTTTTTGCCTTTGCCTCCGCGGTTGCGGTTTTGCCTGTTCTCGTTGTCGATGTCGGCCTCGTCAACCTCTTTGCCTATGATAAGATTGCGGGCTTTTATGATGGCTTGCGGCGTGATGCCATGTTCTTCGTTATACTTTAGCTGTGCCGTGCGGCGACGTTCGGTTTCTTCGATGGTGCGTTTCATCGAGTCGGTGATTTTGTCGGCATACATTATTACCAGTCCGTTAAGGTTGCGTGCGGCACGGCCGGCCATCTGCGTTAGGGAGCGGTGCGACCGCAAGAAACCTTCCTTGTCGGCATCGATTATGGCCATTAACGATACTTCGGGCAGGTCAAGGCCTTCACGCAGCAGGTTTACACCTATGAGCACATCGATGGCACCGGCACGCAAGTCGTCAAGGATTTTTATGCGGTCCATGGTTTCCACATCGCTGTGCATATAGGCACAATTTATGTCGAGCTTGGCAAGGTATGCGGCAAGTTCCTCGGCCATACGTTTAGTGAGAGTGGAAACAAGCGTGCGTTCGCCTATTTCGATGCGCTTTTGTATCTCTTCGATAAGGTCGTCGATTTGCCCCTTCGACGGTCGCACCGAAATTACAGGGTCGAGCAATCCCGTCGGACGTATTATCTGTTCGGTTACCACGCCTTCGGCCTTGTTAAGCTCGTAATCGTCGGGAGTGGCACTCACGTATATTGTTTGATGGGTCAGAGCCTCGAATTCCTCGAAGCGCAACGGCCGGTTGTCGGCTGCCGCTTGCAGGCGGAAGCCGTAGTTTATAAGGTTGGCCTTGCGTGACTGGTCTCCGCCATACATGGCACGTATCTGCGGTATGGTCACGTGGCTTTCGTCGATAATCGTCAAGAAATCTTTCGGGAAATAATCAAGCAGGCAGAATGGGCGTGTGCCAGGGCTGCGTCCGTCGAAATATCGTGAATAGTTCTCGATGCCGCTGCAATATCCCATTTCCCGAATCATTTCGATGTCATAAGTCACACGTTCTTGCAGGCGTTTAGCCTCGGCAAGACGGCCTTCCTTGTTGAACATTCCCACTTCGGTGCCAAGGTCGAGTTCTATTTGCGCCAAAGCTTGCGCCATGCGTGTCTTTGACGTCACGAAAATGTTTGCAGGGTATATGTTGAATTCTTCCACATTCTCCTGTGGCAGCTGTGAAATGGGGTCGAGTACTTGTATGGTTTCGATTTCGTTCCCCCAAAATATTACCCGCACCATTATTTCTTCGTAGGCGAGCGACACATCCACCGTGTCGCCTTTCACACGGAATGTGCCGCGCTCGGGAGTTATTTCATTTCGCGAATATAAGGCGGCGACAAGAGTGCGCAGAAATTCATCACGCCCGATGTTCATGCCGCAGGCTATGTGTATCATGTTCTGCCCGAAGTCGTCGGGGTTTCCCATACCGTAAAGGCATGATACTGATGATACCACCACAATGTCGCGCCGCCCCGAAAGCAGTGCCGTTGTCGTTGCCAGTCGCAGACGGTCGATTTCGTCGTTTATCATCAGGTCTTTCTCAATGTATTTGTCTGATGACGGTATATATGCCTCGGGTTGGTAGTAGTCGTAATACGACACAAAGTAATGTACCGAGTTTTCGGGGAAAAATGTTTTGAACTCCGAGTAAAGTTGTGCCGCGAGTGTCTTGTTGTGCGACAGCACAAGTGTAGGACGGTTCACTGTGGCAATAACGTTAGCCATTGTGAACGTTTTGCCCGAGCCTGTAACTCCCAGTAGCACCTGATAGGGTGTGCCGTTGTTTACGCCATCCGAAAGTTCGCGTATTGCGTTCGGTTGGTCGCCGGTGGGTTTGTAATCTGAATGAAGTTTGAAATCCATAAAAAAACACATTCAATTTACAAAGGTACTAATAACCGACCTAAGAGCTCGTTTAAATTCCTCAAAATTTAAGCATACTCTTAGTTCCTTGATGCTTTTCAACAAGAATTGTCTGGGCGGCGCAAAAAAAGACAGGGAAACGCAACTGCCGTTGTGTTCCCTGCCGTGTTGTGTTCCTTAGCTACTCGGTGCAAATTACTTGCGGATGCCAAGCTCCTTGTGAGCTATGATGGCACGGTAGCGGTTAATGTCTTTGCGCATGAGGTAGTCGAGCAAGCGACGGCGCTTACCTACGAGCTTCTTCAATGCACGTTCAGTGGTATAATCTTTGTGATTTGACTTGAGGTGTTCAGTCAAATGGGCGATACGGATTGAGAATAATGCAATCTGAGCCTCTGGCGACCCAGTATCAGTATTGCTGGCTCCGTAAGTCCCAAAGATTTCTTTTTTCTTTTCAGGATCTAAATACATTTCCTAATAGATTAATTGTTATTATATAATAAAATCGGTGTGCAAAGGTAGTAACTTTTCTTGTATCACGCAAATGTCGGGCACATAATAATTAATATTTTGTTCCCATGATGCTCTGAGCCAATAAATACACCCTTGTTCCCACAGTTTGCGGCCAACGGTCGGCCGGGGATTTGTCTAAAGTCTTGGCCCGTTCGATGGCAATTGTTACATTTTCTATAAGTGCCATTGCATCGTAGTCCGACTCGTGATAGTGTCCGGTAAGTTCTTTCATTCGTTTTTTCAGCCAAGTATCTCCATGCTTTGAAGTTTTCTTGTTTTCGGCAAGCATTTCCATTTGCTCGGGAGAATATGATTTTACATCTTCGAGATGTAATAGCAACCAAAGTTCAAAACAGGGATTGCTTACACAAAAATTTAAATTGTTGTTTTTCGCACAATTTTGGGCTATTAATTTCAACATTTTGCTTTTCCACTTGTCTTTGTCCACGACAATCCACAGTTGGTCATCATCTTCAATATTGTATTCTTCTATAAATTCTTGGATTTGGGTCATTACACTGTCGGGACTCGAATTGTCTGAATCACGGTAAAGAACTTCAACATGCACATCTGATGCGCATCGAGACGCTTTCATGGCTTCGAAGTATATGTTTTCGGTGCTTCTTCCTTCTGCGGCGATAACGATGAGGCGTGCCGACCTGGTTCCTTCAAGCCGTTTGAAGTCTTTTCGTTGTCTCATGATGTTACCATTTTAAATTTTTTATTGAGGCAAAAAAAGGTATTGCTCCATATCGGCCTTGTAAATAGCCTTTGCGGATATCTTCACGAGGTTTAAATTCGGCGAGTGAATACAAGTGCGAAACACCTTCCCGGTCTTTCTCAACAAACCACACTTCGTCAGCGCGAATTAATTCTAAATTAAGCAAGTTGGATTCATGCGTGGAAAATATCAATTGGTTGTCGCGGTCGCTTGATAGCATGTTGAAATAATATTCCAATATCTTTTGCGAAAGCATGGGGTGCATACTGCGGTCAATTTCGTCGATTAAATATACCGATTCGTTCAACCGCAAATCAATCAACATGGGTATGAAATCAAGCAAGCGAAGTGACCCGTCTGATTCTTCATTCATGTCGAATGGTATGTCATTGCCATTGTCGTTTTTGTGTATGGCGTTTTGTTTGTATATAGTTGTTGTTCCGTTATCGTTTGTTTCAAAAAAATATATGGTGGTCGGCGAGGAGATTAAAAAGTTTTTGTTCGGTTCGGAATTTGCCATAAGGTCGTCAACCAACTCTTTGGGTAAATCAAGGCTCTCTTTGGAAATTTTAGTGCGCCTTATGTCGATGATGCCTGTATTGAAATATTCCAACAATGATTTTGTAGCTACTGCAAATTCTTTATCCTGTTCTATGCGCATGGAGATGCCGCTATAACGGGAATCGGGAAAAATTATTTTCAAATTTTCTTTCATCCAATTATATGCTATATTAATGCAGTTAAGGCCTTTGCCATTTCGCTTGATATATTCCGATAGGAAACTGTCGGATATGGGAGTACTTTGACCGATGAATTTGGCAAGTTGCCTGTCTTCATCATTTCCTTCGATTGTACCGAATGTAAATTCGTTACCGCTAATTGAGGTTTTTCGGGAAAATATTTCCTTGTCTGTTCGGCTGTTTATTTCATATAACCATTCTTCGGCAATGCCTTTGTTGTTGAATTCTGCTCCATAAGCAAAATATTGAGGTCCGGCCTTGAACTCGATTTCCACTTTTGATGGTTTATTGTTTTGTTCGGCCAGCTTGAATGGTTCTATGTCTTTCTTTGGAACACTTCCTAATGCAATCTTCTGAATTATTGCAACGGCTTTTATAATATTGCTTTTCCCCGAAGCATTGGCACCGTAGATTATTCCTGCTTTAAGTACCGATATGTCATCACGTTTTTCGGCACGGCATACTTGTTCATTGTGCCTGTCGCTTTTCCCTGCCACGAAACTTATTTCTGTTTCATTTTTGAAAGAAAAAAGGTTTTCTATTGTTATTCTTAAGATCATTTCTTCCCGACCGGTTATATCAGTGTTTTTGTACAAAGATAGGGATTGCGTGCGCATTTGCGTAATTCTTTGTCAAATAAATGCAAAGAATTACCTTTTTTAACGTTTTGATAGGTGCTGAAACTGCCACGTCAGTATTCGCGCAGGCCGAAGATGGTGGTGCCTATGCGCACCATGGTGGTGCCTTCATCGATGGCTATGCGGTAGTCGTGGCTCATGCCCATGCTCACTGTGTCGAAATATGGGCAGGTGTCGAAGTGTGACGCTTTAAGTTGGTCGAAAGTGTTGCGTATGGCATGAAATTCACGATGTATTTCGGTCTCGTCGTCGGTATTGGTGGCCATGCCCATCACACCGCGTATGCGCACGTTGGCAAGGCTGTCGATTATGCCGTTGTCGGCAAGAGCGCGGCACTCATCGAGTGTGAAGCCATATTTGGTTTCTTCCCGGGCCACGTGCAGTTGCAGCAGTATGTCGGTGGTGCGGCCGGCGCGTCGGGCTTCATCATCGACGCAACGCAACAGCCGTTCGCTGTCGATGCTGTGAATGAGCGACACGTATGGCACTATCTGCCGCACCTTGTTGCTTTGCAGGTGGCCTATGAAGTGCCATTCCACATCTTGTGGCATGGCAGTGTGTTTAGGTCCTATTTCCTGGGCCCTGCTTTCACCGAATATGCGTTGCCCGGCATCGTAGGCAGCTTGCAAAGCCTCGATGGGGTGGAACTTTGAAACAGCAACGAGCTTCACCCCAGCGGGAAGCTCGTTGTGTAGTTGTGTGATATTTTCTTTTATTTGTTCAAGAGTCATTGTGCTTGCTTCCCTTGTCTTTTTTATTCTATGGGTTTCTGGGCTGCTGCCTTTTTGCCGCTTAAGTCGGCGGGGAAAACGTCCATTAGCGGAGTTTCCACTATCGATGCTATTTCAAAATCGGCAAGTGTGCCTTTCATGTTTTCCATGAAATTGTCGAGAGCCACTTTGAACTCGCTTGCCTGCACGAGCATGAACGATGCGGTTTTCTTTTCTACAGCCGTTTTTTCGTCGATGGTGATGAAGTTGGTCTTCACCTTGTACCACTTGTCGCCGGTTGCGTCATAGAAAACATCGCTGATTTTTTCCCGTTTCACTGCAGACACCGTAAATTCGCCCGAGATATATGGCGACATTTCTTCGGTGATGCGGGCTTCGGCTTCGGTAAACGACAATGCATCTACCAGGTAGTTTTCGGTTACTGTTTTTTGCAACCCTGTTTCAAGAATTTTGCTATATCGGATTTTACATTCAAACCAATTTGCCATAATACTTTTCTTTATTGATGATATTTTCAAATGAGCGGTTGCAAAGTTACGCAAAAAATCAGAAAGGCCGTCATAAATGTAACAACTATTCTTATCAAACTCTTGCCCGAATGATTTGCCCTATTTTATAATCTGTAATACTATAAAACCTATAAGTATTGCAACTGTGAAACTTGCGAGTGTGCCTATCAACACATATTCAGTAGTCTTGATTTCTTGTGCTTTGTTTAATTCTCCGAAACGGAAAATTGATTTTGCGGCCAATAAAAATCCTATGCCCTCGGCATTTCCGGTCAATATAAAAGTCAATATAAGGCAGCGTTCAAAATAACCAATCCATTTTCCGGCATTCGGGAGGCTTTCTTCCGCTGTTGTCGAAGGAGTCCATCTCTTAATGAAAAAGTTCAAAAATACAGAAGTTGGTTTTAATATCAACAAATAAGCAGTGGCAACAATCCAGATGTTCAAGCTGTTCCAGGCTACCATGAAAACTTCTTGACAAAATACTCCCTCATGGTCAAATAAAGATAACCATAAGACAACTATAACGGCTATATGAACAAGTTGGTCTATGATGAACGATACGACATTTTTTTTCATATACTCAACCTTTATGTAATCCATCAGTATATGAGATATAAAAATGGTCAAAGGGATAATCCAATTGTTCCGGTCTGCAACAAAAAGATATGCCATTAAAGCATGGATAGAACCATGTACTAATTGATAAACATACTTCTTTTTTGTCTTGCCCTGTTTGCCGGCACATATCTTGTCACACTGAAAGACAAAATCAGAAATGATATGAGCAAATATAAGTCTTAGCAATGTAATCATGTTTATTATTTTATTCGGCTTAAAATCAGGCTATTGTATCTGTCAATATACATTTGTATAAGGTTTGTTTTTGCCGCTCTCAGTAGCTTGCTTATGTTCTGGGTCGATTTTTTGAATTTATGTGCAATATCTTTTTGAGAAGTATTGTATAACAATGCCTGATAAGAAACTTGTGCCTGCGAAACAGTCCATGAAGAAATAATCTCGTCTGCAAATGCCGTACTTACCCGTAACTCCTCATTCACATCAGCCCATCTTGTTTTGACAATAAGATGTCGTTTGCCCATTTCGTCAAGTTCCCTCCCCGAGTATTGAAAAGCCTCCCCATCTGAAAGCACGATATTGCTTGCATGATAGGATATAGTTCCTACACCCAAAGAAAGACGGACATCCCATGTCTTTTTACATTCCTTTGGCGTATGGCTTTTCAGTCCGGCACGTAACAAAACTGCAATCTTTATCGCATTTTCCGGAGCATCAATAATCATTTGAAAACTGTCACCTCTAAATAATTCTATTTTTATAGGTTCAATTATAGACAGTTCATCGACTATTTTCCTAATGGATTCTAATAAAAAGTCCCGATATTTTATTTGTATGTCAGAAGACCCTATTATATCTCCTGTAATAACTCCTTTTATTTTATCCATATCCATACTGATTATAATCTCCTGCAAAGGTATAACTATTCTTTGAATAATCAACCAAAAATGGTTGATTGCTTAAAATCAACCAAAAACGGTTGATAATTCAGAATCAGAAGGTGTATCGAGTTGAGACGTGGTGTGCCGCACTGCTGTTTCAAATAATGGTTAACATTTTAGTGTAAACTACATATAAATCACGTCTCTACATTTAGATTAGTTAGGAATCAGTTTGTTCAGGGTGGGGGCTCGCTTAGGCATGGTTAAGTATGTGCGTGGAATTATTTAAGGATGTTATGCTAAAAAATGTTACAACCGACAGGAAATTCGGCTATGAGAATTTAATGAAATAGGTGTTGCTGTACACTCGTTTATGTGGGAAATGTGCCATATCCCGGGCATGGGCGGCATACATTTCGCGTTTGCTATTGTGGGGAATAGTTTGTAAGTTTGTAATCTATTGACAATTATAAATCAAAAAACAATTTTCATGAATAACAGATTCATTTTTGCCGTTTCTTTGATTTTCCTGGGGCTTTTGCAAGGAATGGCGCAGCGCAAGGAAATATTGCTGAATGATAACTGGCAATTTAACTTGACGGGTTATTCAACCATGGTTGAGAAGATGCGCGTGGATTTGCCTCACACTTGGAATGCGCAAGATGCGTTGACGGGCGACGTGGGGTATCATCGCGGCATAGGCAATTATGAAAAAACGATAAAGGTGCCT
Source organism: uncultured Muribaculaceae bacterium (assembly GCA_944321685.1). GTDB lineage: Bacteria > Bacteroidota > Bacteroidia > Bacteroidales > Muribaculaceae > Avimuribaculum. The sequence goes on from CALUMH010000014.1 coordinate 17,969, forward strand.
GACGACTGGAAAGGGCGGCGAATCTTTTTGAGGTTTGAGGGAGCCAATACAGTGACCGATGTTTTCGTCAATGGACGGCATGCGGGCCGCCACAAAGGCGGGTATGGAGCTTTCAATGTGGAAGTTACCGATTACTTGGATTACGGGAAAGACAATGATTTGCTTGTGCGCGTCAATAATGGCGAAACGCTCGAAGTGATGCCTTTGTCGGGCGATTTCAATCATTATGGCGGAATTTATCGCGATGTCCATATAGTGGTTACCGGCAAGGTTGGTATTTCGATGCTCGACCATGGGTCGTGCGGAGTGCGGTTGGTGCAAGACAGCGTGAGCCGTGACCATGCCGATGTGAGGGCTATGGTGTCGTTGTCTAACGGCAGTGAAGAAAGTGTGAAAGCCACGCTGCGCCTGCGGTTGTCCGACGGGGAGAAGGAAGTGCTTGTAGTAGAAAAACCGGTGATTTTGCAAGCCGGGTGCGAGTCGTTGCATGAATTGCCGTTCTCGCTCGATGAGCCGCGCTTGTGGGACGGTCGTAACGACCCGTTCCGTTATAAAGTCGAAACCATGTTGTGCCGTAATGGCGAGGTATTAGATGTGGTGGAGCAGCGTTTGGGCCTTAGGTTTTATGATATCGACCCCGATAAAGGATTTTTCCTTAACGGGAAGCATTTGCAATTGCATGGTGTGTGCCGCCACCAGGACCGTGCCGAGGTGGCAAATGCCTTGCGGCGGGAACTTCATGACGAAGACGCTGCGCTGATGTCGGAAATGGGGGTGAATGCAGTGCGTTTGGCGCATTATCCGCATTCGGCATATTTCTATGAATTGATGGACAGCCTTGGCATGGTGGTGTGGGCCGAAATTCCTTTTGTGGGGCCCCAAGGCTTTGTCGATATTCCCGAATTCAAAGAGAATGGTCGGGAACAATTGGTTGAGATGATAAGGCAGCATTATAATCACCCGTCGATATGTGTTTGGGGGCTGTTCAACGAACTCGACGAAGCCGGGAATTCGCCTGTTCCGTATTTGAAAGAACTTAATGATTTGGCTCATGCCGAGGATCCCACGCGGCTCACGACCGCTGCATCAAATATTGATGGCGAATTGAATTTCGTCACCGATGTTATGGCATGGAACCGTTATGACGGGTGGTATGGCAATATGCCTGCCGACCTTGGCAAATGGCTTGATGACAGGCATAGCCGTTACCCGGGATTGTGCATAGCCATAAGCGAATATGGCGGAGGTGCCAGTATTTATCATCAGCAGGATTCGGTGGTGAAATCGGTTCCGGTGAGTTGGTGGCATCCCGAAAATTGGCAGACGCGATACCACATTGAAAATTGGCGGGAACTTTCGGCTCGTCGGTTTGTGTGGGGCAGTTTTGTGTGGAATATGTTTGACTTTGCCGCGGCACACAGGCGCGAGGGCGACCGTCCGGGCATCAACGACAAGGGGCTTGTGACATATGACCGCAAAGTGAAGAAAGATGCATTTTATTTCTATAAGGCCAATTGGAACAAGGAAGAACCTGTGCTGTACCTTGCCGACAGGCGCAACACGCACAGAACGTTGAAAAAGCAAACGTTCATGGCATTTACCAATCAGCCGGAGGCTGAACTTATAATAAATGGCCATAGCATGGGAAAGGTCAAGGCCGACGGCTTGTGTACTGCCACATGGCACGATGTGGAACTGTCTCCGGGCGAGAATGTGGTGACTGTGATTTCAGGCACGGGAAAGAAGCGACTCACCGATACTTACCGTTGTTATTTGCAGGATTAAATAAAATCATACCTTATATAAAAATATTATTATGGATGTAATGAAATGTACCTTTTCTGCTGCATTGTTTGCAGTTAGTGTAGTTGTAGTGCCGGCCGTTACTGTTTCGGCCGAGGAGGTGGCGATGGGGAATTGCCGCAATTTCGACGAGGTGCCGGTTGCGACCGGTACCGAGGCCGATGACGAGTATGAACTTATATTCAGCGACGAATTTGACGCTGCCGACGGTACGCAACCCGATGCCGACAAGTGGGTTCGTTGTCCTCGTCAAAGTTCGACGTGGAACCGGTGGCTCTCAGACAGTGAAGAAGTGATTTATATAGAAGACGGCAAACTTGTGGCTCGCGCTATTCCCAATCCCGACCAGGATACCGACCCCGTCCCTATGATTACCGGCGGAGTACAGTCGAAAGGAAAATTTGATTTCAAGTATGGGAAAATAGAAGCACGTATTCTCACCAATCCGCATAAAGGCAATTTCCCCGCATTTTGGATGATGCCTACCAACCAAAGTGGCGGATGGCCCACTTGCGGCGAAATAGATATATGGGAACAAATCGATGCCCAAAATGTTGCCTATCATACTATACATTCCAATTGGACTTATAACCTTGGCAACAAAAATAATCCCAAGTCGTCGTTTAATGAAAATGTCGATATGAGCCAATATCACATTTATGGTTTCGAGTGGGATGAAACGTCGATGCGGTGGTATGTTGACGGCAAGCAAGTGGGAAGTTACGCGAAATCGAACGATGCCGATGCTCTTGCCAAGGGGCAATGGCCTTTCGATAAAGAATTTTATATTATTCTTAACCAGTCGGTTGGAAATGGTTCATGGGCAGCCGATGCCGATGTTTCGCACACCTATGTGACTCTATTTGACTGGGTACGCGTTTACCAAAAGAAAAGCACGGGTGTGAACGGTGTGGTTGATAACAGCGGCATGAAGATTAATGCCACCGATGGTTGCATACACATAAATTGCGACCGTCCGACCGAAGTAACCATATGCGACATTACCGGCAGGATGGTTTATCATGGCTCGACTGTTACGTCGGCCGATGTGGAAGTGTCGGGCGGCATATATATAGTAAACAACCAAAAGGTCCTTGTCCGCTGAAAAGAAACGACCTCGGTTAAATAAAGCAACAGGGCAGCACGTTTTCGTGTGCTGCCCTGTATTGTTTATGTGTGTTGTGGAAATGTGTGGATTAGCGGATGAAAAGAAGTTCGCGATATTTGGGAAGAGGCCACATCTCGTCGTCAATCATCAGTTCGAGCTTGTCGATGTGGTAGCGTATCTCGTCGAATAGCGGTGCCACGGTGTCGTGGTAGGCGATGGCCTTGTCGCGCTGGTTCTCGATTTTGTTTGCCACCTTGCGGGCGTTGACCATCTGTGCCACTTTCTCGCGAATTATAGTCATGTGGCTTGCTATCTTTTCTATCGAAATCATTTCGCTCGATGCGAGTTCGTCGAACTTCTCGGGTGGGAACAGAGTCTTGATTTTCGATACGTTGTCGAGCAGCACCGACTGGTAGCGCGTGGCCACCGGCAGGATGTGGTTGATGGCAAGGTCGCCCAGCACGCGTGCCTCGATTTGTATCTTCTTGGTGTAGATTTCCCACTTCACCTCGTTGCGGGCTTCAAGCTCCACCTTCGAGAACACGCCGGTATGCTTGAACATCTCTATGCTTTCGGGGCGTAGGTAGGCATCGAAAATCAGGGGTACCGATGTCTCGCAGTCGAGTCCGCGGCGGGCGGCCTCGGCTTTCCACTCCTCGCTGTAGCCGTTTCCGTCGAAGTGTATAGGCTTGGCGTATGCGATAAGGGCTTTCACCTCGCTAAGCACGGCATGCGTGAGTTGTTCGCCGGCAGCTATGCGGCGGTCGATGGCGGCGCGGAACTGGTTGAGCTGGTCGGCCACGGCGGCATTCAGCGCAATCAAGGCCGATGCGCAGTTGGCCGACGAACCGACGGCGCGGAATTCAAAGCGGTTGCCGGTGAAGGCAAACGGCGAAGTGCGGTTGCGGTCGGTGTTGTCGATGAGCAGGTTGGGGATTTGGTAAACGCCGAGCGTTTTTCCCGTCTTCCCGGCCATGTCGATTATTTCATCCTTGTCGCTTGTTTCAAGGCGGTCGAGGACTGCGCTAAGCTGCTTGCCCACGAATATCGAGATGATTGCCGGAGGAGCTTCGTTGGCTCCGAGCCGGTGCCCGTTGGTGGCCGATGAGATTGACGCCTTGAGCAGGCCGTTATGCCTATACACAGCGGCCATTACGTTGACAAAGAATGTGATGAATTGCAGGTTGCCGAGCGAAGTCTTGCCCGGGGCAAAAAGTTGCACGCCGGTATCGGTGCCGAGGCTCCAGTTGTTGTGCTTGCCCGAGCCGTTTATTCCCTTGAAAGGCTTTTCATGCAACAGCACGCGGAAGTTGTGTCGGCGAGCCACGATTTCCATCAGTAGCATCAGCAGCAGGTTATGGTCGTTGGCAAGGTTGGTTTCCTCATATATAGGAGCCAGTTCAAACTGGTTGGGAGCAACTTCGTTGTGGCGCGTCTTTGCCGGGATGCCGAGTTTGTGGCACTCGATTTCCAGGTCGAGCATGAAAGCCTCCACGCGCGAAGGTATCGAGCCGAAGTAGTGGTCGTCGAGCTGCTGGTTCTTTGCGCTGTCGTGGCCCATGAGGGTGCGCCCGGTGAGCATCAAGTCGGGGCGAGCCGAGTAGAGCAATTCATCGACGAGGAAGTATTCCTGCTCCCAGCCAAGGTAGGAGTACACGTGCTTTACGGCCGGGTCGAACAGCTGCGCTACCGATGTGGCGGCCTTATCGACGCTGTTAAGCGCGCGCAGCAGCGGCATCTTGTAGTCGAGTGCCTCGCCGGTGTAGGAGATGAATATGGTGGGGATGCACAAGGTGTTGCCCAGGATGAATGCAGGTGACGAGATGTCCCAGGCCGAGTATCCGCGAGCCTCGAAAGTGTTGCGGATGCCGCCGTTGGGGAAACTCGATGCATCGGGTTCCTGCTGCACAAGCAACTTGCCGGTGAAGTCTTCAAGCACTCCGCCCTTGCCGTTGTGCTCGATAAACGAGTCGTGCTTTTCGGCAGTGCCGTCGGTGAGAGGGTGGAACCAGTGCGTGTAGTGCTTTGCACCGTTGTCAAGTGCCCATTGTTTCATGCCCTCGGCAACGCTGTCGGCAATTTCGCGGTCGAGCGGTTCCTTGTTGTCGATTGCGTAAACCAGTGCGTCGAAAGTTTTTTTCGGCAGGTATTCATACATCTTTTGGCGGTTGAACACATATTTGCCGAAGTATTGCGAAGGTTTCTCCTTGGGCATATTCACTTCTACTGCCTTGTGGCTAAACGCTTCTTTAACGACTGTGAACCTTAGTTGTGACATACTGTTTTTTGTTTTGATTGAGTGGTTAAAGTCGGGGTTAAGTAACTACTATGCAGCATTATTGAAATTTCGTAACCTAAACATCTTTTTTACCAAATAATAGTTACCTGTGTGATTATTCTCTAAAAATATGCTGCAAATATAGTCATATTGTTTTAAATGCAAACTATTTCAGAGAAATTTTCTTTGAAAATGGCAATAAAGGTAGCTTTTTGCAATCATTTCCAGTGAAAGCATGAATGCGAGATGGCCGTGTGGCTGCATTGCGCATAAAAGGCGGACGGGGCAAGCCTTTGCCCAGTTGCTGGTGCAAGGCTTGCCCCGTCGTTGTCTTGGTGGCCTGTGTGGCGGCTTGTGCGGCGGTTGGTGACCATCTCGTTCTTGTGCGGCTGTGGGTTATATTTCGTAATCGACGCATGAGCGCATCATTCGCGCCTCGGCTATGGTGTCGATTGCAGCCAAGTGCATGGGATGGTTGGAATATTTTTCCACATCTTCAAGTGTCGGCACTGTGGCTATCAGCACCAAGTCCCAGTTCTCCTTAGGGTTGATGTTCAGGCCCACTTCCATGCTTTGCAGCACGTCGATTAAGTCGGGTAGTGTGAGCAGCGTTTCCCTGAAACGGCGGGCGACCTCGCGGCGTTCGTCCAAGTCGCCTTCGAAACGGAAAGTTACGACGTGTTTAACCATATATTTTAGTATTTTAGTTGTTATTGTAAAGTTTCTCTTTGAGAGCTGCAATTTTCTCGTCGGCTATGTAGTCGTCATAGTCCATCATCTTGTCGATAATGCCGTTTGGTGTCAGCTCTATGATACGGTTGCAGATGGTCTGTATGAACTCGTGGTCGTGCGACGACATAAGGATGTTGCCCTTGAACGATTGCAACGAATTGTTGAATGCCTGGATGGATTCCAGGTCGAGGTGGTTGGTAGGGGTGTCGAGCACAAGCGTGTTGGCGTTGGTCATCATCATCTTTGCTATCATGCAGCGCATTTTCTCGCCTCCCGACAGCACCGATGCTTTTTTCAGCACCTCTTCGCCCGAGAACAGCATTTTGCCGAGGAACCCTTTCAAGTAAATCTCGCTTGTGTCGTCGCTGAACTGGCACAGCCAATCGACAAGGTTCAAGTCGGTGTTGAAGAACGCCGAGTTGTCGAGCGGCAGATAGGCCGTGGTGATGGTCTGCCCCCAGTCATACGAGCCGGCATCGGGCTTGCGGTTGCCGGTTATAATCTCGAACAGTGCCGTCATCGAACGTGGGTCGCGGCTCAGGAACACCACCTTGTCGCCCTTTTCGATGGTGAAATTCACATCTTGAAACAGTGTGGTGCCTTCCACCGATGCCGTCAGGCCGTGCACTTCGAGTATCTTGTTGCCCGGTTCGCGGTTAGGGGTGAAGATGATGCCGGGGTAGCGGCGCGATGAGGGTTGTATCTCCTCGATGTTGAGCTTTTCGAGCATCTTCTTGCGGCTTGTGGTCTGTTTCGACTTTGCCACGTTGGCGCTGAAACGGCGAATGAACTCAAGCAGCTCCTTCCGTTTTTCCTCGGCTTTCTTGTTCTGCTGCTGTTGCTGGCGCAGAGCGAGCTGGCTCGATTGGTACCAGAAGCTGTAGTTGCCTGCAAACAGCGTCACCTTATTATAGTCGATGTCGAGCGTGTGGGTCGATATTGCGTCGAGGAAGTGGCGGTCATGCGACACTACGAGCACCGTGTTCTCGAATTTCGAGAGGTAGTCTTCGAGCCACGACACGGTGTCAAGGTCGAGGTCGTTGGTAGGCTCGTCGAGCAGCAAGTTGTCGGGGTTGCCGAATAGAGCCTTTGCCAGCAGCACGCGCACCTTCTCCTTTGCGCTGATGTCGCGCATATACATTTGGTGCTTGTCTTCCTTTATTCCAAGGCCACTAAGCAGTGCGGCTGCCTCGCTCTCGGCGTTCCAGCCGTCCATTTCGGCGAATTTCTCCTCAAGCTCCGATGCTCGCATACCGTCTTCATCGCTGAAGTCGGGCTTGGCATACAGTGCCTCCTTTTCCTGCATCACATCCCACAGGGCCGTGTGTCCGCGCAGCACGGTTTCGAGTACCGTGCAGTTGTCGAATTCAAAGTGGTCCTGGCTCAGTACCGACATACGTTCGCCCGGGCCTTGCGTGACCGTTCCGTGCGTGGGGGCAAGCTGCCCGCTCAATATTCTCATCAGGGTACTTTTCCCTGCGCCGTTGGCACCTATGATACCATAGCAGTTGCCCGGCGTAAACTTGAGATTCACATCTTGAAAAAGAACCCTTTTCCCAAATTGAATTCCTAAATTGCTGACTGTTATCATCTATAATCCCATGAAAATACGCCTGCAAAGTTACGAAATATCGCCGTAATAATCGAACAAAATCGACAGATAAACGCAATAGAAATTGAAATTTAAGCAGTTAATGGAAAATCGCAGAAGAGCCGTAACGCGAAAGGCGGTTTCTATCCACCCGAGTTCAACCGAAAGTTCCGTGACGAGAGTGCAGCTTTCTCATTTGAAGAGGACAAGAACAGGAAAGGACAATACCACATATGCGTGAATGACATTCCGCTTGTGCAATGGTTCAGGCAGAAAGCAAATGAATGGAGAATCGATTTGTGAATTGCACCTACAAGGCAGGATAAAGGGCTGAAAATGTAGAATGTTGTTCTATATTTTATTCCCAAAAACAAATAAAAACATTAGAAGATATGGGGTTACCGAAAAAATCTCCTATCTTTGTAAGCGGATTGAGAAATCTCTTTCCGTACATATTGGAATAAAATAGAAGCGTTATGCTTATCTTGTAAGTTGGAAACGTAGGAAATTTCGGACTTGGTACAAGAGATGGCATAGTGGTTCTCACGCCATAGCGTGGGCTGCTATTACCATATCAGTGCCAAAGGTTTCCTACGACCTCCAACTTAGACGTGGTAGCATTGCAGTTCCACGCTCTTGCTTTTTATAACTGCCTGTAAAGGAACTGGCAGGCATTGAATAGGACAACGTATATGGAACCACAATTTTGTCAAAGTTGCGGCATGCCCCTGACTGATGAGAACAGAGGAACCAATGCCGATGGAAGCCGTAGCGAGGATTATTGCGCCTATTGCTACAAAAACGGGGAGTTCACCCAAGAGTTCACAATGAACCAGATGATAGAATTTTGCCTGCAATTCTTAGACCAATGGAATGTACAGACGGGGTGTAAGTTGACTCCCATACAAACGAAAGAACAAATGTTCCAACACTTTCCGCACCTGAAACGGTGGAAAGTGAAAGATGAACGGACACTGACGGAAAAAGCAACGCATTTGCTTTCCCAATGCGAGAACGTTACCATAGTTTCCATTGATGCCAACGGTTATCCTCGTCCTGTGCAAATGTCCAAAATAGGTGCAAAGGGTTTCCATGAGGTTTGGATGGCGACAAGTGCTGATTCCGTGAAAGTGCATGATTTTAAGACGAACAGTAAGGCAGGGCTTTGCTACGACCATTATGGGGATGGTGTTACCCTGCGTGGTATGGTAGAGATTGTTACGGATGATTCCATCCGTAAGGATATGTGGCAAGACTGGTTCATTTATCATTTTCCCGGCGGAGCGAGCGACCCGAATTATGTACTTCTGCATTTCATTGGTACGGAAGCCACATTTTGGATAAATTGCGAATTTTCCCACTCTAACATCCAATACTTATGAGAACTATCGTATCTGACACTCAAAACATAGCCGCTTGTGGTCTTTATTGCGGAGCCTGCCGTAAGTTCTTGGCAGAGAAATGTCCCGGATGCAAGCAAAATGAAAAGGCAACTTGGTGTAAAATCCGCTCATGTTGCCAAGAAAACAAGTTCAATACTTGTGCTGAATGCTCCCATGATGTCAAGGAATGCAAGTTGTTTTCCAACTGGATAGGCAAAGTATTCGCATTCCTGTTTAATTCTGACCGTTTCGCTTGCATTCGTTATATTAAGGAACAAGGCGAACAAGCCTTCGCCGAAGAGATGACCAAACGTAAATGTCAAACCATCAAAAGAAAATAAATATGAAGAACGAGGTATTATATCTGTTATTAAACAATTATGCCGACCATGAGTCTGTGTTCTTGGCATCGGCTATTGCTTGTGACGAACGCTGTATAAAAGAAAATCCCAAATACATGAACAAAATCGTAGCCCCTACATTGGATGCCGTGCGCTCATGCAGTGGTTTCCATAATTTGCCTGACTATTCTTTTGCTACGATGCCCGATGATTATGCTGCATTGGTGCTCATTGGAGGTTTCGGTTGGCTCGATGAAAAAGAAGCGGATAAAGTCGTGCCGATTGTCCGCCGTGCCATAGAGAAAGGGTTTATTGTAGGAGCTATCTGCAATGCGGCTTCTTTCCTTGCCAAACACGGTTTCTTAAATAAGATAAAACATACGGGAAACGGCTTGGAACAGCTACAATTATGGGGAGGGAGTAACTATACCAATAAGGCGGGTTATGTGAACGAGCAAGTCGTATCCGACAATCGTATCGTAACGGCAAACGGCACCGGTTACTTGGAATTTGCCAAAGAATTATTGTTATTGTTGGAGAATGATACTCCTGAACAGATTGACATGTTCTACCGCTTCAACAAAGTGGGACTTGTGGCAATGATGCAGGAAATGCAATAAAAATAACAAGTATGGATTGCAACTCTGATTTTATCGGTTAATTATTTCTGTCAATGATGCACTGCTGCGGTGTGTGCCGTTCAGTCTTGGGTAGTGAGCTAGTTGGCGTTTTGTGGAAGGCTATGTGCCAGATGGGCAGGTTCGGAATGGGGATTAGTGGGAGGTGGTGGTTTCGAGCAGGTGCAGCAGGCTGTCGCGGCGTGCGATGGATTGGGGGGAGTTGCTTTGTTCGAGCAAGCGAATTTCTTCCCTGATTTTGTCGGCTACATGGGATTTTTGTGTGGCAATGGAGTCGAGCAGTTGTCGTTTTTCGTTGAATGTTTCGAGTATGTGAGCTTCTTCATACACGTTGATTGCGCCATCGATGTCGCCGGCATCAAGCAATGCCAAGGCACGGCGGTCGAGTTCGCTTAGCATATCCCGGTTGATGCGTGCAAAGCGGTCGCAAAATTCTTCAAGGCGGTTGAGTGCGAGTTGCAGCTGTTCGCCGGCCTCTATTATTTTTTCGCGGTATTGTTGTTCTATGATTTGGCGGTCGGCCAAAGCCCGGTCAAGTTCTTCCAATTTCTGTTGGTAAAGGCTGCGGTAACGGTCTTCACCCAACTTGTAGTACCGGCGGCGGCTTTCGTTGAGGGAACCGCGAGGGCATAGCACAACGGTAAAAGTGTCGGTTTCTGAAATGTTCCATAATTCCACTTCGCGGGTGTTTACCAGCTCATATCCCGTTTTGCCTATTTCCACGGTGCGCACGGCATCGCCCTCATTGCAAGTGGCAAAGTGTAGGCTGAATTGCCCATGGCTGTCGCTTGTGGCCGGGGCGGCTCCCGACACCATTACCGTTACTTGCGGCAAAGGTTGGCGGCCTGAGTTTTGTAGCAAAGCGATGCCATGTTGGCGCACTTCGCCGTTGGCGGTTGCAATAACCGAAATTGTTGTACAGATGGCCAAAATATGTGCTATTTTTCTTCCCATAGTGCTGCTATTACAAGTTGATTTTGTTCCATGTCGCTTATTTGCGGGTAGAGCCCCACGATGTCGATGGCGGCTGCGAGTACTTGACGTTTTTTCTCCCTGTCGGTAAAATGCTTGCCGTGCAAGTGGTACATTCCCACGAGCATATATTGCAATTGCTTGATGTGGCTGTTGCGGAGCCAGTTTCTCGAAGTGTCGTTCTTTTTTATGAAATCGAGCATTTCAAGCATCATATCTTCGCAGTTGGTGAGTTCTTTCCCCGACATGGTTCGGGTGAACAGGTATGCCCAATACACGTCGAGCATCTTCCGGGCATCTACTGCCAACGGGTGCGAGCGCATATATTCCAGTGCAATGTGGGAATAGGGCAGAGCCTGTTCCTCGGGCAGCGAGATGGCTGCAATCGATAGCAGGTTCAGTGCGTTCATGATGCACTTAACGGCATAGGGGGCATCTTTAAGTATGTCGTATGCCTCGGCCAGCACTTGTGCGGCTTTTGCGTAATCTTTGGAAAGTATGAGGTTTTGGCCTTTTGCCAACAGGCATTCTCCTTTCAATTTTATAAAAAGCACAGGATTTAGTTCCATATACTTATCTACAATCATGAGACAGGAGTCGGCATAAAGGTCGCTTTCATAGGCTTGCATCCAGTTAGAGCTTGCTACAGACATCGTGCTGTAACACCCTGCCAGCCATTGTGCAGTCTTTATGCGTTGTTTCTTGTCGGTGCATTGGGCTACTACTGCGGCGGCATTGGCTAACGATTTTAGTATTTGCAAGTTTTCAGCCGTTTTTAATTTATATTCGATGAAGAATTCGTGGAATGCACCTATTGATTCTGACACAAATACCAAATATGGGTAAGCATATTTGTCTGGTTGCAAGCCGAAACCCTTGTTGGCGTAGTCAACTCCTTTGGTCATGATATTTGCTGCGTTGGCGATCTTGCCCATTAGCAACCAGTAGCGCGATTCGGCAATGGCGTAGGTCGTGTATGACATATTGAAGTAGGCATCTTCGCTGTATTTCTTCTGCCGTATCAGAGCCTCGTATATCGTGACGGCCTTTTGTAGATGTCGCAGGGCTGCATCGGCATCGGGGATGTAGGTGCACAGCAGGCCCAGCCCGGTGTAGAGTTCGGCACGTTGCAGGCTGTCGGTGGAGTGACGTAGGGCGGTGGATAGCCATTGCTGAGCCTCGTTTAAGTTTATTGCTATTTCGGTGAGGAATGAGGCGTAGTCGATGGCGTAAGAGGCGTTGGTGGTGTCGCTTAGGGCTATCGAGCGGTATATTTCGCCGGCACGTTGCAGGTTTTCCTCGCCGCCGGCAAAGCAGCATAGGTCGGCGTTCAAGCGCAGGGAGGGTATCATCGCCTCCATCTCGCGGCGTTCGCGTTCGTGTCTGAAGTCGAGCCCTTGCAGCAGTTTCCCGAGCTGTGCGTCGCGGTATTTCTCCAGAGCCTCGTCCAGTCGTCCTTGCTCCACCAGGGTTAGGGCATCGATGCTCATTTGGTCGAGGTCGTCGCGGTTGTAGCAGGCCAGTGCGTATGCGTATGCCTCAAGGCGTTCCATTGCCTTTACGTAGTCAGCCGAGAGCTTGTCGAGCCTGGCATTGTATTGCTGCTCGGTCAGTAGGTTTTGCGCCAGTTGTTCATCAAGTTGCCGGCAGGCGTCGGCATACCGGGCCATATTGTGGCTGCGGCCTATCTCGTAGTATTTTTCCTGGGCAGCAGCCAAAGCACCTTTGTGGCACATTACGATTGGCAGTATGCTTGACTGGGATACCGTCCATTGCTTCAGAGCCTCCTCGTTTACCAGTTCGTATCCGTCCTTGTAAACCTCGTCGAGCAGGAGCAGCTGCCCCGGACGCGACTTCGAGAAGTGCAAGTCGAAATGCCCGGCGGCATCGCTTGTGGCCGGAATGGCACCCATTGCGCGTACCTGCACGCCTGCCAGCGGCTGCCGCCCCGAGTTTTGCAGCACCACTTCTCCCTGTTGCCTCACTTGCGCCTGCAACAGTGACGAAATAAGCAAAATAGGGAGAAACACGGCAGCTATTGCTATTCGATATTTTCGTTGCTCCATATATGTTCGATTATTTGCCTCAGAATTTTCTTGTTTTCAGGTCCGGCGCTTGTGTCGATTATTTTAATTGCAGTTTCGCACAATTGCTGTTTTGTCGAATTATCTGAGATGGTTCTGTTGCCATTATCGTATATTGCGTTTATGATGGATATTATTTGAGCCAAAAGTTCGTCGTTGTACAGTCGTCCGTGCTTGTTGTTGTCGAGCATGAAATTCAGCATTTCGAGTGTAACACTTTCACACGATACCAACTCGTGTCCCTTGAATGCCCGTATCACAGAATATGACAGATAGATTAAGAATTTTCTTTCTGAAGTCAGTCCGTAAGAGTGGCTGTGCATATAGTCTAATGCCATTTGTGTACGCGACAAACCTTTTTCATACAGCGAGCTTGAAAGTTGTGACATTAGAATTGAATTCGAGGCCAATTGGTATATTGCATTGTATGCAATTTGGTCGGCATAAGGTATTTCTTTTGCTGCTTGAAAAATATTCATTAATATCGAATCGGCTGCCACATGGTCTTTCTTTTGCATAAAGTAAAATCCCTTGTTTAATGCGTAATGCAGTCGTTGATTTTCAAACAGCACGGGATTAAGGTGCTTATAATTGTCGATTAAGGCAAGGCATGTGTCGGTATATTTGTCGCCTTTATCTAACTGCCTCCAATTGGTGTGTGTTATTGCCAACAGGCCATAGCAATCCACCAAACACTGTATTGTTTTTATTCGATCTTTTTTATCGGCTGATTTTGATATATCAATAGCAGAATGCAGCAGGGAAGTTATTGCATCTAAAGATTCCTGTGTTTTCATTCCGGGGTCATACGCATCAAATTCGTGCAAGGATATAGCATAGTGCTTGAATAGTTCCATATACTTGTAAACATACTTGCCGGGCTGCAGTTCCACCGCTTTCCGGGCATAGCCAAATCCTTCATAAAGCAAGTCGGAGGCGTTGGTAGCCCCTTCATATATGTCGGGTTGCAAAATCCAATATTGCGACATATTAATAAAAAGGTCGGCATATGATATGTTGAAATGCGCATCGTTGGAATAAGAATCTTGCTGTGACAGATTTTCGTAAATCGTTTTGGATTTTTGCAGATATTCGGGGGATGCTTGTATCTTTTCCGAGGAGTAGGTGCATATCAATCCTATTTTTGAATACAATTCGGCTTGTTGCAGGCTGTCGGTGGAGTGGCGCAGGGCAAGGTGCAGCCATTTATCGGCTTTATCGTATTGTAATGTGTTGTTAATCAAGAATTGCGCATAATCGGCAGCATAGGCGGCATTGGTGGTGTCGCTTAGAGCTATCGAGTGGTATATTTCTCCGGCACGTTGCAAGTTATCCTCTCCGCCGGCAAAGCAGCACAGGTCGGCATTGAGCCGCAGCGACGGAATCATTGTTTCCATTTCGCGGCGTTCGCGGTCTTGCCTGAAGTCAAGACCTTGCAGCAGCTTCCCGAGCTGTGCGTCGCGGTACTTTTCCAGAGCCTCGTCCACACGGCCTTGCTCCACCAGTGCCAGTGCATTGATGCTCATTTGGTCAAGGTCGTCGCGGTTGTAGCAGGCCAGGGCGTATGCGTATGCCTCAAGGCGTTCCATTGCCTTTACGTAGTCAGCCGAGAGCTTGTCGAGCCTGGCATTGTATTGCTGCTCGGTCAGTAGGTTTTGCGCCAGTTGTTCATCAAGTTGCCGGCAGGCGTCGGCATACCGGGCCATATTGTGGCTGCGGCCTATCTCGTAGTATTTTTCCTGGGCAGCAGCCAAAGCACCTTTGTGGCACATTACGATTGGCAGTATGCTTGACTGGGATACCGTCCATTGCTTCAGAGCCTCCTCGTTTACCAGTTCGTATCCGTCCTTGTAAACCTCGTCGAGCAGGAGCAGCTGCCCCGGACGCGACTTCGAGAAGTGCAAGTCGAAATGCCCGGCGGCATCGCTTGTGGCCGGAACGGCACCCATTGCGCGTACCTGTACACCGGCCAGCGGCTGCCGCCCCGAGTTTTGCAGTACCACTTCCCCCTGCTGCCTCACTTGCGCCTGCAAGGGCATCAGTGCCATGGCAATAGCCGCGATAAAGGTGATGTGTCGTGGTTTCATTACGTTAATTGTCTTTTTTAAGCACTATGTTCCAAGGAACGCCGGGCATTACTGGGGCGGTAAAAGTCCAACGCTCATATCCCGGCTTGAATGCGGTGAGCAGTTGTTCCCCGGCTTGTTTTTCCCGTGGTATCTCGATGCGGAAATTGCCTGTGGCATCGCTCTCCACGCTTAGCCCTTGCACTGTTACCGTAACCCCGGACAACGGGCGCCCTTTTTCATCGGTTATCGAGCCGAATATGCATCCAAGGTCGTTGTTGCGCCTGATGGGCAAGGTGAGGCATTCGTCGGTCATTGGCAATAGGGTGTCAATGGGCAGGTATCCGGTGGCGGTGAAACGCAGGTGAGCGTCGGTGTCGCGGAATTTTGAGTGTACCCCTTTTATCACGGCATCGAGGTGGCGGCTGTCGATGAGGAATGTTTGTGCCTCGCCGTTGCCGTATTGCACTTCGAGCTGCCCTTCGCTGAAGGGCAACCCCGGAATGCTGAAGCTGTTGTCTTCTTCCACACGCACTGTGAAGTCGAAGTCGCTGTAATAATGAAGTGCGGCGAAAGCCGATGCCAACACCACCAGCGGCAGCAAGATGTAGAATATGGCATACTTCACCGCCTTGCGCGGATTGAAGTGGTCGGGCTTGATGTAACCGTTGTTTTCGAGCAATTGCAGTTGCTTGTCAACTTTTTGCAGCAACTCGGGATAATCGTCGTAGGTGTCGCAAAAGTGCCCGTAGGTCTGCTCCGAAAACCGCTTGAAGTTGGCAAGTTCGGGGGATTGTTCATTGCTTTCTTTGTAAAAGATGAAAATGCGCGGTCGCCCCTGCTTGCTTTTCTTGAACACCTCGCTTGCTATTTCCAGCTCGTGAAGGGTGTATTTCCCGAGCCGAGTGTGGAACAGGAATAGCACGATGTCGCACCGGCGTATGTATTCGTCATACCGCTCTTGCAGGAACTCCTTATGCAGTGAGCTTTCAAAGTCTTTCCACGTGCGTTGCACAAACAGTATGTCACGTTTTTCATATATTTTGTTCTTTTCGGCGAAAAACAAGTCGAGCCGTGTCTTGTCCTCGTCAAGTTCGGCCGACGATGCTATGAACACATTTACTTTTTTCATCAGGATGACATGGTTTGTTAATGGTACATTAGGTTGGAACTCTCTCCTAATGGGCAAAGATAGTACAAGTCGAGTGCAATACAAAAAAACAACTTGTTGATTTTTTGCATTGTCGAGACGGCGCCTATTTTATGAAAAGGTATGAAAAAAGTTCCCATTATCGGCCACGTTTTGCCAAGTATGACAAGATGGAACCTTGGTGCGTCTGTATGGTGGCTGTTATTGCGCTTGGCTTGCGGTAATTTTGTTAGGCTGCGGCTTGGCAAAGACAAAAAAACAGGGAGCTGATTTTTGCTAATGCGCTCACCTTGTGGTAATTTTAGATAAATTAGGCTGCGGCTCGGCAATTGATAAAAAGAAAATGGATTTTCTTTTTGTCATTGCGCTCGCCTTGCACTAATTTTGTGGGGCTGCAAGAAGATTGTGGTTTAGGTTTTTTTCAATTTATGGAAAAGGAAGAGAATTACAGGGTGTTTTTGAGCAGGGTGAAAGGGTTCATTCCTGCCGAGCGTGTTTATACCGACGACTTGCGCCGCTTGGCGTGGGGAATCGATGCGGGGTTTTATCGCAAAATTCCACAGGTGGTTATCCGTTCGACCTGTGAGGCCGAAGTGTCGAAAATATTGAAACTTGCCGACGAGCTGAGGCTGCCGGTGACTTTCCGTGCCGCGGGAACAAGCCTTTCGGGGCAGGCTATAACCGACTCTATATTGGTTGTGGCCGGAAAGAATTGGGAGCAATATGAGGTGTCGCCAGGCGGGGAGACGATCACGTTGCAACCGGGCTTGGTGGGTGAACGTGTCAATGAGATATTAAAGCCCTACGGGAGAATATTCCCGCCCGACCCGGCATCGAAAGGTGCTGCTATGGTGGGAGGCATTGTGATGAACAATGCCTCGGGAATGAACTGTGGCACTCATGCCAACAGCGACCGCATATTGCGCTCGGTGCGCATAATTTTGGCTGACGGTACTGTGCTCGACACCGGCGACGAGGCGAGCCGCCTGGAGTTCCGCCGCACGCACCCTGAATTCATTGCTAAAATCGAGGAGTTGCGCGACCGCGTTATGGCCGATACGGAGCTTGTGGAGCGCATAAAGTATAAATATTCGATAAAGAATGTGACGGGATTGAATATTTACCCGTTGGTAATGTTCAGTGACCCGTTCGACATAATCACACACCTTATGGCCGGGTCGGAAGGTACGCTTGCTTTTGCGTCGCTTTTCCGCATGGCCACAGGGCATTTGTACAAATATTCGGCAAGCGCGATGCTCTATTTCAAGAGTATGCGTGAGGCTTGCAATGCTGTGCTGGCATTGAAGAAATGCCCGGTTTACAGTGCCGAGATGCTCGACCGCAAGTCGCTGCAATCGGTGCACGACACCACAGGCGATGGATTGACTGCGGTGCTCACCGAGACCAAGGCCGACACCGAGGAGGAACTGAACCGCAACATTGCAGTGGTGATGGAAGCGTTAAAACCGTTTGACCTGTATGTTCCGGCACGGTTTACAGCCGACCCTGCAGAGTATTCAAAATATTGGGCTATTCGCTCGGGCATATTCCCGAGCGTGGGCGGTACAAGGCCGCTCGGCACCACGGTACTTATCGAAGACGTAGCTTTCCACATCGACGACCTGCCCGATGCCACAGCCGACCTTGCCGAGCTTATCGACCGCCACGGTTATAACGATGCTTGCATATATGGCCATGCATTCGAGGGAAACTATCACTTCGTGCTCTCGCAGTCGTTTGAGAGCGAGGCCGAGGTACGCCGTTACCGCGACATGATGACCGACTTGTGCCACCTTGTCGTTGACAAGTACGACGGGTCGCTCAAGGCCGAGCACGGCACAGGCCGCAACATGGCTCCTTTCGTGAAAATGGAGTGGGGCGAAAAGGCTTACGGGATAATGCGTGAGATAAAGCAGCTTTTCGACCCGAAGAACTTGATAAACCCCGGTGTGATTTTCAATGACGACCCGGAATGTTTCATAAAGGGCATGAAACACCTGCCGGTAACCAACGACCATGTTGACCGTTGCATAGAATGTGGTTTCTGCGAAGTGAATTGCGTGACGTGCGGACTGGGGTTGTCATCGCGGCAACGCATTGTGGCACAGCGTGAAATATCGTGGTTGAAATCGACAGGTGAAGACCCGCAACGGCTTGCAAGGCTTGAAAAGCAATTTGAATATTACGGCAATGTCATGTGTGCCGGCGACGGGTTGTGCAGCACGTCGTGCCCGATGAAAATCAATACGGGTGAGATGATACACGACTTGCGTGCCGAGCAGTTGCCACGTGGCAGTTTCGGCTACCGCGTGGGCGATTTCGCCGCTCGCAATTTAAGCAAAATTGAAGGAACATTGCGTCCGTTGCTCTCGATGGCCGGTGCGGCGCAAAGCGTGATAGGCGACAAGGCAGTGGCCGCAATAGGCCGCGGGCTGCACAAGGCCGGTGTGCCGCTGTGGACGCCGTCGTTGCCCACGGCGCATTATAGAAACAGCTGGGAAATAAGGCAGAGCGACCGCAAGGTGGTGTATTTCCCCAGTTGCATAAACCAGACGATGGGGCGTGCAAAGCACGATGGCACCGGCCTCGACCTGGTTGACGAGGTGGTGAAACTGTTTGGCAAAGCCGGTTGGGAAGTCGTTTTCCCACGTGGCATGAAACACTTGTGCTGTGGCATGATATGGGAAAGCAAGGGTATGCCCGACATCGCCGAGCGCAAAATAGCCGAACTTGAAGATGTGCTTTATGAAACATCCCAACAGGGGCGGTTACCGGTGATATGTGACCAAAGTCCCTGTATGCACCGCATGAAAGAGCATTTCAAGAAAATAGTTCCGTATGAGCTTGCCGAGTTTATACATGATTTCATTGCACCATGCCTTGATTTCACGCCCATCGACGAGCCTGTGGCATTGCATATAACTTGCTCGACACGGAAAATGGGGCTTGCAGGGAAGATAACTGAGCTTGCCCGAATGTGTTCGCGCCATGTGCTTGTCCCCGAGGGGGTGGGGTGTTGCGGTTTTGCCGGAGACAAAGGTTTCACGCACCCCGAAGTTAATGCTTACGCATTGCGCAAACTGCGGCCGCAAATCGAGGCTGCCGGCATCAGGCGCGGTTTTTCAAACAGCCGCACCTGTGAAATAGGGCTGACAACCAATTCAGGCATACCATACGTGTCGATAGTATATTTGGTTGATGAATGTACAAAAATCAAGGAGGAAAAATAATGGCAGATGTGAAAGTTAAAGCATCGAGCCGCTTGTTGTCGCTCGACGTGTTGCGTGGAATAACGGTGGCCGGTATGATACTGGTTAACAATCCGGGTTTGCCGGCAGTATATACGCCATTGCACCATGCCGAATGGAATGGATTGACACCTACCGACCTTGTGTTTCCGTTTTTCATGTTCATCATGGGCATTTCCATGTATTTTTCGTTGCGCAAGTTTGATTTCCGTCCGTCGCGGCATTTGCTATGGAAAATCGTGCGCCGGTCGGTGCTTATATATCTCATAGGACTTGCGATTGCATGGTTTGAGAATTTTTGCTACGGCCTTGCCGGCGCCGATGCGTCGCTGCCTTTATGGGAGCGTATATGCAATTCGGCCAACAATTTCGACCACATCAGGCTTGTGGGTGTCATGCCGCGGTTGGCAATAAGCTACTTTTTCGGTTCGGTCATTGCCATAACGTTGCGTCACAAGTTTATACCCTGGCTGTCGGCTTTAATTCTTGCCGTGTATGCTGTGATTTTGCTTGTGGGGCACGGATACGATTTCAGCCATGAAAACATAATTTACCGTTTCGACAGTACCGTGCTTGGCGATGCGCACTTGTATAAATGGTTGATGGTTGACGGTGTGAACATGGTGTTCGACCCCGAAGGGTTGCTCAGTACATTGCCATGTATCGCCCATGTGCTTATAGGCATGATGTGTGGCGAGGCGATAATGAAAACCCACGACAACAGCAAGCGCATGAGCGACTTGCTGCTTGTGGGCGTGGTGCTCACTTTTGCCGGGTTGTTGCTGAATTACGGCTTGCCAATCAATAAAAATGTGTGGTCGCCAACATTTGTCCTCACAACCTGCGGACTTGCCGCAAGCCTGCTTGGATTGCTGATATGGATAATCGACATTAAAGGTTACAGGGCATGGAGCCGATTTTTCGAGTCGTTTGGCATTAATCCATTGTTCCTTTATGTGCTTGGCGATGTGCTTGCAATATTGTTCGGGTCGGTTAGCGTGGCCGGGATATTGGTGAAGGATTGGCTTTGTGCCGAAATGTTATTGCCTTTGGCAGGCGATGAATACCTTGCATCGTGTCTGTACGCGATATTATTCGTGCTGATTAATTGGTGCGTGGGTTATATTTTGTATAAGAAAAAAATATATATAAAGATATGAAACTGATAGCAGATGGCGGATCGACCACCGTAGAGTGGTGTGTCCTTGACGGAAGTAAGGTGGTGGCACAAGTGTCAACCGAGGGTATGAATGCGATGATGCTCGGTGAAAAAGAAATGGCCGAAATAATAGGCCGTGAACTTATGCCTCACTTGCAGGGATTGGAGATTGGCGAAGTGCAATATTATGGCGCAGGTTGCCTTTTCGATAACATTTGCAACAATGTGCGCAATGCAATAGGTGCCAATATCCCGTCGGCAAAGAAAGTCACTGTGGATACCGACCTGCTTGCTGCCGCACGTGCCGTGTGTGGCAACCGGCCGGGAATTGTGTGCATACTCGGTACAGGGTCCAATTCGTGTTACTATGATGGTACACGCATTGCCGACAACGTACCGTCGCTGGGTTATATACTTGGCGACGAGGGCAGCGGGGCAGTGCTTGGAAAGATGCTTGTGGGAGATGTGCTGAAAAGACAAATGCCTCAAGATCTCGTAGATAAGTTCATGAAGCAATATTCGCTCACACCGCAATCAATACTTGAAAATGTGTATCGCCGTCCCGGAGCTAATCGTTTCCTTGCATCGTTATCGCCGTTCCTGGCCGAGAATATCGAGGAGCCGTCGGTTCACCGTCTTGTACTGAATGCCTTCAAGTCGTTTTTTGTACGTAATGTAGAAGGATATGAGGGTTACAAAAATATGCCGGTGAACTTTGTCGGTTCGATAGCCGTCAGTTACCGCGAAGTGATTGAAGAAGCAGCCAAGGCTCTGTATATCACGGTGGGCAAAATAGTGAAAAGTCCGATGCCTGGATTGGTCGATTATCATTCGCAATTGGGTTAATCAAGAATGTCATGGCTTTTGTTAAGATAAGCGAGCAACCATCGCTTTATGACAACCTTGAGCAAAAATCGGTGCACGAAATACTCACCGAAATCAATGCCGAAGACCACAAGGTGGCCGATGCCGTGCAGCGTGCCATTCCGCAAATCGAACAACTTGTTACGCGCATCGTGCCGCGCATGAAACGCGGCGGACGCATTTTTTACATCGGTGCAGGTACGTCGGGAAGGCTCGGAGTGCTCGATGCGTCGGAAGTTCCGCCCACATTCGGCATGGAGCCCACGTGGGTTATAGGCATTATTGCCGGAGGCGACCGTGCGTTGCGCAATCCTGTGGAGAATGCCGAGGACGATACAGCACAAGGATGGAACGACCTTCTTGCACACGGCGTCAATGAACGTGACACAGTGATAGGCATAGCTGCTTCGGGAACCACTCCTTATGTGGTGGGTGCGTTAAAACAGGCGCGCGCCGCAGGATGCCTGACGGCTGCCATAACAAGCAATCCCGGAGCGCCGGTGTGCGAGGCTGCCGAAATCCCTATTGAAGTTGTCGTTGGGCCCGAGTATGTGACCGGCAGTTCGCGCATGAAGTCGGGGTCGGGTCAAAAGATGGTATGCAACATGATAACCACCTCGGTGATGATTAGGCTCGGCCGGGTGAAAGGCAACAAGATGGTGAATATGCAGCTCACCAATGCCAAACTCATCGATCGCGGCACCCGTATGCTGGTCGAGGAACTCGACCTGCCCTACGAAGAAGCCCGTCGGCTGTTGCTTCTGCATGGTTCGGTTCAAGCCGCGATAGACAGCTATGTTGAATATTGACTCTGAGTCGCGTATTATTTAAAAAAGTTGAAACCACGTGTTTTTGTGGGGTTGAAAATTGCTTAATCAAAGATATTAGCTTACTTTTACCTTGGCAAATGATGCGCTCGTTTGCCAAGGTGTTTTTAATGGTATAAATAATGAAAGCAATAAAAGGAGTATTAAGCGTTTTTGTGGTTTTGTTATTGTCGTGTTCGGTTATGGCTCAGGATACCGAGGATTTGGCGGGAGGAGAACGTCTGTTTGACTATCCCGAGGTGCCCGATACGATAATCACGCTTGAAAACAGAACTAATTACATAGTTCAGAATTTTTGGAACAATTATGACTTTTCCCAACCGATAAGGAACGAACGTGTGTTTGAAGCCACGTTCAGGGATTATGTGACCTTTTTCAAGTATGCCCACAAGACAATCGTTGTTTCGTGCATAAAGGATATGATGCGCAAGGCGCAGTCCAACAAGTCGAATTTCCTGCTTATTGCCGAGATTGCCGAACGAGCACTTTATGCGCCCGGAGCCGAGTATTGGAGCGATGAGGTGTATATCCCGTTCCTTGAGAGTGTGCTTGACAACAATATGCTGAAAAAATCGGAAAAAGAGCGTTATAAATACCAACTGGAATTGTTGCAAAAGAACTTGATGGGCGACAGTGCGCAAGATTTCGAGCTGCGTCTTGCCGATGGGAGCAAGAAGAAATTGTCGGAAATAGAAGGAAAGATGTTCCTTGTGTTTTTCAACGACGAGGAATGTGATGATTGCACCATAGGCAGGTTGAGGCTCAGCACCGATGTCACGCTGAATGCCCTGATTGACGCAGGTGAAATCACATTTGTGTGCGTGTATATGGGCAAATACACCGATGAATGGGCGCAGCGGGCTGCATCGTATCACGATAAGTGGATAATAGGCGCCAACGACGAAGTGGCCGAGAAGTATGACTTGCGCATACAACCGAGTATATATATACTTGACAAGGATAAGGTAATTCTTGACAAGAATATCAATGTCGAAGGCATTAAAACATTGTTGAACTAAACAAAGCGTCAGAGCCATGGTTCCTGTATTTTTGAAGAAATTGCTGCTTTATAGCACAGGCCACACATATAGCAATCTTTCAAGGTTGTTCTTGAGGTTATTTACCGGCATAATGTTCATGCAGTTCGGTATAAGGCAGTGGACATATTTCAATGATATATCCCATACCATGGTTGGAGTGATGGGTATGTCGGGCGAGACTACATTGGTCTTGATGATAATAATCGAGATAGTATGTTCAACACTGATAATAGTGGGGTTGTTTTCGCGTCTTGCAGTGTTGCCGCCTTTGGTAACCATGATAATAGCCGAGAATGTACTGTTGAAGAGCATGGATGTGGCACCTGAAATGCTGTTCAGCACGCAACCGGGTTATGTGCCTATACTGTTTATAGGCATATTTGTGTATATGTTGCTTGCCGGGCCCGGAAAGGTGTCGCTCGATTATTTGATTTCGATAAAATTGCTTGATTCTGACATTCAGGCACAAGATGAATTGGACAAAGCATAACAAACACGTGAAATGAGGATAGCGGTTTTAATATCGGGCGGAGTGGACAGCGCAGTTGTCGTGCACAAGCTCAAGGAAGAAGGTCATGATTTGCACCTGTTTTACATAAGGATAGGAATGGACGATGACGAGGGCGATTGCTCGGCCGAAGAAGATATAGAAATGTGCGGGCTTATCGCCGCACGTTACGGCTTGCCGCTCGAAGTGGTGTCGTTGCACCAAGAGTATTGGGACAATGTGATGGACTATGCTTTGCGCACCGTAAAGGCCGGCCTTACTCCCAATCCCGACATGATGTGCAACAAGATGATAAAATTCGGGTACTTCGAGCAACGTTGGGGACATGAATTCGACATGACTGCCACCGGGCATTATGCCACCACCGATTTCATCGATGGTGTGAAATACCTTGCCACGGCCGTCGATCCGGTGAAGGATCAAACCGATTTCCTTGCGCAGATAAGTTACGAGCAACTGTTGCACTTGATGTTCCCCATAGGCAATATGCCCAAGAGCGAAGTGCGCCGCATTGCCGTGGAAACCCGTATGCCTAATGCTTACCGCAAGGATAGCCAGGGTATATGTTTCCTGGGCAAAATCAACTATAACGATTTTATTCGCCGCCACCTTGGCGAGCGCAAGGGAAGCATAATCGAGATTGAGACCGGGCGCAAGCTCGGTGAGCATAACGGCTACTGGTTCCACACCATAGGGCAGCGTAAAGGCTTGGGACTGAGCGGAGGCCCGTGGTATGTGGTGAAGAAGAATGTGGCCGACAACACCATTTATGTGAGCAATGGTTATGGCAACGAGAAGCAATACGGTAAAATCATACATATCGACGAGATGCACTTCATTTCGGGCAATCCGTGGGAAGGCATTGCCGAACCGGTGGATATAATGTTCAAAAACAGGCATTCGCCCGAATTTACCAAGGCGCGATTGACGCACCTTGGCGGTATGGAATATGTAATAGAATCGGAGAAAAAAGTGCAAGGTATCGCACCCGGGCAGTTTGCCGTGATATACAGTCCTGATGCACACCTGTGTTACGGCAGTGGCATCATAACCGGGCAGAATGTGAAATTGTAAACCGAAAAAAGCGAAGGACGATAATGGACGATGAACGTGTGAAATTGCAGGTGATGGGCATCACTTACAGCCAGGTGCAACAGGGGGCATATGCACTTGTGCTTGCACAGGCCGACGGCCCGTATCGCATTCCCATAGTGGTGGGTATAGCCGAGGCCCAGGCAATAGCTGTGAGGCTGGAAAACATAATTCCGCCGCGCCCCATGCCTCATGATTTATTTGTGAGCCTTGCACACGCTTTCGGCATACAGCTTGAAGAGGTGTTCATCAGTGATTTTGACAATGGCGTTTTCATGTCGGAACTTACATTCAGCAATGATTCCGACAAGACTGTGGTGCTCGATTCGCGCACTTCCGATGCCATTGCTCTTGCCTTGCGTACCGGTGCGCCCATTTACACTACCGGTGAAATCATGATGAAGACCGGGTTCAAGATGGGAGAGCAACCCGAGCATGAAGATGCCGGTGATGGCGATAATCTTGCCGACCCTGGCAGGCAATATGAATACTGCTCGATTGAAAAATTGGAGAAAATGCTTCAATCGTGCGTTGACCATGAAGAATATGAGATAGCCGCCGAGATAAAGAAAGTTATCGATAAGAAAAAAGCCAAGAAACAAGAAGAAGATTGAAACCTAAAAACATTTTTTGAAATATGCTACAACTGAAGATAAGACTGATATTGATGAACTTCCTCGAATATGCAGTTTGGGGAGCATACCTCACGTCGATGGGCAGTTACCTGGTGAGTGTGGGGCTTGCCGGCAACATCGGGTTGTTTTATGCCGTGCAGGGCATTGTGTCGCTGTTCATGCCTGCCTTGATAGGCATTATTGCCGACCGGTTGTTGCCCGCGCAAAAGGTGCTGAGCTTGTGTCACCTTGTGGCAGGTGTGTCGATGGCTGCTGCCGGGTGGTATGGTATGTCGGCCGGGGCAAATGTCGATTTCGGCATATTGTTTTCGCTTTACACCTTGAGTGTCGCGTTTTTTATGCCTACGATAGGACTGTCGAATTCGGTTGCCTTTTCGGGGCTGACTAAAGCCGGCGGCGACACGGTTAAGGATTTTCCGCCGATAAGGATTTTCGGTACCATAGGTTTTATTTGTTCCATGTTGTTTGTCGATGTGACCGGTTTCCAATACACATACGAACAGTTTTTTGTGTCGGGCGGTTTAAGCATTGTTTTGTGTCTGTATTCGCTCACATTGCCCGATTGCCCGGTAAGCAAAGGAAAGAAAAAAGGTAACGTGGTAGATGCACTCGGGCTCAAGGCGTTTACGCTTTTCAAAAACCGCCGCATGGCCACGTTCTTCATATTCAGTATGTTGCTTGGTGTATCGTTGCAGATAACCAACGGTTATGCCAATCCGTTCATAACGTCGTTCAAGAGTGTCGCTGAATTTGCCGACACATTCGGGGCAAACCATGCCAACGCGCTTATTTCGCTTTCGCAGATGAGCGAGACGTTGTGCATATTGCTCATACCATTCTTCTTGAAACGCTTCGGCATAAAGATTGTGATGCTTATAGCCATGTGTGCATGGGTGCTGCGTTTCGGCCTTTTCGGCCTTGGCGACCCGGGCGACGGGGTATGGATGTTCGTATTGTCGATGATTGTGTATGGCGTGGCATTTGATTTCTTCAATGTGTCGGGCGCGTTGTTTGTCGATAAGGAGACCGACTCGTCGATACGTTCCAGTGCTCAAGGGCTGTTCATGGTAATGACCAACGGCATTGGTGCCACAATAGGAACATTGTCGGCACAGGAGGTAATCGACCGGTTTGTGTATTCGCAAAGCGATGTGCATATGCAACTCGAAGGGTGGAGCACTTCGTGGCTTATATTTGCCGGATATGCATTGGTGGTAGCCGTGTTGTTCATGTTGATTTTTAAAGAAAACAAGGCTGTGCCTGCCGAGGCATTGAAAAGATAAAATAGTATGCACCGATTTTTTGCTCCAGATATTGCCGAGACGCTTACGTTGCCCGAGCAGGAATCGCAACACGCCGTGCGTGTGTTACGGTTGGCCGAAGGTGATGAAATAGAGGTGGTTGACGGCAAAGGCAACCTTTACCTGTGTCGCATTGCATTGGCGCATTCCAAGCGGTGCGGTGTGGAGATAACAGGTCGCACGGCAGTTCCTAATCATTGGCAGGGAAAGATAATTGTTGCCGTTGCACCTACCAAAAATCTCGATCGCATGGAATGGATGGCCGAGAAAGCCACTGAGATGGGTGTTGACAGGATAATTCCGTTGCTGTGCCGTCATTCCGAGCGAAAGGAGCTGAAGACTGAACGACTTATGAAAATACTCGTGTCGGCCATGAAGCAGTCGTTGAAAGCCACATTGCCGCAACTCGATGAGATGACACCGATTGCACGTGTGCTTACCGATGCTTCTTTACCGCGCCAACGGTTTGTGGCCTATTGCGATGCTGCCACCGAACGGCGGCAATTTGAACAATGTTACAGTCTGGAAGAAGATGTCGTGATAATGATAGGGCCCGAGGGCGACTTCAGCCCCGAAGAAGTGGAACTGGCTGTGGCAAACGGTTTTGTTCCGGTGACATTCGGCGAAAGCCGCCTGCGCACCGAAACTGCCGCCATGTATGCCGTGGCAGCCTGTCATGCATTGAAACAGAAGTAAATAAAAAAGGAAACAATTAAGTTATGATAAAGGAATTGATGTCATCGGCTACGGGAAATTTCTTCTTACTTGCCGGACCGTGTGTCATAGAAGGAGAAGAGATGGCTCTTGAGATTGCCGAAAAGGTGTCGGCGGTTGCACGTCGGCTTGATATTCCATATGTGTTCAAAGGTAGTTACCGCAAGGCAAACCGCTCGCGGCTTGACTCGTTTACCGGAATTGGAGACATATGTGCGCTTGAAATACTGAAGAAGGTGCGTGACACCTACGGGGTGCCTGTGGTGACCGACATTCACAGTGTGGAAGAGGCCGAACTTGCTGCCCGTTATGTCGATGTGCTGCAAATTCCGGCTTTCCTGTGCCGCCAGACCGACTTGCTTGTGGCTGCGGCCCGCACCGGTAAAATGGTGAATATAAAGAAAGGACAGTTCCTTTCGCCCGATGCCATGGCATTTGCCGTGCAGAAGGTGCGCGATGCCGGCAACGATGATGTGGCTGTCACCGAGCGCGGCACTACATTCGGATATTACGACCTTGTGGTGGACTTTCGTGGATTTCCGGCAATGAAGGAGAACGGTTGTCCGGTTATATATGATGCCACGCACTCGCTTCAGCAGCCTAATCAGCCCAAAGGCGTTACCGGCGGGCTGCCTCACTTGATTGAACCGATGGCACGTGCGGCGATAGCTGCCGGTGCCGACGGATTGTTTATCGAGACGCATCAAAACCCGTCGGTGGCAAAAAGCGACGGGGCCAATATGTTGCGGCTCGATCTTATAGAAGGATTGCTTGAGCGCCTAACCGAAATACGCATGACGATTAACAAAATCGATAAAAAAGATGATAAGTAATATATTTAAAACTGTAGTGGCAGGCATGGTATTGCTGTGTGCTGCATCGGTTGCCGTGGCACAAGAAACGTCGCAACAGCGCATAATGGATGCCGTGATGCAGGTGTATGCCGATGAATTGAAGAAAAATCCTAATGATTTTGCCGTGCTTTACAGCCGTGCCAACCAGTATTTTGTCAATGGGGATTATAAAAGTGCCCTTGATGATGTAAATGCCGCTTTGCGTGTGACAACCCGCGACGACATGGATGTACTCGTGGATGAATATGTATTGAGGTCGAAAATATACAATGCGACGGGCCAGCCGGCTCTTGCGCTTGCCGATTTGCAGGAAGCCAACCGGCTTAACCCATCGTCGTCGGAAGTACTGACGATGCTTGCCGAGGCATACTATAAAACCGAAGACTATAGTAATGCCAGGAATTGTTATTTGTCGCTTTATCGCCGCAATAATATAAATTACATGGCCATATTGGGGCTTGCACGTGCGGAGGTGAAACTTAACAATGCGGGGCAGGCCGAGGAGTATGCCAATCAGGCGGTGGAACTTTATCCTGCCGAGAATGCTGTGTACATAGGGCGTGCCGAGGTGTTGCAGATGCTTGGCCGCGACCGTGAAGCAGCACAAGACCTGATAATGGCATTGAGCATATCAAGCAGCGACAATTTGGCGCTGTCGAGGTTGATGAAGATGTCGGATACGGCATATGACGATGTGGTGGCTGCACTTGATGCAGCAATCATGAGCGCTCCTGCAACAGGTATGTTTTACTACATAAAATCGTCGGTACAGGTGGGGCATTTGCATTATGCCGATGGGTTGCGCACGTTGCAAGAGATAATGTCGCGCAAGCTATATGACTATCATGGCATTTATTATGATGCTGCCGAGGCTGCTTATAACTTGTGCCTTTTTGATGAGGCTTTGACGTATATCGAGACAGCCATATCGATGGGCGACGGAGTGGCATATTACTATGTGCTGAAGTCGCAGGTGCTTGCTGCCATGAACAAAGTCGATGAGGCTTATGCCGCCGTGAAAGTGGGGTTGATGACAGATGCCGATAATTCTGAGATCATGTATCAAAAGGCAATGCTCGACATCGACGCAGGCGAATATCGCCCGGCATTGCAGACGCTGAATGAAATATTAATGATTAATCCGTTGTGGCAACGTGCAAGGTATATGCGCGGTTGGTTGCAAAAGAACTGCCTCAACAATGACGAGGCTGCCAAGAACGATTTTAATGAAATACTGCTTACCGGTGACAGCGACAATGAACCGTTGCGCGGATTTGCCTTGTTGCAAATGGGGCGTAAAGCCGAAGCTGAAAGTTGGTGCGAAAGCCTTGTGGCCGGCAACCGCCGTGCCGGTGGGGAAGACTGTTATGTGGCAGCTGTGGTGATGGCGCAAAGCGGAGATGCCGATGCTGCAATCAAGTATCTCGACAAGGCTCTTTCTCAAGGTTATGGCAGCCGTTATGATGTAACTGTCAATGAAGCTCCGTTGCGTTCGTTGGAACCAATCCGCCACCTTGAGGCTTTCAAGGAAACTGTTGCCGCCCATGCCTCACTGCTTGAGTGAAATTTTCATGATATAAAAGTTACGAAGCGTATTTGTTAATTGCAATAAATATAAACCGCCGGCGATTGGATGAGCTTGAAATGCAACAAAGTGAATTTGAATGAAGGCTCAACCGTTTCGCGAGACAATAAAAATGTTGTTTTGGGTAATAAAATCGATACTTATTGCTGTCCGCAGAAAAAAGCAGCGGGCAGCAATAAATTTTTCATATCGTTTCCACTATTTATGCCCTTGCATGGGATATGAAATTACGAGGGAATCATTGCCTCCCCAACTTTCCCATTCTTTCACAAATTCAGGGGAAGCCAAATCTCGGTCGATGGCATCCTTGTTTCCCGATATCATGAATTTTATTTTGATGCCTCGACGTCCGCAAGCCTGTAGATAGCGGTGAATGGAGTTGCTTTTGTTTTCTTGTGCCACAATGTAGTCCTCTAAAATCTCTTTATTGAAATATTTTTCCCTGACTTCTCCTATTTTCAGCGGCTCTTGCTTTTCTCTAAAATAAGGGTCGGCATTATATGAGCAAAATATCTTGAGGCAGCCATCATTGGTAATTTGAGGAATTCTCTCAAATTCCACTTCATCGTTTAACTTAGGATTTTCACTATCTCCGGTCCAACCGAAATTTTTTTGTATGTCGAATGGAAGTATTGCATTCATCCATTCGAGTTTTGAGATAGTTCCCCATTGTTCATTATATGTAATCGTTGTGCTGTCGCTAAACAAAGAGGCATCCTTGATGACGAAATCAAGTGGCAAATAACCTTGGGAACTTTCGTTGGTATATGTAAGAGTGGCAATGGAGTCGATGAGTTGCCCGAGAACCGGTGATTGTGCAATCAATCCTTTCATGAAAGGGGTGTTCCCAATTCGTTTTCGCCTGGGTTATAATATTCCATTTCTAAACGGTTGGCATATTCTTCATTTAATGTCAGCAGGGAGCTGACACAAGTAGGCGCGGTATTATTCAATGTAATTGACATTGAAAATTTCCCGTGCGAATAGTGCACGCTCGTCAGGGAGATTTCATCATTAATTAGGGCAATAGGGCATTTGCTGTTCCAATGTTCTGCATACGAATGGGACGCATTCTTGTCGGATTGTGAACAACTTGCGCATATCGACAAAAATAATATGCACAAAAAAGTTTTTAGCAAGTAATGAAAATAATACATATTAATATCAGTGTGGTTAAAAATAAAAATGCAGATGAATTTGGTCAAATTTAGTCAAATAATTCCGGTCATACAAGCAATTTGTTTTATCCATTGCCATATTTGTTGCGTTGGGCTTGAAAAAGAGGAGGTGTGCCACCTGTCAAGGATTTTGTAGCTATGCGGTTTTTGTGTAATTTTGCGGTAGAATTTGGATGGATAGATGAAGCATATTAGGAATTTCTGCATTATAGCGCATATCGACCATGGCAAGAGTACGCTTGCCGACCGTCTGCTTGAGCAGACCAAGACTGTAGTGGGCAAGGATTTGCAAGATCAAGTGCTTGACGACATGGATCTTGAGCGCGAGCGTGGCATAACCATCAAGAGCCATGCCATACAGATGGATTATATACACAAGGGGGAGCCATATGTGCTCAACCTGATAGATACTCCGGGGCATGTGGATTTCTCGTATGAAGTGTCTCGGTCGATTGCCGCTTGTGAGGGGGCGTTGTTGATTGTGGACGCATCGCAGGGTATCCAGGCTCAAACGATTTCAAACCTGTATATGGCTATCGATAACGGGCTTGAAATAATCCCGGTGATTAACAAGGTTGACCTTGACAGTGCCAAGCCCGACGAGGTGGAAGACCAAATTATCGACTTGCTCGGCTGCAAGCGTGAGGAAATCATACGCGCCAGCGGCAAGACGGGAATAGGTGTGGACGAAATTCTTGAAGCGATTGTGGAGCGTGTGCCCGCCCCTAAGGGTGATCCCGATGCTCCGTTGCAGGCATTGATTTTCGACTCGGTGTTTAACCCGTTCCGCGGCATTATCGCATATTTCAAGATTATAAACGGCACATTGCGCAAAGACGATTTTGTGAAGTTTGTGAGTACCGATAAGGAGTATCATGCCGACGAAGTGGGTGTGTTGAAACTTACCATGTCTCCGCGCAACGAGCTTTCGGCGGGCAATGTGGGTTACATAATTTCGGGCATCAAGACCTCAAGGGAAGTCAGGGTGGGCGACACCATCACTCATGTGGAGCAGCCGTGTGAAAAAGCCATCGAAGGTTTCCAAGAAGTAAAGCCGATGGTGTTTGCCGGTGTGTATCCCATAGTAAACGAAGACTTCGAGAACTTGCGTTCGTCGCTCGAAAAATTGCAGCTTAACGATGCTTCGCTCACATTCCAACCCGAATCTTCGATAGCTCTTGGTTTCGGGTTCCGTTGCGGTTTCCTCGGGCTGTTGCACATGGAGATTGTGCAAGAACGCTTGAGCCGCGAATATAACATGGAAGTCATTACCACGGTGCCTAATGTATCGTATAAGGTGTTTGACAAGAAAGGCGGCTGTACCGAGGTGCACAACCCGGCAGGAATGCCCGACCCGACTTATATCGACCACATCGAAGAGCCGTATATCCGTGCATCGATTATCACTGTTACCGATTACATAGGCCCTATAATGACGCTTTGCTTGGGCAAGCGCGGCGAGCTTGTGAAACAGGAATATATCTCGGGCAATCGCATAGAGTTGATTTTCGACTTGCCGCTTGGTGAAATCGTGATAGACTTTTATGACAAGTTGAAGAGTATCTCGAAGGGTTATGCGTCGTTTGATTACCATATCCATGATTTCCGCGAATCGAAACTTGTGAAACTTGATATACTGCTTAACGGTGAGCCGGTGGATGCACTTAGTACGTTGACGCATTTCGATAATGCCGCCACGTTTGGCCGCCGTATGTGCGAAAAGTTGAAGGAGCTTATCCCGCGTCAGCAATTCGATATTGCGGTACAAGCTGCAATAGGCGCAAAAATCATTGCTCGCGAGACTATCAAGGCTGTGCGCAAGGACGTTACTGCAAAGTGTTACGGCGGTGACGTGAGCCGTAAGCGTAAATTGCTCGAAAAGCAAAAAGCAGGCAAGAAGCGAATGAAGCAAATCGGTTCGGTTGAAGTTCCGCAAAAAGCTTTCCTTGCCGTCCTCAAGCTCGACTAATAAATTGACATAAGAACTCCGAATAAAAAAGAGCCACGCTGCATTATCTTGCGGAGTGGCTCTGATTGTATCGTCAAGTGTGCAGGCGGCTGTTATTTGAGGTGAAAGCCGCGTAGGAAGTCGGCGGCGGGCATTCGTTTTTTACCGGCAAGTTGCAGCTGCTTGATTTCTACTGCGCCGTCGCTGCACATGGCAAGCAGGCGGCCTGTGTCGTCGTTCCATATTTCACCCGGACGGTGACCGGTGGCGGTAATGTCGGATGCCAGTGCCGTTTCAAATACTTTTGCGGTGTGCACTGTGCCTGCGGCATCGGTGATTTCGGTCCAGGCGGCAGGGTATGGCGACAGGCCGCGCACAAGGTTGCGCACGTCGCGTGCAGGGCGGTTCCAGTCGATGCGGCAGGTTTCCTTGAAAATCTTTGGGGCAGGTGTGGGTTCGGTTCCGGCATTGCAAAGTTGCTCTTGCGGAACGGGTTTCACCGTTCCTGCGATTATTGCATCGACGGTCTCAATCACCATGTCGGCACCCATTACCATTAGTTTGTCATGCACAATACCCACATTGTCGTTGTCGGCAATGGCTATTTTGCGTTGCTGAATGATGTCGCCGGTGTCGATTTCGTGTTTCAGGAAGAATGTGGTCACACCGGTTTCGGTTTCACCGTTTATCACGGCCCAGTTAATGGGGGCAGCTCCGCGGTATTTCGGCAATAGTGAGGCGTGGAGGTTGAATGTGCCGAGAGGCGGCATTGCCCACACCGCTTCGGGGAGCATACGGAAAGCGATTACAATTTGCAAGTCGGCATTCAGGGCATGTAATTCTTCAATGAATTGCGGGTTTTTCAATCGTTCGGGTTGCATTAGTTTCAGCCCGTGTTCCAGTGCATATTGTTTCACTGGAGATTGCAATAATTTGTGCCCGCGACCTGCTTCCTTGTCGGGCATGGTCACAACGCCCACTATGTTATATCCACCTTCCACAAGTCGGCTCAGGCTCTCGACAGCGAAGTCGGGAGTTCCGAAAAATACTATCCTTAGTGATTCCTTAGTGTATGTCATGAGAGAATTAAAAAGTTTCTTAATCGTCGGTGTAGTGTTTAAGTACTCGGCGGTAGGAATTGAATATTTTTGATTTCGACACAAAGCCCACATACTTGCCGTTTTCCACCACAGGCAGGTTCCAAGCATTGGTGTCGTCGAATTTTTTCATCACAGCGTCCATTGTTTCCCCGATTTCGATTTTGGCCGGAGCCGCAGTCATGAATTTGTTCACATATATCTTGCGGTACAGGTCGGGGCGGAACATTATGTTGCGGATATCGTCGAGCAATACTATGCCAAGCAGGTTGCCCCCCTTGTCAACCACTGGGAACAGGTTGCGGTTGGAATGGGAAATAACGTCCACCATTTCTTTGAGCGACATATCGGGTCGAACCGGCAGGAAGTCTTTTTCTATCACATTGTCGATTTTCAGCAATGTCAGCACCGATTTGTCTTTTTCGTGGGTCAACAGTTCTCCTCGCTTGGCAAGACGCATGGTGTAAATGCTCCAAGGCAGGAACAGGCGTATTGTGCCATAGGAAACGAGCGAGACGATGAGCAATGGCAGGAACAACTGGTAGCCGCCGGTCATCTCGGCTGTAAGGAATATGGCCATCAGTGGCGCGTGCATCACTGCTGACATTACTCCGGCCATTCCCATCAGTGCGAAATTCTTTACCGAGAGCCCCCCCTCGGCAATACCCATGGTGTTCACCACTATGGCAAACAGGAAACCTGCCATGCATCCGACGTACAGCGACGGTGCGAATGTTCCGCCCACGCCTCCGCCGCCATTGGTGGCACTGGTGGCAAATACCTTGGTAAGGATTATCAGTGCTATGAAGAGTATCACCATCCACACTTCATTGCGGTATTCATAGAATATGCTGCCATCGAATATTTGTGCATAATTGCCGTTGAGCAGCGAATTGATGGGGCCGTAACCTTCGCCGTATAAAGGGGGGAACAGAAATATCAACGTGCTCAGAACCACGCCGCCCACAATAAATTTAAGCCACGGGTTGCCAAGGCGACCGAACATTTGTTCCATCTTTCCCATCACCTTTGTGAAGTATAGCGAGACGAAACCGCAGAACACGCCTAAGACGATGGCATAAGGAATGCGGGGTGTTATGAATGTTTCGCTTTGTGAGAAGAAAAATTCGGCTTCATAACCGGTGAATGTATAGGCTATGGATGCGGCTGCCACCGATGCAATCATAAGTGGCAACACTGAAACCGCCGTCAGGTCGAGCATAAGCACTTCGATGGTGAACAACATACCGGCAATAGGTGCCTTGAAGATCCCCGCTATGCCTGCTGCTGCACCGCAGCCGACGAGTATCATAAGCACACGTGGCGATAGGTGGAATGCACTGCCGAGGTTGGAACCTATGGCTGCGCCTGTATATACGATGGGGCCTTCGGCTCCGACCGAACCGCCGAACCCGATTGTTACCGAACTGCCAATCAGCGATGACCACATATTGTGTGGCTTGAGACGGCTCTTTTTTTGTGATATGGCATAAAGCACACGTGTGACACCATGTGAGATGTTGTCGCGTACCACATACCGCACGAAAATGCTTGTGAGCAGTATGCCCAGCACCGGCCACAGCAGGTACAGGTAGTTCCCTTCGTTGATGGCCACGCTCGATGTCAGCGCCCCCGAAATGACGTGGATGAGATATTTAAGCAGCAAAGCGGCAAATCCTGAGATTATGCCTACGACCAAGGCGAGGACAAGCACGAAGTTCCGCTCCTTGATGTGCTTTTCGCGCCACACCAGCAGTTTCAGGTACCGGTTGTTTAATTCGGTTTTTATGCGAGCAAATCGTTGATGTTCCATTTCTTATTTATTACAGACCTTTACCGGTTATCACCGTCCAAATGGTGTAGAACACTATTTTCAAGTCGGTGATGAAAGATATGTTTTCGATGTATGTTATATCATATTTCATTCGTTTGACCATTCCGTCGATATCCGATGCATAACCATATTTTACCATTCCGAGTGATGTTATGCCCGGGCGCACTTGCTGTAGCAGCGTGTAGTGTGGAGCGCGGCTTATTATGCGGTCTATGAAGTATTGCCGTTCGGGGCGCGGCCCCACAATCGACATATCCCCGCGCAGCACGTTCCAAAATTGCAGCAGCTCGTCGATTCGGTATTTCCGCATGAAGTGCCCGAAGGGATACACCCGGTTGTCGTTGACGGCAGTCAGCCGCGGGCGGCCGTCGCTTTCGGCATTTACGCTCATGGTCCTGAACTTGTATATCGTGAAAGGCTTGCCGTGAAGCCCGGTGCGCTGTTGCTTGAAAACCACAGGCCCGCCATCTACAATTTTGATTATGGCGGCAATGGCAATGAGCCACGGTGACAGCAGTACAAGCGCCAAGGCCGAGAAGAATATGTCGGCCGTGCGTTTCATGTTGGTTTCACATTCGGTGAGGTTGCTGCATGAAATGTCGATAAGCGGAGTGCCGTGCATTGTGTCGAGCCTTCCACGCAACAGCAGTGGGTCGGCATCGTCCGAGAACATCTTTATTGGCAAGTTGAGCGGGTATAGCAGGTTGAGCGTGTGCAGCACATTGTCGGGGTCATGACGCTTTGGCGGCACCACAATCAGGTCGGTCACATTCCATTTGCGGCAAGTTTCTTCTATATTCCCAATGCTTGTGACAGGTATCCCGTTTATTGTATCGGCATGAATGTGGGTGTCGGAAGAAACAAATCCCACCACACGGTATCCCAGCTTGTGCTTCAGTCGTTCCAGCTCTTCGGCATATTGCCGTGCTTTGTGGTCGCATCCCACTATTAATGTTGCAAATTCCACTTGCGACCGTGCGATACGGCGTTTCATGCCAAATGTGGTTGCCAGCCTTGCCGGGTACACGCAAATGAACAGTATGCTCCATAATGCAAGCAACATTTCATAATTATGGTAGTGGTCGGTGGCGGTATCGTTGATGAGTGCGACGAAGAACACGAGCAACATACAGGCGCCGGTTGACAGCAAAGTGGTGGCAAATTCCTGCAACAATGATTTGCGGAACACATTGTTGTAGTATCCTGAAAGCCAGTAAATGGCAATCATGGCCAGTGGGAAACATATTTGGCCGGTCATAACCATATGATTCGAAAGGAATGTACCTGCTGAGTCGAAGCCTTGTGCAATGATCTTATCGGCATCGATGTAATATCGGAAGATGTTGTATAACAACATTGCCGCACTCGACATCACCCAGTCGCCGAGTACATATCTCAACTGATATTTCAATGTGCGATTGCCTGCAGTCACTTTCTATATATGGTGTATATTGTTACTGCCTTAGGATGGTTACTGTGCCGTCACTTTTCAGCTTGATTATGCTTGAAGCCTTGTGGGGAGTCTTGTCGTTACGCCTGAAATCGACGATATAGTCAACCCCGTTTTTGATTTCGTCGCTTATTTCATCGAAGTTGCGTGCCGAAGCCGCACCGCTCACGTTGGCCGAGGTTGAAACCACCGGACGGCCAAAACGTCGGCACAGTTCCCGTGAGAATGCTTCCCGGGTTACGCGAATGCCTATGCTGCCATCGCTCCCGACAAGGTTCGGGGCAAGGTTCTTTGCTCCGTCGTATATCACGGTCAAAGGCTTGTCGGCTACTTCCACAAGCTGATATGCCACTTCGGGTACGTCGGTCACATAGCGGTCGAGCCGTGCTTCATTGTCAACGAGTACCAGCATTGCTTTGCTGTCGGTGCGCTGTTTCAGGTCATATACACGTTTCACTGCATCGGCATTGGTGGCATCGCAGCCTATGCCCCATATGGTGTCGGTGGGGTAGAGGATGATGCCTCCTTTCCTCATTATTTCGACACATTTTTTTATGTCTTCTTCAAAAATGGCTGTCATGTTTCTTTGTATTGTATATTAAGTTTGCAACCAAAAGTTGCCGGTAGGCTTGTTATCACAAAGGTAGTGCAAAATAGTTTGTGGAGCAAACCAATCAGATTAATTTATTATGCCGTATATGCAAGGTGAAAAATATTTTTGTCGGGGTTGCCGGTAAGTTGAAATGATTTGTTAACTTTGTGGCCGACTCTTAATATGTAAAAACTGATTAAATGGAAGTAGAAGGAAGAATAATCCAAAAACTGGATCCGGTGAGCGGTGTGTCGAAGGCCGGCAATAACTGGAGCAAACAAGAATATGTGCTTGAAACTCAGGAGGCTTATCCTAAAAAAATATTTTTCAGCTTTTTCGGTGATCGTGCCAACCAGTATCCGCTTAATGTGGGTGACACGGTGAGGTTGAGTTTTGACATCGACAGCCACGAATTTAACGGACGTTGGTTTACCAACATCAACGGCTGGAAGGCCGAGAAAATAGATGCAACCGGTGGTGGAACCCAACCGCAACAGGCAGCTGCTCAAGCACAACCGATGCCGCCAATGCCCGATTTCAACACAGGCGACAGTACCGATGATCTCCCGTTTTGAGAGTCGGAAATAAATAATGGAGCAGGAATTTGCATCGTCGTTGCTTGAAGCGGCGGTTAACGAATTTTCAAGATTACCCGGCATAGGGCGCAAGACTGCCTTGCGCCTTGTGCTTTATTTGTTGCGACAAGATGCAGAGCAGGCGCACAGCCTTGGCGAGGCCATAATAAAATTGCGCGACGGGGTGCGTTATTGCCGTGTGTGCCATAACATTTCGGAACACGAAGTGTGCGAGATATGTTCCAACCCGATGCGCGACCGCAGCGTGATATGTGTGGTGGAAAATATAAAGGATGTGATGGTCGTCGAGAACACGCGCAGCCATAATGGCCTGTACCATGTGCTCGGGGGGCTTATATCGCCGATGGATGGCATAGGTCCCGGCGACATAGAAATCGACAGCCTTGCCGCACGGGTGGCCGAAGGCGGCGTGAAAGAGGTGATACTGGCGTTGAGCGCCACGATGGAAGGTGATACCACGGCATTCTACATCTTCCGCCGACTTGCCTCGACTGGCGTGAAAGTGAGTGTGATAGCGCGCGGTGTGCAGGTGGGCAACGAAATCGAATACACCGACGAACTTACGCTTGGCCGCTCAATAATGAACCGCACCCTGTTCAGTGACACTTTTACCGCCAAGTGACGGTGGTGCTGACAGTGTGTCAGTGCTCATTTCCCCTCGATGTGTGCAGTTTCTTAATGTTTCAAAATAATATTGCATTATGGGCATTTTTGCCCTAAATTTGTAGGGTAATAAGTGGCTTGGGGCGACAGGCCCCGGCTATTGCAAAGCAATAAACATTTTTATTAAAAATAACAGAATAATTATGGCATTCTTAACTGACGAAAAATTGACTATCGTAGGTGCCGCCGGTATGATCGGTTCAAACATGGCACAAACGGCCTTGATGATGAAGTTGTCATCTAACATTTGTCTTTACGATGTATTCTCGCCCGAAGGCGTGGCCGAAGAAATGCGCCATTGCGGTTTCGGCGAAGCCAACATTGTGGCTACCACCGATGCCAAGGAAGCATTCAGCGGTGCAAAGTATATCGTATCGTCGGGTGGTGCTCCGCGTAAGGAAGGCATGACTCGCGAAGACTTGCTTGCAGGCAACGCCAATATCGCAAAGGAACTCGGCCAAAACATCAAGACTTATTGCCCCGATGTTAAGCACGTGGTTATCATCTTCAACCCGGCCGACATCACAGGCTTGGTAACATTGCTGTACTCGGGTTTGAAACCCAACCAATTGAGCACACTTGCAGCACTCGACAGCACACGTCTGCAAAGTGCGCTTGCAAAGCACTTCGGTATCAAGCAGTGCGAGGTTAAGAATTGCTGCACATTTGGCGGTCACGGCGAACAGATGGCAGTGTTTGCATCGCCTGTAACAGTTGACGGAACTCCGTTGCTCGACATCATCGGCACCGGCAAGGCTATCAATGGCAAGACTTTGTCGAAGGAAGAATGGACCGAAATGCAAAAGGCCGTAACTCAAGGCGGATCGGCTATCATCAAGTTGCGTGGCCGCTCGTCGTTCCAAAGCCCGGCTTATGTAGCAATCGAAATGATTGCCGCTGCAATGGGCGGACCGGAATTCTACTGGCCTGTAGGTACATATGTTAACACCGAAAAATATCACCACATCATGATGGCCATGCCGTCGCGCCTGACTGCCGATGGTACTTATTGCAAGGCTATCACCGGTACCGAAGAAGAGTTTGCTGCACTTGATGCAAGCTATGCTCACTTGTGCGCACTCCGCGACCAGGTAATCGGCATGGGTGTAATTCCGCCGGTGGCAGAATGGAAGACCATCAACCCGAATATGCGTTAATATGCACATTCAATAAAATTTAATCATATCTTTGGCAATGCCTGCGAAGTGATTTTGCGGGCATTGTTTTTTTATGTATTTTTGTATAAACGTGTAATAGTAATGTTATGAAGATAAAGACAGCCGAATTTGTGATAAGCAATTCCGATGTGGCAAAATGCCCCGAAGGTGACAAGCCCGAGTATGCGTTCATCGGGCGTTCCAATGTGGGGAAATCGTCGCTTATAAATATGCTTACAGGCCGTAACGGGCTTGCCAAGACATCGGCAACGCCGGGAAAGACGTTGCTTATAAACCATTTTATTGTGAACAATGAGTGGTATATAGTGGATTTGCCGGGATATGGATATGCAAGCCGCGGCAAGGAGACGCGCGAACAGCTTGCCAAGATGATAAAGAGCTACATCATGCGGCGAGAGCAGATGGTGAATCTGTTTGTGCTTGTCGATTCGCGACATAAACCGCAGAAAATTGATATCGAGTTTATCACATGGCTTGGCGAGAACGGTGTGCCGTTCAGCATAGTGTTTACAAAATTAGACAAGCTGGGAAACACGGCCGGTTTGCGAAATATAGAAGAATACAAGCAGGCATTGCTTGAAAAATGGGAAGAGCTGCCTCCGGTGTTTGTGACATCATCGGTCGATGGGCGCGGACGGGAAGAGCTGCTCGGATACATAGAACAAATTAATGCTACATTGAAAAAATAGAAAATAACAAAATTGCCTTAAAACTATGAATAAAGTATATGTGACAGCTATGTTGCTTATAGCTGCGGCACTGTCGGTGTTTGCACAAGAGAAACCCAATCCCGAGTGGCTTAACCAGAAGTATTCCATGTTTATTCATTTCGGATTGTATTCCCAACTGGGAGGTGTGTGGAACGGAGTGCCTGTGACCGAGGGGTATAGCGAACAAATACAGTCGTTTGCTAAAATTCCCAAGGATGAATATATGGCCGAGGCAGGAAAATTCAATCCTCAAAAATGGAATGCCGACGAGATTGCCGCATTGGCCAAGGCGGCGGGAATGAAGTCGATAGTGTTCACATCGAAGCACCACGACGGGTTTTGTATGTACCATAGCAAGTACACTACATATAATATAGTGGATGCCACGCCGTTCAAGCGTGATGTGATGAAAGAATTGGCCGAAGCCTGCCACAGGCACGGAATTAAGTTTGCCGTATATTTCTCGCTTATCGACTGGAATTTCCCCGGTAATCACATAACGCCGCACAATGCCGATGATGTGTCGCCCGAGCATCATAGCTATAATATGAAACAGGTGGAGGAGATAATGACAGGTTATGGGCCAATATCTGAGATATGGTTTGACATGGGGTCGCTCACAGGTGAGCAAAGCAAGGAACTGTATGACCTTGTGACACGCCTGCAACCCGGCTGCATGATAAGCGGGCGGCTTGGAAATGACAGGGGTGATTTCTCGGTAATGTCAGACAATCGAATTCCTGATTATAAAATAGGTACTCCGTGGCAAACTCCGGCATCCTTTTTCAATGAAACTTGGAGTTACCGCTCGTGGCAGGAGCGTGGCGACATTGACAAGAAAATCGTGGAAAAATTGTCGAGCCTTGTGAAAGTAGTAAGCCGGGGCGGAAATTATTTGCTTAACAT
Source organism: uncultured Muribaculaceae bacterium (assembly GCA_944321685.1). Classification (GTDB taxonomy): domain Bacteria; phylum Bacteroidota; class Bacteroidia; order Bacteroidales; family Muribaculaceae; genus Avimuribaculum. The sequence continues at coordinate 60,093 of CALUMH010000014.1, forward strand.
AGGCCCCCGCGGCGACGGTTCGGTGGTGGAATTCGAGCGTGACGCGTTGCTTGAAATGGGCAAGTGGGTAGGCCGCTATGCCGAGGCCATATACGACTCGGAAGCCAATCCGCTCGACCATGCGCCCGTGTGGGGCGATATTACCGCCAACGATGATAATATGTATCTCTTTGTGGAGAAAATGCCTGCAAACCGTGTGGTTGAAATCAACGGCATAATAGGCAAAGCATCGGGGGCAACATTGCTTGCCGACGGCAGCGAGTTGCCTATGACCCAAGACGGACAATCGGTGAAAGTAACTGTTCCGACCGAGGTCCGGCCCGATAATGGTATTACGGTCGTTAAGCTGGCTTTTGACAGAGGGTTCAGGACTGTTCCCGATGAAATATTGGATACCGATATTCTTACTGCCGAAAATTCCATTCCGGTATATGCCTATTCAAGCATGGATTATTATTCGAGTTTCCGTAGCACGGTGGGATATGATTGGCATTTTGCGAGCAGTGAAACTTCGGTTACGCCGACTGTTATTTATACGGCAGGGAATGAAGGTGACACGGTGCGCATTACTATCGATGGAAATGCCTGCGATGTGGCATTACGTGAAGGGGAAAAGCGCCCCTTGGTTGCAGTTCCGGGCAGTGTGAAATGGGGTAGTGCCCATATGACCGTGCCTCGTGAAGAATTGTTCCGTGGCGGTAAAGTAGAGCCGGGGGAAGAGAAAGCCCTCGATGGCCTGGAATGGGGAAAAGCGGTTACGATACCTGTCGGTGAAAAGAATGCGGTATATGTGAAACACATGTTGACAAGCGACCGTGAACAAGATATATTGGTGAAATTCGGTGTTGCCGATGGCTTCCGGGTGCTGTTGAACGGGGAAACAGTATCGATGCGTACCTATGTGGGCGGCTTCGAGCGCAAGCCCGAGGTGCTGAAAGTGCATTTGCAGCAGGGCGAAAACACATTGTGTGTGGAATTGTATAATAGATATGGCAACAATGTGGAGTATTTGATCGACCCGACGATACCGCAGGAAATGTATGCGCTTCCCATAGGAACTGTGGAATTGTACCCGGCAAGCAACATTCATGATTGCAGTTTTGATTTGGTAAATCCGGCCAATAAAAACAGCGACATAGGTTGCCGCGACATCAGCATAGAATTGTGAAATAAGCAACTCATAAAATAAACACAGGGAGCGGAAAAGCCGCTCCCTGTGTTTATTTTATGAGATTGTGGTTATGAGTGTTATTTCACTATTACTTTTTTGGATGTGTTCCCACTTGCCACTATGTATATGCCTTTGTCGATGTGCAGGGTGGTGCGAGTCACTTTGTTGCGATAAACCGGTTTGCCATCGATGGTATATATGGCGATGGTGCGAGGCTTGGCCGCGGTGAGCGTGAGTTGCCCGGGAGTGGGCGAGTAGGCGTTCCAACCCTCTGTGTCGGCTGTTGCAGGTGTTGATGATGTGGTCACATAGTTTGTGATACTTATGTCATCGATGTTGATGCGATTGCCGCTTGCGCGTTCAAAGCGGAAACGTATGTTGCCTGGTATGTTCAATGTGATGGAGTATTCTCGCAGCCCGCTTTTGCTTGTCAGTTCTATGGTTTCGGTTTTGGTCCATGAGGAGCCGCCGTTGGTGGAATAGCTTACGGTAACCGAGCCTTCGCTGTCGCCTGAGTATGTTCCGCCATAAAATGAGATGGTACCTGCACCGTTAAGTTTATCTTCGGCCATCTCGATGTATCCGTTTGATATGTTTTTCCCGTTCCTGAGCCTTATGCAATATTCGTCGCGAGGGTTGTCGCTTCCCGAGTTGCCCAGGTATATTCCGCCATAATTCCACTTGCAGGCGTTTCCTTCATATGTGCCCTTGGTGTCATAGCCGCTGTTTTTGAAATCGTTCCATTCGAAATCCTCGAAGAATGTGCCGAGTGATGCCACTGTGCCGTTGATACCGACTTTGGCACTGGAGTATTCGCCCGCTGTTGCTTGTAGTGTGCCTGAGTAGGTGTCTTCAAATTCCGATGCTTTCATGCGCAGGTAGAATGTTCCGCCTGCCGGGGACACTGATATTTCGTTATCCCAGTTGCTGCGGTTGAGGCTCAACTCGAAGTTGCCTGTTACGGTGACAACCACGGTTTCATCGATGTTTTCGGTTGAAACGGTTACCTTTGTGTCGGCCGACGGTGTGCTCGGTGTGGCACTGAAGGCCGGGATTGCAGCCGGGTTGAATGTAATGGCGTGGTCGGGGGTAACGTCTCCGCTGCCACCGGGAACCCAACCTTCATCTTTCTTGTCACCCCAGATGTATTCGGCAAGTTCCGGGTGGTCGATAAATGGGTTGCGATTGTGTTGCCAGCGGTATATCACTTCGTTACGGTCGGTTTCTTTTTTGCTTACAGGGTCTTGGCGGTGCCACTTCATGAGCATCTCCACCGACCATTCGCTGAATGCCGGGTAGCTGTCGCCTGCAAGTTGGTCGCTGTGCCAGTCGTCAATTAGGCTGTTGTAGGCTGCGGCCATATAGAAGTAGGTGCGTGCAAAGTCGCCTTTGTATTGGTCGTCGGGCTCGAACACCGTGCCGCTGTACCCTGAGAAAGTGGAGCGGCCTAATCGACCGAGGGCATCAACACCATTGGCCGACGGTAACTTGGTACCGTTGGCACATTCGCCGAATGGATAATTGCCGCGTTGCCCGTTTACTTTTGAATCGGTGGGGTAAAGGTGGAAAGCGTCGGAATACATCGGTGATGCATCGTCAAACCAACTTTTGGGCATGGAGTGTTCACGGTTGTAATTATCACCTACATTTTGGTAGTTGCCATGGTTTTCGTCCTCACCCGGAGTGTATCGTGAAGTGGAATACATGTCCCAAATAGTTCCGTCTTCCCTCACGTCGCTCTCCTTGAAAACTTCCCACAAACCGTTGTAGTTCACGATGGTGTGGTCGCCAACTATCGATTCGAGGGCGTCGAGCAGTGCGCCTTTGTTCAGCCCCTCGGCACGGTCGTAATATCCGTTTGGGGCTTCTGCTTGAATTTGGGCAAAAGAGGTGAGTAGCAGCAAGGTTGCCGCTGTCAGTTGCTTAAAGTTGCTTTTTTGCATAATCGAGTATAGAAGTCTTTATGTTAAACTGTTAATCTTGTTGCGATTTTACTTTTCCGGCAAGCATTCCGCAGGCTGCGGCTATGTCTTCGCCACGGCTTTGGCGTATTGTGCAAATGATGCCATGGGAATTGAGCAGGTCGCGGAAGTGAACCATTTTGCGGTCGTCGGCGGTGTGGAGGTTTACGCCGGGAATTGAATGGAACCTTATCAGGTTGACACGTGCACCAGTCGGTTTAAGCAACTTGGCAAGAGCCTCGGCGTGTGCGTCATCGTCGTTAACCCCGTTCCACATTATGTATTCGGCCGACAGGCGGCGTTGGTGGCGGAAATCGTAGTCTGACAGCAGGTCGATGACGCGTTTCAGCGGGAACGCCTTTTCCACCGGCATCAGCCCAAGCCGTTCCTCATGGTATGGCGAATGTACGCTCACTGCCACGTGCACACTTGTTTCGTTGAGCAGTCTGCGCAGTGCCGGCAAAATACCCACGGTAGAGACGGTTATACGCTTGGGGCTCCATGCAAATCCCCACTTGGCTGTCATGATGTCGATAACTTGCAGCACGGCATCCGGGTTGTCGAGCGGTTCTCCCATTCCCATGAAAACCACATTGGTGAGTTTCTCGGCCTGCGGTATGCTCATCACTTGGTTAAGGATTTCCCGGGCGGTGAGGTTGCCGTGATATCCCTGTTTGCCCGTCATGCAAAAGTGGCAATTCATCTTGCACCCGCGCTGGGTGGAGATGCACAGTGTGGCGCGGTCGTCGTCGGGGATATATACGCTTTCCACAGCCTTGCCGTCGTTGCCGGTAGGGAACAGGTATTTGACTGTTCCGTCGGTACTGTTGGCATTGTGGCTCGGCTCATAGCGGCCTACGGTGTATTGTGCTGCAAGTTTGGCTCGGTTAGGTTTTGACAAGTCGGTCATTTCATCGATGCTTTTGACACGTTTCTCGTAAAGCCACTTGCAAATTTGCCCGGCCGAAAAGCGAGGCATACCCAACTCGGCGACAACCTTTTGCAGCTGTTCGAGCGTCATTCCCAGTAACGGGGTCAATTGCGTTGTTTCAATGTCCATGTCGTTTCCCTAAATTTTAGTAATTACAAATATACAATTTTTTCCTGAAACACATAGGGTAGCCTCGGTCTATCTTCAAGAATATGTATGGCGTGGAGATGTCCGTGTTGTTTTTCCCCACTCTCCTGCTGTAATGTTTGGCTATGTCGGGAAACTGTGGACTATAAATTGTTGATTGAACTTGCCAATTTGAGAGTAGTTAAATAAAACCGCAGCCAGTCGTTATATTCTTGTGTATCATTGACGTATTGCAGGCCCATATAATATTCAAGAATTCTTCTCTTCAAAGCGTCGGACAATTGCAAGATAGGACTTTTTAGCACATTCTGCTCTATCAGGTATAATGTATTAAGTAACCGTCCAACTCTGCCATTCCCGTCAATGAAGGGGTGTATCATTTCAAATTGATAGTGTATCAGTGCAGCCCGTACAAATATATTCTCTGAATCTTCATAGTTGATGTAACGTTCAAGGTTGGAAAAGGCAGCAATCATGTCATCATATACCGGTGGAACAAATATAGCATCTTTTAGGCTGTTCCCTTTCCTGCCTATCCAAACAGGAGAGGTGCGGAACTCGCCCGGATATTTCTTTTCATATCTCTCACTATTGCACATCAGGTAATGGGCGTTTCTCAAAAGACGGGCACTTAATGGCAATTCATCCATAGCTTCGATGGCATAAGAAGTTGCTTTAAGCAGATTGTTTGTATCTTCTTCTAAAGCATTATTCGTATTCGTCATAAAGCCAAAAAATAAAGGTTGTTCGCCCAATGCCAGTTGGCAGGAATTTTCCGCTTCTTGCTGCATCAGCCGCCGAACCTGCTCGTCTGAAAGCTGTGAGGCATTATCATTGAATTGCTGCATCGCGCTTTCCACTTCCATTATCAGTTTATCCAATTCTTCCGTATGGATAACCTGTATTTCTGAAAGGGGTGTTGGGACAAACGACCTGAAAGCCGCTTCTCCCGACAAGTGTTTACGATAGGTCGTCATATGTCATTTTTTATATTGTTTGCCTTACCAAATCCCTTGCGAAATTCACTAACTGCACCGCCTCCTGATGGCGAAGAAAGCGTACATCCAACCCGTTTGGACCAAGGCGGAAGCGGTCAAGTGCATCGGCATCCTTGAATATCCGGTATAGGCGGATGGTTCGCTCAGCCTCGTCAGGTGTGGATTGGGTAATGCCCTTGAGGCCCGTTTCATCGTCACGGTCGTGATATTGCATTATCAGGGAAGCGATGTGCATAAATGTGATGCCTTTGTTCATCTCACAATATTTCATGTAATAGAATGCCGCCCGTGCCCCATGTCCTGTATCCAGTCCATCTTCCAAACGACGGGTGTCATGGAATATGGCGGCATGTGCCAATGCGCAAAGGTCTGTTTTCGTGTTTTCCACCATACTTTCGCCTATCAGCAAAGCATAAAGCAACACTCTTTCGGCGTGTCCTTTCGTGTGGATTTCCGAATCCTTTAAATTAAAGGACAAGTTTTTCTCCATATATTCAGTCCAATGAAGAAACGGAATTTTAACCTGTGCGGGCAGGTTGTCTATGATGTAATGAGGTATTATCATGCCAATTCCCCCCTTAAATCCCGAAGTGTGACGGTAATATCCCCCACCAGCCCGATGGACTTATATGCTATTTCATCGGGGAAATACAATTCCTGCGCAAGGTTCAGCGTGATATATGTGGCTTGTGGTTCAAGTGCAGCCAGTTGCATCAGCGGCAGCTTTATCAGACGGTTTCGGCTGCCTATACCCAGTTCGAGGATAACAAGCCGTTTGCTGTGATAGTGGTCGATGAAGGCGTTTGCCTCTCGGCTTTTATCCACAATAGGGGTATTTAGGACAATGTTTTCAAATGTTCCTTCGATTTCGAATACCTTGCCGGATGCGAAGCCTGACAATTCCAGATGCGTGTCAGCATTGGAAGTGAGGATGAAGTAATCCTTGTCGCCAACTACGGCAAGCAGGTCTTTCATCACCTGCGAGGGATGGTAGTCCGTTACCCAATATTGTATCAGGCGATGCAGAAATTCCCTGCGGTCGGCTTCACACGGGTAATGGAAGAAACATCCTTCGATGACACTGCGTATGCCATATTTCTGCTGGAAGTCGCCGAATTGACGGCGGAACATCTCGTTATTGGCGAAGATGTGATAACCCTCGGCAATGGACAATCCGTTGCTTGCCCCGATAAGCAGGGCATCGGCTTCTCGGATGGCTTGGGCGGCTCTCTGTATCTCTGTCATATCAATATACTCTTGACGGGTTAAACGCTTCTTTTGCATCGAATGCTTTCATTCCAGCCGTGGATTTACCCAACAGTTGTTTCAGCGTAACGGCAATATCATCGCTAATGGCAAGGCTTTTCCTTGCAATCTCTTTCGGGATAATGGCGTGTTGCGGATTGACGGTGGCATAGAAAGCATTCGGGAACTGGTAGGTCATATTCATAAACGGCTCCTTGATGAACATCGGAGTCATCATTCCCACACCAAGTTCAAGGAACAGCACCTTGCGCCGCGAGTTGGCGCGAAGGAAGTCGAGATACCGCTTCATCTCCCGTTGGTAATATTCGCCTTCAAGAAAAGTGTAGCCACGCACCCACGGAGCCAACTCCTTGCCGCAATGCGGGCAGCGGGGTATGAGTTCATCGGGCAAGGCATCATCCTTGATTTCCCGAACAAGCCGATAAACCTTTTCCTTATTGTCATATATCTCGTCGTGGCACGGACGGCTGCACTGCCAGTACCGCCAATCACCTTGTATGCGCGTGATGCGCCCGGCAGGGAACACACGGTAGAATTGCGCGTCCTGATTGGTCGTAGCAATATAGTAATCCTTCCCTTTGAGCAGTTCCGCCAAGTCTGTATAAGTCTCGCCTGTATAGCATTCGTATATGTAGTGTATGACGCGCAGCATCAACGCCCATTGTTCGCCACGCGAGGGGCGGCGGTCATAGAACAGGTCGAACATATTGTGCCGGTCGTATTTCTCGGCCAGACCTCCTGCCATACGGCGGAACACATCGTCCTCCTGATAGTAGAACACGAACCCCGATGCGGCAGACATTCCCGACGCTCCGCCCACCACGATGGCATCCGCCTCGTCTATCTTCTGCCTCAACAACTCAATCTTTTCTTTTGAAACCATATTGAAAATCTCCTTTGATTAGTCTGGTGCAAAGGTACGGGCATCGCAAGAAACAGTCGCTACCAATCCATAGCAGTATGCTACCATTTTGATAAGCGGAATCGGGCAAAAATCGGATTATTCCTTCTCTAAGCTCAGGTCGGACTTGAGATACCCTCACCCCGGACTTGAGGGTATCAAAGGTCTGACCTTTGGCAGGCTCATCCCGGATGTGAAGTAAGCCTACGAAAATGATAATCCGTGCCGATTGGCGTTGTCGTCAGCGACGACAGCGGTTCTCCAAGTTCGCGAGGGCTGTCGTCGCTGTAGTTAGTGCTTATCCTCGCGGATTAATGGTTTTGTCACCTGTCGACGGTACTTATCCTGACGGATTGGCACTGTCGACGCAAATTCTAACGCTTATCGGGACGGATTACTCGTAAATTCCCTTTTGGTAGTCCGTGATATATTGCGTAAACGTCTTTCCCGTCTGTTGCTTGAAGAAACGCATCAGATGGCTGGG
>CALUMH010000015.1 GCA_944321685.1 uncultured Muribaculaceae bacterium
TGCAAAGGTACTACCATTTTTCCCTTAAAACCAAATTTTTCCCAAACTTTTTTCAGAAAAAATTTACACTTTTTCACCAACGCACTATCTCTCAAATACATACGGCAACAAAATTTTCCCCGTTTTTATGCCATAAAACATATTTACACCCCTCCGGAAACACAATCCCCCTAAATACAACACAAAACCGTTAACTACATTTAACATACAAGATACCTCAACAAACAACATATGCACATACACAACTTAGATTTCGATATCTCACAAAAGGTTTGTAATTTTGTAATTAAAGGCAATATCCACATTAATATATGAAAACCGACAACGAACAGTCTCATGCCACAACAAGGATAGAACGTCCTTTCAGGCACTCGATAAAAATCCAAATGAGGTTTAACGACATAGATATGCTCGGGCACCTCAATAATTCGGTATATTTTTCCTATTTCGACATAGGGAAAGCCGATTATTTCAATACAATACGCGGCACCAAGAACCATTGGGGCAAACTTGACATAGTAATCGCCAATATAAATTGCGACTTCATTGCACCGACATATTACACCGAAAATTTAGTAGTGAAAACACAAGTAACTCATTTCCACAACAAAAGTTTTCATGTGCTGCAAGCCTTGATGAACGAAACAACCGGCGAAATAAAAGCACTGTGCCATTCGGTAATGGTAGGTTTCGACCCGGCCACAGGCACATCGGCACCACTGTCGCAAGAGTGGAAAGATGCCATTACCAATTATGAAAAAAACGACGCTCCTCTTATTAAATAATATTGTAATTTTGCAAAACACACAATAAGCATTTCCAATGAACAAACACATAAGAAACATACTGACCGTGGCGGTCATTACGCTGGTGGTAACAAGCTGCAAAGACGAATTTTTCACCATAGAGGGCAAGTTCTCCGACGGTGGCACACAAAACATTCGGGCACTGTATGTCACCGACTATGAGACATTGCAATCGGAATGGATAACCATGACCAACGGGCATTTCAATCTCACCGGCATAAACTATGACTGGACTGTAGTTTACTTAATCAACAACAAAAAAGACATAATAGCCCGTGCAGCCGTAAAAAACGGTGACAACATAACCATAACAGGCTCGATGAGCGACCCTCGGCATATAACCGTCGAAGGCAACGATGCTAACGAAGAATGGAACCAATTCATGGTACAAAATGCAGCCCTTTACTCATCAACCGACCGCGCACCCCTCAATCATGCCATCGAGAAATACGTTGATGCCAACCCCGGCCGCATATCAAGCACATTACTGTTACTGAACGATTATGCCAACCTTCCAAATACCACCAACGTCGATACACTGTTCAAACGTATAAGCATTGACGCCCGTCCATCGGGGCTTGTCAACAACTATTTTGCACTATCGCAACAGCTTGACAGAGAGAAAAGCAGAAACAACATCCCATCGCTGATGCTATATAGCAGCCAAGACACCATAACCACCATCATAACAGCCCGATACAAAGCCACACTAATGTATTTTTGGAACAAAAAAGATAACCAAAAAAATGCCATCGGCCAACTCAAGCAACTGTATGGCAGGCACGAAGAAAAAGGTCGATTGCAAATTGTGGATATAATGATGTCGCCCGACTCAATCGGGTGGAAAAAAACACTTGAACGTGACAGCACCGAATGGAACCATTATTGGGCTCCGGGTGGCACACTCAACCGCAACTTAGTCAACATAAATATTAATTCAACCCCTTACTACATCGTAGTCACATCGATGGGTAAACAATTGTACCGAGGCAATTCAATCGAAGAGGCCATTGCCGCCACCGACAAACAAATGGAATAACCACATATAGCGGGCAATCATTCCCTCACAACAAGGTTGTTGCCATTCATGCGTTGCATATATTGCCGGATTATGGCTTTCAATCGCAATTCCATAGCAGACACATCGATTTGTCCCAGTAAGTTGTCGGTAAGCAATTCATCGGTCTTAAAATTATACACAGCCGTCACCTTTTCACCATCGAACTGTATCATGAGATCTCCTTGCAGAAATTGATAAATGCCATTATTCCAATTTACCGCCCATGTATCGGCAGGATCAGCACCGAAAAGGTCGCACCCAAACCCGACATACCGCACATCATACCCCAGGAAACCGAGCAATGTGGGGGTGATGTCGGTCTGTTGCGCTATTACATCGCTGCACAGCTGCTGCCGAATGCTGCCATCGGGCGTGAAAAATATAATCGGAACCGAGAACATACCAAGGTCGGTGGCATACTGCGGTACACGATTTTGGTTGGTGTGGTCGGCAACAATAACAAACACCGTGTTTTCATACCAAGGTTCACGGCTTACACTCTCAAAAAAACGGCGCAGCGACATATCGGTGTAACGTATGCACCGTGATATCTCAAGCCCATCTTCCTCGACATACACACTTTCATATTCTTCGGGAATCTTATACGGGTGATGTGACGTAGCGGTGAAAACCGTAGCCACAAACGGCCTGCGCATCTCGGCTATGCGGTCGGCGGTAAATTGCAAGAATGGTTCATCCCAAATCGCCCACTTGCCATCGAAGTCATCGTAACCATCGTACTTGTCGTCTTGCTCATACTCATCAAGCCCGAAATAACGGTCATAACCTATCGCATGTGCAAAAGCCGAAAATCCCATACTTATGTTGTGCCCACCATGAAAAAACGCCGAATTGTAACCGAATTGCGACAAATAAGAAGGCAATCCCTTAATATCATTAAGCGACGCAGGCGTAAGAAAAAACGGCTCGACAAACATGGGGATCGCCGAAAGTATCGACGGCATCGCATCCATGCTTTTACGTCCGTTGGCATAACTATAAGTAAACGTAAGCGACCGTGAAGCTATCGAATCGACAAACGGCGTATAACCTTTGCCGCCATTAAAATACCCTATGTATTCCTTTCCAAGGCTTTCCACAATCAACACAACCACATTTTTCCCACGATTTAATGTATCGACCGGAACAGAATGATGCACCGGATCGTAAATCCGCTCCATTTCTTCATCGGACATATAATCAGGCGTGACAAATATCTCTTTTCCGATAGTACGGATTATGCTGAACGGTGTGTTAAGCACCACCGATGTTTCCACCGCCCTGTTCACATACTGGTTGGCGTTGCTTATGGTAATAGGGCGCGTTCCGGCCGTGGCACTGCCACGAACACCGATTATTGCCAACGGCGTAAACACCACCAACGATACCGCCTGCAACACGTAATATGCAACAAGATTTCGTGGACGGCACTCCGGCTTACGGAACAATTTCCATAGAGCCACGGCCATAACAACAAAAGTCAAAACAAGATACCAATGCCGTAACAATTCGGTGCCGAAAATTCCCACGAGGTTATTTTCATTGCCAAATTCGCTGAAAACCGTCATCGTGGTACGCCGCCCCGTGTATTGGAAATACACCGCTTCGATGAGATTGGCCAAAACACCGACAACATTGGGCACAATGTAACACCATTTGGCAATTTTATGAAACCATGCATTTTCCTTCCAATGCAACGGAAACAATGTCAACACAAGGTACAACGAATTGAGATACAACAATGCCGACGTATCAAATACCAACGCCCCGCGCAGCATCTGTCCGGCAAGATTCCACGACATATATGGTGCAAAAGTGGAATAATTGACCAAAAAGAACACCAGCCTGCACAACATGAATGCAGCATATGCCACCAGCATATTACACGCTGCGGCTCCAAGACCTGTTTTAACAAAAGCTTTGATACTATTCACCATCGCGGTAAAAAAACGTTTATGGATTGCAAAAGTAATCATTTACCCCCAAACAATCTCAGAGCCGGTTTAAATTATGCCAAATATAATACCCATTCTCAACAATTCAACATTTTTGCACTATCTTTGCCACATTAATTTACAGAAGGCAATGAAAATAGCACTGATAGGATATGGAAAGATGGGACATGCCATCGAAAAGTTTGCCCGTGAACGCGGACATGAAATTGTGAGCATCATCGACATCGACAACCAATGTGATTTCGATTCCGCCCAATTTAAAAGCGCCGATGTGGCAATAGAATTCACCACTCCTGCAACAGCATATGACAACTGCCTGCGTGCATTGCAAGCCGGAGTGAAAGTAGTGTCGGGAAGCACAGGCTGGACCGACCGCATACCACAACTCAAAAACGAAATGGCAGGAACTCCGTCGGCAACATTCTTCTATTCATCGAACTACAGTTTGGGGGTAAATATATTTTTCGCCGTTAACAAGTACCTTGCCCGATTAATGAATGGCTTCGCACAGTATGATGTGGAAATGAAAGAAATACACCACATACATAAGCTCGACCATCCAAGCGGCACAGCCATCACGCTAGCCAATGGCATAATCGAAAACCTCAACCGCAAAAAGGCTTGGACCGAGAACGAAGAACACAAAGCCGATGAAATACTCATCGAGCACGAACGCATAGGTGAAGTTCCCGGTACGCACATAATCAGGTACAAGTCGCCTGTAGATGAAATATCCATCACGCATGAGGCATTCAGCCGCGACGGGTTTGCACTCGGTGCGGTAGTTGCCGCCGAATGGCTTTGCGACAAGACAGGATTCCTTGGCATGGACGATATGCTTAAATTCTAAAATCCGGCTGAAATGGACAATAACAATACAGCAACGCATGAACACGTGGGAGGCTCGCTGAAACAGAGGCTCGCCAGGGTAAAGCGTACCCGGTGGATACGCTTCGGCATTGTTGCCGCCATATTCATTGCCTGGGTGATATGGCTCGGTTCGTGGTGGGTGATACTGTTCCTGCCACTGCTTGCCGACATTTACCTTACGCAATATATCCCATGGACATGGTGGAAACGAAGCAAGAACCGCACCGTGCGCTATGTGATGGGGTGGGTCGATGCCATAGTATATGCCCTTGTCTTAGTGTATTTCATATTCATATATATAGGACAGAACTATCAAATACCATCATCATCGCTCGAAAAAACACTTCTTGTAGGCGACTACCTGTGGGTCAACAAGATGATATACGGGCCGCGTGTACCAAACACTCCGTTGCACTTTCCATTGGCTCAACACACCATTCCGGTGCTCAATTGCAAGTCATATATCGATTGGCCGCAATGGGATTACCACCGTCTGAAAGGATTTCGCAACGTGGAACTTTATGACATAGTGGTGTTCAACTACCCTGCCGGCGACACCGTGACACTGAAAGTGCAAAATCCCGATTATTACACGCTGTGTGAAATAGTGCCCGGCGGACGCACCGCAATCCGGAACAACAAGGCAAAATATGGCGACGTGGTTTACCGTCCCGTTGACCGTCGTGAAAATTATGTAAAACGATGCGTAGGGTTGCCCGGAAATACATTGCAGATAAAAAACAACATCATATATCTCGATGGCAAACCGTTAAAAGAGCCTAAGAATGTGCAATATAACTATTATGTACAAACCGACGGCCGTGCCATAGACGAGGCTACTTGGGAATTGCTCGGAATAAGCAGAGACGACCAAATGACAGTGCCCATTACCATGCCCGAAGAAAAACTCGGGGCAATGAGCATGGGGCTTACGGTCAATCCCGACGGCTCGGTGCCACAAGTTTACCAATTACCGTTGACAGCCGAAATGCGCGAAAAAATGAAAAAAATTTCATGGATAGTAAATATCGTTCCCACTCCGGCAAGGGAAGTAATCAATGTTTACCCCATAACGCATGATTATGGCTGGACTCGTGCCGACTATGGCCCCGTGTGGATTCCCAAAAAAGGCGAAAGCCTTGACTTGACACTCGACAACCTGCCAATATATGAACGCGTAATAAAAAATTACGAAGGCAATACACTCGAAGTGCGCAACGGCAAGATTTACATCAACGGGGAGATTGCCACACGATACACATTCAAAATGGACTATTACTGGATGATGGGCGACAACCGCGATATGTCGGCCGACTCTCGTTACTGGGGATTTGTACCCGAAGACCACATAGTGGGTTCTCCCATGTTTGTAATACTTTCCATCGATAAAGACAAAGGAATACGCTGGAACCGCTTCTTTGCCGATGCCAATCCCGACAAATAATAACATCAACGGCAACACACTGCCTACTCGTGTTCACATTTTCGGCTCGGCCTATATGGGCAATGTGAGGTACTATGCCGCCATGCTGGCAGCAGGCGGTGACGTGGCCATCGATGCAGATGAACGCATAGGCAAAAATGCGTGGATGCACAACCATTGCCGCATAATGGGAGCCAACGGACCGCAAGCACTCACAGTGCCGGTGGAACACATCGATGCAGCCGGCGGAATTGTGATGCAGGACTTGCGCATTGCCGAACATGGCGACTGGAGACGAGTACATTGGGGCGCACTGTTCTCGGCCTATGGGAAAACTCCGTTTTTCGAATACGTGGCCGACGACTTGAAAGCCGTATATGACAGCCACCACAAGTGGCTGATAGATTTCAACATGGCTTTGCACAATGTGATTGTGGAGTTTCTCGACCTGCCCATCAATACCGCAACGTGGCATTCTATCGATTGCAATGGCGCACCAATTGATGATTGGCGAGGAAAAATAGGCGGCAAACGACCAGATTCCGAGAAAAGCATTATCGATGTACCATATTATAATATATGGAACTCACGGCATGGGTTTGCTCCGGCATTAAGCATAATCGACTTGCTGATGAATTGCGGACGGGAAAGCATCTTTATACTCCTTAAAATGTTAAACCGGATATTAATTTAAGGAAATTCAAGTTAAATTTCATACTTCTGCAAAAAATATTCCCGGTTTTATTTTCACGGCACAACCTTTGACTGCTATATTTGCACAGAGGTTTTTCCTACAAGTCTTTATTACTATTACTAATAACATTCTCCATACCACACACATCGATGCACAGGTGACTTGTGCTCAAAATTTATAAAAAGATAAGTAGCGGGTGCGTCGATACAGACGCACCGACACTTTTATGCCTAAAAAATGGTTATACGATAAGAAACGGCGAAACTGCCACCGGGCTGCAAGTGCTGCATCCACTCTTTCTCGCTGAAATCCCCAATGAAATGCTCTCGGTCACAACGTCCATACCAAGGTTCAATGCATACAAACGGGGCATAACCGCCACGAGCAGGCGACCATAATCCCACCAAAGGCGCATCGAAATCAACCCTGACATAAGGCTCATGCTGCCTGTCACACAATTCCACACAATGCACTTGGCCACCTTCGAGCACCAAAGCATCACCATCGAAAGTGTTTCTTGTAATTGGCAGGAAACAATTGGATGTGACCAACTTGCCTTTTTCTTGTTTCAAGCAGCCTTTTTCGCCTATTAGCGACAATTCACACTCGCTTGCATCAAGCCTGAAGTAACCTTGCACATCGGCTTCGGGATCGTAATCCTTGTAATCAAATGCCGGATGCGCACCTATCTGGAAGTGCAACACATCCTTGGTAGAAGGATTGTTCACCTGCCACATCACTTGCAACGAATTGTCATTCAGCTTGTAGCCTATTTCAAGCCTGAAGTCACAAGGGAACAAACGGCGACACTCATCGTTACAATCAAGCCTGAACCACGCCTCCGTACCATTATTCTTCAAACAAACGAAATCCATATCGCGGGCAAATCCGTGCTGCGACATGGCATATTCGCAACCACCTGCGCGATAACGCCCTTCCCACAAACTACCCACAATAGGGAACAACACCGGTGAACGGCGTTTCCAGTAAGCCGGGTCCCCATGCCACAAATATTCGCGCCCCGTAACATTGTTCTTTATACTTTGCAACTCGGCTCCATGATTGGCTATTGCCACAGTCAGGAATTTATTGGTTAATGTTTCCATACTTGAAATTATTTGTTACAATGACTGTGGTAAAATTAATAATTTTTTTGCGCAAAAAGCAGGTTTTCAAATCGACATTCCTGGACAAACCGCCATAATGGCAAATAAAAAAGAAAAGGGTAATCAATATTGCAAAATGTAGATTATTGCTTTGATACACCCCCTTCTGTTATTACATGAATTTTACGTGTATGCTCACTCGTAATTAAGCTAAAGGCTTTTATTTATAAGCCTCGGCGGATGTGTGGAAATACCACAAAAACGCCCGTACAAAGAACTTTTTCATAATTATAAGCGTTTTTAAAGTTATACATTTAAACAAAAGCGCGCCTAAGCGTGTGTTCTCAAAATGTTATTTAGTCTCTTTTGTTTTTCGTTGCAAATATCATGCTAAAAATTGGTTTCACCAAACAAATGTGTCAAAAAATCATGTTTTTCGGCATATTGGGCCAAATCCTTTCAAGATTTTTCGTTTTTGCCCACAGTTGTATATGTTGACAATACCCACTATTTGCCTTATCTTTGCAAGACACATGAAAATAGTAAAAATTGAAGGTTCGCTCGGGCTGCAAATGTTTCAGTATGCCCTGTATCTTGCCATCAAAACCATCTGCAATGATGCATACATGACAGGCAGGAAATTATTGCCATGCGAAATATTCAACCTGTCGGAAAACGCCCTCCTAAATTCCCCAAAAATCAAATTACCGTGGCAATCCGACCCTTACAAAGGATTTCACTTCATACAAAATCCGACAGACGCCGAAGACCTGAAAAATCTCCCCGACAACTGCATAATTGCAATCAACGAACCAAGTTATTTGTGCTTCGACCACATAGAAACCCTCGTAAAACAGGAATTCCACATAACACAGGCATCTGCGACACATGAAATCGAAACAGTTGCAATGCACATAACTGCACCATCAAGGCAGAATGATACTTCATGCACAAGCGACTATTACAATTGGGCAATCGCAAACATCAATACATTCGCACCCGACACTGTGTTCCATGTATTCACCGATAATGCCAAATGGGTCGCCCGAAACATAAAAGGGCTGCCTGAAAATACAATTGTAACCGACTGTCGCAACATAAACCGGGCCACCCTCATGCAAATCATGGCATCGGCTTCACACGTAATCATGGCGGACTCATTCACCGACTGGTGGGCAGCATACCTCAATGCCAACCCCGACAAAATAATCATCGCACCTCAACGTTGGTGCTGCACCAATGCCACAAAAGAGCTGTTACTACCTTACTGGACAATAATTCCCGTAACTTAATATCACATGCATTTATGAAACAAATAATATTGTTATTCAATATCTTGTTATTTACAGCAATACCATTGTCGGCATCGCTGCAAACCGATGACTATGAAACTCGCAAAATAAGAGCCGAACGTTACTTCAAATACAAGGAATGGCGCAGTGCACTGGCAATGTACCTGTTGATGCTCGATGAACGTCCACAAGAAGTAGAACCATATTACAAGGCCATAGTGGCAGGTGCAATGGTCAACGACAGCACCACCCAAATAGATATGCTAATGCGAACACAACAACGCGGCATATCGCTCGACTCGCTTTTCAACGGCATTAAAAATGTATCTTTATCGATCGACGAGGCCCAAGCCTACTGCAACTTCCTGCTGCTCGTAAAAAAGCAACAACCGTGGCTGAAACGCAGCATCAACATCTACCTGCTGAAATATTACGACTTCCGCAACGATTCACAAAACATGATAAAGACAGCCGACGAACTGCTTGCCCAAACCCCGAGCAACACCGTTTACCTGAAAACAATAGCCAAGGCGTATATCAACATGGGCGACTTCGACAAGGCCATGGAATACTACAAGCGCATACTGGCCATCGATAACAACGACTACGACTCACTCCTCGCCCTTGGCAATTACTATGCCATGCAACTGCTGCAACCCGCCAACGACACACCCCTAAGCAAAGAAGACCTCATTGCCCTTTCACAAACCTACCTTTATGAAGCCTACAACCTGTATCCCACACCTTATGTGGCCCAATTGCTATCCCGGGTGAAAGAAAAACTTCAATAATTAAACCCGAATTGCCATAAAGGTATGACATTACCGTACCCGTATTCTATATCATCTTTCACTACATAAGCTTCATCAATACCCCTTATTCGTTTTTGTTGCTTATTAATACCGCCTATCTCGAATGTGTATTTCCCAATCTCCAAATCAGAACTATTTGACGCTACAATCAAATTCTGAACTCTCATTTGCGACATAAAGAACGTTTCACGCACATTACCCATGTCGGGCTGACTGTCAGACAGCGCATATGCCAAATTAGTATTATCCAAATATGTTTTTTCTACTTTTCCAAGCATTCTTATTCCACCTGTTCCGTTTCTTAATTGCGAAACTATGCCGGCTCTTTCCAAGTAAAAAAGGAAATCAGCAACTTGGTTACGATGAACATCTATCATTTGTCCTATTTTTGTATAATTTGGCTTGAATGGCACACTTTGCGCAATAATATATAACAATTGCTTTAATTTCTTGGTAGTTGCCACATTCATTTGTGCATACGCCGGTATATCGTTTTCAATTGTAGTATTTAATATTTGACGTAATTTTATTTCATATCCGGGTTCGGCAAAAAAAGGATAAAAACCTTTCACAAGGTATTCTTTGAATAATTTCAACGGACGCTCATTAGAAGAAAAATTCACTTTATGCGACAATATTTCAGACAGCGACAATGGCGGCATTTTTATACCCTTAGCTAAAATCAAATATTCCCTAAACGACAATCCAGGTAAAAAATAGCTAAGTACACGACGGCTTAAATCGGCATTACCCTTGTATATTTCCAATATTGAAGACCCCGTAAACACTACTTGCATATCGGGATAATAATCATAAATCATTTTCAATTCTTTCGACCAATCCTGGTATTTATGTACTTCGTCAATAAAAAAATGTTTTCCTCCGATATTATAAAATTCAGTAGCCAAATCAAACAATCTATGTTCGGCAAAATAAACGTCATCGGCATTCACAAAAAGAGTGTCATCTGTCGAAAGATACAACTTGATATGTTGCAGCAACATTGTAGTTTTCCCCACCCCCCTCGGACCAACAATACCTATCATGCGCGAAGTCCAATCTATTTTATCGTGCAAGTATCTTATATATGTGGTATTGGTAAGCCTAAGCAAGTGTCTGAATAATCCTATTAGTTGTTCCATTGCATTGATTTTTTATACAAAGATAAAAATAATTGCTGAATTAAATCGGCAATTTTTGACTAAATTGCTGAATTAAATCAGCATTTTTGGCCTGAATATCCATACGCAAAGTTTTTTCAGAAAAATTTGAAATATTGCCGAAACGGCTGAAAAATCTTACCTTTGCATCAGATATTATGCCGAAAGTCGGTGTGCCGGGGTATTACCCCCGGATTATAAAATGTTTTAGGTTTATACACGGTGAGATATGAAGAAATTTACAAAAATTGTAGCGACAATATCCGATAGGCGTTGCGACAAGGAATTTATACAAAGCCTTTTCGACAACGGGCTTAATGTGGTGCGAATGAACTCTGCACACCTGAACCTGGAAGGATTTGAAAAAATAATAGGAAATGTGCGTGCCGTTTCCGACCGCATAGGCATACTGATGGACACCAAAGGCCCCGAGGTACGCACCACCACCAACGAAAACGATGCCGACATCGACATCTGCGAAGGCGACAAAGTGACTGTAGTTGGAAAGCCCGACGGCATTACCACACACGACACCATCTGCCTGTCTTATCCCGGAATAGCCGACGACGTGAAACCGGGTGCACACCTGCTTATCGACGACGGTGAACTTGATTTCATCATCGACAGTATCGCCGATGGTGTGATTTATTGCACGGCAACCAACAACGGCTCGCTCGGTTCGCGCAAGAGTGTCAATATCCCGGGTGTAAGCATAAACCTGCCATCGCTCACGCAACGCGACATCGTGAACATACACACCGCCATCGACCTCGACATTGATTTCATAGCACACTCCTTCGTGCGTACCAAGCAAGATGTGCTCGACATTCAAGCCATATTAGACTCTCGCAACAGCCACATCAAGATAATAGCAAAAATCGAAAACCAAGAAGGAATAGACAATTTCGACGAGATACTCGACGTGGCCTATGGCGTAATGATTGCACGCGGAGACCTTGGCATAGAAGTGCCTGCCGAAAAAATTCCAAGCATACAAAACGACCTTATAAGCCGATGCATAGCCGCACACAAACCGGTAATAGTGGCCACACAGATGCTGCACTCCATGATTACAAGTCCACGTCCTACGAGAGCCGAGGTGTCTGACATTGCCAATGCCGTTTACCAGCGTACCGACGCACTGATGCTTAGCGGCGAAACGGCATATGGGAAATATCCGGTGGAAGCCATTTCCACAATGGCTCGCGTGGCAGTGGAAGCCGAAAATATGTTGCACAAAATGCCGCATAACGACGACAACCACCCGAAAATGGAAAATGACGTCACTTCATTCCTTGCCCACCAGGCAGTGGATTCGGCCGAAGTGCTCGACACTCGCGCCATAATCACCGACAGCTACACCGGGCGCACGGCTCGCTACATAGCATCGTTCCGAGGAAAAAATCCCACACTGGCACTCTGCTACTACAGCCATGTGATAAGGCAACTTGCTTTGAGTTATGGCGTTTTCCCGGTGTTCCTTGAAAGGTCGGCCAATTCACGCGAATATCTATACTCCGGACTTAAACAACTCATCAACCTCGGATTGCTCGAAAACGACTATCTCATAGCCTACATAGGCGGTGCTTATGGCGAAGGACGCGGTACTTCGTTCCTCGAAATAAACCGCGTGGGCGACATTCTTGCCGACTACGACACTTATTTGTTGCCCAATTTAGAATCGACACGACAATGCAAGACGACGAAGAAATAGAAGATTACATCCTCGACCACATCGACCCCGAAGGCGAAACACTTGCCCGGCTCGATCGCGACACGCACCTTTTCCACTTGCGGCCGCGTATGTGTTCGGGGCATTTGCAGGGGCGTCTGCTAAAGATGTTTGTGCGCATGATATCCCCACGCCGCATTCTCGAACTTGGCACTTTTACCGGATACTCAGCTTTGTGCCTTGCCGAGGGCTTGCCCGAAGACGGTGAATTACACACCATCGAAATCGACGACGAACTTGAAGATTTCATTCGCACACACTTATCGCAATCGCCTTATGGCAATAAAATAACGCTGCACATAGGCGATGCTCGTGATATATTAAGCCGTGGTGAAACCGGCGGCACATTCGACCTCGTTTTCATCGATGCCAACAAACGCCAATATTGCGAATACTACGACCTGGTATTTGACCACGTTGCTCCGGGCGGTTTCATAATTGCCGACAACACACTGTGGGATGGCAAAGTGGTGGAACCCAGGAAAAAAATAGATGCCCAAACCCAAGGCATCCTCGACTTCAACGACAAGATAGCCCGAGACAACCGTGTGGAAAAAGTAATCCTTCCACTGCGTGACGGCCTCACAATAATATATAAAAAGCATATATAACACCGATGGAACGGGACAAGATTGAAATACGCGGTGCTCGGGTACACAACTTGAAAAATATCGACATTGACATTCCGCTCAACCGGATTGTAGGTGTGGCCGGAGTATCGGGTTCCGGAAAATCGTCATTGGCCCTTGGGGTGGTGTATGCCGAAGGGTCAAGACGATATCTCGAAGCTTTGTCAACCTATACTCGCCGCCGAATTTCACAAGCACCCAAAGCCGAGGTTGACGACATACTGTATGTTCCGGCAGCCATAGCTTTGCGCCAACGCCCGGGAGTGCCGGGAATACGCAGCACTTTTGGCACTGGCACCGAATTGCTCAACAGCCTGCGCCTTATATTCTCGCGCCTTGCAAGCCACCGATGCCCCAACGGGCATTATTGCAAACCCACACTCAACGTGGCTGCCGGGAAAGAGATTGTATGCCCCACGTGCGGTGCACACTTTTTCGCTCCGTCGGCCGAAGAGTTATCGTTCAATAGCGGCGGTGCCTGCAAAAAGTGTGGCGGAATAGGCACTATAATGACTGTGAACGAGTCAACTCTTATCCCCGACCAAAACCTTACAATCGACCAAGGCGCAGTAGCCCCGTGGAACTCGCTGATGTGGACGTTGATGATCGACGTGTGCCGTGCAATGGGTGTGCGCACCGATGTTCCTTTCAAAGACTTGACTCCCGAAGAAAAAGAAATAGTATATCACGGCCCGGCCGTAAAAAAGCATATCCTGTATAAAAGCAAGACATCGGCTGTGGGTGGGGAAATGGATTTCACCTATTACAACGCCACCTACACGGTGGAAAATGCCTTGTCGAAAGTAAAAGACGACAAGGGGATGAAACGTGTGGAAAAGTTCTTGAAACAGGATACTTGCCCCGAGTGCCATGGCACAAGGTTCAGCGATGCGGCACTCGCGCCGCTCATCCGTGGCATCAATTTGGCACAAGCCTGCGAAATGCCCCTAAGCCAACTTGATGAATGGGTTAAAAGCATACCGGCATGGCTGCCCGAAGATATGCGCCCCATGTGCGAAAGCATCTGCCGGTCATACTTCGATACTTCACGGCGGCTGCTCGAACTCGGCCTGTCATACTTGAGCCTTGACCGTGCAGGTTCCACCCTCTCGACCGGCGAACGCCAACGAATGCAATTGGCCCGTTGCGTGAGAAATCGCACCACAGGCGTGATATATGTGCTTGATGAACCATCAATAGGC
Organism: uncultured Muribaculaceae bacterium; assembly: GCA_944321685.1. Lineage (GTDB taxonomy): Bacteria > Bacteroidota > Bacteroidia > Bacteroidales > Muribaculaceae > Avimuribaculum. Next base: position 14,742 of record CALUMH010000015.1, read on the forward strand.
TTGCACCCTGCCAACATAGTGGGCCTTGTGGGTGTGATGAAAGACCTTACCGATGACGGCAACTCGGTATTGCTTGTAGATCATGATACTCAAATTCTGCAAAATGCCGACCATATGATAGAACTCGGCCCGCAAGCCGGAGCAAAAGGCGGCGAAATTATCGCCCAAGGTACCATCGACCAAATCACACACAACCCAGAATCGATGATAGGCTCGTTCCTTGCCTCCGATAAAGCCCAAATCGTGAGGCAACGCACAGCGGCGGCAGATATGTTCTCAGTAGGTGTGATAGAAATGCACACAAGGCAAATACACACTGTGCACCCTCTCGATGTGAAAATACCCAAAGGACGAATGACGGCAATAACGGGAGTATCAGGGTCGGGCAAAACGACCACAATCCTCGAAAGCCTTGCACCGGCATTGCAGGCAATGCTTCATGGCAAGGAATTGCCAAGTCACGTAAAAAGCATTTCGGCCGACGGCATCAAGAACGTAAAACTCATCGACTCGACACCCATCGGAGCCAATGTGCGCTCCACAGTGGCCACATATGCCAACGTGCATGACGACCTGCGCAAAATGTTTGCCAAAACACCGGCGGCAAAAGGCGCATCGGTCAAAGCCGGAGACTTTTCATATAACACCGGAACACTGCGATGCCCCGTGTGTGACGGAACAGGAACAGTGAGCCTCGATGTGCAATTCCTGCCCGATGTGGATATTCCTTGCCCCGAATGCCATGGTTCGCGTTATGCTCAAAAGTGCGAAGAATTTCGCTATGAGGCAACCGACGGGCACAGCTATTCCATGCCCGACCTGATGAAAATGGATGTTGCCGATGCTGAGAAAGCCCTGTCGCGCTACAATACGCTACGGTCTCGACTTGAATCGCTCAACCGCATAGGACTTGGCTACATAACACTCGGTGAAGCCACCACAAGCCTTTCGGGCGGAGAAGCTCAGCGGCTCAAGTTGGCCGCCGAAATGGGAATACGCCAAGACGATAGCATATTCATCTTCGATGAACCTACAATAGGACTGCATCCTCTTGACACGCAGACCCTAATCAATGTGTTCCAACAGCTGCTCGACCTTGGCGCAACCATAATCATTATAGAACACGACCTCGACATTATAGCCAACAGTGATTATGTTATCGACCTCGGCCCCGGAGGCGGAGAAGAAGGCGGTAAAATAGTGGCACAAGGCACCCCCGAAGAAATAGCCGCCACCCCCGCAAGCATAACCGGCCGTTTCCTGAAACTTTAACGGATCTGCCAAAGTTTAATACAAGTAACATGAAGAAAATCAAGTGTCTGAGGAGATTTTATTTTATTGGTGTCCGCTAAAAGTTGATTACAAGCATATAAGTTGCTAAATAATAGATATTTACATGGGTTTTTACATATAGGGGCTTACATTTCGTTAGAAACAATAAGCATAAGCAATAACGTAAGTTTTATTGTAAATACGTAAATCTTCAGCCATTATATTGGCTATTTAAGCACTTTTAGAGCTAAATTCCTTATTGCATAGTTCAATAAAAAGTTTTAGCGGACACTAATAATTTTATTTAAACCCAAGCACTTGAAAAGTATGGCAAGCAGAGACGCGATTCATCGCGTCTAATGCGCAGCTATGATAATAAGTTGATTTCCATGGACGGTTTCAGACGCGATGAATCGCGTCTCTACATTTATATTGGTACTTATCCGCTGATCCCTTATATGGGTCAGCGGAGGGGGATAGCCCATGGGCATACAAAAAAAGCAGCTAAGCGTGTGGCTTAACTGCTTGATTGCTTGTGTGGTCCCACTTGGGCTTGAACCAAGGACCCCCTGATTATGAGTCAGATGCTCTAACCAACTGAGCTATGGGACCTGCTTATTGATTGCTCAAAAGCGATTGCAAAGTTATACACTGTTTTTGTAATTTGCAACAAAACCGCAATGTTTTTTCAAAAAAATTTCAACAGCCACATGATTACGGAACAAGGCGGTTGCCGGTCATGCGTTGCATATATTGTTGGATTATGGCTTTTAACTCATTTTCCATCAGCGATATAGTATCGACAGGAGCAATAGGCAGAATGTTATTTTTAAGCAAAACGTCTTCCTTATACTTATATGCGGCCACCGGTTTGTCGCCATCGAATTGCAGCAAGTAATCGCCTTTTACATACTGGTAAATTCCATTATAATTCACGGCAAATGTTTCGGCAGGCGACGTAGCAAGCAAGTCACAGCCGAATGCCACATATGGATTATCATAACCAAGGTAACCAAGCACAGTGGGCATGATGTCGGTTTGTTGTGCTATAACATCGTCGCGCAATCCTGTCAAAGTGCTGTCGCCGGGAGCATAAAATATCACTGGTACTTCAAACATACCAAGGTCGGTCTGGTATCGAGCCACGTCCGACTGGTTGGTGTGATCGGCAGTTATAACAAACAATGTATTACCGAACCACGGTTCCCGGCTTGCCGACTCAAAGAAACGACGCAAGGCATGGTCGGTATAACGTATGCACTTGTGTATAGACACTTTCCCTTCGGGAAAAGTGTCACGATACTGCTCGGGGATTACAAACGGGTGGTGTGACGAAGCGGTGAAAACGGCAGTCATAAACGGCTCGCGCATACGGCTCATCACTTGGCAATAATATTGCATGAACGGCTCATCCCAAATGGCCCATGTGCCATCGAAATCACCGGTACCCACTTCACGGTCATACTCGCTTTTACCGTAATACTGCTTGAAACCAGTCGCACGGGCAAATGCCTGAAAACCCATTGACCCATTAGGTGCTCCATGGAAAAATGCCGTCTCGTAACCTTTCTTGCCAAGTTCCCCGGCTATGCCCGACACTTCATTAAGCGATGCCGGAGTAAGGAAAAACGGCTCAACGAACATGGGTATGCCCGACAATACCGACGGCATTCCGTCGATGCTCTTGCGACCATTGGAATAACTGTGGCTGAATGTGAGCGAACGACCTACAAGCTCGTCGGTAAACGGGGTATATCCCCCCTCATATCCATCCACGTTCCTATTAAGGCTCCCTATATATTCCTTACCGAAACTTTCGATAATAATCACCACCACATTCTTGGGATTGAATGTAACAGTATCGGCAGGAATATGCACCGGGTCGAAAAGCCGTTGCATATCGGCATCGGGCATATAATGCGGCACCTCAAATGGTTTCTTGCCTATGGTGCGGATAACCGAAAACGGTGTGTTCAGCACCACAGCCGCCTCGACAGGGCGGTTGACATACTGGTTGGCATTACTGATGGTGATGGGACGCACCGTGGGCCCTATGCCGCCGCGTATGCCAAAGATACAAAGCGGAACCGCCACAAGCAATGATGCCGCCTGCGTAACATAATACCGCAACAATCCTTTGCGCTCCCCTGCCTGCGGCATACGGTATAACTTCGACATTCCCCACACCAAAAACACAAAAACAAGCAGCAGCCACCAGTGCATGGCCAACTCCTTGAACACTATCGACAACAAATTGTCTTCATTGCCAAACTCGCTAAACACTGTAGCCGTGGTGCGCCTTCCGGTAAACTTGAAATAAACGGCATCGGCAAGATTGGCAACAAGAGCCACGGCATTAAGTGCAACCCACGTCCATTTGGAAACACGGTAATATGCTGCATTTTCCTTCAGGTGCAACGGAAACAGCACCATCACTATATAAAGCAGGTTGCAATAAATCACCGCCGATGTATCGAACACCAAAGCACCTTGCAGCATACTGCCGAGTAACGGCCAAGACATATAGTCGATGAAATAGCTGACATTGGCTACGAAAAACACCAGGCGCGCAACAAAAAAGATGATATATGACAACAATATGTTGCACACCAAGCTACCCACAAGCGAATGGGTAAATTTCTTAAACGACGATACCATTTTTATATTGTACACAATTAATTAATACGAGTGCACAAAATTACTAATGAAACCGAAAATAAGCGAGAAGAAACCGATTTTTATCTCTTAAACAAGTCCAACAGACTGTCTTTCAGGAGTTCTATGCGATGTTTCCTGTAATAACGCTTATGGCGGTGTTTCCACCAGCGGCGTGAAGCTGACACACGATCATCGGCAAACCGCTCTCCGTCGGCAATTCCCATTATTGCGGCATAACGCAAGGCAAGGTCGCGCAACGAATCGAAATCTTCATTTATGCCATTGAAGTTTTCATACAACTTTTTGCGTGAAGTTTCATGAAACTTCATGCGGTTGATGTCCACCAGATAAAATCGGTAATCGCTGTCATATAGCACATTGCCCGGCGTAAAATCCTTATGGAACACACCTGCGGTGTGAAGTCCGGCCATCAGCCGCGCAACACCGTCAGCAATCGCATCACCATCGGAACGTTCACCCCACCATCTTATATCATTGGCATCGGTTATCATAAGGCACACATAATAACTTCGATACAACAAGCCGTAGCGATATATCTCCATATATGCCACTGGATCGGGAGTAAGAAATCCGAGCCGCAACAGTTCCATTGCGTGTTCATAGGAACGCCGTGCCTTGCCCTTGCGAAAAAAAGTGTAAACAATGCGGTTAAGCAAAGAAGGCACTTTAAAACTCTTAATCGACAAATCCACTCCATTTTCCACCGCATGGAACAGTGTATTACGCCCGGGATATATCACACGCCCCAACTGTTCATCGCGGTAGGGTATTGAGCGCAAATAACCGCCCAACCGGCCTTCATACTTGGTATTTATGACGATTTTCATTTGAAAGCACCGGTTATGCGTTCCATAAAATGACTGTAATCGAGATTTCTGTCAAATTCATATTTGGCGGCCTCACCCATTCCGGCACAAAGGGCCTCGTCATCAAGCAACCGTTCTATGGCATCGGCAAGGGCCTTGTAGTCACCCGGCGGCACAAGCAATCCTGTGCGTCCGTTTTCGATATATTCGGGTTGCGCCCCATTATTGGTGGTAATGTGCGGCTTGCCCAACATCATATATTCGATATTCGTTATCCCGAAAGCTTCACGCACTATCGACGGCAACACCCCTATGTCGCATTGTGCCACAAGCGGCTGCACATGATCCTGGTAAGGAATAAACGACACATTGTGGAGCAATTGGTTGGCGATGATAAAGGCTTTTATCGTGCCCATGTATTTCACTTCTCCGCTTCCCATCAGCACAAGGTGGAAACGTTCCTTGTCGAGCTGCGTTATGGCCCTCAACAATACCGAAATTCCCTTTTCCTCACATATCCGCCCGTGAAACATTATAAGTTTCTTTTCGGGACTTATGCAATAACGGCTGCGGATATCAAATGCCGGAATTTCCACCGGGTCGCGTTTCACACTGTCATATACCACAGCCGTCTTCGACAAGTCTAGCGACGGCATATTTATCATGAACTCGTTGCGAGCCAATTCCGACACGAAAATAATACCATCAATCTCATTGTATATCATGCGGTGTACAAACCCCTTCTTGGCACGTTCTACTGTGTGGACGGTAAGAATTATCCGCGTATTGCGATTTTCCGATATGCGCCGCGCAATAAGCGCCATGCGTGCATCTTTCACATTATGCACGTGCACAATGTTACGACCTCGCTTTATAAGTCGGGCAAAGCGAATGGGGCTTTCAAAGTCGGCCTTGCGCCTCAATGGTAATATTGAAATGGGTATTTCAAGCGGACGGAAACGGCTGATTATGCTTTCGCGCTTGGTGGTCACAATCTCCACATAGTTGCCAATTCTCTTCAATTCCGAAGCCAGGTCATACACATACTGTTCCACCCCGCTCCACTTCTTCCCCGACACGATATGGAAAATGTTCAGGCTCATCTCGATTTTACGATTTCTTGGTTTCGGCCAATTTTTTCCCGGCTTTTTTGGCCATTCTGTAAGTAACAAGCCTCATTGCCGCCGCAGTACGCGCAATTTCACGCCCTGCAGGACCGTCAAGGAAACCACGCTTGAAAACATAAGAACGCATATATGCGGCTGCGGCACGCATATACGCACCCAGGCAAGTGGGCCGCGCACCCGAAGCCACTAGCACCCGGGCTTCGAGCACTGCATATGCAGTCTCCTTGCGGCGATGCTCGGCTGCCGATGCCCTGCGATTGTGCATCAGCAATCCTTCAACCGGCGCGGGCCATAATGCATCAGGAAAAGTGACACGCTCATGCACGTCACGCAAATTCCAGCTGGCATAACGCTTGTCGAAAAGCCGCGTCTGGCGGTCGGGCCACCAACCACTGTGTTTCACCGGCTTGCCACCAAAAAAGTTAAGGCGCGAGAAACTGTAAATGCGATGTTCAAACCCCTGCTCTTTCAGGCGTAATATCGACCGGCGCAAATCATCGTCGAGATACTCGTCGGCATCGATCGACAGCACATAACTATTCGTTGCCAACGACACTGCATACTGCTTTTGCACACCGTAACCGTCGAGTTTTCGCTGCTTCACCTTGCAGCCATACCGGTTACACACTTCCACCGTTCCGTCGCTTGAAAAAGCATCGACTACGATAATCTCGTCGGCAACACCCGAAAGCGATTCAAGGCATCTACCTATGGTGGCAATACTGTTGTCGGTGATAATCGTTGCTGTAATCTTTGCCATGGCCTACATTAGTTGTTTTATTTTACAAATATAACAATTCCGTGTGAATTTACCCAACCCGACAAATAATTATCATATCAAAATGGCAAATCATAACCCGGAATATTTTCTTCCCGAAGAAATGTTGAACCTGCATTCTCTAAAACAGCAATATCATAAATCTTTTTACGATATAAATCAAAATTTGATATTTGTTCTATTTCTTTTTTACGATTTTGACTAAGAATAAGGAATTCTTCTTCTTTGTCTATTCCTAAAAAGCGTCTTCCAAGAAGATTAGCAGCAATTCCAGTAGTACTACTTCCTGTAAATGGATCAAGAATCCATGCTCCACGGTTGGTCGATGCCAAAATAATACGGGACAATACCGACAAAGGTTTTTGTGTTGGATGTTTTCCACATGATTTCTCCCACCGCGCAATAGCCGGCAAACGCCATACATCTGTCATTTGTTTGCCTTCATTGATTTGCTTCATTATATCATAATTATAGCAATGCGGAACTTTAGCCGATTTACGTGCCCATATGATAAACTCGGTTGAATAAGTAAAATAACGACGTGAAATATTTGGTGGAGGATTAGTCTTTACCCATGTCACAACATTCAAGATTTTAAAACAAAGTTCTGTCAAAATATTAGCAATAGAAAAAATATTATGATATGTTCCACTTATCCAAATAGTTCCATTCTCCTTTAATTTACTGCGACATTCTTTTATCCATGCCATATTAAAAGAATTCACATATTCCAAAGTGCCGCCTTTATCCCATTCACCTTTATCCACACAAACAATTTTTCCATTTTGCATACTTATCCCACCGTTACTTAAAAAATATGGAGGGTCGGCAAATATCATATCAAACTTAAAATCAAACTGCTTCAACAATTCGATACAATCTCCATGAAGAAGAGTAAAGGCACGATCAATGGATTTAAAATAAGCAATCATTCTTAAACCATTATTTTATTAATAATGCCATTTTCCAAATCATTAATATTATAGATATGCTCAAGTACATCAAAAGTTTCTTCCAAATTATTACGGGCACTGTTCCATCCTTGACCATCAGTAAACCAAACAAACGTAAAATCCGTAAGATCTTTCGTTTCTAAAGTAATAGTCTTATAACTTCGTGCTGTTTCATTTAATTTAGAACCACTACTACCATAAAAATTTGTTTCTATGCCATATACCATAGATGGTGTTTTTACAACAAAATCAAAACGTTTTTCTGCCTTCCCTTGATTTGAGATAGAAGATAGATCTATACTAAATTTATTTTCTATTTCATGAATATACATTTCTTTAAAATATGTACTGTCTTTTTTAAATCCAGCTTTTTTAATAAACGCCTCAACAAGATTTTCCATCAAATGTCCACCCCTGTTTTTTCTTCCATTTGAATCTAATCCCGTTTCCACACCAGTAACATAATCAACAAGGCTTCCTATGATACGATTTTCAAGTAAATTAAAAATACCCGTTTTACGCATAAAAACTTTATATTGCTCTATATCATAATTCATTATTCTGAAATTATAACAAAAGCTGCCATCTTCATCCAAAACCTCAATATCCATTTCCCGTTTTGCAATTAAAATAGGAATACATTTCAGTATATTTGGATAAGAAGTTACTAACTTATCAAATTCAATTTCAATATTTTTACTACCAATAAGGGAATTCATGATATTCAATTCCACTTTAATAAAATCGACATTTGTAAAAACTTTACCAAAATCTATATAATATTGATAATCTGCAATGCTCTTACGAAATTGTGCAAGCCAGTTATTGAAATCTCTTTTCATAATTACTTATTATATTCTGTAATATTGGAAATCATCAATTCTGATAATTTACCTCTTTTACTTGAATTGGCATTAACCATTCGTGTTGCCATGACCCGTTTAATGGTATATGCTTTATATATGTCATCAAAAAAATTATTATTCTTATCATTACCCTTTACATCTGAATTGCTCAGAATAAAATGAGCTTTACATACCGATATTTCATGACAAAAATCTCGCAATCTTATTTGTTCGCTATCATCAAACTCCTCTTTCGCATATGAATTAAACGATGAAGTTTTACTTAATGGTTTATATGGTGGATCAAAATAAAACAAAGCGTTCGGAGTAGCATAAATAATTGTTTCTGAAAAATCACCACATAATATTTCAACTTTCTGTAAAATCTTAGAATCAGCCAAAATAGTATCTTTATCACAAATCTTAGGATTGGCATATCTACCATGAGGAACATTAAATTTCCCCTTAGAATTCACCCTATACAAGCCATTAAAACATGTCCTGTTTAAAAAAATGAATAAAGCAGCCACTTCTACATCTGACAAAGATGATAAATTATATATATCACGTTTTTTTAAATAATAATTTTTTCTGCCCACTTCATCTAAAGGAATATATTCATTTTGAATAGTTTCCAATTGCGCAATTAGTTTATCAGGTTGATATTTAATAACTTTATATGTAGTTATCAAATGAGGATTGATATCATTAATTACTGCTTTTTTTATATTAGGAAATTGTTGCAATATCCAAAATAAAACAGCACCACCTCCAACAAAAGGTTCTACATAGAGAATATCTTCATTTTGCAACAAATCCGATGGTAAAGAACGCTTTATATCTTCCAAAAGCTGCGTCTTTCCACCAACCCATTTCACAAAAGGTTTTGCTGACATCAATATTGTGTCGTTCATATCAGATACGATTGTTTACTATATGCAAAGATAACAAATCCATACGAAGAACATAACAATTGCATTCGCGCTGCAGAATGGCGGCATCGTTAACCGGCGTCCAATAAGCAACTATATTGATGCGCGACAGTCATGGCATTTTACGCATTAGGGGCTTTAATACAAGTTCCACAAGTTAACCGAAAACCTTTCCAATTGTTCCCTTGTGAAAGTGCTGACTCCCGTGCCAAAAAGTATTCGGACAATTGAAAATTCGTATATAATTTATCGGGTATAATATTGTTGGTATTTTTGATAGGCCATTTTCTATGTATGGACTTGGTTTGTTCGTTAGAAAAAGGCAAAGTTCTATATACCACCTTATCGAGTACATACTCTATGCTAAATTGCGCATTAGCAGCTATTAATGAGCAAAATAAAACAGCTAAAAGTAATAATATTTTATCATTTTTTATTTGGTCTTACTTGAACCTTAATCGTTCTCGGTCATACATCATAACAGGAAATCATATTAGTTTAATTTTCATGATAATATGTCCATGCTGCAGGTTATTCTATGGTAAGTTTTTAATCCGGCTGTAAATTTACAGAACATATCAAACGTAAACAATTTTTTTGCAGCAAGATTTTGCCTCAACTGTCGGCAGGTGTTAACATGGTGGAACATATTGCAGGTGTTCAGGTTAAACAAAGTTAAGACAATGCGTTTTTTTGTTTGGAAATTATGTTGGATAACATAAAATGTGATACCTTTGTAACGTGTTTTTCATGGTATTAGATTTAAGGTTAACAAGGTTGATTGTCGTGAGACAATCAATTTTTTTTTGCCCATGCTGAATTGACCACACTGTGCAACACCCACTTGTAAAAAAACATACAAAATGGTGTAAAATAAAAACTGTTGATTAAATTTGCATAAAGCTATGTGACGATGGAGGGTGAAGCACAATAATGACATTCAGGACAGCTTTAGACATATCAAAAGTAAAGATGCCACCATTAAAGCATGATGGTTGTGTGTTGTTGACAGGCTCTTGTTTTTCCGACAACATGGGCACGTGCCTGCGCAATGCCATGGTCGATGCCGTGGTAAACCCGTTCGGTACAACCTACAACCCATTGTCGCTGCTTGAATGCGTGGGATGGCTGATAGAAAACCGCCAAATCACCCACAGTGAACTTTTCGAGGCTAATGGCGTGTGGAACCACTTCATGTTTCATTCACGTTTCTCGGGAACAGAACTGGGCGAAACAACTGCGGCAATGAACATCAGCATCGAGCGCGGACACAGGCAATTGTCGCGATGCAGCCACATTTTTGTCACGCTCGGAACATCATTTGTGTACCGCCTCAACGACAACGGACAAGTGGTAAACAATTGCCACAAGTTGCCGGCCGGCCGTTTCAAGCGCAGCTTGTGCAGCATGGACGAAATTACCGCCGTCCTCGACAATATGGCAACACGCATACACGACTTTAACCCTGAGGCTCACATTATTTTCACCGTAAGCCCCATACGCCACCTTGCCGACGGACTTGCGATGAACCACCTTAGCAAAAGCCTGCTGACGGTGGCGGCACACCATACCGTGGCGGCACACCCAGGATATTGTCACTATTTCCCCGCATATGAAATACTCAACGACGACCTGCGCGACTATCGTTTCTATGCCGCCGATATGGCACACCCGTCCGATGTGGCCGTAAACTATGTGTGGGAACTGTTCAAAGCCGCCTTTTTCAACGACAATGAGCGATCGAAAGCCGAACAGTGCGAACGCTTGTCGCGCCTGCTCGCGCACCGCCCCACAAGCCCCAATGCCGAGGTTGTCGGGCAATTCAAGCAAAAGGCAGCAAAATCACTTGCCGACATGGCAGCCCGATATCCGCACATAACAAAACTCGATTACTTGAAACACTACATAACCTGCAAGGAATTATGAAGTACCCGATAAAAGAAATAGCGTCGATATTGCGAATACCGCAAGACTCGCTTAGCGACAAAAGTGCCGAAATAAGCCACTTGCTTACCGACTCCCGGTCGCTGACATACCCGGCCGAAACCCTATTTTTCGCCATTCGCACCAATAACAACGACGGCCACCGCTACATAGCCAGCCTTTACGAACGCGGCGTGCGCAATTTCGTGGTCGATAACATAACTTATGTGCCACCCGAGCTGCTCGACGATGCCAATTTCCTTGTGGTGCCTAACTCACGCGCCGCATTGCAATCCATTGCCACCTACCACCGCCGCCGTTTCGACATTCCTGTGATAGCCATCACCGGCAGCAAAGGTAAAACCACCGTCAAGGAATGGCTTTACCAATTACTCAAAGACGACTTCAACATAGTGCGCAGCCCACGCAGCTACAACTCGCAGATAGGCGTGCCGCTGTCGCTGTGGGAAATAGACGAAAACACCGACCTTGCCATTATAGAGGCCGGCATTTCGCAGCCGGGCGAAATGGTGTCGTTGCAGGCTATGATACGCCCCACAGTGGGCATTATCACCAATCTCGGCGACGAACATAACGAAGGTTTCGAGTCGATGCAGCAGAAAATACACGAAAAAACGCAACTGCTCACCGCCTGCGACTGCATAATTTATTGCGCCGACTACAAGTTGATACGCGATGCCGTTATGCCCATACTTGCCATTGCTCAAGAGATTGCTTGGTCGCAACGCGATGCCGACCGCCCTCTTGCAGTAACCTCAATCATAAAAGGCGACAAAGGGTCGGACGTGACTTACTCGTTCCTCGGGCTTGAAAACCATGTGCACATCCCATTTACCAAAGACAGTGAAATCGAGAACGTGATTAACTGCATAGCCACCATGATATATCTGCACATAAAGCCAGAAATGATTGCCGAACGTGTGGCACGGCTCACACCCGTAGGCACACGGCTGAATGTGATGGAAGGCATAAACAACTGCCTTGTCATAGTTGACAGTTATACAAGCGACTTCAATTCGCTTGCCCCGGCCATCGACTTCATGACGCGTCGCGCAAAACCCGATATGTCGATGACTGTAATACTTTCCGATGTATTGCATGAGGCTTACAGCCGTGACGAACTGTATGGCTATGTGGCCGAACTGCTTAAACAAAAAAGAGTGAACCGCGTCATAGGCATAGGACCCGAGATGTGCCGCAACTCTCGGTATTTCGATGTCAATTCACGCTTCTTTGAATCGACTGCCGACTTTATGCAAAATGTGTCGCAAAGCGATTTTGAAGATGAATTGATATTGATAAAGGGCGCACCGGAATTTGACTTCAAGCAAATAGCCGACCTGCTCGAAGCCAAGCAACACCAAACCGTGCTCGAAGTGAATCTTGATGCCGTGACACACAACTACAAATTCTTCCGCTCACGACTGAAACCCGAGACCAAAATAGCCTGCATGGTGAAAGCATCAGGATACGGAGCCGGATGTTCCTATGCACTTGCCAAGACTTTGCAAGATGCCGGAGCAAGTTATCTTGCCGTAGCTGTACACGACGAGGGTGTAGATTTGCGAAAAGCCGGAATTACAATGCCTATAATGGTACTTAACCCGACTGTTGTCAATTACAAAGCCATGTTCTCCTACCGTCTCGAACCCGAAGTATTCAGCCTCGACCAGTGCCGGCGCATCATTAGAGAAGCCGAAAAATTCGGTATTACCGACTATCCTGTACACATAAAACTCGACACCGGAATGCACCGCTTGGGATTCCTGAAAGAAGAATTACCCGAACTGATAGCAACACTTCGCAAGCAACGTGCAATATGCCCCGCGTCGGTATTTTCACACCTGTGTGTGGCCGACGACCCTGCACAAGACGATTACACCCGCGGGCAATTTGCATATTTCGACGAATGTTGCGATATGTTGCAAGCTGCTTTCCCGCACCACATCATGCGCCACATTCTCAACACAGCCGGGATACTGCGCTTCCCCGAACACCAGTATGACCTCGTAAGGCTCGGAATAGGGCTGTATGGAATGTCACCGATTACCGATAAAATCGATACCGTACCGGTATCCTCACTTTACACTGTGATTATTTCCATAAAAGAATGGCCTGCCGGAACCACAATAGGTTACGGGCGCAACGGTTTGCTGAAACGCCCATCGCGCATAGCCACCGTTCCTGTGGGATATGCCGACGGCATCGACCGCCACTTTGGCAACGGTAACATAAATATGCTTGTCAACGGAACATTATGCCCCACTGTCGGCAACATCTGCATGGACGTGTGCATGATAGACGTGACCGATGCCCCCGGCTGCAAAGTCGGCGACCAAATAGAAATATTCGGCCGAAACATTTCGGTTGAAGAACTTGCCCGGGTCCGTGGCACCATCTCCTACGAAGTGCTCACTTCCATCTCCGAGCGAGTAAAACGTGTTTACTTTCGCGAATAAGCAACCATTGAAATTTAATTAAACATGATAAGACATTTTATATCGGCATTCATAATGATTACAGCCATATTTACCACCTCATGCAAAACGTCGCAGGGTGATACCAAGGTAACCGAAGCAATACCGGCAACAAAAATCGTCGCTGCAAAACACGGAGGTAATACATCGGTGACGATGTTAGCCCCGATAATCATTTACAAGACGCATGGCGACTACCGCAACCTTGTTCCGGTGACACTTAACGCCGACGGTACCGGCATTATCTCATATCCGGCTCCCGGCGACGTGGGACGCAACGGGCGATACTCAACACCCGTGGAAATTGATGACGGATACCTATGGGACCGACGCGGCATATCGGCTAACTCGGCATTTACCGACTACACCTACGAGCAATATGCCGCATTACAGTCGGCACCATCTACCGATGAACTGATGAGCCACATAAAATATCACAACCCGTTTTCTGAAATGTATGTCGTGGAAGGTATGCGTAACCCCACTGTGGAACAGTTAGACAGCATAATTAAAAACGGTTTTAAAAATTGCCGCACAATCATAAAAAACAGCAAAAAAATAAAATGATGTTCAAAAACATATATTAGCCATAAAGCCTAAGCAGTCAATCGGTTAAACCGTGATTTTTTTGACAGTTTCGACTTATTGATTTCATTTTATTACTTTAATTTGCATTTTTGAAAAAAATATCATTATATTTGCAATAAGATCGCGTGTGAACGCGTGATTATAACAAGCGTGTAAAAGCGTTGTTCTCAAATCATCTAGTCTAAATTTCCCTATGTCGTGAGTAAAGCGGACACATGTGAATGTCGAACCGATACGAATCGACAAACCATCATATTTCCCCATCGGGAAATTGATGATAAGCATCTGTCTTTTTCCCGGCAGATGCTTTTTTATGCCAAAACAAAAAAATAATTGCTATTTTTGCATTTGTACTGTATTAAAGCAAATACACAATGAAACAGATTATAATAACCATGTTAATGATATTCTTGGCTGTGCCTGCCATGCTTGCCAAAAGCGACAAATATCCGCAAGCCACCTTTCCAAAGAAGTCTCACGACTTCGGATACATAAAAGAAGCCGACGGGGTGGTGACATGCGAATTTGAATTTATAAATACCGGCAATGAACCTTTGGTTATCTTGTCGGCAAAACCAACGTGCGGTTGCACTGTACCCGATTATCCCAAAAAACCAATTAAACCTGACGAAAAAGGTGTGATAACTATAAGCTTCAATCCTGCCGGATATTTCGGAGGTTTCCTTAAAACCATAAATGTGCGTACAAACGGACGCGAAAAACGCACCACACTCACTCTTGAAGGCTCGGTGATACCTAAAGAATGAAAAAGTTTGCAACATTTATATTTATCACGTGGTGGTGCGTAACTACGGCCATTGCCGGTGGCAAACTCGAATGGGTGGAAACCAGACACTCGGTTGATGAAGTAATGGAAAGCCACGGGCGTGTGACACACATATTCAAAGCCATAAACACCGGCAATGATGATGTAGTAATCAACCGTGTGCGTGCATCGTGCGGTTGCTCCACAGCCGAATATCCGCGTCGCCCAATAGCACCTGGCGATACAGCATTGGTAACAGTTACATTCAACCCTGTAGGGCGGGTGGGCAATTTTACCATGTTTTATACTGTATTGACCGATGCGGAACCTCATCGCACCACATTGCGACTTGAAGGAAAAGTTAAAGCTGAGGAGATGACTGTAAATGAAAAATATCCCGTGGGAACAGGCTCACTGAAACTGAATGCAAGTTCCGTTCCTTTTGGAGAAATGACGGCAGGTGAAAAACAAACCGCCACCATCGAGGCTTATAACGACAGCGATGTGCCTATGTTGCTTTATACCGAAGATATTCCTAAAGGACTAAAAGTATCGCCACACAAAACAACAGTACAACCACGGACGGTAACAGTGATTAAAGTGTCGTTAAATACCGAAATTTTGCAACTGCGGGGATATACCGAGACAAATTTTACCCTCTTTGCCGAACCACAAGAACCCGGTACCGGCGCATTGGCAGGTATAAGACATATTAACGTAATGGCCACGGTACACGACGATTTCTCATCGTGGAACGATGAACAAAAACGCAATGCACCGGAATTGGCCTTAAATACCGATCGACTTGTTTTTGCCGACATGGATACGCTTTCTGACGTATGCAATAAAAAACAATTTGTAATAAAAAATCACGGAAACAACAACCTTAAAATATACGGAATTCACTCTATCGATGATTGCATAACCGTGAACCTACATAAAAAAACATTGGGCAAAGATGAAACAACAAGCGTCGATGTCACTGTTTTACCAAGCAAAACAGATGATAATATTTTAAACACCTATATAATAATATATTGCAACGATCCGCTACATTATAAGCAAATGGTGCGTATCGTAGGTAACAAAAAATAAATATAACATTATGGAACATCCCGAAAACGACTCGAAATTTGCAGGTCTTGCCGTCAACAGCGGTGTGGAACAACCGCCGTCGGTCAACCCATACATGAAAGC
The DNA here is from genome assembly GCA_944321685.1 of uncultured Muribaculaceae bacterium. GTDB lineage: Bacteria > Bacteroidota > Bacteroidia > Bacteroidales > Muribaculaceae > Avimuribaculum. The sequence goes on from CALUMH010000015.1 coordinate 31,106, forward strand.
TCGCCGCCGTCGCCGCCTGTTATCGGCAGGTGAATATGTCGAGGGCATATTACGTGGCGACATTACCATATTGAGCCAAGCAGTAACACTTGTCGAGAGCCATAATCCCGAGCATGAAGCCGTGGCGCAGGAAGTGATAGAAAAGTGCCTTCCTCATTCGGGCAATTCTATACGTATAGGCATTACAGGAGTACCCGGCGCAGGCAAAAGCACGAGTATCGACGTTTTCGGCCTGCACGTTTTGAAACAAGGCGGCAAACTTGCCGTACTTGCCATCGATCCAAGCAGTGAACGCTCAAAAGGAAGTATCCTTGGAGACAAGACGCGCATGGAAAAACTGTCGGTACACCCCGACGCTTTTATCCGACCCAGCCCATCGGCAGGCTCTTTAGGGGGCGTGGCACGCAAGACTCGCGAAACGATAGTGCTGTGTGAAGCTGCCGGATTTGACAAAATATTCGTTGAAACCGTAGGTGTGGGACAAAGTGAAACTGCCGTACATTCAATGGTGGATTTCTTCCTGCTCATACAACTCGCAGGCACCGGCGACGAATTGCAAGGCATCAAACGCGGAATAATGGAAATGGCCGACGGCATAGTCATCAACAAAGCCGACGGTGATAATGTGGACCGTGCAAACCTTGCAGCCACACAGTTCCGCAACGCTTTGCACCTGTTCCCATTGCCACCCAGCGGCTGGGCTCCACGTGTACTCACCTACTCGGGTTATTATGAAATAGGAATTGCCGAAGTGTGGCAAATGATATATGACTATTTCGACTTCGTGAAAAAGAACGGATACTTCCAGGAAAAACGCCGTCAACAAGAACTATACTGGATGTATGAGACCATCAACGAGAAACTGCGTGATAATTTCTATCAAAATCCGGCCATCGAAGAAATGCTTGCTGCAAAGCAGCAATTAGTTCTCGGCAATAAGCAAAGCTCATTCGTAGCCGCCCACGAAGTTCTCGACCGCTACTTCACTCTGCTCCATTCCCGCTAAACCTTATTTTAATTTTATTGCATGAGGGTGTGTCAAAATGCAAATGGCGGCTTTGCCGCCCTTCGTATTTTAACACACCTACATATTTCATCCCTAATGATAAGGTGGAAAGTGAGTGAAAATACTTATTTTTAGGGATTTCAAGGGTCGATGGTTGTTGTTTACTTTGCAATCGTAACAATAACTCTAAAATCGACACTGAAATGAAAAAGACTGTGATAATTTACGGGTCATCTACCGGAACTTGCCAAAGCATAGCCGAAACTATCGCCAAAAAACTTGGCGTGGCTGACATTCTTGACGTGGCAAAAGTTACAGCCGCACAAGTGACCGAATACGACAATCTCATACTTGGCACTTCGACTTGGGGTGCAGGCGATATGCAAGACGACTGGTATGGCGGCATAAAGGAAATAAAGGATGCCGACTTGCATGGAAAAACGGTTGCACTGTTTGGCTGCGGCGATTCTCAATCTTACAGCGACACCTATTGCGACGGAATGGGCGAAATTTACCGTGAACTGCAAGATACAGGCTGCAAAATACTTGAAGGCGTATCGACCGACGGATACACTTACGACGACTCCACAGCCGTAATAAACGGTCGATTCGTGGGACTTGCAATTGATGATGTAAATGAGAGCGACTTGACCGAAAGCCGCATTGACGCTTGGATAAAATCTATAAAAGAAAGTTTATAAATAAGCCAAACACATTTGCCTATGCCTGCCGCATCGAATATCAATCCCGAGGTTGTGCAAGTATTCTTGAACCACATTTACGAATTCAAGAAAGGCGTGCGACAAATGGTGCTTTTCACTGCCGAAAAAAGGTATGCCGAATACACTACCCGCCGCCTGTCAAGTCAAAAAATCAATTATTTGATACAACCTGTTGGCGATGACAAAATCAACTTGTTTTTTGGTCGAAAAGAATGCATCAACGCCATAAAGTTGATGGTAACGCGGCCTCTCAACAAGTTGACACCCGAAGAAGATTTCATACTCGGAGCCATGCTGGGATATGACATATGCGGACAATGCCGTCGCTATTGCGAGCGCAAAAGCAAATAATTTTTACTGCAAGAATTTTTTCACTATTGAACATAATAATAAACTGTGGGTCGGGAAGTGCCGTGAATGTGAATTTACGCGCTTTCCATAAAAAAATAGTAGAAGCATCATGGCCTCTACTATTTTTTTCGTATGCAAGTAATTACTTTATATTACAATGTTAACAATTTTCCCCGGAACCACTATTATTTTCTTCGGAGTCTTCCCAGCCACCCATTTTTCGGCTCCGGGAGCCGAAAGAGCCGCTTTTTCGACATCTTCTTTCGATGTATCGGCTGCAACTTCTATGCTGTAACGTGTTTTACCATTAAACGAAACAGCATATTTGACAGTGTTCTCAACCAAATATTTTTCATTGAATTGCGGCCAACTTGCATCACATACCGAACCTTCCTGACCGAGTGCGTGCCACAACTCTTCACATATATGAGGTGCAAAAGGTGCAAGCACAACCACAAGATCACGATAAACAGCCTTGGCCACGCACTTCATGGCGTTGAGTTCATTGACGCATATCATGAACGCGCTAACCGATGTATTATAAGAGAAATGCTCAATGTCGAAAGTTACCTTCTTGATAAGCTTATGCAACGATTTCATGGCTTCGGCCGATGGTTCTTCATCGGTAAGTTGCAATTCATCGCCTTTATAGAAAAGCGACCATAAGCGTTTTAAGAAACGATGTACGCCATCTATGCCGTTGGTATCCCACGGCTTGCTTTGTTCGATTGGGCCAAGGAACATTTCATACAAGCGTAAAGTATCGGCACCGTAACGCTCAACCACATCGTCGGGATTAACCACATTGAACATCGACTTCGACATTTTCTCAATGGCATATCCACACACATATTTTTCATTTTCAAGTATAAACTCGGCATTGGCAAATTCAGGACGCCATGCCTTGAATTTTTCCAAATCGAGAATATCGTTATTGACAATGTTGACATCTACATGAATAGGTGTTACATCATATTCCTTGCGCAAATTGTAAGATACAAATGTATTAGTGTCTTTTATGCGATACACAAAATTAGAACGTCCTTGTATCATACCCTGGTTGATGAGTTTCTTGAACGGTTCAGGTTCACACACATAACCAAGGTCATAAAGGAACTTGTTCCAAAAACGACTGTAAATCAAGTGCCCGGTAGCGTGTTCAGTGCCGCCTACATACAAATCTACATTGCGCCAATATTCATCGGCCTGTTTCGACACGAGAGCTTCGTCATTATGCGGATCCATATAACGCAAGTAGTAAGCCGACGACCCTGCAAACCCCGGCATAGTACATAACTCAAGCGGACGGCCATTTTTTGCCACCCAATTCTTTGCACGGCCAAGTGGCGGTTCGCCGGTTTCTGTTGGCAGGAACTTATCAACCTCGGGCAATTCAAGCGGCAATTCGCTTTCATCGAGCACGTGCGGCATATTGTTTTCATCATAATATACCGGGAACGGTTCACCCCAATAACGTTGACGGCTGAAAATGGCATCGCGCAAGCGATAGTTTACTTTCACCTTGCCAATTCCGGCCTCTTCGATATATTTTTTTGTCTTGGCAATGGCTTCCTTTACTTCAAGCCCGTCGAGCTGCAAATTCTCGTTCGATGAGTTTACCATCTTGCCTTCCTTGGCATCGAAACTTTCTTCACTTACATCGGCTCCCTCGATAAGCGGAATTATGGGCAAATCGAAGTGGCGGGCAAAAGCATAGTCACGACTGTCATGAGCAGGAACAGCCATGATAGCTCCCGTACCGTAACCGGCAAGCACATAATCGCTTATATATACAGGTATCTCTTTTCCGGTAACCGGATTAATGGCATAACTGCCACTGAATACACCCGAAACCTGCTTGTCGATGAGGCGTTCGCGCTCGGTCTTGTGCTTCACTTCATCGATATATTTATCAACTGCGGCACGCCGGTCTTCGGTGACAAGCATATCCACATATTCGCTTTCAGGGGCAAGTACCATAAATGTAACACCAAATATGGTATCGGCACGAGTTGTAAATATTTCAAGTTCTATGTCGCTGCCGGCAACCTTGAATTTCATTTCGGCACCTTCCGAACGACCTATCCAGTTGCGTTGTGTCTCTTTTAGAGATTCGGTCCAGTCGATGGTATCAAGTCCGTCGAGCAGACGTTGTGCATAAGCCGACACACGCAGACACCACTGCCGCATCATCTTTTGTTCAACAGGATAACCGCCGCGTATCGACACCCCCTCACTTACCTCGTCGTTGGCAAGCACAGTGCCGAGTTTAGGACACCAGTTCACCATGGTATTGCCAAGGTATGCAATTCGGTAATTCATCAATACTGTTTCCTTTTCATATTCGCTCTTGGCATTCCATTCATCGGCTGTAAACGACATTTCTTCGCCACAAGCAGCATTTACACCATCGGTACCCGCTGTTGAAAACTTGTCAATAAGGTTAACTATAGGACAAGCCTTCTGCAAATCGTTATCATAATAGCTGTTGAACATCTTAATAAAAGCCCATTGCGTCCACTTGTAATAGGCGGGATCACAAGTGCGTATTTCACGATCCCAGTCATAGCAGAAACCTATTTTATCGAGCTGTTCACGGTAACGATTAATGTTTTTAACCGTTGTCACTTCGGGATGCTGCCCCGTCTGTATGGCATATTGCTCGGCAGGCAAGCCGTAAGCATCATACCCCATGGGATGAAGCACATTAAAGCCTTGCAAACGCTTGTAACGCGAATATATGTCAGAAGCTATGTACCCCAACGGGTGCCCCACATGAAGTCCTGCCCCCGAAGGGTAAGGGAACATATCGAGTACATAGAACTTCGGCCTCGTATTATCTATTTCGGTCTTGTATGTGTTATGAGATTTCCAATACTGTTGCCAGCGTTGTTCTATTTCTTTGAAATTATATTCCATTATAATGTATTATGTGATTTTTTTATTTTATTATTTCGACAATTCAAGCATTCTTTTTATAGGCCTTACGGCTTTTTCGGCCACTTCAGGATCTACTTCAACAAGCGGCATTTCATATTTGAGTGAATTATACAGCTTCTCAAGTGTAACTTTCTTCATGTCGGCACACTCGTTACAATTGCACGAACCATCTTCAGGAGGAACCGGAATGAATTTCTTTTCCGGGCATTTTTTCATCATTTCGTGCAATATTCCACTCTCGGTTGCCACAATGAATGTATCACATTCGCTGCTTACGGCATAATCAAGCAATACCTTGGTCGAACCGACCTTGTCGGCGGCTTCTTGCACCTGCTTGCGGCATTCGGGATGTACAAGTACCTTGGCTCCCGGATACTGTTCCTTGAGAGCATTTATTTTTTCAATAGAAAATTGTTCATGCACATGGCAGGCACCATCCCACAACAGCATATTACGACCCGATTGAATATTGATATAATGTCCCAAATTACGGTCGGGGCCGAAAATAATCTTTGCATCGCTGGGCAGGCTGTCGATAATTTTACGGGCATTGCCACTTGTAACAACAATGTCGGTAACAGCTTTCACTGCAGCTGTGGTGTTGACATAACTTACAACGGTGTGACCCGGATGAGCTTTGACAAATTTTTCAAACTCATCGGCAGGGCAACTGTCGGCAAGGCTGCACCCTGCACTCATGTCGGGAACAATTACTTTCTTTCCGAGGCATAAAATCTTGGCAGTCTCGCCCATGAATTGAACACCACACATCACTATAATGTCAGCCCGGCTGTCGGCGGCAATTTGAGCAAGCGCAAGGCTGTCGCCAATAAAGTCGGCTATATCCTGGATTTCGGGACGCTGGTAATAGTGAGCAAGAATAATGGCGTTCTTTTCCTGTTTCAAACGCACAATTTCTTTCTTGAGGTCTATACCTTCCTCTATAGGAGCATCGACATAACCGTTGTCAACATTCATAATTATATATTTTTCTTTTTTATTTTTTAAAATCTTCTTTTATTATTATGCTTATTGAGTGTCAATAGTGAAAGTAATTTTCATGAATTATACTTGCATAACAAGTTATTAATATCATATTTCAACCGATTAATATGTTATGCACAACTTTGCAGGCTACTGTTCAACCGATTAAGCATTTTATGAACACTTTGTTAGTATCGTGCAAAGTTAATAATTTTGTGAGTAAAATATATTAATAACCTGCCAAAATGCTTGGTGAAAACTGTGATATAACAAAACAATAACTCTTTTGGAACTAAGCCGTGAAGTGCGGCTTATACAAATTTGCGGAAATTGAAAATAAACTTGTTGATTTTTGCTTCCGAAGTTTTGATGGTTTTTCCACAAGTTTTTGTCAAGTATTTAATACGTAAAAAAATTCATTGTTATGAAAAAGAAGACTATGATTGAATTGCATCGCATATCGTGTGAAGAATTTAAAAAGGCACGTAAAATTCCACTTGTGGTAATACTTGATGATGTGCGCAGTCTTAATAACATAGGTTCTGTGTTTCGCACGAGTGATGCTTTTGTGATTGAGCGAATTATGCTTTGTGGAATTACGGCTACCCCACCCCACCCCGATATTCACAAAACTGCACTTGGTGCCGAAGATTCGGTTGAATGGGAATATTGTGAACGTGTGACCGATGCCATTGAACAATTGCGAGCAGCCGGTTATGTGATTTGTTCCGTTGAGCAAGTTAATGGCAGTGTGTCGCTTAATGACTTTAAGGTAGAACCAGGCAAGCATTATGCCGTGATACTTGGCAATGAAGTTAAAGGTGTGAGTCAACAAGCTGTTGACATGAGTGATTATTGCATCGAAATTCCTCAATACGGTACTAAGCATTCACTTAATGTGTCAATAACTGCTGGAATAGTGATATGGGATTTCTTTAATAAAATGATATTTTCAACAAAGGTTTAATCAATTGTATATAATATTAATATACTAATACTGATGAAATTATGTGTTATAATATAAGATAATCAACATAAATCAACAATATGTTGATAACATTGTTTTCAACAGGTGTTGATTAATGATAATAAATATTGTACTGTATCAGTATTTTTCATAATGTGACAATTAACATATTTATCAACGTTTTATCAATACACTAATTTACTGTAATACAGATATATAAAGATAAATAATAAAAAATAATCAACAATATGTTCAAAACTTGTGTCAACACTGTGTTAGTAATATATAATAATCTGATTATTAGTGATTTAGATTAATTAATTTTATACTGATAATTTTTTTTATTATTTTTGTCCGGTTGTTATTATTGTAAATGCTACTATGGGTAACTTTTTTTCTTATGCCTATGTTTCTGCTATATCAGCCTGCTTGGTGTTGATAATAATGTTATTATTCACAGGTACTGTTGATAAAAACTATGGAAGGGCAAAAGTATATTTATTTATATTGTTGTCCATGAGCATAATGCAAGGCGTGGCTCATATATTGTTGGCAAGTCCTTTAACCTCCGATAGCATTGAATTGCTTCATATTTACCCCATGACAAGTTTCGGGCTTAAATCGATGTTGGCTTATCTCATATTATTGTCAATAATGAACGTTCTTGAGTTGAAAAGAAACATAATATTTAAAATATATTCGTTACCGTTTTTGCTCACTGTGTTGTATGCCGTTTTATATTTTGTGTGTGATGACGTGCATATGAGAAGTATCGCGGACATGACATTAAGCCCAATGGTTATAATAAGGATGTTGATATTCATTTCTCTTGGAGCGGCGTTTATCACGGCTTTTGCTGTGATATATAAATCTTATTTGAACTACCTTAACAGCATTGATAATTTTTATGCCGACAGTGAAAACATGAAATTGCGCAAAATAATGTATGTGGTGCTTTTTTATTTTGTGGTGGGTATTCTGAGCCTGGCAAGCAATTTTACAGGAAACATGGGATTTATCACTGCTTTTCACAGTATCAACATTGTTTTATATATTGCTTTTGTGCTCATGTTAATAAATGAGCACAAAGTTGTTGAAAAAGTAAATAATGAAATGGAACTTATAGCCGTGGGCAATGAAGAATGTTCCTGTGAAGATGAAAGCGGTTTTATATTGAATAAAATAGAAGAATGGGCCGGAAGCGATGAGAAACAATTCTTGAAACAAGGAATATCGGTACAGGAAGTAGCCGAGTCGATAAAAGTGGGTAAACGTGTCTTGTCAACATTTATCAATCGGCATTATAACATGAATTTCAACACTTGGATTAACACTTTGCGTATGGAAGAAGTGTGCAAATATCTCAAAGAGGATTACTCATTTACCGAGATTGCCGAAATGACAGGTTTCACCGACTTGTCGTCGATGAGTAAAATTTTCAAGAAGATGAAAGGCATGACTCTTACCGATTACCGTAAACAGCACGTTTGAACAAGTCATAACCATTGTCTTGCATTACATCATTAATATATAGTGTAATTGCGGAATTTTTCTTACTTTTGCAAGTGTGACACACGCTTAATTACACATTTACTATATGGAAGAGACCTCGACACAGGTAAAACCAATGGTGCTTGACTATGATGAAATATGCCGAATGGCTCCTTTCTTCAAAGGTCGCAGGAAATTGGTTGACCGCTTATTTCATATTTTATCGATAGATAAAGTCAACGATATACATGCTCGTAATTGCGACACTCCCGGTGTGGAATTTACTGCACGGTTGTTGCGCGATCTTGATATAAAATTGCGCATCGACAATGAACAATTGCTTGACAAATTGCCACAGGGTGCGTTCATAACTGTGTCAAATCATGCCTACGGCGCACTTGACGGCATTATTCTCATCAATATGATTGCTTCGCGCCGACCTAAGTTCAAGGTTATGGTGAACATGATACTTAACCACATAGGTGCCATGCGCCCAAATTTTATAGCCGTGGACGCATTGGCATCGACCGACCCTGCAAAACAAGCCGTATCGAAACACGGTATTCGTGAAGCTATCATGCAAGTGAAAAGTGGTGAGCCGCTTGGATTTTTTCCTGCCGGTGCCGTATCGAAATTAAACCGTCACTTGTGGCTTGAAGACCGTCAATGGCAGCCATCGGTGATACGCATCATCAAGATGCTCGGGGTTCCGGTGGTTCCTATATACTTTCATGGCGGAAACAGTGCATGGTTTAATTTTCTGGGACTTGTAAGTTGGCAACTGCGCACACTCAGGTTGCCTGCCGAAGTGTTCAACAAGAAAGGTGCGACATTCCACATTTCGGTAGGTGATATGATTATGCCCGAAACTTTGGCTCAATATGACGACATCGACCGACTTGGGGAATTTTTAAAACAACAAACTTATTCGTTGAGGAGGTATAAATGAACAACGACAACAATACTGCAACCAATATCCCACCCGAGATATTGCGAGTGAAACAGCGTTATTCCATAATAGGTAACGCGCCATCGCTCATAGGTGCGATACGCCGTGCCATGCAGGTGGCTCCAATCGACTTGTCGGTGCTTATAATAGGCGAAAGCGGCAGTGGCAAGGAATTTTTCCCTAATATAATACACGACTTCAGTTCACGCAAGCACAACAAGTATATTGCAGTGAACTGTGGTGCCATACCCGAGGGCACTATCGACTCGGAATTGTTCGGACACGAAAAAGGTGCTTTTACCGGTGCAATATCGTCACGTAAGGGATATTTCGAGGAAGCTGACGGTGGTACAATATTCCTCGACGAAGTGGCCGAGTTGCCGTTGACCACGCAAGCTCGCTTGTTGCGTGTACTTGAATCGGGCGAATATATCAAAGTTGGCTCATCGGAAGTGCAAAAAACCAACATACGTGTTGTAGCCGCCACCAACAAGAATATGCTCCAGGCTGTGAGCGAAGGTAAATTTCGCGAAGATCTGTATTATCGCCTTTCAACTGTGCAAATCAACATTCCACCGTTGCGTGAACGCGGTAAAGACGTGCTCATGCTCGTGCGCAAGTTTTCAAACGATTTTGCTGAAAAATATGGTACACCGTCGGTGCAATTCGATGATTCGGCACGTGAAGCAATAATGAATTACCGTTGGCCTGGCAATGTGCGCCAATTAAAAAACGTTATAGAGCAAATATCGCTGTTCGAGGCCGGCAATACTGTCGATTCCGAAAGCATAAAAAAGTATCTGCCGCAATACAGCACCGAATACAAGCCCACCGTGGCATCGGCTGCCGAATTCAGTTATACGCGCGAACGCGAAATGCTTTTCAAGCTGATTTTTAAGATGCAGCATGAAATAGAGGAATTGCACGGCCGCATCGATGCTATGTCGAAAGGCGGTGCTACGATAGCCCAACATAAAACCCGTTCGCATTCGCTTGTGAAGTATTCGGGAACGGGCAGTTACAAGCCCGCTCCGACGATGAAAGATGTGATGGAGATAGAAGACGGAATAACCGATGATGATTTTATTCCCACCGAAACCGTTTCTTCTTCACCTGCACACGATGACAATAACGACTCGGCACGCACGCTTGAAGATACAGAACGCGAGACCATAAAAAAATCGCTTGAACGCAATTGCGGCCGCAGGAAAAAGACTGCCGAAGAACTTAACATATCGGAACGCACTTTATATCGAAAAATCAAAGAATACGGGCTCGAATGACAATGATAAAGCGCATATTCCTCATATTGGCGTTGGCCGTAGTGTCACAGGCTTGTTCCATAAGCTACACGTTCAACGGTGCCATACTCGATTATAGCATATATAAGACTATATCGGTATCGAATTTCCCTATTCGTGCCGCACTGGTGTATGCACCGCTGCAACAAATGTTTGAAAACAAGTTGCAAGACATTATAACGCGGCAAACGCGACTTAGTATTGTGGATTCAAGCAATACCGACTTGCGCTTGGAGGGTGAAATAACAGGATATGCACTTTCGCCGCAAGCCGTTACCGAAGATGCTTACGCATCGCAAACACGCCTGACGATTACTGTGCGAATAAGGTACATAAATACAAAAAATCCCGACATGGACCTTGACCAGACGTTCTCGGCCTATCGTGACTTTACAAGCGACCAATTGCTGATAGACGTGCAAGATTCGTTGTGCGACGAGATTTGTGACGAATTGTGCGACCTTATTTTCAATGCTACTTTCGGAAACTGGTAACACGCGATGGTAACAGTCGAAGACATACGCAACATGGTGGATGGCGGTACTATTGACGGCGGTACGCTCGATATGGTACGCAATAAATATCCTTATTTTGTTATTCCGTCGATATTATTCCTGCAACAAAACAAGGGAATAATCGGCGATAAGGAAAAGGAAGAGATATTGAGGCCGCTTGCGTTGGCTTTCCCCGACCGCACCATATTGCACGACCTTGTAGGTGACGATGCAGGACGTTTTAGCGGGTTTTATCCGCAAAAAGAGACGGTACCGACACCCGATACCGATACGACTATAACATCGTTCCTTGACCGTTATGGTGGAAACGATGCAAAGGAGCTTGAATTGCTCGACCGACTTATATTCAATCCTGTTCCGCCCGACTATTCACAAGTACTTGAACGTGAACAGCAAACTGCCGATAGCAATGATCCGCTGGCAATGGCGGCTAAAACATTTGACGACATTCTTGCTCATGCCAAGCCCGATGCTCCGCAATCCCAATCCAAGGCAGAACCCGAAGAGCCTGTGAAAGAGCCTGAGGCTGCCGACGACTCGATGTTGAGCGAAAGTCTTGCCAAAATATTCATCAAACAGGGTAAATACACTAAAGCTTTGGAAATTATTAAAAACATAAGTTTGAAATTTCCGGAAAAAAGTATTTACTTTGCAGACCAAATTCGTTTCCTACAGAAACTTATACTTAACGACGAAATAAACAAAAGATAAATTATGTACGTTTTTTTAACAATCCTGATTTTATTGGCTTCTCTCCTTTTGATAGGCGTGGTGTTAATCCAAAAGTCGAAAGGTGGAGGTTTGGCTTCTAATTTCTCAAGTTCCAATCAAATTATGGGTGTGCGCAAGACCACCGATTTCGTGGAAAAAGCCACTTGGACGCTTGCAATCGTGATATGTGTGCTTAGCATCGTTTCATCGTTCCTTGCTCCGCAAAATCTTGTACAAGGCCGTCAATCGCGTGTGACTACCGAACAAGAAGCTCCGCAACAGCAAGCTACGCCGTTTGCCACTCCCGAGGCTGCTACTACTGCTCCGGATACCGCAAAATAAAAAAACGGCAAATTACATAAAAAACATATAGCGAAACGGCTTACTTCATTAAAACAAGTCGTTTCGCCTTTTTGCGTCCTGTCATCAGCTATGAGTCAACGGCGGAATTGTGTTGTAACTGTATCAATAAACAAGGGGGTGGTGGACAATATTTGCCTGCTATAAATTATTTATTTCATCAAGAGTAAGCCCTGTTATGCTTGCAATTATGGCCGGTGCTATTCCTGCGGCTTTCATGCCCCGTGCATTATTGATTTTTGTTTCTTTTATTCCCTCTTCACGGCCTTGCTGCAATCCTTCTTCAAGGCCTTCGCGGCGTGTGCTGCTCAGTTGCATCTTTTGAGTGCTCACTATGTCCCAAAACTTGTCGTAAACAAGTAGTTGGTCCTCGTCGAATGCCGATTCTTCAAGTTGCGATACAGCCTTGTTGATTTCCGGATTTGCAAGCAGTTCTTCGGGAACTTCACGTGTTTTTTCTCCTATCTCGGTCAGGTAGCGGAGCCATAGCACTTGCATCTTCTTGTCGCCGTAATTGCGGGGAGAGAACTTGGGAAGCTCCACAAATATGAAGCGTAAGCCCTCTATCACTTCCCTTGTCTCGCCTATCTCCACTATACGGTAATCGTGGTAATAATTCTCGCTATCTGTCGAGAAAATGTCGTTAACCAAGTTCAACGAATACACAGGTTGCAACAACTCATAGTCATAACCGCGGCCAAGTTGGCTCACATAAGCTTTCGATGCGTTGAAAAGCACCCGTTGCTTGAATGCCGAAGTCCACATCATCTGCATTTCGACGATGAATTGCCGCCCTTCTCGGTCGCGGCAACGCACGTCAACTATGCTGTCCTTGCGGAACGGGTTGACCGGTACAAGTTCGGGATCCAGGTACTCGACCCACGTAATTTCCTCCTCCTGCTTTTCAAACGGGAGCATCGCGTTCAAGAAACTTATCACAAGGTCGGTATGTCCGCCGAAGACCTTTTTAAACGTCAAATCGGCTTTCGGATCAAGGTACTTCATAATTACCACTTTATTATAACATTACAAATATAAGGCATTGCAGCAATAATACAAAACAAGGGGCATGAAAAAGTGCCGCAAAACACTCATTGTCTTGCGGCACTTCATGTGTATTTCCCTGGTGCTTACACCGTGAGGATTTCTTTCTCTTTCAGTGCAAACAAGTCGTCGATTTTTTTCATGTAACGGTCGTGGGTCTTTTGGAGCTTGTCCTCGGCATCCTTTTCCACATCTTCGGCCATACCGTCCTTTACGGCTTTTTTCAAGCCGTCGATGGCTTCGCGGCGGGCATTGCGCACCGATATTTTGGCCTGTTCTGCCTCATTCTTCGACTGCTTTACAAGTGCCTTGCGGCGTTCCTCGGTAAGCGGCGGAATTGATATGCGGATTATTTCACCGTTATTTTCGGGCATGATACCAAGGTCCGAGTCGATGATGGCCTTTTCTATAACCTTGAACATCGATTTTTCCCACGGGGTGATTGTGATGGTGCGGGCATCGGGCACACCCACGTTGGCCACGTTGCTTATGGGTGCCAGGCTACCATAGTAGTCAACACGAATGCCATCGAGGATTTTTGGATTGGCCTTTCCGGCACGAATGCGCGCAAGCGTCTCTTCGAGGTATGCCACGGCAAGTTCCATCTTCTCCTCGGCGGGATTTAGATAATGATTAACGTCGTTCATAATTTTCAAATATATAAAATTTCATAATAAGCAAGTTTGCAAAACTTTCCACACACCTTTGTGTGGTGGTGGCTTAATACACCAGTGTTCCAATCGGTTCCCCGTCGAGCACGCGGGCAAGGTTCCCAACCGTGTCCATGTCGAACACTATGATAGGCAACTTGTTCTCTTTGCACAAAGTGGTGGCGGTGAGATCCATCACTTTCAGTCCGCGCGTATATATCTCGTCATAGCTGATTTCGGTAAACTTGGTGGCTGTGGGATCCTTCTCAGGGTCGGCAGTGTAAATTCCATCCACGCGCGTTCCTTTCAGCATCACATCGGCTTCTACTTCTATGCCGCGCAGAGCCGAACCTGTGTCGGTGGTAAAAAACGGATTGCCTGTGCCTCCTGCTATTATGGCCACTTTGCCGCTGCGCATGGCATCGATGGCACGCCACTTGCTGTAATGCTCGCCTATGGGGAACATATTGACGGCAGTGAACACTTGTGCAGGTTGCCCTATGCTTTCAAGAGCCGAACTGAGGGCAAGCGAATTGATGACAGTGGCAAGCATACCCATTTGGTCGCCTTTCACACGGTCAACGCCACGTGCGGCACCGGCAAGGCCGCGGAATATGTTGCCGCCGCCTATCACGATTGCTATTTCCACGCCGCCCTGTGCAGCCTCTTTTATTTGGCGGGCATAATCGCCCACACGTTGCGGGTCGATGCCGTAACCCTGCTTGCCCATGAGCGATTCGCCGCTCAACTTCAGCAATATTCTCTTGTACTTGGTCCTCATGAGATGGTTGTGTTTTATGTGAATGTTCCACAAATTTAGCATATTGCCCCAATAGTGCAAAATATATGCGTGAAAAAACCCCCCACAAAGTGTAAAGTTTACCAAACGACATGATTAACAAATTTATTATCAACACTATAGTATAGACACGATTAATCGCGTCTATACCGCCTGAATGCCTAATTAAAAAAAGAGTGGAACAACCTCACGGTTGCCCCACTCCTTCATTATTAAGGACTTCTATTAAACTATATATTCTCCATTGTACCTATATAGTCGTTTTGAATCCTCCTATCTTTCTTTTAACTCATTGCGCAGGTTTTACCACTACGTTTACAGTACCGGTCATGATTACCAAGTTGGAAATCTCAACCTTCACCTCAACTGTTGCGTTCCAGTCTTTTACAACCGGTGCACCCTTAGGATTGAATGTGATGGTACCATCTGATGTCACGCTGAAGTTGTTGGTTTCACCGCTGGCAAGCGAGTAAGTAAACTTGAAGTTACCGCTTTCCAATCCGAATAAAGTTTCTGCTTCGTTTGTAGCATCTCCTTCTTCGAAGATAACAGCATTGTTAGAGCTTGAGCGAATAACTATCTTGTTAAGAACATTATTTGTTTCACCTACAACTTCACTACCATTTGCTGTAATTTCAAGCGTCGGGGTATCCATTGCAAACGGATTAATGAAACGGACATTAAGTTCATCTACCGGGTGAGTTTCGCCATTGGTCAGTGTAGCTACGAGTTCAACTGTGCAAGTCAACTCTTTATCCCACGGATTTTCGAGCATCACCTTCTGAGTGAGAATGTCGTCGCCGTCGAGCTTGATACCGGTGTGGTCTACACCTTCTTTGAAGCGGAACGAGAGCGTGTGGTTGGCGATTTGTGTTGCACTTTCAAGCCAATCTTCAAATCCGGTGTAGGCATTGTAGAGGAAGCCTGCCATCTCGTAGTCGTTGCCTGAGTGCATACGTCCGATAACGAGGTATTCGCCATTTTCAACCCAACCGCTGTAAGCAGGCAACGTATTGTCAAGATCACAATCGTCGGTTACAACGTAAGGTATAACAAATGTAACGTTAGGATAGTTAGCGTTGGTTGCCTCGTAAGTAACTGTTACTTGTGCAGGTTCTTCAAGTTGTGTCTTGGCCTTGTTGTTGATGCGGAATATAATAAAGCCTTCACCGCCTTCGGTAGTCGGGAGAGCTGCTACATTTACACCTACCGACATAATTGAATGATCGCCCTCATATGCGCCTTCGATAGTCGGAGTAGTGTTGTAATAAGTACCGAAGTCGGCAGCAGCAATGTCAAGTATGTCGTAAACTTCAGCCTTTACTGTAGCGAAGTCGAATACCTTTGCAGTGTTGTCTTCGCCGTTAGCGGTAAGCTTGCTGTAGTTGAAGTTGAGCGTTTCGGCAGTTACGGTCAAGCCGTCAACGTCGTCTTGAGCCTTCACGTCTATCACGAGGTAGGCAGTGGCAAGCACAGTTTCGCCATATTTTGCGTCAACCTTGATAAGCGGCTTCATGCCCACCGAGCCGTATGCGTTGGTAAGGGTGAGTACACCTTTCTCGTCAATGGCAACATACTGGCTTTGGTTAACTTCGCCATTGAGGAATTCTTCGGCAGTGAAAGTGTAGGTGACGTCGAAGATGTCATCTACGTATATTACAAGGTTGGTTTCTAACAATGCAACCAATGTGTTCAAGTCGAGTTCACCGGTGCAAACCACTTCGGCATCGGCTTGCATTGTGGCACTGTATTCAGGCTTTGTTGTGGCATAAGTCTTTGAAATGCCATCTTCCGGTTTACTTGTTATTTGGTAATCCCTCATTATGCCGGCTTCGAGCATACCGTAATCCGAAGTGATGGTGTGACCTTCGGCATCGGTAGCTTGCAGGGCGAAGATATATGCCTCGTTGCTTTTGAGCACGGCTATGTCGCTCGGCTTGGCCGAGATAGAAAGCTTGCCGTCGGTTACGCTCCAACCCTCGTTGTCGGGAGTAAGAGTGAAGTCGCTGTCGGTGGCACGGGTTTCAACCTTGCTTTCGACGAATGCGAAAGTGTAATCCTCCTTGGTCAACTTGGCGTTGCTCGGGTTGAGGCGGTATGTAAGTTCGATGTCGGGGCTGGCCACCAATTCCTTGTAAGTGGGTTCGCCCTCGGCAGGAGTTTCTTTCACTTGCAGGGAGTACCAGTTCACCACGGCCATGCCATCCTTCAGCACGTCGGGGATGAGGATAAGGCCTGCAAGCGGCTGGCTCAGCTTGATTGAAACTATGCCGTCGGTTGCGCCTTCCACGTTGTGCATGGTGAGCACTTGGTTGGCAGTGTCGTATATTGCGGTGATGGTGCCAGGAACCAAGTAAGAGATGCCAGTATCTTCATTGCTTACTTGTGTGCCGTCGGGGGTGACTTCAACCCTGTACCAATTCCCGTTATAGGGGAAGTAGTAGATAGTGTTAGGGGTTGCGCCCGGTTCGCCTTGTTCACCCTTTTCACCTTGTTCGCCCTGGGCTTTCACGTCGGTAGGAACGCCATTGATTACCCAGTAGCCTTCATCGTTGATTTCGATGGTGGCTGCGGCGCCCTGTGCGCCTTGTGCGCCTTCAGCGACGATACCGGTCGATTCACCGTCGATAACCCATTCTTTGGTGTTTGGGTCGATATAGATGCTGGGCGTGTGGCCGGCTTCCCCGGTATCACCCTTGTCGCCCTTGTCACCTTGTTCTCCCTTATCGCCCTGGTCACCCTTGTCACCTTTGTCTCCCTTTTCACCACGAGAAGGCAGGCCAGTGTCTTTGCCGTCGATGAACCAGTTGCCATTTTCACCAATCTCCACCACTGAACCCGGAGTACCGGCAGCGCCATCGACACCGTCCTTGCCATTGGTGATATTGTAAGTCTTGCCGTCCATCATGGTGATGGTGATACCATCGGCCGATGAAGTAACGCTCTTGATGACTGCGCCGTTGTTAATCTGGGTCTGCAAGTCGGCAAGTGTGTTTTCCACAGCCTCAACGCGCATCCTCAGATTAGAGTCGTCGTAGTCGTCACAAGCTACAAACGTCCCTGCGAATCCCAAAGCGAGGAATCCGAACAGGGTTGCACTTAAAAACTTTTTAATCATAATACCAAAAACTTTAAATATTAAAAATGAAAAGAATTGTTATATTTATACTTCATTATTTTCATTTTCCGGTTGCCGTTACTTAGCAGGTAACGGCACAAATTGGGGGTGTGCCGAAATAAGAATTTACCTATTTCGGCACACACTCTCCCCTTCTGTAATGATTGGTATTATCGTTTTGGCGAACTCTGTTTTTTCTTTGCCGTGGGGCGTTTAGGAGCCTCACCTTTAGGAGGAAGGTGGAAAGGAGCTGCTCGTTTCACATATTCTATAACCCGTTCATTAGCTTCATCGATGCGGTCGTTGTTGAAAGGTTTCAAATAAGTTTCGGTGACTGCAATCGACGAATGCCCCATTGCTTCGGAAATTATACCTTGGTGTATTTCACAGTAATATGCCATCGTAGCCCAGGTGTGGCGGGCGGTGTAAGTGCTAAGGTGTGTGGGCATATTCTGCGACAGGCGGTTAAGGCGGTGGTTAAATTTCCGCAAAGCCCGTTGATATTCTTTATAGGCAGCTTCGGTTCCTTCGGGGCTGCTTATAAACGGAAATATGTATGGAGAATATCTGGGCGTGTTTCTTGAGAGTTTCTTCATTATTGTTTTGGCCTCAGTAGTAAGCTTGACGGTGATTGTGCGACCCGTCTTTCTGCGGCAATAAGAAATGGTACCGGCTTTTATGTCATCCTTCCGCAAGTAGGCCAAATCAACAAACGATATTCCCCTTAATAAAAACATAAGCCTGAAAATGAGCTTTTCATAAAGCAGCCCGTTGCCTGTCTGCACCGTTTTTTCGTTCATTATAAGCCCCATTTCCTTGGCATCGAGAGCACGTTTGCGGCGATTTTCGGTGGTTGTGCACACGTGCGAAAAAAGGCGAGGCGTGAACGATGTTACCGCGCCGCAATCCACGGCGCGGTTATAAGTTGCCTTTACCACCTTTATATAGGTAGCAACAGTGTTTCGGCTGCATTTCCTGTCTCTCAAATATATCTCAAATCCCTTGATAACATTTGCCGACAAGTCGTCGAACGATAAATCGGAACCTCGTCGATAAGTCGAAAAGGCTTTGAAAGAGCTTTGGTAAATGTGGGCTGTGCCCCATTGATTGTTGTTCTTAAATTCATCTACCAACATTCTCATCATTTTAAAAACAGTTATATCCATAATAATTCAATATCCTTTTAGTGGTTTTTAAAATTTAATCCATGTTTTTTATCGAAAAAAAAAGCCAATAGTTTGTGCATTAATAAAAAAACACCTATATTTGCACCGAATAACCGTGCCGTTACCTGCTAAGTAACGGCACTTTTGCTTTTTGAGAGTAACCGATTGGGCACAAGTGCGTTATGCAACCGGCAGGCACCATGCATAATTTTCTGTTTATTGATTTAAACCGGATATATAGCCATATTGATAATATTAAAGATTAAAAGATTGAAAAGAGAAACACTCATACTCATACCGAAAATATACACATATTTAAGGCAGGTTTCTCAAAATTAATGAAAGAATTGCTATTACTGTCTTAATGATTGTGCTATATTTGCAAAAAAAGTACACGCTTTATATGAAAATAGCTATCATAAACGGACCTAACTTGAACCTGCTTGGCGTCAGGGAACCCGAAATATATGGCGGGCAACGTTTTGAAGATTACTTTGCCGCATTGTGCAAAAGATATGAGGGAACAGTGCAGCTGGAATATTTTCAAAGTAACGTTGAGGGGGGGATAATAGACGAGCTGCACCGCAGGGGCTTCGACTGTGACGGCATTGTGCTTAATGCCGGCGCTTACACTCACACCTCGCTTGCCATTGCCGATGCCATACGCTCGATTGCCGCGCCGGTGGTGGAAGTGCACATCTCCAATGTGCACAAGCGCGAGCCGGTGCGCCACCACAGCATGATATCGTGTGCCTGTGCCGGTGTGATAGCGGGATTCGGGTTAGACAGCTACCGTCTTGCCGTCGAGGCTTTGTTGGCAATGAAAAGTGCATAATATTTGCATCTTTGGCAAAACATTACTATGTTTGCGAAAAACAATACATACACTACTATGACATTTGCAGAGGAATGTAACAATATTTTTGATGCCGCAACGGTCGAATATCACCGCCACGACAATATAGATGCAACAGCCGATAATCCTTATGGTGAGGGAAGCATAGAGCATGAACTGTTTGTGAAAAACTGGATCGACGCAGTGCAGTGGCACATGGAAGACATAATACGCGACCCGGGAATCGACCCTGTTGCGGCCTTGACGCTGAAACGCCGTATCGACCGTTCAAATCAGGAGCGTACCGACCTTGTGGAGCGCATCGACAGTTACTTCCGCGGCAAATATGCTTCGGTGAAGCCTTGTGCCGATGCTACTATCAATACCGAAAGTCCGGCCTGGGCCATCGACCGCCTGTCGATACTTGCCCTTAAAATATACCACATGAGTGAAGAGTCGTTGCGCACCGATGCCTCGGAAGAGCACCGTGCCAAGTGTGCCGCAAAACTTGCCGTATTGCTTGAACAACGCAAAGACTTGACGACGGCCATCGACCAATTACTCGACGACATTGCCGCCGGTCGCAAATACATGAAAGTGTATTGCCAAATGAAAATGTATAACGATCCGGCCACCAATCCCGTTTTGTATGCAAAAAAACAGGGGCAGCGATAAATACCGCAATGTGCTTGTAGCCCGCTTTTCGGCTCTTGGCGACGTGGCCATGACCATACCGGTGGTGTACTCGGTGTGCGTGGGCAATCCCGATACGCGTTTCATAATGATTACGCAAAAGGTGGCATCGACGTTGTTTATCAGCACGCCGCCAAATCTTGTTGTAATAGGCGTTGACACCAAGACCGACTACCATGGCGTGCGCGGAATGTTCAGGTTGAAACGCGAACTTGTCAAGGAATATGGCATCGACCTTTTCATCGACTTGCACGATGTGTTGCGGACATGGATACTTGCTGCCGCGTTTATCTTGAGCGGAATCAAGGTTCTGCGCTTCAAGAAAGGCAGGCAAGGGAAATATGAGCTTACGCGCAAGCATAACAAGCACATGTTGCCGCTCATTTCTTCGAGGGCTCGTTACCGTGAGGTGTTTTACCGTGCAGGGTTTGCCACGGGCGACTTGTTCATGTCGATTTTCGGGAACCAAAAAGCCTCTCCGGAACTGTATTCTTCGGTTTCCGCGCCCAAGGAACCGGGCAACCTGTGGATAGCCATTGCACCGTTTGCTAAGCACCAAGGTAAAATTTACCCGTTGCAATCGATGCAAAAAGTGGTGGAAACCGTTGCCAAGTGGCCGCATACTACCGTATTCCTGATGGGTGCCGGGCGCGATGAATGCGCCACATTTGAAAAATGGGCCGACAATCATGAAAATGTGCATAACCTTGCCTCGCGCCGCAACGGGTTCCCGTGTGAACTTGCGTTGCTAAGCAATTGCGACGTGATGGTATCGATGGATTCTGCCAATATGCACCTTGCGTCGCTTGTGAGGCTGCCGGTGGTGTCGGTGTGGGGAGCCACGCACCCTTATTGCGGTTTCCTGGGCTGGCACCAGGAAGAGCGCAACGCCGTGCAACTTAACTTGTCGTGCCGCCCGTGCTCGGTATTCGGCAACAAGCCATGCCTGCGAGGTGATTACTTCTGCCTTACCGGCATACAGCCACAAATGATCATCGACCACATTCGCCAGGCCCTATCGGAACGCGGCATCATGGTTTAGATGTCTCTTGCAGCGCGGCGTTGCGGCATAAGCCGTCGAGGCGAGTGCGGCGCACTGCACTATGGGCAAACAGGTGGCGGAAACGGGCCGGTGTCATTTCTTTCAAATCTTTTCGTGTAAGTGATAAAAATTCTTCCGACGGGGAAAAATCGGGGATTGTGGTGCCGGAGGCATTCTTGTTGTGCGGGCACACAAGTTGGCAGGCATCACAACCATATACCCGGTTTCCTGCGGCACCGGCGACCCATGCGGGCAATTCCCCGCGCCGCTCTATCAGTTGGCACGAAAGGCACTGCCGGGCATCAAGGGCTTTCCCACCGTGCAAGGCTCCGCCCGGACAGGCTGTTTCGCATAACAGGCAATTTCCGCACGACAGCCGGCAAGGTTCGTCGGGTTCTACTTCGAGCGTGGTGACAAGTTCGCCAAGGAAGAAAAACGATCCCCGGCCGGGAATTATTAAAGTGTTGTTCCGTCCCACAAAACCTATACCGGCACGTTGCGCCCAGTATCGTTCACGTATGGGGGCTGTGTCAACGCATGGGCGCGATATGCACCCTGCCGTTTCTTCGATGAATGCTGCAAGGCGGAATAATCGTTCTTTTACCACTTCGTGATAGTCGCGTCCGTAGGCATACAGTGCGAATTGAGGTGCATCGGCAGGTTGCTGGCGAGGCGGCAAGTAATTGATTGCGACGCTGATTACTGTTTTTGCCCCTTCGAGCAGCAGGCGCGGGTCGTTGCGCACGTCGCGATACCTGGTGGCATAATCCATGCAGTCGTTATGTCCGGCTGCAATCCAGTTGTCGTATGCTTCTACAGCCCACTGCTCAACCGGTTCGGCACAAGCAAAGCCGCAGGCATCGAAGCCCAAAGACAATGCCTTGCGGCGCACGGCTTCACGCACGTCACGGTTCTTGGAGCGGCAAAAATCCATAACCCTGTTCCATAAGCCACTCTATCGACCGAGGCAAGGCATATTTCATGTTGGCCTCGGCCTTCAGCGAGTCGTGGAATACTATTATCGAGCCGTTACGCGCATATCGTTTCACATTGTGGAACACCTGTTCCCCGGAAAGCTTGCGGTTGTAATCGCGCGTAACAAGGTCATACATGACTATATTGTAATGATTTTTCAGCAACCTCGCCGTTCCCCATCGCATAATGCCATGTGGCGGGCGGAACAATGTGGAGCCTATAAGTTCCTCGGCTTCTTTCACATTGCGCAGATAGGTGCGTGTCGATACCATGGAACTTTGCACGTGGCTCATGGTGTGGTTGCCCACGCTGTGTCCGCGTCGGCGTAATTCGGCAAACAGTTCGGGATTTCTCAACACATTCTCGCCGACGCAGAAAAATGTAGCTTTAATGCCGTAATGGTCGAGTGTGTCGAGTACCCACGGGGTAACTTCGGGGATAGGCCCGTCGTCAAATGTGAGGTAAACCACCTTCTTGCGACGGTTGAGTCTCCACAACGCCTCGGGGAAAAGCATCCGGTACAGTAATGGCGGCTGTTCTATGAGCATGGTTTGGGTTAAATATGTGTAGAGACGCGATTAATCGCGTCTCTACATGGAATGAATTGTTATTTTATTTCTGTTGCCCGCGCTGGCGGAATTGTATTTGGCGGTTGAAATTAACGCCGCGTGCTTCAAGCTCATGAACCATGTTTTCGGTCTTTTCTTCGCTTGCAATTATGCCATACAAGTCGAGCAAGTCCATCAAGTAATGTTGGTCGATATACTGGTCGTTATATGACAAGCGGCGATAGTCACCTAAGTCGAGCGACTGGCAGAATATAACATACTGAGCATACAAGTCGATTTCTTTTTCAAGAATGTCGAGAGCCTTTTGCGTGCAGGCTTCGTCCTTGCATTCCTCGCCTATGATTGCATAAGCCTGTGCTATGCGCTGTCCTATCTGTATCGAATACTGAGCCGAAGCCTCGGGCAGTTTCTCATTCATGAGGTCAAGCACTTCACGAGCCTTGTCATACTTGCCTTCGTTGATGAGGGCTGCGGCCAGGTCGGTAATGGTGGAACGTGTGGTTGTCACCATTCGGCGTACGGTTTCGTCGAGATACAAGTGTCCGTCTTGGTCTTGGTCAAGCCCACCCCAACGGAACTTTGTAGTTACTATGTCATACATCTTCTCGGTGTTGGCCGGGATTACGCCGCCACGCACATTGCCACGTATCGGCATAAGTTGGTAAGCCATGCCGGTACATTGCATATAATCCTGTAAACCAAGGTAGTAACTTTCAGGCACAGTCATTGCAAAGTAAACCGGTCGTTTCCACCCTTCGGTGATGCTTGAATTGATTATGTCCAAGCACATCACCTTGCTCGACGACATTGCCATTTCCCGTGCTGTATATTGGTCGGCAAGCATATTGCAGTCGATATATTCCTCGATGGCAGCGGCGTGTTGCGGTTTCACGATACCTGCATCTACAACTGCTTGCGAGTCAACCGGGATATACATCACCGGATATTTTATTTCGGGTAATTTCCATTCATTGCGCTTATAGTCGCCCGAATAATATTGTTTTAACGACACGCTCACAGGTACCGGCATGGTATCGGGATATATGAAGTAGCCGTATTGCCGTTCGTTGTAGGCATAAGTGGTACCATCGGCCATCATCGGCAGCGGCTCCGACTCGTAGGCCGGGCGGCGCATTTGGTTAATATACCAGTCGGTGCTCAAGTAGCTCAGGTTCACTACGCGCACGTCGGTGCGGAAACCTTCCACCTCCTGGCAATACCACAACGGGAATGTGTCGTTGTCGCCATTGGTAAATATTATGCCGTTTTCATCTACGCTCGACAAATAATTCATACCGAAGTCGCGGGCGGCATAACGGCCCGAGCGATCATGGTCGTCCCACGTTTGGCTCACCATTTGGAACGGCACCACCAGTCCCAAAGCACAAGCCACGGCAGCCACGGCAAGGCTCTTGCGGCTTGTAAAATCTTCCTCTGCGGCTTTGGGCTGTTTCTTTGCTTTGCTCAGCAGGAACATGATGGTTTTCCATAACCCGGCAACTCCCATGCCCACCCAAATGGCAAAGGCATAGAACGAACCGGCAAAAGCGTAATCACGTTCACGCGGCTGGTTGGGCGTTTGGTTCAGGTATATTACAATGGCTATGCCCGTCATGAAGAAGAGGAAGAATATCACCCAAAACTGCTCTATGCCGCGCTTGTCGGTGAACGCCTGCCACAACAGCCCGAATATGCCCAGCAGCAATGGCAGCATGAAGAACACGTTGTGTCCTTTGTTGTCGGTTGTGAGGTCGGCAGGCAGCAACGACTGGTCGCCCAGGCGCGGATTATCGATGAACGGAATGCCACTCACCCAGTTGCCGTGAGTGATTTCACCCTGCCCTTGTATGTCGTTTTGGCGACCCACGAAATTCCACATGAAGTAACGCCAATACATATAATTAAGTTGGTAGTCGATGAAAAACCGCAGGTTTTCAAGCATTGTCGGCTTGGTGCGGGTTTCGGCCTTTATTGGATTTCCGTTGCGGTCGATTTGAGTCGTAGCCGTCACTTGCCGTCCTTTCAAGCCTATCCAGTCGCGATACTGTGCTGCGTGAGCCGAACTGTATATGCGAGGGAAAAGCATATTCATCTCGGGGGCATATTCGTAGGTCTCGGAATATCCTATCGCCTTGTAGCGGTCGGGCTGGTCGGGCGAAGTTTTTACCTCTTTGGCATACAAGGTTTTGCCTTGATGGGAAACAGGTGTCATTGTGCCGTTTGGCTGTTCCTGATAAATAATCGGGGCATTCAACGTCTGCCCGTAGAACAACGGGCGGTCGCCATATTGCTCACGGTTAAGGTAACTGCCAAGTGCAAACACGTTGTCGGGCGAGTTTTGGTCCATCGGCGTTTGTGCCGACGAGCGTATGAGAATGAGCGCATAAGACGAGTAGCCGATGAAAATCACCAATATGCTGAGTACCGTTACCGAGAAAATGCGCACCGGTATGTGGCGGCAAAGCTTGAACAGGTAATACAGCAATGCTGCCACAAGCAAAATGGGGAGCAGCCAACCGTCGCCAATGAATAACATTCCCGACAGGAATATGCTCAGGAAGAACGACCACTTGATGGCGGTGGCGTTGCGCTGCTTGTATAGCTCGTAAAGGCTCCATACAAACACGGCGACAACTACAATTGCATAAATCAGCACGCCGCTGTTAAACGGCATTCCAAGTACGTTCACACTGAACAGTTCGGCATACTGGGCTGTCTCGATAAAGCCCGGAACCAACCCGTAAAGTATCAGTACGATTATGCCGAACGACACCAACAAGGCCAGCAACGACCCCTTGACCGATGTATTCTTGAATTTCTTGTAGTAGAATACAAGCACGATGGCGGGGATGCACAGCAAGTTGAGCAAGTGTACGGCTATCGAAACGCCTATCACATAGGCTATAAGTACAAGGTAACGGTCGCTGTGAGGCTCGTCGGCACGGTTTTCCCATTTCAGGATAAGCCAAAAGACGAGTGCCGTGCAGAACGATGAAAAAGCATACACTTCACCTTCGACGGCCGAGAACCAAAATGTGTCGCTCCAAGTGTAAACAAGCGAACCGGCAATGCCGCTGCCGAAGATCAACAACATCTGCACAAGCGACATTCCTGTGGCATCATCTTTAACCACAAGCCGCCTTACGAGGTGGGTTATGGTCCAAAACAGCAACAATATGGTTGCCGCACTAAGCAATGCCGACATCGAATTGACGCACATCGCAACGGTCGATGGGTCGCTGCTGAAATTAATGGCAAAACGTGCCGCCAACATGAAGATGGGGTTGCCCGGCGGGTGCCCCACTTCGAGCTTGTAACCTTGTGAAATAAATTCGCCGCAATCCCAAAAACTTGCGGTAGGCTCGATGGTCATCAGGTAAGTGACTGCCGCCACGGCAAACATAAGCCACCCGAGCGCATTGTTGAGAATGTTGTATCTTTTCATTCGCTATGTGTGTATGCGTATAAAATTTCAAGGTGCAAATATACGGCATAATGCTCGCACCGCGAGCAACTTTGCCGATATTTTATGTTTTTTTCATACGAACCGCAGCACAATATCAATTACTTGGGGATTTTATGTTTCAGCCATAGGCGGCTGTCGGTTAAAATTTAATGA
The DNA here is from genome assembly GCA_944321685.1 of uncultured Muribaculaceae bacterium. GTDB lineage: Bacteria > Bacteroidota > Bacteroidia > Bacteroidales > Muribaculaceae > Avimuribaculum. The sequence goes on from CALUMH010000015.1 coordinate 57,913, forward strand.
ATTATAAATCCACACGACAACTGTAAACGGCAGGCCTGTTCGGTTTGTCCGAATTTAATTTGTATTTTTGCATAGGAAACATATCACTTATATATGGTTGGCACAGAAAGGAAATCGAATATCGAATTGTTGCGGATTGTGTCGATGCTTGCAATTGTGATGTTGCACATCGGGGCGGCATCGGTGGGGCTGCCTGAGCCGAAAGGCAACTTGCAGGCGGTTACCGGTCGCGACGTGTGGGTACTCACGGTTGAGGCCTTGTCGATTATAGGTGTCAATTGTTTTGCCTTGATTTCCGGCTATTTCGGCATAAAAGCCCGTTGGAGTTCTTTCGTGCGGTTGACGTTGCTGTGCGTGGTGTATGCCGTTGGCATTTACACTCTGCTCGCCGTGTCGGGGCTTGTGCCTTGGTCGTGGGGAGAATGGATTGAATCGTGGATGGTGTATTCTCACACCGACTTGTGGTATGTTCCGGCCTACTTGGGGCTGTTCCTGCTGAGTCCGTTTCTCAACAGTATGGATTTCAACAAGTGGATATTGGCAGGTTTCATAGCTTTCAACGTGTGGTGCGGTTGGTTGTGGCATGGGAGTTTCAATCCCACCGGCTACACGGTGGTGCAACTTGTTATGATGTACCTGATAGGGCGTTACATAAGCAACCATGTCAATGTCGAGGCCGGCGGGCACAGGCTGCGTTATGCCTCGCTTGCGGCATATTTGGTGTGCACCGCATTGATTGTGGTAATGGCGCTTTTTGCCGACAGCCTGTTCACTTATGCCTACAATTCGCCTTTGGTGCTGGTGTCGTCGGTTGCGCTGTTCTTGTTTTTCGCTTCGCTCGATTTCAGTTCAAAATTTGTCAACCGCCTTGCCGCATCGGCTTTTGCCGTGTATCTTGTTCATAAAAATCCGTATATTTTCGGCGGGCTGTTAAAGCCTTTCTCGCGCCATGTGTGGGAAAATACGGGCCTGGCCGAATACACGTTGTTTTTTGTTGCATTCACCATTGCCATATACTTTGTGATTTTCTTTATCGACAGTGTGAGGGCGGCATTGTTCTCTATCATCGGTGCGGCTTTCAAGAAAACTCGGGCATGATATTTGTTTGTTTTGTCATTAACATTTTTAACTAATATAATTTATGAAAAAAGGATGCTTGATTGCTGTTATAGCAGTTGTGGTTGTGGTAGTCCTTGTCGGCGTTTGGGCCGTAGGGTCGCGCAACTCGTTTGTAACCAAGGAAGAAGGTGTTGCAAGTGCATGGTCGCAGGTTGAAAACGTTTACCAACGCCGTGCCGACCTTATCCCCAATCTTGTGGAAACCGTGAAAGGCTATGCCACACATGAGCAAACCACGCTCGAAGGTGTGGTGAATGCGCGTGCCAAGGCAACGCAAATCACCGTTGACCCCGATAAAATAGATGCCGAGAGCCTGCGCCGCTACCAAGAGGCTCAAGGAGAACTGGGTGCGGCACTTGGCCGACTGCTTGCCGTGTCGGAAAATTATCCCGACTTGAAAGCCAACGAAAATTTCTTGCAACTTCAAGCCCAACTCGAAGGCACAGAAAACCGCATCGCCGTGGAGCGTAAGAAATTCAACGAGGTGGTGCGCGAATATAATGTATCGGTTCGCCGGTTCCCGGGCAACATAGTCGCATCGATGTTCGGTTTTGAGACAAAGCCATATTTCGAGGCCGACGAAAGTGCGCACCAAGCCCCCAAGGTGGAATTTTAACGCGCTATGGCACTCAGTGATTTTATCCCCCAAGAGGGGCAAAAGCGTGTGGTGGAAGCCATTGAAGCCGCCGAAAAACGCACATCGGGCGAAATACGCGTACACATCGAGCCACGTTGTAAATCAGGCGATGCCTATCGCCGTGCCGTGGAGGTGTTCAATGAATTGAAAATGTATGAAACCGGGCAGCGTAATGCCGTGCTCGTGTATGTTGCCTACAGGTCGCACGTGTTTGCCATAATTGGCGACTGCGGTATAAACGAGCGTGTGGGCAGCGGCTTTTGGAACGAAGAAATAGAAACGCTTGCCCGTTACTTGCGTCAGGGTGATCCTGTGGGCGGGTTGTGTGAAGTTATAGGGCAGATAGGCGACAGCCTGTCGGCTTATTTCCCTTGGACCGAAGACGACGTAAATGAACAAAGTGATGAAATTTCTTATAAGGAAAATTAAGCCTGCATTTGTGATTCTGGCGGTAATCCTGTTGTCGGCAACGGCAATAGCTGTGGCACAAGTGCCGGCAAGGCCCGACCCGCCTCGCCTTGTGAACGATTTTTCGGGAATATTGTCGCCGCAGCAAGCCAAGTGGCTTGAAGACTCGCTTGTGCGCTTCGACCGACGCACGAGCAACCAGGTGGTGATTGTCACACTCGACGACCTTGGAGGCATGGACCCGGCCGAAATGGCCTATGAAATAGGCGAACAGTGGCAAGTGGGCAGTGCCGAAGACAATAACGGGGTGGTGATACTTGTAAAGCCAAAGAAAGGAGCATCGCGCGGACAGGCATTCATTGCCACCGGGTACGGGCTTGAAGGTGCATTGCCCGATGCCACTTGCAAAATGATTGTGGAACGTGAAATGATACCGCACTTCAAACAAAACGATTATTTTGGCGGTATTCGTGCAGCCGTGGGCGTTATATGCCCTATTGCCGCAGGCGAGTACAGCAAGGAACGTTATGAGGAAGATTCGGGCATAGGCCCCATGGGGGGCATATTCATGCTGCTGGGAGCTTTTGCAGTGTTTTTTATTATAATGATGCTGGCTCGCAGGTCGGGAGGAAACAATCATAACGGAAACTCCGGAACATTCGGCTCCGGCGGTATCTTCCTTGGCGGACTGCCATTTGGAGGCATGGGCGGCGGACACAGTCGCGGAACCGGTTTCGGTGGCGGCTTTGACGGCGGCGGTTTCGGTGGTTTCGGCGGCGGCAGCTTTGGCGGCGGTGGTGCCGGTGGCTCCTGGTAATCAGGCGTTCATCGTAGCACAATATAAGTGTGAAATTGAGGGTGTGCCAAAATGTATCCCGATGAGATTTGGGGTGTATCAAATTGCAAATTGAAGGCGGCAAAGCCGTCTAATTTTAGGTAACCGATGTGTGAGGCGAAGCCGAACCATCGGAGCATGAAACCATCATATTTGGAACGGCCTCAAAGAGGTCGAATGCATTACAGTTCAATGTGTTCGACCTCTTTGAGGCCGAGCTTGTTGATGCATAGTCTTTGCCGACGGCTTGCGACCCGCCCACTCGCGGCGGTTGCTATGCCGCCCCTCTTGAATTTGCATTTTGGCACCCCCCCACTTCAATAGCGGAATTATGATAGCCCCTTTACTGTTATATCGTGCAAATATCTGCATATCAACATATACTACAACCAATATATTGGTAATATATCTGCATATTATATTTCGATACAGTCTCTGTTTTCCCATATTGTGTAAATGCGTAAAACCAACCGCCGTTACCACATAGTTTGGCAGTTTTGCCGCCACAGGGTAAGCAGGTGGCTGTTTATGATTTCTCGATGCATGGGATTAATCTGCTCTCTTCTCTGCAACATCCTGTGGTGCTGCGTTTCTACTTTATTAAAATGTATTTGGGACAATAAATATTGGTGCTATATACAAAAAAACAATGGAGAGAACCTCACGGTCCCCTCCACTGCCATTATTAAGGACTTCTATTAAACTATATATTCTCCATTGTACCTATATAGTCGTAATTTAATCCTCCATATCCGGTTTAACTCATTGCTTTCGTAATCAGTTAGCCTTATTTACGGTTACTGTAGCTGTTTCAGCCCAAGTGGCTATACCGGCAACCTTGACGGTTACGTTAACAGATACAGTTGCAGGATATGTTCCATTCCAACCCGAACCGTTGAATGTGAATATACCATCTTCATCAATCGAGGCCGTACCACCGTAATTGTCTTCGATAGAGAATGTGTAAGTTACATCCGCATCTTGAACGCCATATTTGTTAGCAGCTACAACAGCGCCGTCTTTAACAATCTCAACACCGCGTTCGGTATCTTTGATGCTGATTGCGCTCTTGACATTTACAGGAGCAACTACACCATCAGCATACTTTGTAGTAAGTTTGTTTTTATTGATTGTCATATCCAGCGGGTTAACAAATTCTACAGTGAATGCATCAACCACACGATCCTCTTCACCGTTGGCGCGAGTAGAAACGAGTTCTATTGCGTAAGAAGTGGTTACATCTTTGGCACCGATTTCGCTTGTGAAGTCGATTTCTTGTGCATCAAATGTAGCATCGCTCAATGTAGCTTGCTTCTTGGCATCTTCTTCGTTGGCAAAACGGAACTTGTAAGTATGGTTGTTGGGTACTTTCATTTCTGCACCATCTTTGTAACCGGTAACAAGTACTGTTGCAAAGTTGTAGCCGGCAGGGTCGGTGGTAGCATAACCTACGATTTCAAATTTGCCATTCTTAATCCAAGAGCTGTGTTCCGGAGTAGCTGCGCAATTGTCGGTTACAGTGTAAGGAACTTCAAGAACAACTGCAGGATAAGCATTTGCATTGTTCGGCGTGTAAGTGATAGTAATCTTACCATAGTTAGCAATGTCTTCGGTATCGCTTACAGGGATGGTGTTGGTGAACTTGATACCGATGAAGTCGGCAGTAGCAGTTGGATCTTTCGGGAAAGTATTTGCTGTTACAACAATACCGCTTACACGTGCATCGCCGGTAATGGCAGTAGAGTTGACATAGGTAGCACCGGTAACCGTCGGTACAGCATTGTAAGCCTCGGCAAATTGAGCAGCAGTCAAGTCAAGCACGTCATATATCTGGCTGTTGATTTGTTCCCAACCGAATATGTTGCTATGTACTTCGGCTTCGGCTTGTGCAGTCAATTCGGTGTATTCGAGTGCGATAGGATTAGCTGTAACAGTAATCTTTTCAAGATCGGTAGGAGCAATTTCCAGTACGACGTAAGCAGTAGCTACAACAGTTTCGTTTACGCTTGCTTCAACCTTGATTACAGGCTTGCGGCCGATTGCCGAAGCGCCTTCGTTAACAGTGATTTTGCCGTTTTCATCAAGTGTGATGAAGCTGTCTTGAACTGTGCCGGTAGCATCCTTGATGCCGGTTTTGCTATATTTGTAAGTAACATCAAATCCCTTTTCTTCAATTGCTACATACTCGGCACTTGTGTTCATTGCACCACGCAATTGGGCAATAGTATCAAGATCGATACCCTTACCGCGAACTACTTGGAAATCAGCCGGAGTGTTTTGATCTACAACAGTACCTTCGTTAACAGCGAAAGTGAACTTGTCGGGAGTTTCTGCCGACTTGTCATAAATCGCATAAGCCTTCAAATCTTCGGCAATGAGTGTGGCATTGTCCGAAATGATTGTACGGCCACTGTTATCTACAGCTTTCAATGCAAATATCAAGCCTTCGTTATTTGAATCATATTCAGGCAACTTGTTAACGTTGGCAGTCAATGTGAGTTCGCCGTTGGCAGCAACAGGTTCGCCGACAACCGTAAGCAAGTTAGGATCATCGTTTTCAGCCCTTGTTGCGATACCCACTTTGCGACCGATAAACGACCACTCGATGCCATCGGTATAAGCATTGCCCGGGTTGAGACGATAAACCATCTCAATGTCGTTGCTTTCAACCAGCACGTCCTCTTCGGTGTATGCGGCAATTTCCTTTTCAGCGTTGAAGAATAAGCGGTATTTGTAAACCACTCCCATGCCGTCCATCATCACGTCGGGAACGAATTGCAAGCCTACGAGCGGTTCGCTAAGGTTGATATAAACAATACCTTCTTCGCCTTCACCGCCCTTTACATTATAAAGAGTCAACAATTGAGTGTCGGTATTATATACGGCAGTGATTGTACCTTCCGGTTTCCACATCGGCACGGTCTCGTCTTTTGTAAATTCGATTCGTGTTTCACCATCGTTGGTGTAAACAGCTTTCCACCAGTAACCGTCTTCGCCCGGAACATAATATACGACATTGGCATCCTTACCATCAGTACCGTCTTGACCATCCTGGCCATCCTGGCCATCTTGACCTTCAGCCTTAGTGTCGGTCTTAACGCCGTCGATTACCCAGTAACCGTCTTCACTGATAGTGATAACGCTTCCGGGCTTGCCATCCTGACCGTCTTGACCATCTTGGCCATCTTGACCGGCAGGTCCTGTTGCCGGAACATTGGTATTCTCGCCATTGATCCACCAATAACCGTCACGAATTTCAACGCTCGGAGTTACGCCATCCTTACCGGGTGCACCATCCTTACCGTCGTCACCATCTTCACCGTCAGTGCCATCAGCACCGTCTTTACCACGAGAAGGCATTCCGGTGTCAACGCCATCGATGAACCAGTTACCATTTTCACCTATTTCAACAACTGAACCTGGCTTACCATCGGCACCGGCGGCACCGTTTATGCCATCTTTGCCGTTGGTGATGTCATAAGTGGTTCCGTCCATCATCGTGATGGTAATACCATCTGCCGATGGAGTAACCGACTTGATAATGGCACCGCTCTTAATCTGCGCCTGCAAGTCGGCAAGTGTGCCTTCCACAGCCTCAACGCGCATCCTAAGATCAGAGTCGTCGTAGTCGTCACAAGCTACAAACGTCCCTGCGAATCCCAAAGCGAGGAATCCGAACAGGGTTGCACTTAAAAACTTTTTAATCATAATACCAAAAACTTTAAATATTAAAAATGAAAAAATGTATGTTTTTATATACAGTCAAATGAACTAAAACCGGTTTATTCAACGTGCCGTTATCTTGCAGGTAACGGCATATCCATGATTTTAACAGTTTAACAGTCTATGCGTTGAAGTCGCCAAACGCCGTGTACATC
>CALUMH010000016.1 GCA_944321685.1 uncultured Muribaculaceae bacterium
GTATCCGCAACGCCTGTTTATGGGCATTGCGGACATGAATTTTTTGCCTTATTGTTTTTTAGCGGACACCAATATATTTGTATAGCAGTGAATAGATAATAAAAGTTAATAATGTTATTTTTAGAGTGTGGTTATTATGTTGTATAACATAAAATGCTTAACTTTGCATCAGTTATTCATGGTATTAGTTTTAGGGTAAAGAAAGATGGTTGTCGTGAGACAATCACTTCTGTAATTAGGTTTATGTTAATGGTATTAGAAAGTTAATTAAGTAAAGCGATCCCGGGCAGCGATGCCGGGGATTAATTTTTTATTATCGGTACCCGTCGAAAACGAATGAAGATTGTGTGCAATACAGGTGGAATATAATTTTGTGAGGGTATATCGAAATGCAAATTTAGCGGGCGGCAAAGCCGTCCAATTTGCAGTAACCGACGGTGCAGCGACCGCCGAGGGGTGACTCGCAAGCCGTCGGCAAGACTATGCATCAACAAGCCCGGCCTCAAAGAGGTCGAACACATTGAACCGTAATGCATTCTACCTCTTTGAGGCCGTTCCAAATATGCTTTCATGTTCCGATGGTTCGGCTTCGCCTCACACATCGGTTACCTCAAATTGGACGGCTTTGCCGTCCGCTGAATTTGCATTTTGGTACGCTAATTTTCTGCGTTTTTCGGTGTTGCATTTTCAGCGGTTTCAGTGGTTGAAGGCGTTCCAACCTTGGGCACGGAGTGGTATTTCGTTACCGTCGCGTGTTTGCATCATGCAGCCATATTCGGGTTTTGTGATGCGTCCTATAATTCTCACAGAGTGCATCGATGCCACTTTTTCGTAATCGGAAAGATTGACGGTGAACAGCAGCTCGTAATCTTCACCACCGTTGAGTGCTGCGGTGACAAGGTTCAAATTGAATTCCTCGGCCATGCAGGCAGTTTGGTAGTCGATGGGGATTCGTTCCTCATAGACAAGGCATCCGGTATTGCTTTGCTTGCAGATGTGCAAGAGTTCTGACGACAGACCGTCGCTCACATCGATCATTGAAGTCGGTATTATGTTGAGTGTCGCAAGTTCTTCGATTACATCTTTACGTGCTTCAGGTTTAAGTTGGCGTTCAAGTATGTATTCCCGCCCTTCGAACGCCGGGCTGAAGTCGCCGTCTTTGGCATTTTTCGATACCGCCTTTTCACGTTCAAGTAACTGTAGGCCCATATATGCTGCTCCAAGGTCTCCACTGACACATATAAGGTCGGTGTCTTTGGCACCGTTGCGATACACGATTTTGCCTTTTTCGCCTTCACCGATGCAAGTGATACTGATTAACAGTCCTGTTACCGATGCAGACGTGTCGCCGCCGATTAAGTCCACGCCATACACATCGCAGGCGAGGCGTATTCCTGCATAAAGCTCTTCGATATGCTCCACGGTAAACCGCTTGGATATGCCAAGCGAGACTGTTATTTGCCTTGGTGTTCCGTTCATGGCGTAAACGTCCGAGAAGTTCACTACTGCAGCTTTGTAACCAAGGTGTTTCAGTGGGCAATAGGTGAGGTCGAAGTGTATGCCTTCGAGCAGCAAGTCGGTTGTAATAAGTGTTTCTGTTTCGGCCTTGTGCGAGATGACGGCACAGTCATCTCCAACGGCCTTCAGCGTTGTGCTGTTTTTTATTTCAATTCCCTTGGTGAGCCGGTCGATAAGGCCAAATTCACCAAGGGTGGATATTTCTGTTTCGGAATTTATGTCCATTATTATTCTTCAAAATTGTTGATCAATTCCTTCATGATAAGCGTCATGCGCGGTTCGGCTTCGGCAGCGGCCTTTTGTACTTCTTCGTGTGACACTTTTTCCACAATGCCTTCGATGCCAAGGTCGGTAATAACCGATATGCCAAAAACTTCCATTCCGCCATGGCGTGCTACTATGACTTCGGGAACAGTGCTCATGCCCACCGCATCGCCACCTATGCGATGGAAGTAGCGGTATTCGGCCGGAGTTTCGAAAGTGGGGCCTTGGGTGCCCACATATACGCCTTCTACAACGCGGATGTTGTTTGCGGCAGCCACTTTCTTGGCTTCGGCGATTAGCCTGGCAGAATAGGCTTCGCTCATTTCGGGAAAACGTGGACCGAGGTCGTCATAGTTTTTACCCCTCAACGGGTGTTCGGGGAACAGGTTGATGTGGTCGGTGATTATCATCAAGTCTCCGATTTTGAATGAAGGGTTCATGCCTCCCGAAGCATTCGACACGAAAAGCGTCTTTACACCCAGTTCTTTCATTACCCTTACAGGGAAAGTGACCTGTTTCATGTCATAACCCTCATAGAAATGGAAGCGGCCTTGCATGGCCATGATTTCCTTGTTGCCAAGTTTGCCGAAGATAAGGCGTCCGCTATGGCCTTCAACGGTCGAAACGGGGAAATTAGGTATCTCCTTGTATGGAATGGATGTTGATATTTCTATGTGATTTACAAGTTCGCCCAAACCGGTTCCAAGAATAATGGCAGTTTTGGGCAATTTGTTAACTCGTGCGGCTATAAATTCGGCAGTCTGTTTGATTTGGGTTATCATAGTTATGTGTGTTGGTTGAGTTATTGTTTCTTGTTTATGAGCTTTTTCAGTTCGTCGAGGAAGTCGCCGTTATGCGGTGCGTCATCGATGAAGTACACTTTTATGGGCATATAGAACGACACCGGTCGTAGCGAAATGGGGTAGTATGGATTATTGGCAAGTTTGACGGCATCTTTTTCGGTAGATATTATGTACTTATGTTCACCGTTAAGTTTGCCATACCAGTTTTCGATAAATCCGAAGTCTTTCCGCCCATAGTCGTGGTGGTCGGAGAATTTTATGATTTTTACCTTTGCCCTGAAAGCATTCAGGAATTTCACGAATGGTACATGGTTGGCAATACCTGTCACCACCAAAAGAGTATCATTCTCGGTCAGGTTTTGCAACAATGGAGCACTTTTTACAACTTCGGGAAAAATAGGCCTGAAATTGTAATATTTAAACGTGGTGTAGTATAATTTTTGCGACGGGAAGAGGTCGAGCCGCTTTTTGGCAAGGCTTATCTCTACCGGTTTTATCTGCTCGGGACATTTGGTCACGATTACCATGTCGGCACGCAATATTCCGTGCATCGGTTCACGTAATCGCCCGCGCGGCAATAAATGGTCGGTGTCGAGTGGCCGGCTGTAATCAACGAGTACCACCGATGCCGTTGGCTTCACATAGCGGTGCTGGAAAGCGTCGTCGAGAACAAAAAGATTGATGTCGGGGTCGATACTTTTCAGCGTTTCGATACCTTCGCAACGATTTTCACACACGGCAAGTGTAATGCCTTTAAACTTGCGGTATATTTGGTAAGGCTCGTCGCCTATGTCGTTGGGCGAAGTTTTGTCGGTTGCAAGTATAAAGCCGCTTGTTTTTCGTTTGTATCCACGGCTAAGCACACCGATGTGGTATTCTTTGTACAGATGTTCGATAATGTATTCCACATGGGGCGTTTTGCCGGTTCCTCCCACGCTGATGTTTCCAACAACAACGACGGGAACATCGAAAGAGCGTTGCTTTAATATACCCCAGTCGAAGAACTTATTGCGCATGAAAGCCACACACCCGTATAACCAAGCTACGGGTGTGAGCAGTATGTCGAAAAATTCTTTTACCGGGCGGTTGTCCATGCTTGCAGTCGTTTAATTGATGTTGACTTCGGGTGTCAGGCACAAGATGCGGTCTCTTGCCATGATGTGTTTTACCTCGTTTCGATATTGGTACATGGGACCCATTTCTTCTTGCAACTTGTTTTCGATGCGTTGGTTTACATATTTAGATATGTATTTTGTGAAGAAGTCCTTTTGCGTCGGGGCAACTGTTGTGCAGTAATCGTCGGCAACACCGGCTTCGGTTGCCACCCATTCCACGGCACTTTCAAGGTCGCCGAATTCATCGACAAGTCCTATCCGTTTGGCGCTTATGCCATCCCAAACGCGCCCTTCGGCAATCATCTTGATGGAGTCGGCAGGTATATTGCGTCCTTCGGCGCAACGGCTGACAAACAATTCGTAAGTATTATTTACCATGCGCTGCATCGATGCACGTTGAGCCACTGTCATTTTTTCGGTCAGCATAGGAAACTCTGAGTTGGCATTTGTCTTTACAATGCTTTGGTTTATGCCCAACTTATCTTCAAAGAGTTCTTTCATGCAAGGGATCATGCCGAATACACCTATCGAGCCGGTCAGTGTTAGCGGTTCGGCAAAGATACGGTCGGCTCCGCACGATATGTAATAGCCGCCCGAAGCAGCCATGTCGCCCATCGATACGGCAAGCGGTTTGCCTGCTTCTTTGACTTTTTGCAAAGCTTCCCATATTTGTTCCGACCCATATGCCGACCCTCCGGGGGAATTTACGCGCAGTACCACTCCCGCTACATCTTCATCGTCGGCAAGTTCCAGTATTGTTTCCGACAATTCTGCCGAGTTGATGCCGTCATCGCCGCCATCGAATATTTCGCCTACTGCATATACTATGGCAATTGTGTTATTGCTTGAACCGGCAGGCTGTTCTCTTGCCATGTCGCCGGGTGATATGAAGTTGACATCGGTATCGGTGTTTCCGTGTACGGCCATTTTCAGCATATCATCAAATTGATGTTTGTAGCAAGAGCCGTCCACAAGGTTGTTGGTTACAAGATATTTTGTTTCTTGCAAGAATATGATGCTGTCGGTCATTTCGTTCAATCGCCACGGTTTAATGCCTCGTGATGAGAAAATGTCATCAGCCATGTTACCCCAAATGTTGTTGATGAAAGTTTCGTATTGCAACTTGTTGGCTTCGCTGATTTCGGTCAGGATGTATGGTTCCACTGCACTTTTGAAAGTTCCCACACGCACTATTTGCATTTCCACGCCGATTTTATCAAGTAAATTCTTGTAAAAAGGAATAGAGACAGCAAGCCCCCTCAAGTCGATTGAGCCTATTGTGTTGACATAAAAGCTGTCGGCCACCGATGCAAGGTAGTAATCGGCTTGTAGAATATTGTCGCCGTATGCATATATGAATTTGCCGCTCTCGTTTTTGAAATCGGATAGAGCTTTGCGAATTTCATATAGTGAAGCCGTTCCTGCCGATATGCCGTTGCATTCGATGTAGATTCCCTTGATGCGGTCATCGTTTTTTGCTGCATCAATGGCTTGCAATATTTTGTCGAGGCCGATTTTGCGAGTTTCATTGTCGATGAAAATCGACATGAAATCGTCATCGGATGTGCGTTCCTCAACGGTGCATCCCAAGTCGAGTTTCAATACCGAATTGTCGGTTATTGAAGCCGTAGGCGATTTTCCCAGCATTGACATTGCACCCATGAATGCGAAACTCATGAAGAATGATATTACCGAGAAAAGCATCAAGGCAATCCACACGCCCACAAATGAGCCGAGGACTATGTTCCAAAATTGTTTCATTGGTGTGTTGTTTCAATAAAGTGTTAACTGTTTTTCTTGATGTTTTCAATCCATTTGCGGGCATTTACGAATGCTTCGGTCCAAGGCGTAACCTCGTCGCCTATGCGTCCGGCAGGGTAGTTGCCGCATTGCCATGGGAAAATGGCACGTTCAAGGTGCGGCATCATTGCCAGGTGGCGACCGTCGGCCGATGCGATACCGGCAACTGCATAAGGCGAGCCGTTGGGGTTGGCCGGGTATTTGTCATAGGCGTAGCGTACCACCACGTTGTATTTATCGATATCTTCGGGCAGGTAGAACTTGCCTTCGCCATGGGCAACCCATATACCAAGAGTCGAACCTGACAAAGAACCGAGCATTACCGAATTGTTTTGCGGTATTTCGACACTCAAGTACCTCGATTCGAATTTGTGGGAGTTGTTATGTTGCATTTGGGCACGTTGTGCGTGTTCGGGGTTGATTAGGTTTAATTCCACCATCAACTGGCAACCGTTGCACACGCCAAGGCTGAGCGTATCGTTGCGTTTGTAGAAGTTTTCAAGAGCCTTGCGGGCTTTTTCGTTCCATAAGAAACCACCGGCCCAACCTTTGGCTGAACCAAGAACATCGGAATTGGAGAAACCTCCGCAGAATACAATCATGTTGACATCTTCGAGTGTTTCGCGACCCGAGATAAGGTCGGTCATGTGCACGTCTTTCACATCGAAACCGGCATAATATAACGAATAGGCCATTTCGCGGTCGCCGTTAACGCCCTTTTCGCGTATGATTGCAGCTTTGATGCCCGATGGGTTATGCCTGAAGCCTGTGATGTCGAGGTCGGCGGCTTTTCCGGTGAAGCCGGCCGGGAACTTGAATTTCGTAGGTTGTTCCTTGTAGTTGTCGAAACGTTCTTTTGCACACTCTTCGCCGCTTTGTTTGGTGTCGAGCAGGTATGATGAACTGAACCACACGTCACGCAGATGGTCGATGAAGAACATATATTCGTGGCCGTCGTGCATAACCTCGATTGTGCGCTCTTCGGCAGTAGAGCCTATTTCACAGTAGTTTACACCGGCATTGTCGAGCATTTCTTCTACTTTGCCCAAACGGTCGTTGCTTATTTGCATCACTACAGCCGGGTTTTCGGCAAATAATATTTTTACGAGGTCGTTTTCCTCGAATGCGTCGAGATTGATACTTAGTCCACCTTCGGTATTGGAGAATGTCATTTCGAGCAATGCCGTAAGCAAGCCTCCTGCCGACACGTCGTGCATGGCAAGTATCATTGAATTGTCAACCAATTGTTGCACTGCATTGAATGTCGCAACGAAATATTCGGGAGATTTTACCGTCGGGGCTTCTTTGCCGACGTATCCGAGCGATTGGGCAAATGCCGAACCGCCAAGTTTCATGCTGTCGGACGAAAAGTCGATATATAATAATGTGCTGTTGCCGGTGTTGTCAATAACCGGTGAAACGGTTTTCTTCACATCGGAAACTTCCCCGGCTGCGGAAATTATAACGGTTCCGGGTGCGAGGACTTTCTTGTCGCCATATTTTTGTGTCATCGACAAGCTGTCTTTTCCCGTGGGAATATTAATGCCAAGTGCGCAGGCGAAATCGCTGCACGCCTGTACTGCCGAATAAAGAGCTGCATCTTCACCTTCGTTTCGGCACGGCCACATCCAATTGGCGCTAAGCGAAACACTCTTCAACCCTTCGGCGAGATTTGCACCTACTATATTGGTCAGTGCTTCGGCAATCGACATCACCGAACCGGCTTCGGGGCTTATCAAAGCTGCTTGTGGGGCATGGCCTATCGAGGTCGCGATACCTGAAGTGCCGGTAAAGTCAAGAGCCACTACACCACAGTCGCTAAGCGGCAATTGCAGTTCACCCACGCATTGCTGGCGGGCGATTTTGCCGGTAATGGAACGATCGACCTTGTTGGTCAACCAGTCTTTGCAGGCCACATTTTCAAGTTTGAGGACGTTTTCGATGTATTCAAGCACTTTAGCCTGGTCGTATGCGACATCGTTATAAGAGTGCCTTACAGTATTGTCGGTCATTACGGTCACGGGAGAACTGCCAAACATGTCGTTCATGGCAAGGTCGATGGGCTTTACGCCGTCTTTCTGCTCGAAAACAAACCTGTGGTCGTTGGTAGTTTCTCCGATGACATAAAATGGCGAACGTTCACGGTCGGCAATTTTGCGTATCAGTTCTATGTCCTTGTCTTCCACGACCATTCCCATTCGTTCTTGTGACTCGTTACCGATAATTTCTTTTGACGACAAGGTAGGGTCGCCCACCGGCAGTGCGTCCATGTGTATTATGCCGCCGGTCTCTTCCACAAGTTCCGATAGGGCATTAAGGTGTCCGCCTGCCCCATGGTCGTGTATCGATACTATGGGGTTGCGGTCGCTCTCGGCAAGTGCGCGTATTACATTCGACACTCGTTTCTGCATTTCGGGGTTGGCGCGTTGCACTGCATTAAGCTCAATGGAATTGTCATATTGCCCGGTATCGACCGATGACACTGCACCGCCTCCCATGCCTATGCGGTAATTGTCGCCGCCAAGCAGTACCACGTCTTCTCCCGGAGTGGGGGTTCCTTTTATTGCGTCGCGCTTGTTGGCAAAACCCACACCGCCTGCAAGCATTATTACTTTGTCATAGGCAAGGCGGCGTTCGCCCTCGGCGTGTTCAAAAGTCAGTACCGAACCGCAAATGAGCGGTTGTCCGAATTTATTGCCGAAGTCGGAAGCTCCGTTTGAGGCTTTTATGAGAATTTCTTCGGGAGTCTGGTATAGCCATGGGCGGGCTTCCATATTTATGTTTTCCCAGTCGCGGCCACCATCGGGGCGCGGATATGATGTCATGTAAACGGCGGTACCTGCCAACGGAAGGCTTGCACGGCCTCCGCCAAGGCGGTCGCGTATTTCACCTCCCGAACCTGTGGCTGCGCCGTTGAACGGTTCGACGGTGGTAGGGAAATTGTGAGTTTCAGCCTTTAGCGAAATAACGGTGTCAATATCTTTTGTTTCAAAGAAATCGGGTTGTTCGTGGTTACGAGGAGCAAATTGCATTACGGTAGGCCCCTCCACAAAAGCCACATTGTCTTTATAGGCCGAGACAAGGCGGTTGGGGTTTTCTTGCGAAGTCTTTTTTATGAGCTTGAATAGCGATGTGGGCATCTCTTTGCCGTCGATGATGAACTTGCCGTTGAAGATTTTGTGGCGGCAATGTTCGGAATTCACTTGTGAGAATCCGAACACCTCGCTGTCGGTCAATGGTCGCCCCAATTTTTGGCTTAATCCTTTCAGGTATTCTATTTCTTCGGGATTCAGTGCCAACCCTTCGCTGATGTTGTATTCTTCGATATTATCGATGTAAACTATAGGCTCTGGTTCCTTCGTTATAGAAAATACCGATTGGTCGAGCCCGTGGTATATGCGTTGCAACATTTTGTCGTATTGCGGACATTCGTCGGTGGTGACGGTATATTCTTCTATGCGGCGAATTCCGTCCAATCCCATGTTTTGTGTGATTTCCACTGCATTTGTACTCCACGGCGTGATCATTTCACGTCGCGGGCCGATGAAAGTTCCCGAAATGGAATTTGCATCGACTTTTTCGGCACCTCCCAGCAGCCATGAGAGCCGTTGTATTTCGTTATCGGAAAAATCGTGGTTTGCGTCTATTGCATAATAAGTTATGCTACCCTTTTTAAAGAATGTTATCATAACGATTGGTTATAGATGATTATGAAATTTTATTTTGGTACAAATTTAGTGAAAACGACTTAATTAAGCAATAAATTCTTATATAAGATGAGTAATTGTCCATGTTGCAGCCGATGCATAAGGGTCGGTTTGCCGCCTAAGGAAAAAATATCGGTGATGACTTGTGTAGTAGCGTTTATAATAGTATCTTTGTATGCTAAAATACTTGTGTCGCCTGTGTTATGAGGGCGGCGTAAATAGGTAAATATCATAGGAATATATGACAGAAGATCGGATATTAAAGATCAATATTGAAAATGAGATGAAGTCGTCGTACATCGATTATTCGATGTCGGTGATTGTGTCTCGTGCGCTGCCCGATGTGCGCGATGGTTTTAAGCCTGTGCACCGAAGGGTACTCTACGGAATGCATAAATTAGGCAATTTTTACAACGCCCCTACTAAGAAGTCGGCCCGTATAGTGGGTGAAGTCATGGGTAAGTATCACCCGCACGGAGACTCGTCGATTTACCTTACTATGGTGCGATTGGCCCAGGAATGGGCTTTGCGCTATCCGCTTGTTGACGGACAGGGTAATTTCGGCTCGATTGATGGTGACAGCCCGGCCGCAATGCGTTATACCGAGGCTCGTCTTAATCGAATGGGGGAAGAGATGTTGCGTGACATTGATGAGGATACCGTTGATATGGTGCCAAATTTCGATGCGACTCGCAATGAACCGGTGGTTTTGCCCACACGATTTCCCAATCTGTTGGTGAACGGTGCTTCGGGTATAGCCGTAGGCATGGCTACCAATATGCCTCCGCACAATCTTACGGAGTCGATCAATGCTTGCCTTGCATTGATCGAAAATCCCGAAATGGAGGTAGCAGACTTGATGAATTACATAAAAGCCCCTGATTTCCCCACCGGCGGCATCATTTATGGGTACGATGGTGTGAAGAAAGCGTTTGAAACAGGGCAGGGGCGTATTGTCATAAGGGCGAAAGCCGAGATAGAATCGCATGACAACGGTGACAAGATTGTCATAACCGAAATCCCGTATAATGTGGTAAAAGCGGTGTTGGTGAAGAGTATAGCCGATCTCGTTGAGGAAAAGAAAATCGACGGAATATCGGACATCAACGACCTTAGCGATATGCGTGGAATGAGGATTGTCATCGATATAAAGCGTGATGCCAACGCCAATGTGGTGCTGAACAAGTTGTTTAAGATGACGCAATTGCAGTCGTCGTTCAGCGTGAACAATGTTGCGCTTGTGCATGGCCGCCCCAAAACGCTTAATCTGAAACAATTGATACAGCACTTCCTTGACCATCGTAACGATGTGGTGATACGCCGCACCAAATTCAGGTTGAAGAAGAATGAAGATCGCTTACATATAGTCGAAGGTTTGATCATAGCCTCGGACAATATCGATGAAGTGGTAAAAATAATCAGATCGAGCGATTCGCGCGCCGAAGCCCGCCAGCGACTGTGCGAACGGTTCGAACTTGACGATATACAAGCCAAAGCTATTGTGGAAATGCGGCTCGGTGACCTTACAAAGCTTGACCAAAACAAGTTGCATGAGGAACGTGACGAGCTGTTGCGCACCATTGAATTCTTGAATGACATATTGAACAATGATGCAACCCGACGCAAGGTGATTGAGGACGAACTGATAGAAATCCGAGACAAGTATGGCGATGAGCGCAAGACCGAAATAGTGTATGCGTCGGAAGATTTCAATGCCGAGGATTTTTATGCCGATGATTACATGATTATCACCATCTCGCACCTTGGATATATCAAGCGCACTCCGTTGTCGGACTTCCGTGCACAGAACCGTGGAGGCGTGGGAATTAAAGGCAGCGATACTCGCGATTCTGATTTCATTGAATATATCTACACGGCCTCGATGCACAGTTACATACTGTTCTTTACGCAAAAAGGACGTTGTTATTGGCTCAAAGTGTATGAACTGCCCGAAGGTGCACGTAATTCCAAAGGACGTGCCGTGCAAAATATGCTCAACATCGATGCCGACGATAAGATAAACGCATTCATAGCCGTTAAGAATTTGTCGGATCCGGAGTATAACAGCACCCATAACCTGATATTCTGCACCAAGAAAGGCCTTGTGAAGAAGACATGCCTGAGTGCATATGCCAGGCCGAGGGCAAATGGTGTGAATGCCATTGCCATTCGTGAAGACGACCAAGTGATACAGGTGCGCCTTACCGACTCGAATTGCGATGTGATCATGGCCAATAAATATGGCAAGGCAATACGCTTCCATGAATCGAAAGTGAGAGCAATGGGGCGTGTGGCTGCCGGAGTAAGGGGCATGACGCTCGACAATGATGAGGACGAAGTGATAGGAATGATATGTATGCCGCAAGGTACCGAAGATACCATTCTTGTGGTTTCGGAGCAAGGCTATGGCAAGCGTTCGTCGATCGAGGACTACCGCATCACAAACCGCGGTGGCAAGGGTGTGAAGACGATGAACATTACCGACAAGACCGGTTTGCTGGTTTCGTTGAAACGTGTGAACGATAATAACGACTTGGTTATCATAAATAAGTCGGGCATAACAATCCGTGTACACGTTTCTGATTTGCGTGTGATGGGGCGTGCCACCCAAGGAGTCAAGCTCATCAACCTTGAAAAGCGTAACGATGAAATTGCATCGGTATGCAAGGTGATTTCTGAAAAAGATGAAGAAATTGCTTCGGCAGGGGGTGAAGAGAGTGAACTGAATGCAAATGTGTCGCAGTCGGCAATTCCTTTTGTCGAAGATGAATCGGTTGATGACAGCATCGACATGGAAGAAGGTTTGGAAGAGGAAGGAACCGACGATGAGCAAAATGAAGAATAAACAAATCTAATTATAATCCTAAAATTTAAACAAGATGAAGAAAATTGCTTTATTTTTAGCTTGTTCCTCTTTGGTGGGGTTCAACATGGCTGCTGAAGATAATCCGGCAGAACCTATTTACAAAGAGGCTGAAGAACTGTTTAACCAGTATGATGATGCACAGGCTCAGGCAATACTGCAACAACCAATTGATACGATGGTAGTCGGGTCGGCGCTCCTTGACGGTTATGACCTGTTCCTGAAAGCTTTGCCGCTCGATTCGATTCCCGAAGTGAATAAAGATGGCTCTCCGAAAATCGACAAGAAAACCGGTAAGCAAAAAATTAAAACCAAGTATTCCAAGAAGATTGTTGACAAAATCGCCGGACACCATAATGATTTTGTAACCGTCGGACAAATGTTCAACGAAACGCAAAATTATGCTTTGGCTGCAAAGGCATGGGGCATATATGCTTCGCTACCTTCGGCAGAATTCCTTGGTGACAAGAAGCCCGAGTTGCCCGATTCGACAATAGCACAATTCCGCTATTATGAGGGCGTGATGTATTTCCAAGCCAAAGACAATGCGCAGTCGCTCAATGCTTTTTATGAGGCTTTGAAACTTGGTTATGATTATAAGGAGACTACCGACATGATTAAGTATCTCGTTGGCCTCGGTGTTGATGATTGTTTGAAAGCAAAAAAATATGACGAATGCGACCAGTTGCTTGCAAAAGCAATGCAGGAATGCCCCAAGGAGGCTGTGTTCTTGTTGTTCAAGGGTATCTTGGTTGAATCGAAGACCGAAGATATAGAACAAGCATTCAAGTATTACAAGGAAGCTACCGAGAAAGACCCAACGCTTGCCATTGCTCAATATCATGTAGGCCGTTATTACAACAACAAAGCCGTGAACCTGATGAACGCCGAAGAAAATTTGAACCTTACCGATGAGGAACTTGGCAAACTCATCGACCCGATTTGCTTGCAAGCAAAGCCGTATCTTGAAAAGGCTGTAGAGCTTGATCCTGCCAATTCGGAAGCACAAAGAATGCTCAACTGGGTTAACGACCGCTTGAACAAGTAATAGCATTTTTTCATTATAAAATATTTAAAGGCTCTTCGGGAAGGTTGAAACTTCGGGAGAGCCTTTAATGTGCATACTTGGTGCTTCAGCACCTGTCATGCACATTTTTTATTGCGATATGATGTGTGAAATCGGGAAAAACTGTGTATATTTGTAAGTTGTAAATGCCGTAACTGCGCAGTGCTTTTTACGGTGGTTATAGTGGAATAAAATAAAAATTGTAAGATATATGAATTTCAGCATTTCCAGCAAATTGCTCCTGTCGCATTTGTCGGTGGTGAGCAAGGTTGTAAACACCAAGAATACCATTTCGATACTGGATAATTTTTTGTTCAGTCTTGAAGGTGACAAACTTATAATTACCGGCAGCGACCAGGAAACCATCCTTACGACCTCGGTTGAAGTGAATTTTGCCGAGGGTGAAGGTATGTTTGCCGTTAATGTGAAAAGCTTGCTCGACTTGTTGAAAGAGATACCCGACCAGCCTCTTGAATTTTCAGTTGACAAAAATTATGCCATCGAATTGAAATATCAAAACGGCCATTTCGATTTCTCGGGTATCGACGGTAACGAGTTTCCGCAAAAGGAAGAACATGGCGATACGGCCGAGTCGATAGTTATGCCTGTGAAAGAATTGCAAGAAAGCATCGACTACACGCTGTTTGCTGTCGGAACCGAGGAGATGCGCCGCATCATGATGGGTATATATTGGGATATCAAGGAAGATAATATCACGTTTGTGGCTTCTGATACCCATAAGCTCGTGCGTTTTGAAAATACACGTTTAAAGCCCGGAATTACATCGTCGTTCATACTGCCGTCGAAACCGGCATCGATATTAAATGGCATTATCGGCAAGAGCGATGGTGACGTGAAGATAACTTTCGATTCCAAGAGCGCGACTTTCGAGACCGAGAATTTCACTCTTACGTGCCGTTTCATCAATGGCAAGTATCCAAACTACAACTCGGTGATACCGCAAAACAACCCGTTTGTGATTTCAATCGACCGTGTGTCGCTATTGAATGCCGTTAAACGTGTGTCGGTGTTCTCAAGTGCGGGCGGTATGATAAAATTCGACATACGTGAAAATCAATTGAAGCTCACTGCCGAAAATCTTGATTTCATGAAGAAAGCCGAGGAAACGGTTGCTTGCGATTACGTCGGCGAAGATATGGCGATAGGTTTCAACGATGAAAAGCTGATAGAAATATTGTCGAATATCAACAGCGACATTGTGGTTATCAAATTGCTTGACCCCACACGTGCAGGCATTTTCATACCCGA
Source organism: uncultured Muribaculaceae bacterium (assembly GCA_944321685.1). Taxonomy (GTDB): domain Bacteria; phylum Bacteroidota; class Bacteroidia; order Bacteroidales; family Muribaculaceae; genus Avimuribaculum. The sequence goes on from CALUMH010000016.1 coordinate 14,406, forward strand.
TTCTCAACCCGAAGGCGAAGACTTGCTTATGTTGTTAATGCCCATGATGCTGTAATATACACCTATTCTTTCATGGAACTGAAACTTAAAAATCCGCTGATATTCTTTGACGTAGAGACTACGGGTCTCAATGTCACAAAAGATAAAATCATAGAGATTTCCTATATTAAGATTTATCCTAACGGAATGGAAGAAAGTAAAACCGTTAGGATAAATCCGGGTTTTCCTATTCCGCAGGAATCGACAGCCGTACACCACATAACTGATGACGATGTAAAGGATTGCCCCACATTCAAGCAGGTGGCGCGGTCGCTTGAACAGGTGTTTGAAGGGTGTGACATAGCTGGGTTTAACAGCAATCGTTTCGATATTCCCATGCTTGTGGAGGAATTTTTGAATGCAGGCGTGAGCATCAACTTGTCGAAACGCAAGTTTATCGATGTGCAGACGATTTTCCATAAAATGGAACAGCGCACGTTGTCGGCAGCATATCGCTTTTATTGCCATAAGGAACTTGACGATGCACACTCGGCTTGTGCCGATACTCGTGCAACATATGAGGTGCTTAAAGCACAACTCGATATGTATCCATCGCTTGAGAACGATGTGGATTTCTTGTCGAAATTCTCTTCCCAAACGCGCAATGTGGATTTTGCAGGCCGCATAGTTTACAACGACAAGGATGTGGAAGTGTTTAACTTCGGCAAGTATAAAGGTATGCCTGTTGAAGAGGTGTTCAAGAAAGACACCGGTTATTACGGGTGGATGATGCAGGGCGATTTCCCTCAAAACACCAAGAATGTGATAACTGCGATAAAATTACGTACTAAAGCGTGAATTGGAATATGCTTAAAGGGAAACATATCATATTGGGCATATGTGGCGGCATAGCTGCTTATAAGTCGGTATATTTGCTCAGGTTGTTCATCAAGGCCGGTGCCGAGGTACAGGTGGTTATAACTCCGGCAGGAAAGGAGTTTATCACTCCTGTAACATTGTCGTCGCTTAGCGGCAAGCCTGTGATAAGTGAATTCTTCACAGCCAACACGGGCAGTTGGAACAGCCATGTGGATCTCGGATTGTGGGCCGACGCAATGGTTATAGCCCCGGCTACAGCGTCAACGATAGGGAAAATGGCCAATGGAATTGCCGACAATATGCTTGTGACGACTTACTTGTCGGCCAAGGCACCGGTATTCGTTGCCCCGGCAATGGATCTTGATATGTTTGCCCATCCCAGCACGCAGCGTAATTTGCAATTGTTGCGGGAATATGGAAACCACATAATTGAGCCGGCATCGGGTGAGCTTGCGAGCCACCTTGTGGGCAAAGGCCGCATGGAAGAGCCTGAAAACATATTGAAAGTGGTTGAGGAATTTTTTGCCAAAGGACAAGACCTCGCAGGCCGACACGTAATGGTCACTGCCGGTCCCACGCATGAGAAAATAGATCCGGTGCGTTTTATCGGAAATTATTCTTCGGGTAAAATGGGGTATGCCATAGCCGAGGAGTGTGCCGCCCGCGGTGCCAAAGTGACACTGATAAGCGGTCCTGTTTCAATTAGGGCAAAACATACTGATATTAATGTTATAAGTGTTGAGTCGGCGCAAGAAATGCACGATGCCGCAATGAATGTCTTTCCATCTTGCGATGCGGCAATAATGTGTGCGGCGGTAGCCGATTATGCAGTTGAAACTCCGTCAACGCATAAAATCAAGCGCGAGCATGACGAAGTGCCTGTGATAAGATTGAAAAAAAATCCCGATATTGCAGCCGCGCTCGGAGCAATGAAACGTGACGGGCAGATTCTTGTGGGTTTCGCTCTTGAAACCGATAACGGCATGGCCAATGCAATAGAGAAGTTGAACAGGAAGAACCTTGATTTCATTGTGCTTAATTCGCCAAATGAACCCGGGGCGGGTTTTATGACCGATACCAACCGTGTGACTATAATCAACCGTTCCGGCAGCAGCCGGGAATATGGCTTGAAAGACAAGCGGCTTGTAGCCCGTGACATTATCGACGTAATGATGGAGAAGATGCCATGAGCCATGTTACCGTTTGCATAAGGAAACTGTATTGTGCAGCAATATTGTGCATTGTTGCAGCATTTGCAGCAAATGCACAGGAATTGAACTGTACAGTGGAAGTAAATGCCGATCAAATAGAAAATTCTTCGAAAGAAGTGTTTGAAACACTTGAACAGGCAATAGCCGAATATGTAAACACCAACAAATGGACTAATGCCCAGTTCATGGCAAACGAACGGATAGAATGCCGAATGTATTTTACCATAAAAAGTTATGATGGCGACAAGATGACCGGTGACCTGCAAGTGCAGTCGATGCGGCCCGTGTATAACAGTTCTTATACAACCACTGTGCTTAATTTCAAAGACTCAAATGTAGAGTTTTCTTATGTCGAGAATGAGCCGTTGGTATATTCCGAAATGTCGATGGAAAGTAACCTGACGGCGATTATCAATTTTTATTGTTTCATGATTATAGCAATGGATTTTGATACTTTCTCTCCTGATGGCGGCACACCGTATTATGAGTTGGCGGCAAACGTGGTTCGACTTGCCCAAAGTTCGGGAGAAACCGGTTGGAAAGCATTTGAAGATAACAAAAACCGAAGTGCGGTGCTTAGCGCATACACCGATAATGCCACCCACGGGATACGTACCATACTTTATAATTACCACCGTCTGGGACTTGATCAAATGGCAGTGAGCGTGGATAAGGGGCGTGCCTCTGTCACGGCTTGCATCGAAGAGCTGAAGAAGGTGTATGATGCAGCTCCCATGAGCGTGTGCTTGTCAATTTTCAGGGATGCAAAGCTCGATGAACTGGTGAACATATATTCTGAGGCCGGAACCACCGAAAAGACGAAAGTTTATGAACTGCTGTACCCGCTTTATCCTACCGAAGGTACGCGGCTCGACAAGATAAAGAAAACCGAGAAATAATATGCCGAAGCTATGCTAAAGCAGTTGAAAATATCGAATTATGCACTTATCGACCAGCTTGAAATCGAGTTTGAGCAAGGCTTGACGATTATAACCGGAGAAACCGGAGCGGGGAAATCGATAATGATGGGTGCGCTGTCGCTTATATTGGGCGAAAAAGTTGAATCAAGGGCAATAAGGACTGTTGACAAGAAATCGGTAATAGAAGTGGTATTCGACATTGATGAATATGGCTTACAACAGTTTTTTGCCGATAACGATATTGAATATTATGACGGCGGAGATTGTATTTTGAGGCGTGAAATTTCGCCTAACGGGCGCACCAGGGCGTTTGTCAATGATACGCCAGTGACACTGCCTGTGATGAGGGCTTTGACGGTGCAGCTTATAGACATACATTCCCAGCACAGCAATATGCTGCTTTCAAGTCACCGTTACCAGTTGAGCATACTCGATAATTTGCATCCCGATAAGGGGTTGCTTGCAGACTATGCCAAGGAATATGATAAATACCGCCGCATAGAAGCCGATATAAAGAATTTGACCGAGAGTAATTCCCGCCGTAAGACAGAAGAAGATTATTTGCGCTTTCAGTTGTCGCAAATCAAGGAATTGAATTTGCAACCGGGTGAAGATGTAGAACTTGAAGCCGCGGAACGTCGGTTGAGTAACGTCAATGAAATAAAAAGCAGTTTGTGGCAATGCGAGCAATTGCTTGATGGCGATGATGAAAATGCAGTTTCGGTGCTTGGCGGACTTGCTTCGGTTGCCGGGAACCTGTCACATCTTGCCCGGATTTGTGACGAAACCGGAGATATGGGCGAGCGGCTTGATGCAGTGATAATAGATCTCAAAGATATGGCTCGCACAATATCTGCGTTGCAAAACAACCTTGTGGACGACCCTGCTGAACTTGCCCGGGTGAGCGAGCGCCTGGGTAATATTTATTCGCTTGAGAATAAGCATAAGGTTCAGTCGGTTGATGAACTGATATCGTTGCAAAAAGATTATGAGGCGCAATTGGCCGAAATCGACAATTTCGATGAAGAAATCGCCCGACTGAACAAGGAATTGTCGGCGCAGGAGCGTGTGGTGGCGTGTATTGCTGCCGAATTGTCGAAGCGCAGACATGAAACTGCGGCGTTTTTTGAGGAAAAATTGAAAGAATCAGCCGTGCCGCTCGGCATGAAAAACTTGCAATTCAAAATCGAATTTGAAGAAATCCCGTTCTCGGCAAGCGGCATTGATGCAGTGAAGTTCCTTTTTTCGTTTAACAAGCAGCAGCCGCTTATGCCGGTTGAAACCACTGCATCGGGAGGCGAAATCTCCCGGCTCATGCTGTGCATAAAATCGATTATTGCCAAAAGCATGAAGTTGCCGACGATTATTTTTGATGAGGTTGACACCGGTGTATCGGGTGACATTGCCAACCGGATGGGAGACTTGATGAAAGAAATAAGCCGTAACATACAAGTGATAACCATAACCCACTTGCCACAAGTGGCAGCGAAAGGGGATAACCACTTCAAAGTGTACAAGCAGGACACTGCCGACTCGACACACACTTCGGTGCGGCAACTTGATGAAGGTGAACGAGTGATGGAGATTGCCGCAATGCTTAGCGGCGACAGTGTGAGTGAAGCAGCTATAGACAATGCCAAAATACTTTTAAATATAAAATAAATGGAAGAAAACAAATATATATTCGGAATACGGGCTGTCATTGAAGCAATCGAAGCCGGCAAGGAAATCGACAAAATCTTGGTGAAAAAAGACCTTGCAAGCGATCTTGCCGATGAATTGCTGAAAGTGGCACGAGACAACAGGGTAGTGGTGCAAAAAGTGCCTGTGGAGAAAATCAACCGTATAACACGTAAAAATCACCAAGGCGTGTTGGCATTTTTGTCGGCGGTGACATACTACAAGCTGGAACATCTTGTTCCCCAGCTTTATGAGGATGGCCGTGTGCCTTTTGTGGTTTTGCTTGATGGTATCACCGATGTGCGCAACTTCGGGGCGATAGCGCGCACGTGCGATTGTGCCGGGGTTGATGCAATAGTCATTCCCGAACGTGGCAGTGTGAGTGTGGGGGCCGATGCCGTAAAGACTTCGGCCGGGGCATTGCATTACTTGCCGGTGTGTCGGGAACATAGTCTTACGTGGGCAGTGAAATTCTTGAAGGACAGTGGTTACAAAGTGTATGGAGCTTCGGAAAAAGCTTCGCAGAGTTATCTTGTTCCCGATTATACGTCGCCTGTGGCCATAGTCCTTGGTTCGGAAGAAAAAGGTATATCCGACGAGATATTACGCCTGTGCGACGGGCTTGTGGCAATTCCGGAATATGGGCACATTAATTCACTTAACGTATCGGTGGCAGCCGGCATAATGGTGTATGAAGTAGTGCGCCAACGCAATTTAAGTGTGCCGGGTGAATGATAGTTCTTTCATTATTGCGCATTTTTTGGTAATTTTGCACCCGATTTTGAGAAACGTAATACACTAAGTTTTTATGATAAACCGCATATTGATTAGAATTAAGGTTGTGCAAATGCTTTATTCCTACTTCCTGACGCAGGAGGAAAAATCATTTGTCGATGCAAAAAAAGAGTTGAAAAAGAGCCTTGAAATGGCTTACCGTCTTTACAACTATATTTTTGTACTGATGGTGGAATTGACCGATATGCAAGATCGTCGCCTTGATGCTGCGAAAAATAAATATCTGCCGAGCGAAGAGGATTTGCACCCCAATATGAAGTTTGTCAATAACTTGTTTATCAAGCGGCTGCGTAACAGCACAGCCTATACCGAATATCAAAAGGAAAACAGGTTGACATGGCATGACGATGATATTTTCTTGAAATTACTTCTCGACAAGATTGTGAAGTCGGAAACATATATTAATTATATGTCAAATCCGGGCAATGATTTTGTTGCCGACTGTGAGTTGTGGCGCGATTTGTTGAAGAAAGTAGTGCTTGTAGATGATGATTTTGTCGATCAACTTGAATCGAAATCGGTTTATTGGAACGATGACCTTGAAACCATAGGTACATTTGTACTCAAGACCGTTAAGCGATTCGAGACCAATAGCGAGAAAGCTTTTATGCCTATGTATAAGGACGAAGAAGACAGTATGTTTGGCGAACAATTGTTTACTCAGGCCGTGCTTGGCAGAGATCGTTGCGATAACTTGATTAACAGGTTTATAGTTACTGAGAACTGGGATGCCGACCGTGTGGCTTTCATGGACCGTGTGGTAATGGATGTGGCAATAACCGAGGTTCTGAACTATCCGGCAATACCCACGCGAGTGACGCTTAACGAATATATTGAAATAGCAAAATATTACAGCACTCCACGCAGCGGTCAATTTGTGAATGGAATATTAAATTCTATTATAAATTACTTAAAAGACGAGCGTATCATTGTAAAGGAATGAGATAAATTGCTATTTTTGCACACATTGAATATTAACTGTTATAACTGATACACAAAATGGTATTAAATTTCATTTTATTGCAGCAAAGTCAAAGTGCTGCCGGAACTGGTACTGGTTGGGAAAGTTTCATTATGATTATAGCCTTGATTGCTATTTTCTACTTTTTCATGATTCGTCCGCAGTCAAAGAAACAAAAAGAAATCAAGAAGTTCCGTGAAGGCTTGTCGGTTGGTGACAAGGTTATCACTGCCGGAGGTATTTACGGAAAAATCAAGGATATCAAGGAAACTTCGTTCCTGCTTGAGATTTCCGACAACGTAAAAATCCGCATCGACAAGAACTCGGTATATCCCTCGGCAGAAGATGCCAATAATGCAAGTGCAGCTTCGGCCGAAAACAAGTAATAAACGTATCCTACTCGGGTGCATGCATAATAATATGATGTGTCGCACTCATGTAAATATGATTAATGAGCCATTCAACCGGTGAGTGTGGAATGGCTTTTTCACTTAATATATAATTTATGTCGCTGAAAGCATTTATCGGACGTATGAGAGCGACGTGGACGGCATGGAGGCACTCTCGACGCACCAATTCGATTATTTTATATTTTACCTGCCTTGTCATATCGTTCCTTTTTTGGTTGTTTCTGACACTTAACAATGAGACGCAGAAAGACTTGTCATTGCCCTTGAAGCTGACTGCCGTCCCCGACAGTACTACCATTATTTCGGGGTTGCCCGATGTGGTGAAAGTGAGTGTGCGTGACAAGGGGTCATCGCTGTTGCGGTATGATTTTGGCAACGAACCAACGATGGCGGTAGATTTTCTTGAGTGCGCCGATGGCAGCGGCAACCTTAAAATATCGTCGATAGAGATGCTTGCGCGAGTGCGCAAGCTTTTCAGCAACACTACAGCCGTGGTTGCTGTTTCTCCCGATTCGTTAAGCGTGAAATATACCAATATGCCGGGAAAGCGTGTTCCTGTCATTACCGACATCAAGGTGTCGCCGGGTTTCCGTTATGTGATAAACGGTGCCACAATGCTTAGTGACGACTCGGTGACTGTGTATTCCGACCGTAACACACTTGGCAGTGTCACATCGGTGCAAACCCGACGTATATCGGAAAGCGGGCTTACCGATACATTGACGAGGACTGTAGGATTTGTTTCGATTGCAGGAGCCAAGATTGTGCCCGACGAGATTACCGTGAGAGTGCCGATAGAGCCGTTGATTGCAAAAAAGCAAAATATAAGTATCGATGTGGTGAATTTGCCCATCGGGGTTAATGTAATCACGTTTCCTTCCACGGTCGAGGCTTCGTTCCTGGTTCCACAGAGCATATATGGTAAAGCAATGGATATAAAAGCTGTGGTTAATTATAACGATATACTAAGACTTTCGAGCGACGATGCCGCCAGCAAGGTGGCTGTGAAAATTGTGGAAGTACCGGCCGAATGCCGTAGCATATCGTTAACCTCCGATAGTGTGGAATATATAGTTGAAAAGTAAAAGGGACAGACGATGAAAACAATTGCGTTGACCGGCGGTATAGGCAGTGGCAAAAGTGTGGTATCGGCCATATTGCGAATTATGGGTTACAGGGTGTATGACTGTGACAGCCGTGCACGAGCTTTGATGGACGGGTCGCAGGAGATAAAGGATAGCCTCGTGCGTGAATTCGGCCGCATGGCTGTTTCTACCGACGGAGTGATTGACCGCGGCTATGTTGCAAAATGCGTTTTTGGAGACGATGAGGCATTGATGCGGCTTAACGAAATAGTGCATCCTGCTGTCAGGGCCGATTTATTGCAATGGATGGGTGCTTGCAGCGCAGCAGGCTGTGGATGTGCATTTGTGGAAACGGCAATTTTGCGCAACAGTAATTTACGTGATCTTATCGACTATGAATGGAATGTAAATGCTCCCGAAGAGGTGCGTATAAGCCGTGTCATGGCACGGAACAGCCTGACTCGTGAAGCTGTGGAGGCTCGCATAAAGGCCCAAGCAAGTGAAGAGGCCTGTAACGGGGCATCGGTAATAGTGAATGACGGCATAGAGGCAGTATTGCCGCAATTGGTGCGGTTGGTTGACGGTGTCGAAAAATAAACGGGCAGCATCATATGCCACCCGTTTTTACCTGAATGAAAATTTAGTTGACAACAAAGCAACCTAAGTTGTAACCTAAACGCTTGTCATAAGAACAAGCGCGAGCAAATTGCTTTAAGAAATTGATGGTTGAAGTTTTTACCCGTGTTCCACTGTCTTCGACTTGGTTCTTATGGCTTGATTTTAATAGAGTAGAGCTTTTACCCATAGGCATACGTTTTTTAATTTAACATTAATAAAACGTATAAGCCTCATGCTTTATTACATTGCAAGCAATTATTTTTTTTCTATTTATTTTGTCGGCTTGTAGGCTGTGATGGGTAAAAAGTGGCATGGCATTTTGCAGAGTTGGAAAATGAATAGTATTTTTGCAACGTTTTTATTATAACAATAAACGATAACACAATTATGTTAAAGAAAATATTGTCGATCTCGGGAAAGCCCGGGTTGTATAAGTTGATTTCATACGGGAAAAATATCATCATTGTGGAAGGTCTTGCCGACAAGAAGCGTATGCCAGCATATTCCTACAATAAAATAATATCGCTTGGCGACATCGCTATTTATACTACCGATGAAGAAGTTCCGCTTGCCGATGTGATGGAAACCATATACAAAAATAACGACGGCAAAATTCTCGACAAAAAGGAACTTACCAAGAATGCGACTGCCTTGCATGAGTTCTTTGCAAGTGTATTGCCTAATTACGACACCGACCGTGTGTATGACACCGACATCAAGAAGGTCATTGCATGGTATAACTTGCTTGTCGAGGCCGGTTTTACTTCATTCAAGAGTGAAGAGTCCAAAGACGGTGAAGAGAAAGCCGATGACACTGACACAAGCGAAGAACAAAAGACCGACGAAAAAGAATAATAGCTGTTTCATAATTATAAAGTGATTGGAGACGGGGCGGAACACCGAGATGGAATGTTCCGCCCTAAATTTTTTGTCGATTGAAATGTTCCGCCCGTTGAAAATGGCTATATTTACATGATAAATGCTATAGTTATGAATTGTAATAGGCCACATAGTAGTATATTTGTTTTGGCGTTGGTAAGTCTGCTTGCGTTAGCGTCGTGCAGTTCTCATAGAGATATTGTTGCCGATAATTACAAGAAACAATATTTTGGTATAAAATTGTCGGGTGACGATAACCTCAAGCTATATGATGAGATTGAAAGTTGGATAGGAGTTCCATACCGATATGGGGGTAGTACCCGCAGAGGGGTTGACTGTTCGGGATTGGTGGTAAATGTGTATAAAGATGTGTATGGGATAAAGTTGCAGCGCAATTCCGAGCTTATTTATAAGAAGAATTGCGACAAAATCAAGAAAAGCAAATTGCGTGAGGGTGATCTTGTGTTTTTTAAGACCGGCAAAAAGAAACGTATAAATCACGTGGGCATATATCTGAAAAACGGCAAATTCGTTCATACATCGGCAAGCCGCGGTGTAATAATAAGCAGTTTGGACGAGGATTATTATCGCCGAAACTTTATGCAGGCCGGCAGGGTTAAGAAATAATAATTCTTCGGTGAGTCGGTTCAGTCTGCTATTTGAAAAAATTACGGGCATGACACCGCAAGATTACAAATTGGCAAACAATTAAAATGTTATTATTCGGGTAATTGCAATTTCTTTTTTGCTTTTGCGCCAAGTTCCTGTAGGGTTTCCACTTGGCGTAAAATGTTGCCTCGGCCATCTTGTAATTTTGCTATAGCCTTGTCATATGCTTGCCGTGCCGTAGTTATGCCTTTGTCGATATTGTGCATATAATCGACAAAATCCACGAAACGGTCATAAAGTTTTCCTGCCTCTTCGGCAATCTTCAGTGCATTTTTTGTCTGTTTGTCGTGCCCCCATAATTGCGATACGAGTTTAAGCACCGAAATAAGGTGCGTCGGGCTGATTATTACCACACGCTTGGCATAGGCATATTCCCACAAATGTGCGTCGGCGTGCATGGCTGCCAGGTAGGCACCTTCGTTAGGAATAAACATCATTACAAAATCACCGGCTTTGCGCACATAGTCCTGATAGCTTTTTGTGGCAAGTTCGTCCACGTGTTTTTTTACCGATGCGGCGTGTTCTCGCAATTTTTCCTGTTGAATTTTTTCATCGGTGGCGTTTACATAGTCGATATATGCGCGGAACGAAACTTTTGAATCGATAATTATATCTTTGTCATCGGGCAAGTGTACTATCACGTCGGGGCGCAGTCGGTTGCCTGCTTCATTGGTGAGAGTGTTGCCTGCTTCGTCTTTGGTAACCTGCACTTCAAATTGTTCACCCTTTATGAGTCCGGAAGCCGACAGTATGTTTTCGAGCATTTGCTCACCCCAGTTCCCTTGTACGCTGTTGTTCCCTTTCAGAGCATTGGCAAGATATGTTGCATCTTTGCCTATTTGAGTGTTGAGGTCGCGCAACAAGCCTATTTGTTCCTTTAGCGAGGCGTGGTTTTCCGAATCCTTGATGGACCGGTCATTAATCTCTTTTTTCAGTAATTCTATTTTTTCTTTTAAAGGATTAAGTATTTCGTTAAGGCGGTCGTCGCTTTTGCGTGTCTTGTCATCAAATATTTTGGTGGCAAGTTCGCTGAATTGTAATCGTGCTTCGTTCTGTAACCGTTCTTTTTCATTGTTCATCACAGAAATGCGTTCGCTGAACTTTGAGTTTTCATTGGTTAATGCAATAATACGTTCGTTCAGTGCCTGTACTTGTTCGGTGCTTTTTTCAAGTTGTTTGCCTGCTTCGGCAACACGGCTTTCGAGTACGGCTATCGAGGCCTGTCCGGCAGCTACAAGAGCGTCTCTGTCGGCAATGTTTTTTTGTAATACCGTAATGGTTTCGTTAAGTCGGCAGTTCTCTTCCTGCAAAGTTGAAATTTGCCGTTTCCCGTCGGACAACTTCGACACGGTCAAAACAGCAACCATAACAGCCACAACAAGCAGAACCGACAATATAATCACAAGTATATCCATATCATCAAATTAATTTATGCTACAAAATTACTCACATTCATTGAAATGGTAAGAGGTAATCAAAAAAATGTAGATATAATTAAAGGAAGATGGCAGCTGTTGTAAAATAATATGGCTCGTGTTGCGTTTATATTTTGATAAGGTCTTGACAGTTTGGAAAGGTTTTTACGTTATATACCGGCCATATTATTAGCGGCGATGATGCTACTTGGAACTGCTTGCAGCACCAAGAAGAACACCGCCATGTCGCGCTTTTGGCAATCGTTTACTACTCGTTATAATGTGTATTTCAATGGCTCGGAACATTATAAAGAGCAGTTGAAGGAGATGGAGACAGAATATGAGGACGATTATACCAAGCAGGTGTATATCCATCCGGCCGAGGCTTATCAGTATCCTACAAGTCCGCAACCGTCGGCCGACTTTAATCGCACTGTCGAGAAGATGCAAAAAGCAATACGCCTGCATTCGATAAAAAAGAAACCGAAGAAAAAGAGCGGTAAGGGTCGCGACCCGAAGTACAAGGAATGGATGAAACGCGAGGAATATAACCCGTTTCTGCATAATGCGTGGCTTATGATGGGGCGTGCACAATATATGAATGGAGATTTCATGACGGCAGCAGCCACATTCCATTACACATCGGGTCACTTTAAATGGTTGCCCGAGGTGGTTACTGAGGCCCGATTGTGGGAAGCCCAGTGTTATAATGCCCTTGAATGGACAGCCGATGCCGAGAATATAATTTCGCGTATAAAAGAAAAAGACTTGACAAGTGGAAAGTTACGTGACTTGTATAACTTGTCGATGGCCAATTACCAAATAAAGGTTGACAGTGCCGAAAAGGCTTTGCCATACCTTGCTAAAGCAATTGACCATGCAGGTGGTGCTCAAAAGGTAAGGCTGCGGTTCCTGTATGGACAGTTGTGTGCCAAGTCGAACCGACATACCGATGCCTACCTTGCATTCAAGAAAGTAAGTGGTTCGAATAGCGCGACTTACCGCACTAAATTCAATGCTCGCATTAAGCAAAGCGAGGTTTATACCGGCAGCGATATCGAGAAAGAAGTGAAGTCGCTGCGCTCGATGGTTAAATATGACCGCAACAAGGATTATCTTGATCAAATTTATTATGCGATAGGAAACTTGTACTTGTCGAGGCAGGATACTATTCATGCCATAGAGAATTATGTGCTTGCGGCCGAGAAAAGTACGCGCAACGGTATCGAAAAAGCAATAAGCCAACTGACACTTGGTGCGATATATTTCAAGCAAGGGCGATATGACCTTGCACAGCCATGCTATGCTGAAGCTGTACCGCTCATTGGTGAAGATTATGCCGGATACGACAGTCTAAAAAAACGGTCGGACGTGCTTGATGAGTTGGCGGTGTATGCCCAAAATGTGGAGTTGCAGGACTCGTTGTTGCGATTGTCGGCCATGACACCCGATGAGCAAAAGGCTGTGGCCGAAAAACTGGTGGCCGAATTGAAAAAGCGGGAGGAAGAAGAAGCCGAGGCAGCACGCCGTGAGGAATATCTTGCACAACAAGCTGCCCAGGGATCGATGCTTGGTAATAACGCCAATGCTCCATCGACATTTACACTTAACACCGATGACTCGTGGTATTTCTATAACACTACTACCAAGAATGCAGGTAAGACGGCATTCCAAAAGGCATGGGGTAGCCGTAAACTTGAAGATGACTGGCGCAGGCGAAACAAGGCAACTTTTTCGATGTCGGAATTTGAAGAAGTGGATTATGACAATATCGACGAAGATGGCAACTTGATAGGAGACAGCATCGCGACCGATTCGATTTCGGCAGCCGAAGCCGATTCGTTAAAGCGTATTGAAGATCCGCACTATGTGGAATATTATTTGGCGCAGATACCAAAGACCGATGAAGAACGGCAAACGTGTAACGATATTATTCAAGAAGGATTGTTCAATATGGGCGTGATTTTGAAAGACCGCCTTGAAGATTTTGCCGGTTCGATAGCGCAGTTCAATACATTGCTTACACGTTATCCCGACAATATTTACCGGCTTGACACGTATTACAATCTATACTTGATGTATGTGCGTATGGGCAATATGGCAATGGCTGAGCGTTATCGCCAACTTATCATAACAGAATTTGCCGATTCGGGTTATGGGCAGGCGATGCAAGATCCAAATTATCTTGATAATTTGCGCAACATGGAGCGCGATCAAGAGCAAATGTATGCCGACGCATATGATGCTTACCTTGATAACCGTAATGGTGAAGTACATGATGCTTATGGCGAAATGATGCGCCGTTATCCGTTGTCGAAGATTATGCCCAAATTCATGTTTATCGATGCTCTTTCTTATCTTACCGAAAAAGATTATGACAAGTTCAAATCAACTTTGCGTGAAATGCTTGAGCGTTATCCCGAAACCGATATAACCCCCACGGCATCGGAAATAATGCGCCAGTTGGCCAAGGGACGTAAACTTGAAGGTGGCGGCAGCAATTTAAGGGGAATGTTTTGGGCTACCCGTCTGACTAATGACACTATCGATCCCAATGACACTTCTCGCCAAGTAACACCGTTTAAATGGGAACCTCAGGCTCCGCATTATTATGTATTTGCCTTCTCGCGCGATTCTGTTTCGGAGAACCAACTGTTGTTTGATATTGCAAGGCATAATTTTTCCACGTTCGAGATAAAAGATTTCGACCTTGAACAGATGTCTTTCGGCAACTTGGGCTTGCTTATAATAAAAGGTTTTAATAACTTTGATGAATTAGTAGAATATAAGTCTCTGCTTGAAACCGACGACAAGTTGCATCTGCCACAAAGCGTGCGGCACGTTATGATAAGTGTGGATAATTTCAACCTGCTTGTAAATGAGGGCCGTTCACTTGAGGAATATTTCATGTATGTGGAACAGTTAAATCAGGAACGCGGTGATGCCATGATGGGATTGGGTGAAGCCGATGAAGAAAACGGTGGCGGTGAAATAACGAATGAAATCGGTGCGGAGACAGATTTATCGCAATAAAGACGCAGGAAAATGGACAACGGATTGATATTATGGGCCGATGATGAGATTGATCTTTTGAAGCCCCACATATTGTTCTTGAAACAAAAAGGTTATGAGGTGGTTACAGTATCGAATGGGCGTGATGCACTTGACGCTGTGTTGGAGCGAAGTTTCGACCTTATTATTCTTGATGAGAATATGCCCGGATTGAGCGGGCTTGAAACATTGTCGCAAATTAAGCTGACTCGGCCCGAGGTACCTGTGATAATGATTACCAAAAGCGAGGAAGAGAACATTATGAACCAGGCAATCGGTAACAAGATTGCCGATTACCTTATCAAGCCGGTAAATCCCAATCAAATTTTGCTGTCGATAAAGAAAAATTTGCATTCCGGCAAATTGGTGGCGCAAAAGGCAACGCTCGATTATCAACAGGAATTCAGGAACATAAGTTTAAGTATAAATAACGCAGCATCGTTTACCGACTGGTGCGAGGTGTATAAGACTCTTGTGCATTGGGAACTCACACTTGCGGGAGCCGACACTAACATGGATGAACTGTTGTTGTTACAGAAAATAGAGGCAAACTCGGCATTCTCGAAATTTGTCAGGAAAAATTACGAGAAATGGGTGACAACCGATGAGCATCCGCTTATGAGCCACGAAGTGATGAAAAGCAAAGTGTTCCCGTTGCTCGATGCAGGAGAAAAAGTGTTTTTTATAGTAATCGATAATTTCCGTCTTGACCAATGGCGCATGGTGAAACCCATAATAAACGAATATTTCACTATCGACGAGGACGAATTATATTGCAGTATATTGCCAACTGCCACACAGTATGCCCGCAATGCCATATTTTCGGGATTGATGCCTGTGCATATTTCCAAAATGTTTCCCGATTTATGGGTGGATGAAGATGAGGAAGATGGAAAGAACTTGAATGAGTCGCCGTTGATACGGACGATTCTTGAGAGATATCGCAAACGTTACAGTTTTTCATATAACAAGATAAATGACTCGGCAGGAGGTGAAAAAGTACTTCAAAATTTTGCAAACATTTCGGGTAACGACCTTAATGTGGTGGTGATAAATTTCGTGGATATGCTTTCACATGCACGCACCGAATCGAAAATGATACGCGAACTTGCTTATTCCGATGCTGCGTACCGTTCACTCACCGAGTCGTGGTTCAAGCACTCGGCCATAACCGATTTGCTTAAACAGATTGCCGGATTGGGCGTGCGCGTGGTGTTGACTACCGACCACGGTACTGTGAGGGTGAATAATGCGATTAAGGTGATAGGAGACCGAGCCACTAATACCAACCTTCGTTACAAATTGGGCAAGAACCTAAGTTACAACCCGAAACAAGTGTATGAAATAAAGCGTCCGGTGGATTTCGGATTGCCGTCACCAAACATTTCAACCACTTATATTTTTGCCGCCAACCGCGATTTCTTTGCATATCCCAACAATTACAACCATTATGTGCAATATTACAACGACACATTCCAGCATGGGGGAATATCGATGGAAGAAATGATAATCCCCATTGTAACGCTGTCAAAGAAATAGCAACTTTTTAATTTGCCGTTTTTTTCGGTAAATTGTTTTGTGCTGCGGCACCGGTGCATTAACTTTGCATTATATTTGCAAAATAGTTACATAACATATAGATATGCAGGAGAAAATCATAATTCTTGACTTCGGGTCACAAACTACGCAACTCATAGGCCGTCGTGTGCGCGAGCTGAATATGTATTGCGAAATTGTGCCCTACAACAAGTTCCCGCATGGTGACGAGTCGGTCATCGGTGTGATACTTTCTGGAAGTCCGTTCTCGGTTTACGACGAGAAGGCTTTTAAAATCGACTTGTCGGAAATAAGGGGCAAATATCCCATACTTGGAATATGCTATGGTGCACAATTCATGGCATACGCCAATGGGGGCAAAGTGGAGCCGGCTGCCACACGGGAGTATGGGCGTGCAAATTTGGCGAAATTTGACGAAGAAAACCCGTTATTGAAGGGCGTGAGCCATAATTCACAAGTGTGGATGAGCCACGGCGATACTATCACTGCGTTGCCCGAAGGGTTTAAGATCATAGCATCGACCAATAAAGTGGCTGTTGCCGCTTACCAGGCCGAAGGAGAAAAATTGTGGGGCGTGCAATTCCATCCTGAAGTTTACCATACCGTGGATGGAACTCAAATACTGAAAAATTTTGTCGTCGGCATTTGTGGCGGCAAGCAAGACTGGAATGCTTCATCGTTCATCGAGACTACGGTTGCTCAATTGAAAGAGCAGCTTGGCGACGATAAGGTAGTGCTCGGGTTGAGCGGTGGCGTAGATTCGTCGGTTGCTGCCGTATTGCTTAACAAGGCAATCGGTCGTAATCTCACCTGTATTTTCGTCGATCATGGAATGTTGCGCAAAAATGAGTTCAAGAATGTTTTGCACGACTATGAATGCTTGGGGCTTAATGTAATAGGTGTCGATGCGAGCGAGAAGTTCTTTGGAGAGCTTGCCGGCGTTACTGATCCTGAGCGTAAGCGCAAAATCATAGGTAAAGGGTTCATTGATGTTTTCGATGAGGAGGCACGTAAAATTGAAGATGTGAAATGGTTGGCACAGGGTACCATTTATCCCGATTGTATCGAATCGCTTTCGATAACAGGCACGGTAATCAAGAGCCACCACAATGTGGGTGGTCTTCCCGAAAAAATGAACCTGCGATTGTGTGAGCCGTTGCGTTTGCTATTTAAGGATGAAGTGCGCCGTGTGGGTCGTGAACTCGGTATGCCCGAGCATCTTATCAAGCGTCATCCGTTCCCGGGCCCCGGCCTTGCCGTGCGCATACTTGGCGACATCACGCGTGAAAAAGTGCGTATATTGCAAGATGCCGATGATATATTCATTCAAGGGTTGCGTGATTGGGAACTTTATGACAAGGTGTGGCAGGCAGGCGTCATATTGCTGCCTGTGCAAAGTGTGGGTGTGATGGGCGACGAACGCACTTATGAGCGAGCCGTGGCTTTGCGGGCGGTTACAAGCACCGATGCCATGACTGCCGACTGGGCACACTTGCCTTATGAATTCCTTGCCAAGGTAAGTAATGATATCATCAACAAGGTGAAAGGCGTAAATCGCGTATGTTATGACATAAGTTCAAAACCACCGGCAACCATCGAGTGGGAATAAATGAGGAAATGATATTAAATGGATGGGGCGTGTCATTAAAGATATGCCCCTTCGTTTTTTCAGTATTTCCAGTGGAGTGAACGGCTGCTGCGGTATTGAAGTGGAGATATACCTGCATGGCGGCGGAAGAAACGGCTCAAGTATGAGCGGTCGGGAAAATTCAGCCGTTCGGCAATTTGGGTAACTGTGAGAGCGGAGTCCATAAGCAGTTCTTTTATTTCTGCAATAAGTTGAGCGTCGATTATTTGTTTGGGGGTGCGGCCGCGCGTGTGTCGCCATACTATGCGGTTCAGATATCGTTGGGATATGCTAAGCATGGTTGCGTAATAGTCCACGTTGTGGTGTGCCGATGCTTCGGTCTTTACCATACGAATGAAACGGTGCGCAATTAATTGTGTGCCGGTGAAATTGTTTTTTGTGTCGATGCGTTCCTGTATGGTATCGAAAACCCACATCCAAAAACTTTGCAGGAAATTTTCTTCTTGCAGTTTCCTGAATTTCGGGTAATTGTTGTTGCCAAATAACATTTTAGCCACATCCATCCACAGGAGCAGTTCCTGCCAGGTGCGTTGGCTGCGAGGGTCGGGTGTGTGAATATATGTGGGGTGAGTTTCGTTGTAGTCGATATATATGTGGTCGATTGGCAATGTGATTTTGGCAAACAACTCGGGGGTGTATGTGAAAATCCTCACGCGGAAATCGGGAGAACGGTCGGTACATTGGCCAAGGCTTCCCGATATGAATGAAAGTTCCATTTGTGGAACAAGCCTGTAGGTTTCGGCACCGGTGTTCAGTGTTGCCGATCCCGATATGACGGCTATGTATATGCCGTTTTGCATTCGGAACGGATGGTCTTCAAGGCTTGAGAGGTCGGTTTCGTAATAGGATATTTGTGTAGTTGCATTTGGAGCTTCAGCCATGGTTCAAGTGTATTTAATACCGCAAAATTAATCAAGAACTTTGGATTTTGTGCGATTTTGTTCCGAAAATGAAATTTCTTGGCGTAAAATTTGAATATGCATTTGTATATAAAATGAGTACCTTTGCACCCGGAAAAAATAGCAGACATTATGTTTTATTCCCAAGTAAGAAGAAAAGTAAACAACCGTATATTTCTGGAATGGTTCCTTGGTGTGTTAAGTGCCTTCGGTCCATTTGTGATGGATATGTATATATCGGCATTTCCTCAAATAATGGGATTTTACCAATCGGTGCCGTCGGTTGTGCAATTGTCGCTGACAACTTGTACCATAGGGCTTGCTTTGGGGCAATTGCTCTTTGGAACGATCAGTGATCGTTATGGGCGTCGCCTGCCATTGTTGCTCTCGTTCGGGATATATCTTGCTGCGACGTTGGGTTGCATAGTGTCCCCCTCGATTTGGCTTTTCATAGGCATGCGTTTCTTTCAAGGCCTTTCCGCTGCAGGTGCGGTGGTGATTTCGCGGTCGATAGCTGCCGATTGCTACAGTGGCAGCGGGTTGGCGAGAATGTATGGCATAATAGGAATGATTAACGGTGTTTCAACGGTGCTTGCTCCGGTATTCGGTGGGCTTGTGATAGAGGCCTTCGGATGGAAAGCGGTGTTTGCGGCATTGTTCGCAATAGGAGTGGTGATGTCGATGGGTGGAGTGGTAATGCAAGAGTCATTGCCTGCGGCAAATCGCATAAGCTTGAATCCGTCGATGTTGTTTGATGATATAAAAAGACTGGTCAAGAAACGCCTGTACGTTA
This sequence comes from uncultured Muribaculaceae bacterium, assembly GCA_944321685.1. Taxonomy (GTDB): domain Bacteria; phylum Bacteroidota; class Bacteroidia; order Bacteroidales; family Muribaculaceae; genus Avimuribaculum. Next base: position 33,855 of record CALUMH010000016.1, read on the forward strand.
CTGCTGCAATGCAATATGGGCTGGTAATGGCGATAATATTTGTAAATCTTGCATCTTGCCCGTTTATAATGAGCAGTTACGGTCTGTCGGCCGAGCAAACGAGCATAGTATTCGGTATAAATTCCATAGCACTTGCAATTTCGTCGGGAGCGGCATCGAGGTTTAAAGAAATGCGCGTTGTGATGCGCTATGCAAGTGTCGGCATGGTAGTGGCATCGATGCTGCTTGCCGCAGCATTAGTGCTGAATGTGGGCTTTTGGGCTTATGAGGGTGCGTTGTTCTTGTTATATCTGTTTGTCGGGGCTGTTTGTACCGGTTCAACCACTTTGGCCATGGAAGCAGGCAGAGAAAATGCCGGCATAGCTTCGGCGTTTTTCGGTGCCATTGGATATATGGTTGGTGGTGTGGCTTCGCCGCTTGTGGGGCTTGGCGACATATTTGTAACATCGTCGATAGTTTTTGTTGCATTGACGGTATTGAGTCTTGTATTATCACTGCGTAAAGTTGCATAACTCGCATACATGATGAAAGAAACTAATAAGACCGGGCCTAAGCCCGGTCTTATTAGTTTTATATGGTAAATCTTTTTCAGATGCCAAGGTCTTTGGCTACTTGTTCGATTTTCTTTTCGGCACGTTCGTTGGTTGCATCGTAGTCGGCAGCCGAAGCGAGAGTGTCGTGTACTTCGATGTAGAACTTGATTTTGGGTTCTGTACCTGAAGGACGTACCGAGACCTTGGTGCCATCTTCGGTATAGAATTGCAACACGTTGGAAGTAACAGGCATGACGAGCTTGTTGACAGTGCCTGTTTTCATGTCTTTTTCTTCAAGTGTGCTGAAATCCTTAACAGTTATAACCTGAGAACCTGCCAGTTGCTTTGGCGGGTCGTTGCGCAAGCTCTTCATGATGGCGACAATTTCATCGGCACCTGTTTTGCCCGGACGCACGAGCGACACACCTTTTTCCTTAGAGTAACCATAGGTCATGTATATGTCGATGAGCATCTCATTCATGTCCATGCCTTTGTCTTTGGCCCAAGCTGCAATTTCGGCCATAAGCGATATTGCCGAAACCGAATCTTTGTCGCGCACGAAATCCTCGGCAAGGAAGCCGTAACTTTCTTCACCACCGCCAAGGTAGCGTTTCTTGCCTTCGTTTTCTTTCATTGTGGCGGCAATCCACTTGAACCCTGTGTAAACGTCATAGAGTTCCATGCCTTGTTTGCGGGCTATGGCTTTGATGGTGTCGGTGGTAACGATGGTCTTGACGATGTATTCGTTGCCTGTGAGGCGACCGAGTTCCTTGTTGCGGGCAATCAGGTAGTAAAGGAAAATCATTACTATCTGGTTACCGTTGAGCAGGGCATATTCTCCCTTGGTGTTTTTGATAACTACACCCACACGGTCGGCATCGGGGTCGGAAGCCATGACAATATCGGCGTTCACTTCCTTGGCTTTTTCTATGGCCATAGCCATAGCCGAAGCATTTTCGGGATTGGGGGAGTCAACAGTGGGGAAGTCTCCGCTTTGAATATCCTGTTCCGGAACATGGATAACATTGGTGAAGCCCCAATTGGCAAGCGAGCGAGGAATAAGGAATTTGCCGGTGCCGTGGATAGGGGTATATACGATTTTCAAATCGTGATGGCGTGCAATAACATCGGGACTTAGCGAAAGGGTCTTGATTTGGTCGATGTATTGCTTGTCGATGTTTTCACCTATGATTTCAATAAGGTTGTCATCGCCCTTGAATTTTATTTGATCGACACTTGTCACCTTGTTGACATATTCGATGGTCTTTGTGTCGTGTGGTGAGATCATTTGTGCACCATCGTTCCAGTATGCTTTGTACCCGTTATATTCCTTGGGGTTATGCGAGGCTGTGATGATTACACCGCTTTGGCACCCGAGCAGGCGTATAGCAAAAGACGTTTCGGGAGTGGGACGTGGAGCATCGAATAAATAAACCTTTATGCCGTTTGCCGAGAAAATGTCGGCAACTATTTTTGCAAACTTTGTGCTGTTGTTTCGCACATCGCAACCTACTACAACTTTTATTTGGTCGAGGTCGGCAAAAGCGTCTTTCAGGTAATTCGACAAACCTTGAGTTGCCATGCCAACGGTGTATATGTTCATGCGGTTTGACCCGGCTCCCATTATTCCGCGTAAGCCGCCTGTGCCAAATTCAAGGTCTTTATAGAAAGAATCGACGAGTTCGGTTTTGTCATCGGCTTCGAGCATACGCCTCACTTCGTCTTGTGTTTCTTGGTCGTAACCGTCGGTGAGCCACGTTTGTGCTTTTGCGATTACGTTTTGCAATAATTGTTGGTTCTTGTCGTCCATATTATTAGGTATTTTTGTTGTTAATGTTTTCTTGCTACGTCGAAACAAAAATAAGAAATTTCCCACAGGTTGCCAAATCTATTTTTACCGAATGCAAAAATCAGGTAAAAAAGTATCGGAGTGCGGAATGCACCTTATGGCAATGAGTTAACTGAAGAAATGAGTAAACACTTTTATCATATTGATGTGGTCGTCGGTGGAGCCTGTTTCGCACACCGAGTGCATTGCCCACAGGGGATTGCCTACGTCCACGCCTTCGATGTCGATTTGCGATGTCAGTATGTTGCCCAGTGTAGAGCCGCCTGCCACATCAGAGTGATTTACGAAATACTGGCATGGTGAGCCTGCTTCTTCGCATAATGAGCGGAATATGGCTGCCGACCGGGCGTCAGTCATGTATTTGCAGTTCGCATTAATTTTTATTACCGGGCCGCCTCCGATGGCAGGATGGTTGGTCGGGTCGAATTTCTCGGGATAATTGGGATGGAACGCATGGGCATTATCAGCCGAAATCATGAACGACCGTTCGATGCATCGCAGGAAGCCTTCGTGAGAAGCCTCTTGAGCTTCGGCTATGCGCTCGATTATGCCGGCGAGTACAGGAGATGCCGCTCCTTGCTTTGTGCCGCTGCCGGTTTCTTCATTGTCGAAAATAGCAACGATACGGGTTGTTGAGGTGTCATGCCCTTCGATTATAGCAGTTATTGCCGCATGAACCATGCTGAGGTCGTCGATGCGCCCCGAGCAGATGAATTCCTCGTTCAATCCGGTAAGGGTGGCTTGATGAGTGTCATACAACGTCAGGTCGAAGTCGAGGATATCGGTTGCATTTATTTTCAGTTCTTGGGCTATAATGTTGAGCAGCAAGTTGTCTTTCTCTATCACATCGGTGATACGTCCAAGCATCGGCAGCATATCTTTTTGCTTTGAAAGCGGGTTTCCGTCGTTGACGTTGCGGTTGAAATGTATGGGCAGGTGCGGGATTACAAGCAGGGGCCTGTTTATTTTCAGCAGTCGTGTTACAGGGTGCAACGGATCTTTCCCTCGCAATATTACTCTGCCCGCCACCGACAACGGACGGTCAAACCAAGTGTATAATATAGGTCCGCCGTAAACTTCGGTGTTTAGTTTCATGACACCGCCTTCGGTATTGATGACGGCGTGCGGTTTTATACGGAAACCGGGCGAGTCGCTATGGGCGGCGATGATTTTCACGCCTGTTTCGGCTATTGGAGTATCGCCAATGGTGAAAGCGAAGATTGCCGAGTCGTTCTTGGTAGTGAAATATTTACCACCGGAATTCAATTGCCATTTGTCGCCAAGGTTCAATTCGGTAAACCCATCGGCAACCAGTGTTTTTTTAATCGATGCTACGGCAAGGAAATTGCATGGGCTGTTGTCGAGAAAGTCAAGCAGGGAACTTATGTATTTGTCCATATTGTGTGTTTTTAATTTTTGTAATAAATAGAATGTATGGCTCTTAGCACATTGCACAATATTTGTCCCCAATATGTGTCGAACTCTGCCTTTATGGCGGTGACAGCTTCGATGATTGTTTCATCGGTGGCATCTTTTACCGTGGCCACAAAATTGAATAACGGTTGGTATATGTCGGCAAGGTTTTCGCTTATGCTGGTGCTTATGGGGGTGTCGGAATATTTCATGTCGTCGATGAACACTTCAAGATATATGTCGTCTTCACCGATAATTCTACTTACGTTGGTCCTTACTGCATCGTAATCATTTTCGTCAAGATAACTGTCGATGAAGCTGTCGTTATTTTCATCGTCGGGCCTGATATCCGATGCAGATATGTATATCCGAGGCAGCAACCGCAACATCGCGGCGATGAATGCCTGCCTGTTGTCGTAGTCGAAAACGTTTTCGAGTGCATGGCAATATTCGTTGGCAAGTGCTATGAATGCGAGGCTGTTGGGGCTGATAGTGTTGCTGTTTTCGGTCATTTTTTTGCTGTGTATAAATTATGTTTTATAATGTATCGGTAAACATCATCGGGCAAATAATATGAAAGGTTTTCTCCGCGAGATAATTTTTCGCGCACCATTGTCGATGAAATTTCTATCACAGGGGAATTAAGGGCTTTTATGTGGCCGCTTAGTTCGTCGGGAATGGAAATTTCATATCCTTGACGTGGATATATATATATTTCATAATTGGAAACAATTTCGTCGGAACAACGCCATCGCTTGAATATCGACCAGTTGTCGGCTCCGATAACGAGTACAAATTTGTCATCGGGGAATTTTTCGGAGAGGGTGCGCAGTGTATTGATTGTGTATGATGGCTGCGGCAGAGAGAATTCCAGGCCCGACGTGATTACACCATCGAAGCGGCTTGCCACCATCTCGGTCATGCGCAGGCGGTGCAAGTCGTAGGTGCGGTCATATTCGGTCTTTATGGGATTGCGCGGAGCCACCATGAGCCACACCGCATCGAGGTCGGTTTCATTAATCAGGTAATTGGTAAGTATGGCGTGCCCGGTGTGGATGGGGTTAAATGAACCGCCGAAAATGCCTATTTTCATGAGTGCGGGAAACTCGGGTTTATTCGTTGATAAACGACTTTATCAGGTTTTCGGTTTCCCTTACGGCCACATCGAGGTTGTCGTTGACAACGATGCGGTCGAACTTGCCGGATTGTGCTATTTCAGATCCGGCTTTTTCTACACGTTGGTCAATGGCTTCGGGCGAATCGGTCCCACGGGAATTTAGGCGTTGGCGCAGGGTCTCGATGCTTGGCGGCTGAATGAAAATCGACAACGCATCATTACCGAATTTATTTTTCACGTTAATCCCGCCCATCACATCAATGTCGAGTATTACGTTTCGCCCCCGATTGCGTATGCGGTCGATTTCGCTGCGGGGAGTGCCGTAAAACCTGCCGGGATACACTTCTTCGTATTCAATAAGTTCGTCATCGGCGATTGCTTTCTTAAAGTCATCGACCGACATGAAGTAATAATTAACTCCGTTTTTCTCGCCTCGTCGCGGTTCGCGAGTTGTTGCCGAGATTGAGAATTCGAGCTTTAAATCGGGATTTTTGATGATTTCGTTGATAATAGTCGATTTGCCGCATCCCGATGGAGCCGAAATTATGATTAATTTTCCTTTCATCATTGCCTCTTTATGGTGTTACATTACATTGAGAACCTGTTCCTTGATTTGTTCGAGTTCGTCTTTCATTTTCACTACGATTATTTGCATTTCGGCATGGTTTGACTTGGAGCCTAACGTGTTTATCTCACGCCCCATTTCCTGGCTGATAAAGCCGAGTTTTTTTCCTTGTCCGTGCCCGTTGTCGAGAGTTTCGATAAAATAGTCAAGGTGGTTGGCAAGGCGCAATTTCTCTTCGTTTATATCAAGTTTCTCGATATAGAAAATCATTTCTTGCTCAAATCGGTTGTGGTCATATTCCACACCTTCGAGTTTGGAAAGTGAGTCGAGGATGCGTGCCTTGATTTTTGTGATGCGTTCGGCTTCATATGGCCCCACCTCGTCGAGCAGCTTCCGTATGTTGCTTATTTTTTGCTTGAAGAAGTTTTCAAGACGGTTGCCTTCCTGTGTGCGAAATTCTATAAGAGCCTCTACAGCTTTGGCTGTGGCTTGTTTTATTGCGTTAATTTCATCTTCCTCGAGTTCGGTGTTGCCGGTATCGGTTTTAATGGCTTCGGGCAACCGCATAAGTGTGGCAAACCAGTCTTGCGGTTCGGGAATGCCAAGTGTTTTGGCCACGTCTTGCAGCTGTTGCTTATAGGCGTTCAGCATGGGAACGTTTATGGTGGCCGATATGGCATCATCGGTGGTTTCGGTGTAAATATATAGGTCAACTTTGCCGCGTTCAAGTGATTTTGCTACCATGTTTCGCAATTCAAGCTCGATTTCGCGGTATTGTTGCGGCAGACGTATTGCAAGGTCTAACTGCTTGCTGTTTAATGATTTGATTTCAGCTGTTATTTTTTTGTTGTTAAAAGAGATTACAGCCTTGCCAAATCCGGTCATTGATAAAATCATTGTTGTGCTTTTTTTGCAAAATTAATGGAAAAAAAGAAAGATGCGGTATAAATCGTGGAAAATAACTATTTTTGCATGAAATTTTTATGGAACAATGGCTACAATATTAAATATAGAGACATCGACCGATGTGTGTTCGGTAGCTTTGACGCAAGACGGGCAGGTGCTTGAACATCACGAGGATTATGAAGGACATAATCATGCCGTAGTGCTCAGCCGGTTTGTGGAAAGTTGCATGACGTATGCCAAGACACGCGAAATTTCTCTTGATGCTGTTGCGGTGAGCATCGGTCCGGGATCATATACAGGGCTTCGCATAGGGTTGTCAGAAGCCAAAGGATTGTGTTTCGGCCTGTCGGTGCCGCTGATAGGAATTAATACGTTGCAGTTGCTTGTGGTGTCAACCATGTTTGCAAATTTCTTCGATGATGAAAACTTGCTTTATGTTCCGATGCTTGATGCACGACGTAAAGAGGTATATACTGCCGTTTATACTCCGGCCCTCAAACCGGTACTTGAGCCACGGCCGCTTATACTCGATGCCGATTCTTACGGACATTTCCGCGATGGAGACCATACGCTTGTTATGATGGGTAACGGGTCTGATAAGGCTCAGAGCATATTGTCGCCCGGCAACGACTTGCGGTTTATTCCCGGGGTGAAACCTGTTGCAGTTGATATGATGGCTCTATCCGAAAAGTATTTCCGAGAAGGGAATTTCCTTGACGTGGCATATTCCACGCCGTTGTACTTGAAAGAATTCCAAGCCACAACACCCAAAAAAATGATTTGAAAAGATAATTGCATTGAAAGGTTGCAGCAAATAATACTTCTATTTATATTTGTACTCGATTTCAAGAACTATCAGCGTAAATGAGCTTACAATACAACACTCAGAAAGAGAAATTGATATTGCCCGAGTATGGGCGCAACATACAGCAGATGGTGGACTACTGTGTGGCAATTCCCGATAGGGATGAACGTACACGATGTGCTTACACGATTATCCAAATTATGGGTAACTTATTTCCTCAAATAAGGGATTCTGATGATTATAAGCATAAATTGTGGGATCATCTTGCCATTATGTCGGACTTTAAGCTCGATATAGATTTTCCGTATGAAGTGGTTAAAAAGGAAAATCTTGAAAGCAAGCCTCAAAAGGTGGAGTATAAGCTTGAGCATATCAAATATCGCCATTATGGCAAACTGATAGAAATGATGATTGATGAAGCATGCAAGTATCCCGACGGAGAGGAGAAGGATGCACTTGTTTCGCTTATCGCCAATCACATGAAGAAGTTGATATTCTCGATAAACAAGGATGGCGTAGAGGACGAGAAGATACTTAAAGACCTTTACCATTACTCCAAGGGGAAGATCAGCCTTGATTCGGCTACTTATAAATTGCGGGAATTCAAGGAAGCTCCCGCTCCCGCACAAGCTACCGGAAAGAAAAAGAAGAAAAAATGAATAGTAAGGCTGATGCCTGTGCTTGAAACTAAAAATAATACCAATCCGTTAATATTAAAAAGCCATGAGTACATTTGTCGTTGAAGGCGGACACCGTTTGTGTGGAGAAATCATTCCGCAAGGTGCCAAGAATGAAGCATTGCAAATATTGTCTGCAACGTTGTTGACCGACGAAGTGGTTACGATAAACAATTTGCCCGATATTCTTGATGTGAATAATCTTATAGCCATGTTTAAGGACCTGGGTGTGTCGGTGACAAGAACCGGAAAAACATCTTATACTTTTCAAGCTAAAGAAATTAATATATCATATCTTGATACTCCGGAGTTTCGTAAAAAAATGTCATCATTACGCGGTTCTGTTATGATTATAGGCCCGCTGTTGGCACGTTATGGTTATGCCATTTTGCCAAAGCCTGGTGGCGACAAGATAGGCCGCCGCAGGCTCGACACGCATATCCTTGGCATAATGAAGCTTGGCGCTAAATTTGAATATAAGTCGGATGAACGTTTATATGAGATAAAGGCCGATAACGGGCTTCATGGTGAGTATATGCTGCTCGATGAGGCTTCGGTGACTGGCACAGCCAATATACTTATGGCTGCTGTGCTTGCAAAGGGAACTACCACCATATATAATGCCGCATGTGAGCCTTATTTGCAACAATTGTCGAAGATGCTTGTGGCAATGGGTGCCAAGATCAGTGGAATAGGATCAAATTTGTTGGTTATCGACGGCGTTGAGCGTCTGCATGGTTGCGAGCATACTATTCTGCCCGATATGATAGAAGTGGGCAGTTTCATAGGAATGGCTGCAATGACCGGGTCGGACATTACGCTGAAAAACGTATCGATTAAGGACTTGGGTGTTATTCCCGATAGTTTCAGGCGTTTGGGTATTGAACTTAATGTAGAGGGTGATGACATACATATTCCTCAACAAGAGGTTTACGAGATAGAAACATTCATCGATGGTTCAATAATGAATATAGCCGATGCCCCATGGCCGGGACTGTCGCCCGACCTTTTGAGCGTGATGCTTGTGGTGGCAACACAAGCCAAGGGATGTGTGCTTATTCACCAAAAGATGTTTGAGAGCCGCTTGTTCTTCGTCGATAAACTTATCGATATGGGAGCACAAATCATTTTGTGCGATCCGCACCGTGCTGCAGTCATAGGACTCGGCCGCCGAGATGCCTTAAAGGCTTCAAATATGGTTTCGCCCGACATTCGTGCAGGCATAGCGTTACTGATAGCCGCAATGTCGGCTCGCGGAACAAGTTATATACATAACATCGACCAAATCGATCGCGGGTATCAAGATATCGACAAGCGGTTGAATGCGATAGGCGCAAATATAATAAGGACTTCATGATCACGCGTGACGAACTGATAGAGATAGGCACTTTCAACAAGCCGCACGGTGTGGACGGGGAGATAAGTGCCACGTTTGACTGCGATTGCGATACGGCAAATGAGTTTAGTTGTTTCGTGTGCGAAATCGATGGAATTTATGTTCCTTTTTTTGCCGATTCCCTTCGTGGAAAAGGAACTATGACACTGTTGTTGAAATTTGAAGGTCTGGACAGTGCGGATGCTGTGCGCCGCCTTGTCAATAAGGCGGTGTATGTGCTGAAGCGCGAATATGATGAATTGCAAATCGAGTATGACGACGGTGATGAAGTGCCTACCGACTATTTTATCGGATACGTGTTGTATGACGGGATTGAACCCGTGGGTGAAATAGTGGATATAGACGATGCCACCGAGAATGTGCTTTTTGTGGTTGAGCGTGTGGACGGAACAACTGTGCTTGTACCTGCGGCCGACGACCTTGTGACAAGTATCGATCTTGAAGGGAAAACGATAACAATGACTTTACCTTCGGGGTTGCTTGAAATGTAAACCAAAAACAATATAAAATTCACTTTATTTTTTATTTACAATCATCTTAGAAACACAATGGAAACCAAAGAATTTGATGAAAACGATGCCATATCGTTCATCAGAGGTTACGTGCCGGAGGCGATCAAGAACAAGTATAGCGATGATGATATATTGTTACTGATCGACACAATGTTTGATTACTTTGAGAAAGGCGACGAAGACGAAGTATTGTATGACGATGATGAAGTTGATGAATACAACATCAATGAAATTGTCAACTATGTCAAAAAGAATTTGCGCAAGGATCCCGACAATCAAATAGATGTGGAGGATATAAAATATTTGGTAGAAGGAGAATTGGAATATGAAAATACGCTTGAAGACTAAGTGTAACGAAATTTCAAGCCGTATATTATCGATAATCGTCGGTGTGGCAATGTTGTGTGCCGCACCGACGATTGCAGCGGATGGGAATGTGTTGCCGTCCACATATGAAGATGCTGTGACATCGCCTGCTCTCGATGAAGGAATGAAGGCCTATGTGCGTGATTACCAAATGTCGAGGGCAAAATCGCTTGTGAAAGCCGGTTTTGAAGTTGAAATGATGCGCCATCGCGAGGTGATAGTTGTAATCATTCCCACCAACAGATTATTCAATTTCGGCAGTGCCGAGATTTCCCCGAAAGGAGAACGACGGCTAAGGGAGGTTGTGCCTTATCTTGGAGACAACGGGTTTTATCGCGTTGTGGTTGCCGGATATACCGATAACACGGGATCGCCTGCTTATTGTTTGCGGCGAAGTGGCGAGCAGGCTGTGGCAATAGCCGACCGTTTGCGTCAATTGACCGGCAGCAGCGATATCGTGGAATTCGGCATGGGAAACGAAAGCCCATTGTTGCCTAATAACACAGTGGATAACCGAGCAATAAATCGTCGCATAGAAATATTGCTAGTTCCCGGCAATGGATTGATGGAACAAGCCGGAAGTCAGTAATATGAGGTTAATAGTTTTTTGTTGCCTGTTGCCCCGGGTGTCAGTCTCACAGGTGGCAGATAATGATTGATTTGGTTTGCGTTTTCACAAATGCACGTTGAATTTTGTATAAAAGCAAAAGTGTGTTTAACTTTGCTCCATAAAAACAATATAAGGAATAATGGCAAAAGAGCTGAAAGATTTAACCAAGCGATCGGAAAACTATTCGCAATGGTATAATGAATTGGTCGTCAAGGCCGACCTTGCCGAGCAATCGGCTGTGAGAGGGTGTATGGTGATTAAACCTTACGGGTATGCTATATGGGAAAAGATGCAACAGCAACTCGATAAAATGTTTAAGGAAACAGGGCACGTCAATGCTTATTTCCCGTTGCTGATTCCCAAATCTTTTTTAAGCAAGGAAGCCGACCATGTTGAAGGATTTGCCAAGGAATGTGCCGTGGTGACGCATTACCGCCTCAAGAACGACCCTGAAGGCCGCGGTGTGGTGGTAGATCCCGATGCGCGCCTTGAAGAGGAGTTGATTATCCGCCCAACGTCGGAAACCATTATTTGGAATACCTACCGCAATTGGATCAAGTCGTACCGTGACCTGCCCATATTGTGCAACCAGTGGGCAAATGTGTTCCGTTGGGAAATGCGCACACGTATGTTCTTGCGCACTGCCGAGTTCCTGTGGCAGGAGGGCCATACGGCTCATGCGACTAAGGAAGAAGCTATGGAAGAAGCCGTGCGGATGCTTAATGTGTATGCCGATTTTGCCGAACGCTATATGGCTGTGCCGGTTGTCAAAGGTGTGAAATCGGCCAACGAACGATTTGCTGGAGCACTTGAGACTTATACCATCGAGGCCATGATGCAAGACGGCAAGGCTTTGCAATCGGGCACTTCGCACTTCCTCGGGCAGAACTTTGCCAAGGCATTTGATGTAAAATTCATCAACAAGAATAACGAGCTTGAATATGTGTGGGCTACTTCGTGGGGCGTTTCAACCCGATTGATGGGTGCGCTCATCATGACTCACTCCGATGATAATGGTTTGGTATTGCCACCGCATCTTGCTCCTATACAAGTGGTAATTGTTCCGATTTATAAGAGCATGGACCAACTTGATGAAATAAGCCGTCGCGTAGCTCCCATCGTTGAGAAATTCCGCAATATGGGAGTCAGTGTTAAATATGATAATGCCGATAATAAGCGTCCCGGTTTCAAGTTTGCCGATTATGAATTGAAGGGTGTGCCTGTGCGCCTGGCCCTTGGGGCACGTGATCTTGAGAACGGTACCATCGAGGTTATGCGCCGCGATACGCTTGAAAAGGAAACTATGCCAATTGAAGGAATAGAGGAACGTGTGCAACAGTTGCTTGAAGAGATGCAAACAAATATCTATAAAAAAGCACTTGCATTGCGCGAATCGAAGACAACGACAGCCGACAGCTACGACGAGTTCAAGGAAAAAATCGAGCAGGGCGGGTTTATCCTTGCGCACTGGGATGGAACCACCGAAACCGAAGAGCGTGTCAAGGAAGAAACCAAGGCCACTATTCGTTGCATTCCGCTCGATGGCGACAAGACCCCGGGCAAGTGTATGGTTACCGGACGCCCGTCGGCGCAGCGTGTGATTTTCGCCCGCAATTATTGATATTGATTAGTTAATATATATGAAAGAGAGGATGATTTAAGCATATCCTCTCTTTTTTGCATAGTGTGCCTTATTGTTGGGGGAAAGTGTAGCTTAATTGTGCTTTTTGTGTAATCTGTAGTATTTATGGAGTTGTTTGTGGTGTATTTGTTATGTGTTTGTTTTCGATGTGTTTGGTAAGTGTAGTTTTTTGTCGAAATTTATTGTCAAAATGTTTTAATATGTAGACATAATGTGTAAATTTGTAATTGATAACTAATTTGCAAGAGAGGTTGCATAGTCGTGTGGTGCAGCCTCTCTTTTTGTCACGATGCAGGTGCCTTATGGCCTAAATTACAAAATTTCTTAATCTGTTTTTCTATACCGAATTTATACGTTAATTTTGTGAGTTTTAAAAATTAAGCGTGGAACCGAAGAAACAGATAGCTATATTGGGCAGTACAGGGTCGATAGGAAAGCAAACCCTTGATGTGCTTGCCGAGTATCCCGACCGTTTTGCCGTCTACTTGCTTGTGGCCAACCGCAGTGTGGAGTTACTTGCCGAGCAGGCAGCAAAGTTCAGGCCGCAATGTGTGATAATAGGTGATGAGTCGTTATATGGCGAATTGCAAAGGCGGCTTGACGGTACCGGCATTAAGGTGCTTGCCGGGGCCGATGCGATAGCCGAAGCTGTGACAGCTCCCGAGATTGACACCGTGGTAACCGCAATGGTTGGATATAGCGGGCTTGCCCCGACTATAAATGCCATTAAAGCCGGGAAAGATATCGCTCTTGCCAATAAGGAAACACTTGTGGTGGCCGGTGAATTGATAACAGCACTTGTCGAACAATATGATACACATCTTTATCCCATCGATTCGGAACATGGTGCCATATACCAGTGCCTTGTGGGAGAAGATCGTGCAACGGTATCGAAGTTATTGCTTACGGCTTCGGGTGGACCATTCCGTACAAAAAGCAAGGCAGAGTTGCAGAATGTTACAAAGGCCGATGCTTTGCATCATCCGAATTGGAATATGGGTGCAAAAATCACAATTGATTCGGCAACGATGATGAACAAGGGGTTTGAGGTGATTGAGGCCAAGTGGCTGTTTGGAATAGATGCTTCCGATATAGAGGTGGTTGTTCATCCACAGTCGATAGTGCATTCGATGGTTGAATTTGTCGATGGATCGGTGAAAGCACAATTGGGCTTGCCCGATATGCATCTTCCCATACGTTATGCACTCGGGCTGCCGGGCAGGCTTGCAACCGGCAGTCGCCGATTGAGTGTAAGCGACTATGCCATGCTGACATTCGAGCGTCCCGATACGGATAAATTCCCCATGCTGGGTATGGCATTCGAGGCAATAAAACGCGGAGGCAATATGCCTTGTGTGCTTAATGCCGCCAATGAGGTCGCAGTGGCTGCATTTTTACACGACAAAGTGCGGTTTGTGGAAATACCCGAAGTGGTGCAGCACACGATGGATGCAATGCCGTTCAAGGCGCGACCGGTGTATGAAGATTATGTATCGTCGAACGACGAGGCTCGTCGATATGCCGAAGCATTGATACAAAGATAAATAAACACATTACACACAGAATATATATTTCAGATGGAGACATTTTTGATAAAGGCTGCTCAATTGATGCTGGCATTTGCCATTTTGGTGCTTGTGCATGAATTTGGGCATTACCTTTTTTCACGCATTTTTGGCGTGAGGGTCGAAAAATTTTATTTGTTTTTCAACCCATGGTTCACATTATTCAAGTATAAACCCAAAAAGAAGGAGGATGTCGATGAAAATAAGGCATCGTGGCGCGATACCGAGTATGGGATAGGGTGGCTGCCACTTGGCGGTTATTGCAAGATAGCCGGAATGATCGATGAGTCGATGGACAAGGAGCAGATGAAACAACCCGTCAAACCATGGGAGTTCCGCTCAAAGCCAGCATGGCAACGGTTGCTGATAATGGTTGGCGGTGTAATGTTCAATTTCATACTTGCGATAATCATTTATGCCGGTATGGTATATGCTTGGGGTGAGCAATATATCACATTCAAGGACGCAACCTATGGAATGGAATTTTGTGAGTCGGCGCATGAAATAGGTTTCCGAGATGGCGACATACCACTTGCCGCCGATGGCAAGCCGCTTGATTACCTTACGGGCGATGAGTTGATAAAGATGCTCGGAGCCAAGACTGTGACGGTGCTTCGCGATAATGCCGATACCATTGCAGTGTCGATACCGGAAAATTACATATTCACAGCCAATGCCGAGGCTGAAGAAGGGATACCGTTCATGATGTACCGTTATCCGGTGGTTGTAGCCGATGTGCAGCCGGGCATGGGGGCCGTGAAAGCAGGATTGCAAAAGCTCGACAAGGTTGTTGCCGTGGATACGGTGGAAACAAAAGGATATACTGAATTCAAGAAACAACTTGACCGCCATGCAGGCAAGAATGTTGACATAACCGTGTTGCGCGACGGCAGACAAATTACTGTAAATGCCGAAATCGACAATTCGGGTAAACTTGGTATATTGCTTGCTCCGATAACCGAGATATACAAGACTACAACCAAGGAATATTCGCTGTGGGCTTCTATTCCACGAGGCATTTCACTCGGAGTGGAGAAATTGTCGAGTTATGTGTCGCAAATGAAGTATGTATTTACTTCCGACGGTGTGCAACAACTTGGCGGCTTCGGTGCCATTGGCAGCATTTTCCCCGAGAAATGGAATTGGGAATCGTTTTGGTCGGTCACGGCATTCTTGTCGGTAATTTTGGCATTCATGAATATATTGCCTATTCCTGCGCTTGATGGCGGCCATGTTTTGTTCTTATTATATGAAATAATCACACGTCGCCAGCCAAGCGAGAAATTCATGGAACATGCCCAAATAGCCGGTATGGCATTCTTGTTCCTGCTGTTGATATATGCCAATGGTAATGATATTTACAGGTTCTTCTTTAAATGACAGGGGGGTAGGTATGGAATATAAAAAAGTTATATTGAAGAAAGGTAAAGAAGAGTCGTTGCGGCGGTTTCACCCTTGGGTGTTTTCGGGTGCCATAAGCCATATCGATGACAGTATAGAAGAGGGAGATGCGGTGTCGGTATATTCGGCCGATGGAACTCTTATAGGCAACGGCCATTTTCAAGTGGGGAGCATCTGTGTGAGAATGCTCACATGGGGAGATACCGCAGTTGACGAAGATTTTTATCGTGAGCGATTGCAGGCGGCTGCCGACTTGCGCAAGCACTTGCGTTTGCTCAGGGAAGACAATAATTCATTCCGCCTTGTACATGGAGAAGGGGATTTCCTGCCCGGGCTTGTGGTTGATGTATATGGAACCACTGCCGTTCTTCAAGCTCATTCTCCAGGTATGCACTTCGACCGTATGAAGGTGGCAGAAGCTTTGACCCACCTGCAGGGCTTGGAAATAAAAAATGTGTATTATAAATCGGAAACAACATTGCCCTATAAAGCCGATCTTGATGCCGAGAATGGTTATATAATAGGTGGTTATGACACCGATATTGCAATGGAGAATGGGTTGCGCTTTCATGTCGATTGGTTGCGTGGACAGAAGACCGGTTTTTTTGTCGATCAGCGGGATAACCGTTCGTTGCTTGAACATTACTCGTCGGGTCGCAGGGTACTTAATATGTTTTGTTATACCGGAGGTTTCTCGTTTTATGCAATGCGTGGCGGAGCCGAAGCGGTGCATTCGGTTGACAGTTCGGCAAAGGCCATCAGCCTGACCAATGAGAATGTTTCCCTGAATTTTCCCGGGGATGAGCGTCATAAGGCATTTGCCACCGATGCATTCAAGTACCTTGCTGATATGCAAAAGGGGGAATATGACCTGATAATCCTTGACCCTCCGGCATTTGCCAAACATAAGAGTGCGTTGAAAAATGCCCTTGTGGGTTACCGCAAACTTAATGGCAAGGCATTTGAGAAAATTGCTTCGGGTGGGATATTGTTTACATTTTCTTGTTCGCAGGCGGTGTCACGGGAACAATTTAGGCTTGCAGTGTTCAGCGCGGCGGCACAGTCGCGGCGCAAGGTGAGGATACTGCACCAGTTATCGCAGCCCGCCGACCACCCGATAAACATATATCACCCTGAAGGCGAGTACTTGAAAGGACTTGTTTTATATGTGGAATAATTCAATAACAATAAACCGATGAACAAATTTTTAATTTCGACAGTGGCAATGGCTATAGCAATGTCAAGCTGCACAAATCAAGGCACCCAAACGGAAGAAGCACCGTTTGAGTATGGTGTTGACAAGTTTGCCGATATCGAGGTATTGCGTTATCGTGTACCGGGGTTTGAAGACTTGTCGTTGAAGCAAAAGGAGCTTATTTATTATTTGAACGAAGCCGCCCTTGTAGGACGTGACATTTTGTGGGATCAAAATTGCAAGTATAACCTTGCAATACGTAAGACGCTCGAAGGAATTTATTCTAATTATCAAGGTGATAAGAACTCGTCTGATTACAAAGGATTTGAAGAATATTTGAAGCAGGTGTGGTTTGCCAATGGTATTCATCACCATTATTCGATGGATAAATTTGTGCCGAATTTCAGCCGTGAATTTTTCGAGGCCCAAGTGAAAGCCGTTCCGGCTGAACAATTGCCGCTTGCTAACGGACAGACGGTTGAACAACTTATCGATGAATTGTCGCCGGTGATTTTCGACCCGGCCGTTATGGCAAAACGTGTAAACCAAGCTGCCGGAGTTGACCTGATTAAAACATCGGCCAACAATTATTATGATGGAGTTAACCAAAAAGAGGTTGAGAACTTTTATGCTAAAATGAAAGTTCCCGGTGATACCACTCCTATTTCATATGGCCTGAATTCAAAACTTGTAAAGAAAGACGGCAAGATTTATGAAGATGTGTATAAAGTAGGCGGCTTGTATTCACCAGCAATCGAAAAAATAGTGTATTGGTTGGAAAAGGCTGCAGGTGTTGCCGAAACCGAAGGTATGAAGAATTACATCGGCAAACTTATCGAGTATTACAAGACCGGCGATTTGAAATTGTTTGACGAATATTCGATTATGTGGGTTGAAGAGACCGGTAGCAGCGTTGATTTTGTGAATGGTTTCATTGAATCATATGGTGATCCGCTCGGATTGAAGGCTTCGTGGGAAGCGATGGTAAACTTCCGCAATCCCGAGGCTTCACATCGTACAAGTGTGATAAGCGAAAACGCGCAGTGGTTTGAAGACCATTCTCCTGTTGATCCAAAGTATAGGAAAGAAGAAGTGAAAGGCGTATCGGCTAAGGTTATTACTACGGCCATACTTGCCGGAGACTGCTATCCTTCTACTCCTATAGGCATAAATCTGCCTAATGCCAACTGGATACGCGCCGCCCATGGCTCTAAGTCGGTAACACTTGAGAACATTACCGATGCTTATAACAAGGCTGCCGCAGGAAATGGATTTAACGAGGAGTTTGCATATTCGCAAGAGGAAATAGATTTGATGAACAATTATCTTGAACTTGCTGATAACTTACATACCGACCTTCATGAATGCCTTGGCCATGCTTCGGGGCAATTAATGCCAGGTGTGCATGACGATGCGCTTAAGGAACATGGTTCTACACTTGAGGAGGCTCGTGCCGACTTGTTTGCACTTTATTATCTTGCCGACCCAAAACTGATTGAACTGGGTATTGTGAAGAATCCCGATACTTATAAGGCTGAATACTATAAGTATGTGATGAATGGGCTTATGACACAACTCACTCGCATCGAGCCTGGCAAGGATATAGAAGAAGCGCATATGCGTAACCGCCACCTGGTTTGCCAATGGGCATATGAGCAAGGTAAGGCCGACAATGTGATTGAATATGTAACACGCGACGGCAAGACTTACTTGAAGATTAACGACTATGAAAAGTTGCGTACATTGTTCGGTAAGTTGCTTGGTGAAATACAGCGTATAAAGTCGGAAGGCGATTATGCTGCCGGGTGTGACATGGTTGAAAAATATGCCGTAAAGTTTGACCCTGAACTTCACAAGGAAGTCCTTGACCGTTATGCGAAATTGAACATAGCTCCTTATAAGGGATTTGTGAACCCGGTTTACACTCTTGTGACCGATGCGGAAGGCAATGTGACCGATGTGACCATTGATTATACTGAAGGTTATGCCGACCAAATGATACGTTATTCTCGCGATTATGCAACGCTGATGAAGTAACGCCAAAAGACCGATTTGAGTTAAAAAAGTGGCAGCAACCTTGTGAATGTGAGAAGGTTGCTGCCACAATGTTTTTAGGGATAATGAATTTTTGGGGCTACGGCATGATAATTTCGCCGGGAGCCAGTATGATAAGTTTCTTCTTATATAGGTGGCCAATTGCTTTTTTGAAATCTTTTTTGCTGCATTCAAATGCCATTTTTATGTCTTCGGGTGATGATTTGTCGGTAATCGTCATGTGCCTGCCATGGCTCATGAGGTGCATCAGAATTTTATCGGCAAGATCCATTGTGCGGCGGTCGGCGCGGTCGGCAAGCGTGACATCGATTTTACCATCTTCGCGCACATTTTTTATATAGGCTTCCAAGTGGTCGCCGATGTTGATATCCTTGAATATTTCATTATGATAAATAACACCAGAATGAAGATTGTCGATAATTACTTTATAGCCTATGTCGGTGCGTTGTGCAACGATAATTTCTACTGGGTCGCCTTGCCGGTAGTTGGCCGGGCGGTTATCGAGGAATTTATCTATTTTTGCTGAAGCCACAATGCGGTCGGAATTGTAATCGACATATACATATACAATGTATGACCTGCCCACTTGCATTCTTACTTTTTGTTCGCGAAAAGGCACAAGAAGATCTTTTGCCAATCCCCAGTCGAGGAATGCTCCGGCGTTGTTTGTAGCAACAACTCGCAGTAATGCAAATTCGCCCACTTGTGCTTTGGGTGTTTCGGTGGTTGCAGTAATGCGGTCTTCCGAGTCCTTATAAACAAAAACATCAATATCATCACCTATGTGCATATCACCGGTAACGTATCTCTTGGGAAGCAGCATTTCGTTGCCATCGTCATCGATCAGGTACAAGCCGAAGTCTGATTTACGGTTGATTTTTAGCGTGTTTATTCTACCTAAATTAGCCATATATTGAAATTTATGTGCGAATATCGCAAAAATATTTTATCAGATGAAATTTTATAGTTCAATAATTTTGTATTACTTTTATATTTTAAAATAATCAAGGGCATGAATATAATATCACGTTGTGTTGCCATATGCATTATTATGCAACTTGTTATGGCCGGTTGCGGCAATAACGTTGCTAATAATGACGAAACCGGCGGCATTAAGTCGGTTCATGTGTCGCAAGAAGATTCCATGGCATTTGAATATGATGCAAAAAGGATTTGTGTCGTCAAGTCGGGTATAGATGCCGTTTATCCGCAATATTACATGAACGATACCTTGACGCGGCAATTACAGTCGTTGTATATAACCGAAATTTTAAATGTTGCTCAAGACAGTGCTGATGTGCAAGATGCGATAGCAACGGTGCTTGAAATGCAGATAAGGCAGTTTGGTGACAGTAAAGATGAAGTTTTGTATGGAATTTTTCCCAATAAGAGAGTATTGCATTATTCGATAGTTACCAATATCACGCCGCTACAGACGAAAGGGGACATTGCTGCTTTTTGCAAACGTGAGACTGTGAATAAGGATGGCGAAGCGACGGTTGACACGCATCATTACATCAATCTTGATTTGACATCAATGAGTAGGATTGATGTATATGACTTGTTTGCCGAGGATGCACTGTCATATGTTTCAAGTTTGTTGAAGAATAAGTTATTGGAGCAGTTGAATGTAAAAGACGAAGATGAATTGATAGGGCAAGGTTACTTTAATCTTGACAACATCACGGTGAATAATAATTTTTATTTTAATGAAAAAGGAGGAATTACTTGGAATTATGTGACTTATGAAATTGCTTGTTACAGCGTAGGCGAGACACAAATTTCGCTTAATTATGATGAATTATCTCCTTATATTTCAAGTAAATCGAGACTGTACACGTACTTAAAAAAACATGAAATATGATAGAAGTCATTACAAAATATTTTAAAAATTTATCAGCCGGGCAGCAGGAACAATATGCCGAATTGGGGAAATTATATCCGGAGTGGAATGAGAAAATAAATGTTATTTCACGCAAGGATATTGATAACCTTTATGTCAATCACATATTGCATTCGTTGGCCATAGCCCGTTTTATCGATTTTCAGTCCGGCAGCAATATTTTGGATTTGGGTACCGGCGGGGGCTTTCCCGGCATACCGCTAGCAATTATGTTTCCCGAGGTGAAATTTCACTTGGTTGACAGGATTGGGAAAAAAATCAGGGTTGCCGATGATATTGCCCGACGCATAGGCCTGGAGAATGTAACATTCATGCATGGCGATGTGGGCGAAGTCAAGGGCGCGTTTGATTTTGTTGTCAGCCGCGCCGTGATGGATTTAAATGAGATGGTACCGCTTGTGAAGCGACTCATATCCCGGAACAATTTCAATGCTTTGCCCAACGGGCTTATTTGCTTGAAAGGCGGGGATGTGAGAAACGAAGTTGCCAAGTATAAAAAAGTGGCACTTGTGGGCGATGTTAAGGATTACTTTACCGAAGAGTATTTTGAAACGAAAAAAATCATATATGTACAAATATGAAAATATCGAAATTTGTGGTGAACCCGTTTGGGGAGAACACTTATATATTGTGGAACGGGGAAGGGTCGGAAGCCGCAATTGTCGATCCGGGAATGATGCATGAAGAGGAGCGTACCGCAGTTGATGATTTTGTTTCAAAGAACAAGTTGTCGGTTAAAATGGTGTTGTTGACACATGTGCATTGCGATCATGCCGCATCGGCAAGGTATCTTGCCGATAAATATGGTGTGAAGGTGTATGCAGGAGAGGCTGACAGACCTTTAGGGCAAGCGTTGCCTGTGCAGGCACAAATGTTTGGCATAGATGTGAAAATCATGCCTCTCGATATTGATATGACAGTGAGCGGAAACGATGTGTTGACACTTAACGGGGAAGAAATAAAAGTGCTTGCAACCCCTGGGCACACACCGGGAGGAGTGTCTTTTTATTTGCCCGACAGTGGTGTTGTGCTTGTGGGAGATACATTGTTTTACCAAAGCATAGGCCGTACCGACCTGCCCGGTGGAGATTACCGTGCCATTGCAGACAGTATAAAAAACGAACTTTATACGTTGCCCGGTGACACTGTTGTGCTTACGGGTCACGGCAGTAGCACAACCGTCGATGATGAAAAGAGTTTTAACCCTTATGTGAGATAGCCATGCTTGAAATATTGGATAATGTAGATGCATCGTTGCTCCTTTTCTTGAATGGGGCGAATAATGAGTTTTTTGATGAATTGTTTTGGCTCATTACAGGCAAATTTGCATGGATTCCCATGATTTGCGTGTTGCTGTTTTGCACATTCCGTAAAGATTGGAAAACCGGTGTGCTGGTTGTCGTAGGCATTGCTTTGACTATTACGCTGTGCGATCAAGTTTCATCGGGCATAATTAAGGATGCGGTGTGCCGCCTAAGGCCGACTCGCGATCCTGAAATCGGCAGCCTGGTTCATGTCGTCAACGGTTATAGAGGAGGACAATATGGCTTTGTAAGCAGCCATGCTGCCAATTCATTCGGTGTGGCAATGTTCCTTGCCATGATGTTTCGCAACCGTGCATTTTCGTGGATTATTATGTTGTGGGCGGCAGTGTTGTCATACAGCCGCATATACCTTGGCGTACATTATCCCGGAGATATAGTGTGTGGTGGCTTGCTTGGAGTGGCACTTGGTGCAGTAGTTTACTGTATATATATAAGAGTAAAGAAACTTTATTTCTTCGCATCGGCAAACAGCGTTGACGGCAGAGATGCCATGTGGCTGTCGTTTGCAACCATCGGGAACGTATTATTACTGGTAGCAACTGCAACCATAATTTATGCGATGAAATGAAAAAAAATGATATTTTGTTTGGTAGTTATAAATAATACACCTAAATTTATACCAAATAAAAAATATTAGTAATTGTATTAACAATTAAAATAGTAAGTATCATGACAAAAACAATTTCTTTTAATGAACTCCGTCGTATCAAAGACAGTTTGCCCGATGGCTCGATGCGTGAAATAGCCGACAAGTTGAACGTAACGGTTCAAACAGTAAGAAATTATTTCGGTGGTTCTAACTATGAGTATGGCAAGAACTGCGGTCTGCACATCGAACCGGGGCCCGACGGTGGTATAGTAATTCTCGACGACACGCAAATTTATGATATGGCAATAGAAATTCTTGAAAAGCAACAGAAAGAATCATAAATATTGCGTATTTTTTTATTTAACGGCACACAAGACGGGACTTTGATGCTTTAAATCCCGTCTTGTGCTGTATGTTGAAGTAACTTTTAATTATTTTTCGGTCATGGGCAAGCAAAGCAAACTAATCACAATAGCCATCCACACATATGAAAAAGCGGTGATATTGAAAACATTGCTGGAAAAGGAAGGTATCGAGACTGTATTGCATAATGTTAATCTCATACAACCGGTTATTTCATCGGGTGTGCGTGTGAGAATACATGAAGAAGATCTTCCGCTGGCATTGAAAATCATAGAATCATCCTCGATACTGAAGCAGGGTGAAGATGATGCTTCAAAAAGCAGTACTGTATTTATCCCAGTTGATTTTTCGGAATATTCCATGAAAGCTTGCATGATAGGGTTTGACTTCGCCCATAGGCTGGGTGGGGATGTGATATTATTCCATACTTTCATAGATCACCAGTATCCCGGGCTTTTCCCTCTTGAAAGCGACGAATATGAGGCTGCTCCGAAAGAAGTAAAAAGTAGAGCCGAGGTAGAGCGTGCCGCCAGTGAGAAAATGAATGATTTCAAAGCGGCATTAAATAAAAACATAGTGAGCGGAGCAATGCCCGATGTGGAATTTTCGAGTATTGTGACCGAAGGTATTCCCGAAAGCGAAATAATAAATTATTCCAAGGAGGTTTCGCCGTCGATGATTGTAATGGGGACTCGTGGCAAGAGCAAAAAGGAAGCCGACCTTGTAGGCAGTGTTACTGCCGAGGTGCTTGATGCTTGTCGGTTTCCGGTGTTTTCAGTTCCTGAAAATATGGCAATTGATCGTGTGGAGGGTATAAAAAACGTGGTATTCTTCAGTAATCTTAACAGGCAGGATTTATTGTCGTTCGATGTGTTTTCAAAGTTGTTTAATTCCAAAGGGTTGAATGTGACGATTATTCCTATAGCCGAGAAGACGGAAGAAGAAATAGCCGAAAGCCTTGATGCGATGTTACGCTATTGCAAGAAGCATTATATGCTTTATGATTTCAAGACGAAATATATCGGTGACCATGATTTCTTGGACGATTTTGACGGATATGTAAAAAAAGAGGGGGTTGACCTGATTGTAATCCCGAATAAGAAAAAAAATATATTTTCAAGATTGTTTCGCCCCAGCATGGCGCATAAAATGCTATTCCATTCCGATACTGCCATGCTTGTGGTACCGGTATGACATTGATTATAATAAATTAATAGGATATATCGCATATGTATATGAATTTGACAAACAGCCTCATGAAATATGTAATCTCGTTGTCACGCAAAAAGATGCGCGAGGAAGAAGGGTGTTTTGTAGCCGAGGGAACAAAATGCGTGAGGGATACGTGGGATTATTTTAATTGCCGCATGATAATCGCAACCAAGGCTTGGTATGATGAAAACGGGCATAGCGGGCATCTCGACAAGATAGTGTTTGCCAACAGCCAACAGATGCAACGAATGTCGCAAATGTCAACAGCCACTGATGTCATTGCCGTGTATGATATACCAGAAAGGGAGATAAGTGATGCCGATATAAGAAACAGCCTGAATGTGGTGCTTGAAAATATTCAAGATCCCGGCAATTTCGGCACGATTATAAGGTTGTGCGATTGGTTTGGCGTGCGTAATATATTTTGCAGTCCCAATACGGTAGATGTTTACAACCACAAGGTGGTTCAAGCCACGATGGGGGCGATATCGAGGGTACGGGTGAAATATTGCAAGCTTGATGTATTGCTGAAACAATACAGCGATATGCCGATATATGGAACGGCTCTTAATGGCAAGAATATCTATAAGGCCGAACTTTCGGGAACTGGGTTTGTGATTTTCGGCAATGAAGGTCGCGGAATGTCGCAAACTCTTTCTGATTTGACTAAGGCAAATTTGCGCATACCACCGTTCCCCGCTACTGCAGTGACTTCTGAATCGCTTAATGTGGGCGTGGCTGCTGCGATAACCATTGCTGAATTCCGTCGGCAAATGTCGGTTAAGAAAGTGTGACGATGGCTACGAAAATCAAGACTGTGTATGTGTGCAGTAATTGCGGGGCCGATTCTCCCAAGTGGTTCGGCCGTTGTACCAATTGCGGTGAGTGGAACACCTGTGTTGAGGAAAAAGTGGCTGCAAAGCCATCGAAAACGTTGTCGGATGGCGGACTGAAGAAGAAAGCAGAACCGGTGAAGATTACCGAGATTAAGTCGGAAGAGGAAACTCGTATAACCTTGCCAAGCAGTGAACTGAACAGGGTGCTTGGTGGCGGACTTGTTCCGGGGTCGATAATACTTGTGGGTGGTGAACCGGGAATAGGAAAGTCAACACTTGTGTTGCAAAACGTGTTGCGCATACGCAGTCGCAAGGTGCTATACGTGTCGGGCGAGGAGAGTGTGCAGCAGTTAAAAATGCGGGCCGACCGTATAGGCGGTTATGGGGAAGGATGTGAATGTTACATCGTGTGCGAGACATCGCTTGAGGCTATTTTCTCAAGTATTGAAAGTTGCGACCCGGGGCTTGTGATAATCGACTCGATACAGACCATTGCCACTGAAACTTTGGATTCGGCGGCCGGCAGCGTGGCGCAGGTGCGCGAGTGCGCCGCCGCGTTGCTGAAGTATGCCAAGACTTCGGGTACGCCTGTTATACTTATCGGGCATATCAATAAGGAGGGCAGCATTGCCGGACCGAAGGTGCTTGAGCACATAGTGGATGCAGTGCTGCAATTTGAGGGTGACAGGCATTACCTTTACCGTATATTGCGCTCGATTAAAAACCGTTTCGGCAGCACATCGGAGATTGGCATATATGAAATGAAGCAAAACGGGTTGCGTGAAGTGAAAAATCCGTCGGAGATGTTGTTGTCTCAAAATCTTGAAAATTATACCGGTGTAAGCATAGGCGTTACGCTTGAAGGGGCACGGCCTTTTCTTATAGAGGTGCAGGCATTGGTAAGTACGGCGGCTTATGGCACGGCGCAAAGGTCTGTGACGGGA
Organism: uncultured Muribaculaceae bacterium; assembly: GCA_944321685.1. Classification (GTDB taxonomy): domain Bacteria; phylum Bacteroidota; class Bacteroidia; order Bacteroidales; family Muribaculaceae; genus Avimuribaculum. The sequence continues at coordinate 59,634 of CALUMH010000016.1, forward strand.
TTTGACTACAAGCGCATGAATATGCTGCTTGCCGTGCTTGAAAAGAAAGTAGGATTTAAGCTTGCTCAAAAAGACGTGTTCTTGAATATTGCCGGCGGGTTGAAGGTGAACGACCCTGCGATGGATCTTGCGGTGATTTGCTCTATATTGTCGTCTAACGTGGATATTGCCATTCCTCGGGAAACCTGCGTTTCGGGAGAAGTGGGTTTGTCGGGTGAAATAAGGCAAATCACCCGTATCGAGCAGCGCATCGGTGAGGCCGAAAAACTTGGCTTTAGAAATATACTTATTCCTAAAAATAACGATAAAGGTCTTGATTTGAGCAAGTATGACATTAATATTGTGCAAGTTGGCGGAGTAGAAGAAGCGTTTAGGTTTCTGTTTGGCTGATTTTGTAATATAAAAGAATGTTAAAACATTGATTGGCGATTAAACCAAACCGAGTTATGGCAGTCAAAGAGATAAACAGAAACTAATAAGCTTCAAACAACACTAACTTTTTCAAGAATAGATATACGTTTCACACTGTGAAGTATCAAGACGTACATAAATTTTGATTTGTAAAGTTATTCATAAAAAGTCCTGTCGCACGCAGTGTGCAGCAGGACTTTTTGGTTACAGTTCTATTAAATTCGGGGTGTTCAATTGGATCAGCGGATTTTCCCGGTTGGTGGAGCAGGGATTTCAGGAATATAGCTTAACTTTGTATCATGGAACATATTA
>CALUMH010000017.1 GCA_944321685.1 uncultured Muribaculaceae bacterium
AGTTTAATATGTTCCATGATACAAAGTTAAGCTATATTCCTGAAATCCCCGTTCCACCAACCGGGAAAATCCGCTGTCTCAATAATTGTGTTTGACGGTAAATATGAAAAAAACTCCTCCGAAAATCGGGGGAGTTTTTTTGTATTTGATGTCGTTAATATTCGGCTTCTTGATAATCGTTTACATAACCTTCATCACCGATGATTTCACGCATTTTTTTACGCAACATGATGTTTTGTGCGAAGAGGTCGTGAACTGGTTGTTTGTCAAGCGGGTGCATCGGACTCTTGAAGTAGAACGACAACCACGATTGTATGCCCTTAAATCCACAACGCTTGGAAAGGTCGGCAAGCAATACAAGGTCAAGCAACAGCGGAGCTGCAAGTATGGAATCTCGGCACAAGAAATCCACCTTGATTTGCATCGGGTAACCCATCCAGCCAATGATGTCGATATTGTCCCAGCCTTCTTTATTGTCGCCACGCGGCGGATAATAGTTAATACGAACCTTATGATAAATGTTGCTGTATAGTTCGGGATACTCGTCTTTCTTGAGAATAGTATCGATAACCGACAATTTCGACACTTCCTTGGTCTTGAACGAAGCAGGATCATCCAATACTTCGCCGTCACGGTTACCCAAGATGTTAGTTGAGAACCAACCTTGCAAACCGAGCATACGCGTATGCATCATTGGCGAAAGGACGGTCTTCATAAGAGTTTGGCCTGTCTTATAGTCCTTACCGCAAATAGGTGCATTGTGTTCGTCGGCAAGTTGCCACATAGCAGGGAAATCAACAGTAAGAGCCGGTGCTCCATTTATAAATGCACAACCACTCTCGATGGCAGCATATGCATAAAGCATCGAAGGAGACACTTCGGCTGCATTATTCTTCATTGCCTCTTGGAAAGCAGGTAACGATTTGTGAACTTCGGCCATAGGTACGTAAACCTCGGTAGAAGCCGACCATATAACTACCACACGCGAACAACCGTTGGCTTCCTTGAAGTTCTTAATATCGGCCACTAACTGATCTTTCAAGTCCCACTTAGTGTCGGCTTTCTTTACCCATGTGCCATGCAAACGGGTAACGTATTTATTATCGAAAGCTGCCTGCATGGGCTTTATTGCCTCAAGTTCGTCTTTAACACTATCAAGGTCCTTCTGAGTGAGAACTGCAGCGTGAGTAGCTGCTTTATAGACGTTGTCTTCAAAGATATCCCAACCACCAAAAACTATATCATCGAGTTTCGCAATGGGAAGAACGTCTTTGATTTTCGGAGTAGAACCGTCTGATAACTTGATTGTAGATAATTGTGTAATAGAACCGACAGGAACACCCAAGCCCTTGCGAGCCATTAACGTACCGGCGATGAATGTCGAAGCTACTGCTCCACCTACACCCACTACCAAAATGCCTAATTTGCCTTCGGCCTTTTCCACATTAATTTTTGCCATGATAATCTAAAAATTAATATCGTTAAACTTAATACTTTTACTTTGCTCTATATTTTCAAAAAGAATTGCGACAATTCATACGATTGTGCATTCCAAAAAGCGCGGTAAAAGTAGTGCCATTTTTTTAATTAGAAAAATTATTTTAAATAATTAATGCGGTCGATATACTTAAAATTTGCAAATGAGGCTTTGTTTTTATTAAAGCTAGTGAATTTTTCGTCTTTTATGGTTGTTTTATGCAAATAAGTTATAATGCCACGTTGAGCACATCAGAGAGCTTTTTGATGATGCATGGATGTTGCACGGCATCTTCTTCAGCCGTCCAACCTTTTCCTTTCAACCATAGTACATGACAACCAATAGACTCGGCAGGTACGATGTCTTTCTTATAGCTATCTCCGATGACAAGCACTTCCTGCGGTTGTACCCCAAGCGCTTCAACGCCAAGCATGAATATGCGCGGATCGGGTTTGCGGACTCCAACAACTGCACTTTCTATTATCTGCTTGAAATATCGTCGCAAATCAAAATCGGCAAGCACGGTTTCCACATTGCCATAAAAGTTGCTTACAAGTACCATGGGATAACGAACATAAAGAGCATCAAGTACCGGACGTGCTTCCTCGACCGACGAACGGGCCTGTTCGTAACAATACCGAGCCACAGGTTCGGCGTATTTACCTACTGCTGTTTGCGGCAACTTGCCATTATCGGCAAGGTTGCCAAGTTCTATTTGTATTTTTATATACAACAAGTCATAAAAATTATGCTCCGGTAATATGTGGCGTGTTTTAGCAAGCTCTCGTTCGGCATAAACATAACTATCTCGGAAGTCTTCCTTGCTAACGGGCACTCCCATATGGCAATACCCATCCCATATAACTTCGCTCCAATGTACTCCACGGCTGTCGATGGTACCTCCGTAGTCAAATATAACACCTTTCAAATCGTCAATATGCTCCATCTTCAAGTTGGGTTATAAAATGCTTACAAATACGCTCATGTCGCCATATCATGTACACAAGCATCAAATTAAGCACGGTTAATTCAAATGCAAAATATATCCACGGCATTTGTATGATAATTGAGATGAAAAGCACTATTACACGCGTATTAAACGACAACATATTAGTGTATTTCATCAGTGGTTTACTCTTTGCTCGGAATGCGTCACGGAACTGTTGAGGGATATCGTCACCGAAACGATCCTTTAATACTTTCCGCAGTTGTTGCATTCTCGGAGTTAGTTTCTCTTGATTGGCTGTGTATTGACGGTAAAAGAACAGTGTGAATTTCGGCCAAAAATCATGTTTCCATGACAATTGCTTCAATTTCTCGTCAAGTTGCGGACAACTGTCAAGTTCACTACCCTCTTTACCTTTCAGGAAATAAAGATGGAACTGACGGTAATAGTCGGCACTTGCCGCCTGCTTGCCATGACACATTCCGGCAAGTATCGCCATTGTCCATATTAACCAGGGGTGCGGCATGAAGAAGTCGCTGGTTTCGTTGATGCGGAAGCAAATGGCAAAATATATTGCCACAAACCAAAAATCACCGCTCAACCCGTCGAGAATTCGGCCCAAACGTGAATACTGGTGAGTAAGGCGGGCAAGTTGGCCGTCGGCACTGTCAAAACTATTTGCCCAAACAAGCAAGACGATACCTATATAATTAAGCCAAATTAAGTCACCGTGGAAATAAAAAAGCACACCTGCAGCCACACCTAGGAATATGGACGCTATTGTGATGACATTTGGCGTAATACCAAGTTTTGCAGCGAGCAATGCCCACATATAACCTATGGGGCGGTAAAACATTAAGTCAAGCGTCTCTTCGGTGTCAAGCGATTTAAGCGAGTCCTTATATTGTTGTTTTATTTGTGCAAAATTTCCCATAATTGTCAATTAGAATTTTTTCTTGATTTCGGCAATCACACATTTGGCAATGTGTGGAGCAGCTTCGGTCCGGCATGGGGCAAAACTTGGCCAGTCGTTGAAGTCGATGATGCGTATTTCGCCTTCAGGAGAGACAATGCAATCACCGCCATACACGAGCACGTTAAGTTCTTCGGCTGCACGTCGACATATTTCTTGCAAGTAATCTTTATTAAATTCTATACCCTGAGCTTTGCCATTGATGGTTTCATAACCATATTTGCTATGCCCCATGTCGAGCGGATAGAACCAGTAAAAAAACGGCGAGCCATGTACTCCATAGAACTTTACGAGGTCGCCAACAAGGTGCTTGTTGATCACGGCACGTTTTATGCCACGATAAAAGTATTCTTGCAGCACTTCTTGAGCTTCCTCGGGGTGGCGCACATAGCTCACATCTTCCTTGTGCATGGCATGGAAATCTCCACGTTTAATCCAGCAACTTTGAAACCCTGCACGCTTCAGTGCCGGTATGACAGCCTCGTCGGTATTGACTATAAGACTGTCGGGATACGGAATGTCACTGCCAAGTAATATGCGAGTCATGCGCTCACGGGTGCAATTTTCAATGCCGAAACCTGAATTTATTACTAACTTTCCTTCATTTTCATGCCATTGCAACTTTTCTATAGAGGATCTTTCCCTGCACATATTCAATATAACAGGTTCCTTTATATCATCGGTGGCATTAAAACGGTCTTCGCTATAAATATTGACTATGTAGCCACGCTTGCGCAAATGCTCGGCCGTAGCATTAAATATTGCGGCATCGTTGCCGATGTGGTTTGGTGAATAAGCCCCGGCTCGCATTATGCCGGCAATTTCTATTTCAGCCATTTTGATATATGTTAATTGAATGTTAACTGCGTATGAAACTCTCGGCTTTAGCTATGTCGCCGGCATGGTCGACATCGATGATTTTATCGATAGAGAACGCCTTCAACCGTAAACCGTTTTCGATAAGTGCTCGTTGGAAATTGCGCATTCGTGATATTCCTTGTTCCATGCACTGTTCAAGGACTTTTATGGCCTTGCCGTCAAGTGCATACACACCTCCTGATATGTATCGTGCCCCTTCGTATGCAGAATCATGAAAACCGTGTACCAACATCATATCGTCAACATCCACATATAGCGGTTTTTCATCATCGATAAACGGAGTCACAGCCATCATTCCGTCACATTCATCGCCTGTTGCCTCATATGCGGCAATATAACGGGCGAAATCCTGTTCCTTGAAAATGGTATCGACTGTGGTAAGACAAAATTTGCCTTGGGGCATAATTCGACTTAATTCGTAAAAACTGTGCATCGAACTGGGTGTGGACTTCACCACTATATTGAACGGAATCTCAAGTTTTAGTGTATCCAAGTACTCCTTGACTTCAGTCATCTCCCTGTTCACTATTACACTTATACTTTCGGCATTACATCGTGTAAAAATATTTATCAGGCGACCTATCATCGGTTCGCCACAAAGTTCCACAAGCGGTTTGGGCTTTTGCACCCCTTCTTGTGCCAACCTGGAACCTTCACCTGCTGCTATTATTGCGTAATTCATAATTTTAGCTATACTATGTATTATACATTTAATGGCGTGGTACCGTCGTCATCATCATCTTTGCTCAGGTCTAGCACCACATTGTCGTTACTCTTATCAAAGTATTGCTTACGCAACGGGTTAGCGTGAATTTCGTCAAATGTGCGACGGTTACGATATATATCGATAGCAGCATAAATGGCTGCAAGCATCGAATCGGGGCTGGCTACCCCTTTACCGGCAATATCATATCCGGTGCCATGGTCGGGCGATGTACGCACTATAGGCAACCCGGCAGTAAAGTTTACTCCATTGTCCATGGCAAGCGTTTTGAATGGTGCAAGCCCCTGGTCGTGGTACATGGCAAGCACACCGTCAAAATTGTTGTAACTGCCATTTCCAAAAAAACCATCGGCCGAATATGGACCGAAGCAACATATTTTACGAGTATTATAAGCCTCTTCAATGGCTGGTGCGATAATTTCCTTTTCTTCATCGCCTATAAGCCCATGATCTCCTGCATGGGGATTAAGAGCAAGGACGGCTATGCGAGGATATTCTATTGCAAAATCGCGGCGTAACGATTCGTTGAATATCGTAAGTTTTTCGATGATAGCGTCACGTGTTATGGCTTCTGATATTTGCGATACCGGCAAATGTGTAGTAACAAGAGCCACTTTTATTCGATCGTTAAATAATATCATCAATGACCTTGCCCCATCTCCGGCTGTAGTTTCAAGATATTCGGTATGTCCAGGAAATTGGAAAGTTTCACTTTGAATGCTGTTTTTGTCGATAGGTGCTGTAACAAGCACATCGATTATACCGTTGCGCAAATCCGATACCGCACATTCAAGCGAAGTGAATGCCGCATGACCGGCAGCTTCACTCGGTGTGCCAAGTTCCACTTTCAGGTCTTCGGGACCTATTTCCACCATATTACACATTCCATCACGCGCCTGTATTGCATTATCAATACTGTTGAATTGTATCGGTTGTAACCCGCAAGCTTTGCGGTGAAAAGCCGCCACTTTGGTCGAGCCATATACCACAGGCGTGAATAATTCAAGCGTCATTTGGTCAGCGAGAGCTTTTAGTATTACTTCGTAACCAATTCCGTTGGTATCCCCTTGGGTGATTCCAACTCTTATTTTTTTATCATTTGCCATTATTAATCTGTTAATTGTTCTTATTCCACCCACTATTAACACAGAAGGTGCGAATTAGTGCGCTAAGTTACACATTTTTTTCGACACATATTACAGTTATATGGCGGCATAGCATAGATTTTGTACCACTCGAAATATGGCAACAAATAAACAGCGGCATTAAGATTATATCTCAATGCCGCTGCACAATTAAATATTATGGAAAATTATTTACTTCTTTGAAAGTTTTTCTTTCAGAGCAGCAAGTTCTTGGATGTCACCGAGTGTGGTCTTCTCAATAGCTGGAGTTGCAGAAGATGTCTCTTCAGTTACCTTTGCTGCTTTTTTAGCTTTCTTGGCTTCTGCCTTAGCTTCATCTTCAAATATGCGGCTGTGCGAGAGGATAATTCTCTTAGCGTCCTTATTAAATTCAATTACCTTAAAGTCGAGCTTTTCATCCTGCTTGGCTTGCGTACCATCTTGCTTAACAAGGTGCTTGGGGGTTGCAAAACCTTCAACGCCATAAGGCAAAGCTACAACGGCACCCTTGTCGAGCATCTCAACGATAGTACCTTCATGAATGCTGCCTACAGTGAAGATTGTTTCAAATACATCCCATGGATTTTCTTCAAGCTGCTTATGGCCAAGGCTCAAGCGGCGGTTTTCCTTGTCGATCTCAAGAACTTGGACTTCGATATCGGCACCGATTTGGGTGAATTCCGACGGATGCTTGATTTTCTTAGTCCAAGACAAGTCAGAAATATGGATAAGGCCGTCAACGCCCTCTTCAAGTTCTACAAATACACCGAAATTGGTAAAGTTGCGCACCTTGGCTGTGTGTTTCGAACCTACAGGATAATTTGTCTCGATATTTTCCCATGGATCGGGTTTGAGTTGCTTGATACCGAGCGACATTTTGCGTTCTGCGCGGTCGAGAGTAAGGATGACAGCTTCAACTTCATCACCCACTTTCAAGAAGTCTTGAGCCGAGCGCAAATGTTGTGACCACGACATTTCGCTAACGTGGATAAGGCCTTCTACACCAGGAGCGATTTCAACAAACGCACCGTAATCAGCCATAACCACTACTTTACCTTTAACCTTGTCGCCGACCTTCAACTCAGGATCAAGGGCATCCCATGGATGTGGTTGCAATTGTTTCAAGCCGAGGGCTATACGCTTCTTCTCATCATCAAAGTCGAGAATAACCACGTTAAGCTTTTGGTCGAGGCTTACAACTTCTTCAGGGTGGCTTACGCGGCCCCACGAAAGGTCGGTGATGTGGATAAGACCGTCAACACCGCCCAAGTCGATGAATACACCGTAAGAAGTGATGTTCTTAACCGTACCTTCAAGCACTTGACCCTTTTCGAGCTTGGCAATGATATCTTTCTTTTGCTGTTCAAGTTCGGCTTCAATAAGAGCCTTATGTGAAACAACAACGTTCTTAAACTCTTGATTAATCTTAACGACCTTAAATTCCATTGTCTTACCAACGAATACATCGTAGTCACGAATGGGCTTAACGTCGATTTGTGAACCCGGCAAGAATGCTTCAATGCCGAATACATCAACAATCATACCGCCCTTGGTGCGACACTTGATGTAACCCTTGATGATTTCATCATTTTCAAGAGCTTCGTTGACGCGATCCCAGCTCTTGGCAGCACGTGCCTTCTTATGCGACAAGACGAGCTGACCCTTCTTGTCTTCTTGGTTTTCGATGAACACTTCCACCTTGTCACCAACTTTCAAGTCGGGATTATAGCGGAATTCGTTCAAAGGAATGATACCATCCGACTTGTAACCGATGTTAACCACTACTTCACGCTTGTTTAGTGCAATAACGGTACCTTCTGTTACATCCTTGTCCTTAATGGTGTTAAGAGATTCGTCGTAGGTGTGTACCAGTTCCTCGCGAGATTTCTCTCCTTGAGTTTCGCCTTTTTCAAAGGCATCCCAATCGAAATCTTCAATTGGAGAATTTTTTAATTCTTCGCTCATTTAAATTGTTAATAAATAGGTTAATTCTAAGCCCCGGGCACACTTCACCCGAAGCACGGCTGCAAATTTACACACATTTTCCCAATTATCAACACTTTCACACTTGATTTTTGTACAAAAAATATTTTAAAATTCACATTTCATGAAAATAAAACAATCGAAATACCTAATTCTCATTTTATGCAACAATTTCACGGCTTACAAGCACAAAATATATCACAAGAGTAATGTAAATTTGCATCATGAAACCATGCGATTTTGAAACACGATACCGGCGACACTTGATGCTGCCTGAAATAGGTGCCGATGGCCAACGTGTATTGCTGCAATCCCGAGCGGCCATAATAGGAGCCGGAGGGTTAGGTTCTCCCGTAGCTCTTTATCTTGCTGCTGCGGGTGTAGGTCACATTAATATAGTTGACGGTGACAACGTTGATATCTCCAACCTGCAACGGCAGATCATCCACAACAGCAACGATATCGGCAATTTAAAAGTAGAGTCGGCTCGGGAAACAATTAACAATCTCAATCCCGACGTTGAAGTTGTTACATTCCCTACACGACTAAATGCCGATAATGCAGCAGAGATATTCGACAACTGCAATGTAATCATCGACTGCACCGACAATGCCGCATCACGTTTTCTTATCAATGACATTTGTGTCGAAAAAGGTTTACCATTGGTGCATGGTGCAATAAACCGCTTTTCGGGCAATGTAATGACCATAATCCCAGGATGCGCCAATTTACGAGATCTTTTTCCATCCCAACCAGAATCGCCCGCCCCGAGCGATAATTATGGAGTATTAGGTGTTATCGCCGGAATTATTGGCACTATACAGACTGCCGAGGCATTGAAAATACTTTTAGGAATTGGAGAATTGCTTATCAACCAAGTGCTGACATTTGATGCACTTGCTATGTCATTCACAAAATTTAAAATAAATCCGGGCTTTTATAGGTAATTTTGGTTACAAAATAAGTAATCCGGATACATTTTTTACATCAAACCATTGTATTTTTGTAATCGAAATAGTATGTAAGATGAACATCGACGATTTAATACGAATATTGCACGAAAACAAACTGTCGTGCGTAATATTGACAAAAGATGGGTCTGTTATGCAATACCATCGACGCGGAGTAATCGACCTATATGAATTATTGCGTGATGCTCCGGAGACTCTTGTTGGAGCAACCATCGCAGACAAAGTGGTGGGGCGTGGAGCAGCCGCATTAATGGTTCTTGGCAAAATAAAACGATTACACACCGGCGTACTGAGTCGTCTTGCACTCGAACTTCTGCAACGTGCAGGCATAGAAACCACCTACGACACCCTTGTCGATAACATCACCAACCGTAGCGGCGATGATATTTGCCCGGTAGAAAAACTCACATCGAAAGCACAAACGGCACAAGAGGCTTTGCCGCTAATAAAACAATTTATAGATAAAATGGCGGCAATAAACAAATGAAAACAAAAACATTAAAATAAGACATTATGACAGCACAAAGCGTAAAATTTTACACATTCAATTACAGCGAATTACGAACCTATGTGTTTGCAATGCTGTTTGTAGTGGGCAACATAGTTTTGCCACAACTATGCCATTTGATTCCACAAGGCGGCCTCACTTGGTTGCCCATATACTTTTTCACACTCGTGGCAGCTTACAAATATGGTTGGAAAGTGGGCTTGCTGACAGCAATCGCATCACCTATCATAAACAATCTGCTGTTTGCCATGCCGGCAACAACGATGCTGCCAATTATCCTTACTAAATCGTTATTGCTTGTTGGTGCAGCCGCAGTTGCTACCCACCTGTTCAAGAACTTCAATTTGTTCACAGTAGCAGCTGTTGTTATTGCCTATCAATTCACAGGTTCTCTCGTTGAATGGGGCATGACTTCTTCATTTACTGCAGCCGTACAAGATCTTACCATCGGCTTACCGGGCATCTTGCTCCAAATTGTAGCCGGATACTTGGTTATCAAAAAATTATAATAGAATAATTTAGTTTCATAATATCTTGTAAAATAATAACTCTATACACTACGACTTACCACTATGATCCTTGAGGCTGCGTGAGCAGCCTCAAGGATTTTTCATACCTCTTCCATAAACATAAAGACATGATATTTTAAAGTAGTTCTGTACATATAATATTAAAATTATTGGTGATTCTGATTAAGGCCGTTTAAGACCTATTCGTGTAAAATTTAGCATCGACTTGAATATGCGCAATTGTAACGGATCATATCGCAACGACTTACAGAATGCTGTTACCGAAGATGCCCACATTCGGTGAGCCAGACAACGGCACATACGCATCTTGTACCAAAATGCCACATAATGTTTCAACCCAGGTTGCCCGGGATAAGTATTATATAATTGCTCAAATTGTTCTCCGATTATGTCACGCACTTCAGGTGGTCTCAGATTACTGTATCCCTGACAATAAACGGCCAACGATTTCATACAATAAGCTATCTTGTATCGACAAGCAAGACGAGCCCATGTGAGCAAATCTTCCCCCGATTTGGCCCCATATGGGAACCCGTCGACTGTTTCAATTGCCGATTTGCGAACCACTACAGCCGAAGTCCATAATGGAGGATCAAACTTCGACGCGACTACAAAATACTTATTAAGCAAACCACTTTTGTCAAGGCCAAGTTGAATTTCGTTAAACCGTGCAGGAACCATGTTACCCGAAGGTTTCCTAAACTCATATGCCGTTGCAAATACCGAGCATTCGGGATATGCACGGCTTAAATCATATTGCGTCTGTAAATATTCAGGCAGCCATTCATCGTCGGCATCAATAAATGCCAATAAGTCATAACGAGCCTCGGCAATCCCATGATTACGGGCGGCAGAAACTCCGGCATTTGATTGGCTTATTATACGTATGCGCCCGTCATTAAAACTCTGAACGACTTTCACACTGCCATCGGTGCAGCCATCGTCTACTACCACCACTTCAAAATTCCTGAAGGTTTGTCCCAGCACCGACCTTAATGTCCGAGCCACCTGCCCTTCTTTATTGTACAGTGGAATTATAACCGAAATCATATGCAATTCAGCATCGAAAAAAGCCGATCAATCGAGTTTTAATTTCTTTTTGACAAATTCCTTGATAAATGCGGCAGTACCTTCCATTCCGAGTATGCTCGAATTTATACACAAGTCATACGAGGCACTATGCCCCCACACTTTTCCGGTGTAATAATTATAATACGACGCACGACTCCCTTCCTGTGTAGCAATAATTTTACGTGCCTCTCTTTCATCACAATTATGACGACGACATATGTTATGAATGCGTTCTTCAAGGTCGGCAGTTATAAACACACTCACCGTATCGGGAAAATCTCTTAACACATAGTCGGCACAACGCCCAACGAATACGCACGAATGCTCTGCTGCGGCCTTGCGTATGGCATCGCTTTGGAACTGGAACAGGCTTTCCTGTGACAACTTATTGGTATAAAAATTATTGTCCCCGACAAATGGGGCATGCAAATGAAACAACGACCGAAAAAAGCCTTTTCGTTCATCACTCTGCTCAAATAATTTTTCGCTAAATCCACTTTCTTTTGCTGCCAAATTAAGCAATTCTTTGTCATACATTTCACAACCGAAATCCTTGGCAAGCATCTTTGCAATTATCAGTCCGCCACTGCCCAATTGGCGACCTACGTTTATAATGATTGTTTTATTATTTTTGGATTCCATTTTCTGCAATGCTCCTTTTAAATTTTTTCATATATTTTGCCATCATTACAAATGCGACGATAGCCGCAATAGCATCAGAAACCGGCATAGCCGTCCACACACCATCAACCTCCATCATAGGTGGTAATACCACCAATAACGGCAACAAAAACAACATCTGCCGAGAAAGCGACAAAAATATGCTTATCTTAGCCTTCCCTATACACTGGAAAAAATTGGTTATCACCATTTGGCAGCCCACTATCGGGAATGCAAGCATATGTATCCTGATGCCTTCTATGGCCATATCAATCAATGTGGCATCGGTGGTAAAAAGCCGTGCACACTGATACGGGAAAAATTCAGCTATAATAAATCCTGTTGTTGTTATTATAGTAGCCGTTATCATTGCATATTTGAGCACATTCATAAGGCGGTCATACCGCTGTGCCCCGTAATTATAACCGGCAATCGGCAACATTCCTTGATTAAGCCCTATCGTCACCATCACAAATATAAACGACACCTTGCTTGCTATGCCGTATGCACCTACGGCGAGGTCTCCACCATAATGAGAAAGCCCCATATTGATAAATATAACCACCACGCAAGCACAAGTGTTCATCGCAAAAGGCGACATACCTATGCTGACAATGTTCTTAACGATGTCGCTCTTTAACTTGTATATTCCTCGTTTGAAGTGCAATATTTCATCTTCGTTGCTGAATAATTTTATTTGCCATGCCAATGCCACCATTTGCGATAAAATAGTTGCAATAGCAGCACCTTGTATGCCCAATTTCAACGGCCATATGAAAATGGGGGCAAGCACTATGTTCAATATCACAGTCAATATTGTAGCCGCCATTGCCTGCCGCGGTTTGCTCGCTGCACGCAACACGGCATTCATGCCAAGGAATGTCTGCGAAACCACGTTACCGGCCAATATCACAAGCATATAATCGCGGGCATACGGTATGGTGTTCTCACTTGCCCCAAAGAAGTAAAGTATTGGGTCGAGAAACAAAATGGCTATCAAACCAAACAATATGCCGACAACCAAGTTAAGAGTGAAACTGTTACCAAATATATGTTCGGCCATTGCATAATCTTTTTGCCCTAATTTCACCGATATGCACGTCGAGGATCCTATACCTACAGCCGCACCGAAAGCGGCAGAAAGGTTCATCAACGGAAATGTAATGGCCAAACCCGATATTGCGAGCGGCCCGACCCCCTGACCGATGAAAATACTGTCGATCATATTATACAACGACGAAGCAGTCATTGCCACGATGGCCGGTAAAGCATATTGCGCCAGCAATTTGCCTACCGGTTTCGTTCCAAGTTCGAGTGTTGCTTGTTTATTATCCATTTACCAAAATTTTCATTAAACCTAAAATACAAAATCTCAATCGTTATATGCTGTCATTACTTTCATTTCACAGTTTTTGCAATCGAAGTTAAGTGCCAGCTTCTCTTCTCCGTGTTTCAAGAAAAGTTTACCGGCAATTTTACGCCCCGCATCGGTTTTCAGGCACAATCCCAATTCCCGGCGCAAGCAATAACGGGTGTGCATGACTACAAGCCCATTAAAGTTTTCCTTCGCTACCTCTATTGCCGATGCAATATGTTTCACCCCATGTTCCTTATAAAAAACGGCAGCAAGATGGTTGGCTACATTATCGGCATATGTTAATTCTTTATTTATGTATGGTACCGATATATCCTCGCTCGACCTGTAGCCATATCGGTAATTAATTTTCTGTGCCTTGTCGAGCATATCAAGAACCTGCCTACGTAAATCAGCCAACATCGATTGTGAAATAAACATATTATCGGCTGTCTGTATGGTTCTGCATTCATATATGGTATTCCCTGTTTTCGACAATGTTATTCTCTGCCTGTCTCCTTGCGGTTTTTCAGCTCGTTCTATCTGAGCCGGCAAACCACAAGAAACGTTATTTCCACGTTCATCAACAGCATCAAGCACAAGCACACCGTTACATACACGAATGCCAAAATCAACTTTTATTTTGCGTTCCGTTCGTGAAGCATTAAGGGCATCGTCGAATTGCTTGTCATATGTTCGATACAAAATTGTTCCTTTATGTATATCTATTGCTTGCGGTAAAACAAGTGTACCATTGCAATCCACCCTGTTAACCCTAACTCCCGTATAATTACCGTTACTATCGAAATAACTTATTCCATCGCCGTTGTTAAATTGCAATGACGATGAAACTGCTATTTTTTTATCATGACACACTGCCACTTTCCCGGCTCTTTCTCCAAGAGACTTGGGTGTATCTATCGAAGCTATTTTCTGCCCATTCCCAAGATTGCGCTCGTCAAAATAATAATGCGTAAACCCTCGATTGAATTCTTTTCGTAAATCGGGAGTAAAATCAATTGCCACACTACCCTTTGAAGCCCTTGCGTAAGCCGTGGGATTTGACGATATTATTTTGTCTATAACACCACGATAATAGGCCACGGCATTTTTTACATAATTGACATCTTTCAACCGTCCTTCGATTTTAAAAGCATCCACTCCGGCTTCAATCAATTCAGTCATGCGGTCGCTCAAGTTCAAATCACGCAGCGACAGCAGGTGTTTACCTTTTATTATAATATTGCCTTCTGTATCGGTTAAATCAAATGGCAATCGACATATCTGTGCACATTCGCCTCGGTTGGCACTGCGTCCTTTCAATATCTGACTCACCTGGCAGCGCCCACTGTAACTTACACACAAAGCCCCCTGCACGAAAGCTTCAAGCCTCACCCGGGTATTTTGTCTTATATTTGCAATTTCTTTACAACTTAATTCACGAGCCAATACCAATTGCGAAAAACCAACCGCCTCAAGGAACTCGGCCTTTTCAGGCGTGCGTATATCGCACTGAGTGCTGGCATGAAGTTCTATCGGGGGAATATCCATTCGCAATATACCCATGTCTTGAACAATCAAAGCATCCACCCCGGCACGATATATCTGCCATATCATCTCCTCGGCCCGCTGCAATTCATCATCATATATAAGTGTATTGAATGTCACATATACCTTCACATTAAATCGGTGGGCATATTCCACTACACGAGCAATATCGGCAATGCTGTTGCACGCAGCACTGCGGGCACCAAATCCTTCGGCACCGATATACACCGCATCGGCACCGCAGTTGATGGCTGCAATAGCCACGTCATAGTTTTTGGCCGGAGCCAACAATTCCAATTGCCTCATTTTATCTTCCTGATGTCGTATGGCGTTTCTTGATATACAAAATAATTAAGCCAATTGGTAAACAACAAATTTGCGTGCGACCGCCATCTTACTATGGGCTTTTTGGTCGGGTCGTCATCGATATAATAATTATCAGGCACATGAGGATTAAGCCCTTTTTCTAAATCACGATGATACTCGAAATCGAGCGTCATGGGCGAATATTCCGAATGTCCTGTAATATAAAACTCACGTCCGCCACGCCCCATGACCATGTACACACCGCTTTCATCGCTCTCCGATATTATCTTCAAATCGGCTATTGCGGCAATATCATTTTTGCGGACTTCGCTGTAACGGCTGTGAGGCACATAAAACTCATCGTCAAACCCGCGGAATATGGGATTACGAGAATCGTCTATATAATGCTTGAAAACGCCCGAAATTTTTCTATCGAGAACATATTTCCTCACACCATAATGATAATACAGCCCGGCAAGTGCTGCCCAACATATATACAGCGTAGATGTGACATGAGTGCGTGCCCACGAAAATATCTCGGTCAATTGCTGCCAATAGTCCACTTCTTCAAAATCAACCTTCTCCACAGGAGCGCCGGTGATTATGAATCCGTCATAATTGTCACCTCTTATGTTATCGAATTTTTTGTAGAATGCCTCGATGTGTTCACGTGGAGTATTTTTGCACACATGCCCATCCGGCTCAATGAAATCAATCTCTATTTGCAACGGAGTATTCGACAACAGGCGCAACAAGTCGGTCTCAGTCATTATTTTTAACGGCATAAGGTTTAAAATCGCAATCTTCAGCGGCCTTATGTCTTGCGACGAAGCTCTTTGCTCATCGATAACAAATATATTCTCGTTCCTCAAAGCCTCCACGGCAGGCAACGATGATGGTACACGAACCGGCATAAATCTATTCCTCTTTTAAATCAAGTGCAAAATTACTCAATAAAACCCGTAAACAATGTTGCATAATGCAAAAAAATGCCATGACTTATAATAACCGATTATATACGGCGTAGCCACTAATACCCCCTGTTTTCCCATAAAGTGTGCATTAGTGGGTTTAATCTGCGTTTGCTGTTTCAATAGAAAATTTTGCGTAAGAGCAAAAGTGTTTCTAATTTTGTGACTTGATTTTTGACTCGGTATATGAAAAAAGTTCTCAAAGCACAAGATGTGGAATTTTGCTATACGGTTGAAGGTTCCGGTAGTAAGGCTGTCATACTCATGCACGGGTGGGGTTGCAACCATACCACACTTGCAAGTATCGAACGGTTGCTTACCGACAGCTTTACGGTTTATAACGTTGATTTTCCGGGTTTCGGCGACAGTACCGAACCACCTTCGGTTTGGGGAATGGAGCAATATACCGCAATAGTGGAAAAATTAGTACAAGCAGAACATATCGACAACCCGATCTTGATGGGCCACTCCTTCGGCGGAAGAGTGGGTATCATGTACGCCTCACGTAACAAGGTTGCCAAACTTGTACTTATAGATGCCGCCGGTGTAAAGCCTCGCCGCAGCCTGAAGTATTACTTCAAAATTTACAGTTACAAAACCTATCGCCGACTCTTACCGCTATTTGTTGGGCGACAACGTGCCGACAAAATCATCGACAACTATCGCCGACGGGTCGGGTCAAGCGACTATAACAACGCTTCGGTAATGATGCGCCGCATAATGAGCCGTGTGGTAAATGAAGATCTGTGCCACTTGATGCCGAAGATAAAATGCCCTACCCTGCTTGTGTGGGGAGAAAATGATACCGCTACTCCGATTGCCGACGCACGAAAAATGGAGCGGCTTATCCCCGATGCAGGACTTGTTGTGTTTAAAGGAGCCGGACATTACAGCTTCCTTGATGATCCATACCGATTTGCTGCCGTAATACGCAGTTTTTTTAGTGAAGAAATGAAAAAATAATATATCATAAATGGAACTCGGAATTATATTAATAGTCTTCATAGTGCTTGCAGTGGTATCGGTTGTGTTGTTTGGCACAGTTGTCACAAAAGACTTGCAAATGCTGCAACAGAACTCTTATCGTAACGAGCGTTACATTCATTGGATAACTACAAGCGGCGACACATTGTCACCACGTCGGTTGCTTAATGCGGCTTTGTTCATACTGATGATTTCGATGTTCTCCCAATCGATTTTCGTGATTGGGATAGTTCTCATCACTATGATTACCGAATGCATTGTATTGTTGACACGCAAGTCGAAAAAACCGCTTGTATTCACAAAACGCGTATGGAGACTTTTTCTTACTGTAAATATAATGACATGGATTGTGGCTGTAGTCGTGGCTTCTTTTATAAATAACACCTCATGTTTTGAAATCCACACATTTGCCATTGTAATGATGCTTGCAATTCCATTGTCGTCGGCAATCGTGCTTGCATCCAATTGGCTGTTGAAACCTATAGAAAAACACATCAACAATCGTTATATAAACGATGCTCGCCGCATTCTTGCCCAAATGAAAGATATGACTATAATAGGCATAACGGGCAGCTATGGAAAGACAAGCACCAAACATTACCTGAACCGTATATTGAGCGAAAAATACTCGGTATTGATGACTCCAGGCAGTTTCAACACGCCTATGGGTGTGGTACGCACTGTACGTGAAATGCTACAGCCCTACAATAACCTTTTTATAGTGGAAATGGGGGCAAAAAACATTGGTGACATACGTGAGATTTGCGACATTGTACATCCTAAATATGGAATAGTGACCGCAGTTGGCGAACAACACTTGGAGTCATTTAAATCGATAGAAAATGTGCAACGCACAAAGTTTGAACTCATCGATGCTCTGCCGGCAGACGGATTCGGCGTTCTTAACAACGATTTTCCGTACATTGCCAATCGCATGGTTAACAACGTGGAGGTAAAACGATATACTGTCAATCCCACCGAAAACAGCGACTATCATGCCGAAAACATCACATACTCTGCACATGGTACTTCGTTCCGAATCGTGGGGTGCGGAAAATCTCTTGAATTAACTACCAAATTAGTGGGCGAATGCAATATTTCCAACTTGCTTGCAGCTGTTATTTTGGCTATGCGCCTTGGCGTTCCTGATAATAAAATACAATATGCCGTGAGCAAAATCGAGCAAGTGGAACACCGCTTGAATATAAAACGTACACCGGGTGGAATAATCATAATCGATGATGCTTTCAATTCCAATCCCGATGGTTCGCGCATGGCACTTGATGTACTTGCGGGTATGAGAGGTGGGAAACGTATAGTAATCACTCCTGGAATGATAGAACTCGGCTCAAAACAAGAGTATTACAACGAACTCTTCGGTGAACATATTGCCGAAACATGCGATATTGCAATAATAGTGGGAGAATATAACCGCGAAGCAATTGTAACCGGTATCAAACGCAAACAACATAACGCACTTACCATGCATACAGTATCGACATTTGCCGATGCTCAAAAAATCATGCTATCCATAGCCAAACCCGGCGACACAGTGCTTTATGAAAACGATTTACCCGACACTTTTAAATAAACGACAAAACAACAATTATACACATAACTGAAAAATGAAAACAACTATCGGAGTGTTCTTCGGAGGACGCTCGACCGAACATGAAATTTCGGTAATCTCGGCTTCTCAGGCAATGCACGCCATCAACAAAGATAAATATGACGTTGTACCCATTTACATTTCCAAGCAAGGGAAATGGTACACAGGCAATGCATTGCTCGACATACAAAACTATCGCAACACAACCGAACTGCTTGCACAAGTCGAAGAAATATATATGGAACCGACTTTTGGCGATTATAACATTTATAAGAAAAAACGCAGCCTGTTTGGCTCTTCCATACTGAAGCATCTTGATGTGGTAATACCAGTGTTGCATGGCTCTAATGGTGAAGACGGTATATTTGAAGGCGTGCTTGAAACCATCGGTATTCCATATGCCGGATGCTGCACCCTATCGAGCGCAAACGGAATGGACAAAATCACCATGAAGATGATACTAAAATCTTGTGGCATTCCAGTGGTAGATTATGTATGGTTTACCGACAAAGAATGGTTCGCGCGCCGAAATGAAATCATCGACCAAATTGAACGTGAAATCGGCTATCCGGTAATAGTTAAGCCGGCCAACCTTGGTTCAAGTGTAGGCATAGGCCGTGCACGTAATCGCGAGGAACTTATCGAAAAAGTTGATGGTGCCGAAATTTATACCACACGCATCATCGTCGAGGATATGGTGGAAGAATTGCAAGAAATCAACTGCTCGGTACTTGGTGATTGCGACGAATGTGAAGCTTCAGTACTTGAAGAACCCATTAAAAGCGGTGAAATCCTGTCATATGAAGACAAATATGTGGGCGGAACAAAAGGTGCCAAAGGTATGCAAGCATCTCAAAAGCGTATCCCGGCCAACTTACCCCAAGAAGAAACCAAGCGCATTCAGTTCCTTGCACGTGAAACATTCCGCGTGCTATCATGCCACGGTGTAAGTCGTGTTGATATGATTATCGACCGTAAAACACGCAACATTTATGTAAATGAAATCAACACCATTCCGGGCTCATTATCGTTCTACTTGTGGGAAGCATCAGGCATAAGTTTCGAACAACTTATGGACAGACTGGTAGAACTCGCCATTAAGCGCAAACGCGAGCAAGGCATGAAAACCGTCTCCTACGACCACAACATATTCAACCTTGGTGGTGGAATTAAAGGCGGAATTAAAACCAAATAATAGCATCAATAGTTTTATTCAATAAAACTTGGATGAACGACATATTTTCAAGTCATTCATCCAGTTTTTTATTATATAGTTGGGGCAAGATACTTGTCGCCTATACCTATGCCAAAAAGGGCAAAATCATAAACCACAGGGTCCTCGGGGCGCATATGGCGCAATATTTCCGTTAACTCGATGACTGTGCGGCGGTCATTGGCACGGCGTGTCACCAGGCCTAATGCTCGGGCAGTATCACCCACGTGTACATCAAGCGGGATGAACAGTTGGGATGGCTTTATACACGTCCACACACCCATGTCAACAATTCCATCGTTTCGCACGAGCCAACGCAATGCCATATTGATACGTTTGAGTGCCGTATCGGCAAGTTTTCCCGGCAGACACCGCGAATCGGACAATCCTCCATTAACCTCGGAGAACTGCTGCTGCATAAGTTCCACAAGTTTCCACGACGGTGCATTGCTATTGCCAATGTCAAAGTGCATAGTGAAATCGTGCAGCGAACCATACTTTCCGAATATGGATCTAAAGCCACGCAACATATACTTGAAGTTGCGAACAAAAAATGTACGATGAATATTCAACCCATCAGGTAATTGTTCATACGCTCCGTCCATCACATACCCCATTGGGTCTCCGTCCATCATTGCGAGCATCTTTTCACAATTGTTACATATCATTTTGCGGTTTCCCCAAGCAATTGTGGCCGACAAAAAAGCTACAAGCTCAATATCTTGCAACTTTTCGAATCGTCGCGGGAATTGTACCGGATCATTGACTATAAAATTGACATTATTGATACGCTCGGCCTCTGCGTCAAGGAAATCACGCAGACGTATAAATTCTTCACTGTCAAATTCCATGTTTTTTACTTCTTACGCCACAAGGCAATTTGTAATTTCAACCTTTTGTAACCATCAACTCCAAGAATTGCCAATCCGCTATATTGTGCAGTCTTTGCAAGACCGAAAAACAACACCCACAGTACACCTTTTGCCTCAATACTTATAGGCAGAAAAAACTGTACCGCCGATAAAACATAAAACGGAACACACAATAGCAATACTACCACTCCTGTACGGAAGGATAAACTTGAAAACCAATGCTTGAATTTTTTCATGCCGCAAATTTAATAAATAACCATGATTTATTTTAATTTTGCACTCGTTATGGACGAGAATACCAAATTACAGATAGAAGAGAAAATAGTGATGCTGCTAAAAACTGTATATGACCCCGAAATACCGGTTGATATATACAGCCTTGGATTAATATACGGCATTGATGTGGAAGAAGACGGCAATGTAAAAATCGACATGACGTTGACCGCACCATCATGCCCTGCCTCCGACTTTTTGATGGAAGACATACGCACCAAGCTCGAAAGTATCGACGGAGTAAAAGGGGTGGACGTGCGCCTTGTTTTTGAACCCGAATGGAACCAGGATATGATGACCGAAGAAGCCAAACTCGAATTAGGCTTATTATAACAAAATGGATAAAAAGAAGGTTTTTTTCATATCCGACTTGCATTTAGGTGCCGATTATATGGATGGCACTCACAATGCTGAACGTCGTGTAATCGAATGGATCGACTCGGTGCGTGATGAAATGGCCGAGTTATACCTCATGGGCGATATTCTCGATTATTGGTACGAATACCGATATGTGGTTCCTCGTGGGTATGTGCGTTTTTTCGGAAAACTTGCCGAACTGAGCGATAACGGAGTGAAAGTACATTGGTTCATCGGCAATCATGATATATGGATATTTGATTATCTGCCATACGAACTCGGCATAGAAGTAATCGATGGCAGTCTTATTCGCGAAATCATGGGACGACGTTTTTTCCTCGCCCACGGCGATGGCGTCGGCCGTCACTCTCGTACTTTCCGATTTCTGCGTGCACTGTTTCGTAACCGCCTATGTCAACGCTTATATGCAGCCATACACCCGCGATGGACAGTACCATTTGCTCATGGGTGGTCGAGTCATAGCCGTCGCTCACACAAAGACGAGCCAACAATCGAGGCTCCCGATTGCAATGGTATGCGCCGCTTTGTAGATGAATATTCTGCAAAGCACCCATATATTGACTATTACGTATTCGGACATTTCCATATTGTTAAAAACATTACACTTGCCAACAAGGCTCATTTGATAATACTTGGCGATTGGATCAGCAAATTTTCGTATGCTTCGTTTGACGGCTACAATCTTGAAATAAAATATTTCAAGCGGCAATCGAAAATGTTAAACGATTAGCAAATTTTAGACAAACTTCCCAAAATTATACCTTGTTGCATTTTGCAACCCAAAGTCATTGAAATTACATGATTTTTCGGTAAATTTGCATTGTTTACTTACAAAAGTATGCCCCCGGAAAAACATTTTTCCAACAAAAACAGCAGTCAAAATCAAATTTCACAACATTTAACCTTGTGAATATTTGAAACCACCAATCAACAAATCTCTACAAATCAAGTGTTTACATAATCACACCCTAACACTTTTTAACAACAGCAATAAAAACATAGTTTTTAAACATATATTTTTATTTGCCGCAATCCGAAATTAGGGTGTACATTTGCAACATAAACCTAAAACAATCTTTTTTACCTTAAAAAGTTATACCTATTGAAGACCTAAAAAGGAACTTTGCAGAAAAGTTCCTTTTTATTTTTCCTCATTTTGTAAACTTGCACAACACATCGGTTTTTATTTATTTTGCAATAACAACGAATGTGGAACAAAATTCCCAATTAAAGACGATGACTCGATACGCAATAATTGTTGCTGGAGGTTCGGGCAGCCGATTTGGTTCGGCAATCCCCAAGCAATTTCTGCTACTATCAGGCGAACCGGTGCTGATGCACACCATTCGCCATTTTGCCGTTATTGGTGCATCGGTGGTACTAGTACTGCCGCAATCTCAAATCAGCTATTGGCATGAATTATGTCACAAATATGCTTTTACCGAACCGATAAAAATAATCTCAGGAGGAGACAGCCGTTTTCATTCGGTAAAAAATGCCCTCAAGGCCATAAACGCAACGCCTGGCGATATTATAGCCGTACATGATGGTGTGCGTCCGCTCATATCGCAAGAAATAATAAAACGCGCTTATGATGAAGCCATATTACATGGAAATGCAATACCGGCAGTACCGGTGACCGACTCCATCAGGGAAACGCAGGGTAATGGCTTATCGAAAACTCTCGACCGCTCTCGTCTCATGGCCGTACAAACGCCACAAGCATTCGATGCCATCACACTCAAAAATGCTTATGACACCGATTTCGATGCATCGTTCACCGACGATGCATCGGTAGTAGAACGTGCCGGATATGCCATCCACCTTATTCCAGGCGACACCATCAATATAAAAATCACCCATCCCGGCGACATTGAAATAGCCGAGATACTGCTTAAACAAAGTGGAAGAACTCTCTAAACTCGATATCAAGTACCTGCACGGAGTAGGACCGAAACGTGCCGAGTTGCTTGCCCAAGAATTAGGCATACGCTCATATTACGATTTGCTATATCATTTCCCATTCAGATACATCGACCGCAGTAAAATTCACAAAATAAGCGATCTGCGCCATTTGAGCGAAAACGGCGAAATGCCTTACCTGCAACTGAAAGGCCGTTTCGCAGCATTTGCCGTACATGGTGAAGGGGCAAGACGCCGGCTCAATGCGTTGTTTTACGACGGAACCGGGTCGATCGATGTAGTATGGTTCAACAAAGTGAAAATCATACAAGAAAACCTGCACACCGACATCGAATACATAATTTTCGGCAAACCGGCTCCATTTAATTCACGATACAGCATAACCCACCCCGAGGTTGATGCCTACAAACCGGGCATGGAGACTCAAGGATTGACAGGCGTTTACAACATCACCGAAAAGATGCGCAACCGCTCATTCACATCGCGCACCATAAAGCAACTCATGCAAAACCTGCTTGCCACACTGCATCATGTCAATGATCCGCTGCCGCCTGAAATAATTGCCCGATACCGTTTCCTGGCTTTACATGATGCCCTCGTCAACATACATTTGCCTGCAACCGTTCAAATGTTACAACGAGCACAATTCCGTCTTAAATACGACGAGTTGTTTTTTCTCCAACTCAACCTGCTGCGCTATTCCAAATCTCGCTCGATTAAATCAGGTGGGTTTAGGTTCACACACGTCGGAAAGCACTTCAATGACTTCTATCACCACGTACTGCCATTTCCACTTACCGAGGCTCAAAAACGGGTAATAAAAGAAATACGTGCCGATATGGGCAGCGGACGACAAATGAATCGATTGCTGCAAGGTGACGTGGGCAGTGGAAAAACACTTGTAGCACTAATGTCCATGCTGCTCGCCATCGACAACGGCTACCAAGCATGCATAATGGCCCCAACCGAGATACTTGCACAGCAACATTATGAAACCATCAGACCGCTTGCTTCACAAGTGGGAATTAAAGCAGCTTTGCTCACCGGTTCAACGCCCAAAAAGGAACGGGACTTGATACATTCAGGGTTATTAAGCGGAGAAATAGGCATCACCGTCGGAACCCATGCGCTTATCGAAGATTCGGTGGTATTTGCGCAGCTCGGCATGGCTGTAATAGATGAACAGCACCGATTTGGCGTGGCACAACGAGCCAAGCTGTGGAACAAAAACACAGTCCCGCCACACATACTTGTAATGACAGCCACTCCCATACCGCGTACACTTGCAATGACGGTATATGGCGACCTTGACGTATCGGTCATTGACGAATTGCCACCGGGCCGCAAACCGGTACAGACAATATTGCGATATGACAACCACAGGCAACAAGTTTACCGCTTCATCGGTTCTCAACTTAAAGAAGGACGACAGGCATATATTGTGTATCCGTTGATACAAGAAAACGAGAAACTCGATTTACGTAACCTTGAAGAAGGATATAAGATAATACAAGAAACATTCCCCGACTACCGTGTGTGTTTTGTTCACGGCAAAATGAAACCAAGCGAAAAAGAATATCAAATGCAACTGTTTGTAGAAGGCTCTGCACAAATAATGGTAGCAACAACTGTTATTGAAGTGGGTGTAAACGTGCCAAATGCATCAGTAATGCTTATTGAAAATGCTGAACGATTCGGATTGTCACAGTTGCATCAATTGCGTGGACGCGTGGGACGCGGAGCCGAGCGTTCTTATTGTATCCTCATGTCCCACATGAAAATCTCCGGAAGCACCCGCCACCGTCTTGAAGTAATGACACAAACTACCGATGGATTCGTTATTGCCGAAGAGGACATGCGCCTGCGGGGGCCGGGCGATATGGAAGGTACACAGCAAAGCGGAATTGCATTCAACTTGCACATTGCCGACATAGCCAAGGATGGGCAAATAATCCAAGCAGCCCGTGACGATGCTATGCGTATCATCGAAGATGATCCGTCCCTATCCAAACCAAAAAATCTGAAATTGGCACGACAATTGCATTTTTTATATAGCCGTAACCACGATTGGAGCCGCATTAGTTGACAATGTTTTTTGCCTTGTTAAAATTCACACATTTAACAAACAAAAAGCAAAAATAAATCGTCAAAATCGAGCAAAAAGCAAATTATGCTGCAAAACACATTTTTGGATAAAACATTATAAATAAGACACATATGCCAAAATTTCAAGCAACAGTCTCATGTGTTTAGATTATTTAACTGCAAGAAAAAACCGCTTCGTTAAGAAAAATGACTAAATTTGAAACACGAGAACGCAAAACAGGTTTCTGTTAACAAATCGAAGTCTCAAAAAACAAACCATTTCAACCATTTAAATCGCATTAAACGTGGAAGCTACATTAGTAATTTTGAAGCCGTCGGCAATAGGCCGGGCCATTGCGGGTGAAGTTATATCCCGCTTCGAGAAAAAAGGTCTGATCATAGCAGGCATGAAAATGATACAATTAACGAGCGAAATCCTCGACGAGCACTATGCCCATCTTATCGACCGTCCGTTTTTCCCACGCATAAAGGCTTCCATGATGGCGACTCCCGTGGTGGTAATGTGCATAAAGGGCAAAGATGCCGTACAAGTAGTAAGAGCAATGACGGGTGTAACCAATGGCCGCAATGCCGCACCCGGTACCATTCGTGGAGACTACAGCATGAGCGGACAAGAAAACATTGTACATGCTTCCGATTCTGTCGAGAATGCGCAAATCGAACTTAACCGTTTCTTCAAGCCCGAAGAGATATTCGACTACACCCCCGAAGGTCTCAATTATCGTTATGCCAACGATGAGATCTGATAAAAAAAACGACTACTTTATCACATTAACGGAAAGATGAAATTCAAAAGCATTTTTGGTTACTTTAGCTTAGGCTTGACATTTGCCGCACTGACATCTGCGTCATCGGCTTCGGCACAAAATCTGCAATCTGTATCCAATTATTCACAAGCCCACGAAGATTTGTTGGCATCACAATCTCATATACTCGACCAAATAAAGGTTGATGAAGTCCAGGAATTTGCCAGCAAACTTTATGAAGATCTTGAACCTGAATCGGAAGTCTTCTCGATATGCTGGGAAAGTGAACACGTTGATGCCTATGCAGGTTCAGGCATAGAAATCCCCGACAAACAAGACATAGACGTGAGTGATTATTGTATGCCTTGTACAAGTAATGTTATCACAAGCAACTATGGATATCGCCGTAGATTCGGTCGTATGCACAAAGGTATCGACTTGCGCGCACAAGTGGGCGACACCGTACGAGCCGCATTCGATGGCAAAATCAGGCTTACCAAATATGAACGTCGCGGTTATGGCTACTACGTGGTCATGCGCCATGAAAACGGGCTTGAAACCGTATATGGACACTTGTCGCGTTTCCTTGTGAAACCCAATGATTATGTAAAAGCAGGAGATCCGATAGCGCTTAGCGGGAATACAGGTCGAAGCACCGGGCCGCACTTGCATTTCGAGACACGGTTCATGGGATATGCAATCAATCCGACAGCCATATTCGATTTCAAGAACCGTACTACCCACACCGATGTTTACACATTCAACAAGCGCACTTATAAGCGTTCGCGTAATTATGCACCGGCAAGCTATGCATCATCGGGCAAGCAATATCACAAGATACGTCGTGGAGACTCGTTGAGCAAAATTGCAGCACGCTACCACACCACTGTAAGCAAATTGTGTGCACTGAACGGCATATCGCGCAACGCAACAATACGCGCGGGGCGTTCATTGCGAGTAAGATAACACACATGAGGGTGAAGAATTAACCAAAAATGCGAAACAATCCTATTGCGAGGGTGCATCATCTCAAAACGATGCACCCTCGCTTTTTCCAACAAAAATCACAATCGAAACACAAACCAAAATGGATGAGATAATTAAACTTAACAATATCGACGACTATAGCAGAATGTTCGGACTGGAAACATTGCACCCTCTTGTGAACGTAGTTGACCTTAAAGGAGCTACCCGTTTCCCTACACATTTCAAAGTAAACTATGGAATATACTCGGTGTTTCTAAAAGACACAAAATGCGGCGACATACGATACGGACGGCAAACCTACGATTACCAGGAAGGAACGGTGGTCAGTTTCGCCCCGGGACAAATTACCGAAGTCGATATGAATGAAAATACCAAACCTTCGGCATTGGGAATACTATTCCACCCCGATTTTATCAAAGGCACATCACTCGGACACGAAATCAAGCAATATTCGTTTTTCTCGTATGAATCGGCCGAAGCCCTGCACCTGTCGGAGGACGAAAGGAAAATATTTGTCGATTGTATGAACAACATACGCACAGAACTCAACCGCCCCATCGACAAACACAGCCACAAATTAATTATACGAAACATCGAGTTGCTGCTTGACTATTGTATGCGTTTTTATGAACGCCAATTTGAAACTCGTACCAAGGTTAACCGGGATGTACTTACACGTTTTGAGACTCTGCTCGATGAATATTTTACAAACGGTATGCCTCAAGAAGAAGGCCTGCCTACTGTAAGATATTTCGCCGATAAAATTTGCTTGTCGCCAAACTATTTTGGTGACCTTATAAAGAAAGAAACCGGCAAAACGGCACAGGAATACATACAAAACAAGGTAATTGACATCTCCAAGGAGATGATACTCGGCACCGCAAAAACTGTGAGTGAAATAGCTTATGACCTTGGTTTCCAATATTCACAACACTTCAATCGCATCTTTAAGAAAAACGTCGGCATCACTCCAACCGAATACCGTAAACAATCTGCCAATACCTGCCCCCAAACAACCCATAAAGCACAATAAAATAGGGTTGCAGACTTTTCACAAAGTCGTCAACCCCTAAAAACTTAATGTATTTATTATTGAATAACCAGTGTGTACGTGTTAATATTATTACGGTTCGACAGATTTATAATTTATCGCATCTCCTCGTCATCATAATCGGCAAGGTCGCCAAGCTCATCTTCGTTAAAGCCATCTTCACCGTAAAAATCTTCATCAATGTCATCGAGCGACAAATCACCCATTGCGGCGGCCTTGGCAGCGGCAGCCTTATCATTAACTTCATCTATGTCGATGAACTGAGCCGGAGCTTTTCCCTCTTTACGCTGGCACAAAGGATCCTTAAGATTTTTGCCGGGAACAGATTCTTTCATTTCCATGAAAAAGCACCTGTCGGTCATGTAATCAAACACAAAAATCAGTTTTTGGCCTTCGTCTTCGATAAGTTCGCTCAGTTGGGTATCTTCCATCAGCCATATATCTTGGTCGGAGTCGGAATCCATTTCCACCAACGTGATTTCTTTTTCTTTGCTCCAATCTTCATCGCAAATAAAAAAAGAATCCATTTGATCCTTGGTGTATCCCACAGAGTCGAGAATAGCATTACGTAAGCGCAAAAATGTGTCATCGGCATCTATGGCGATTTCACGCTTGAAGTTGTCAACTTCATCCGATACTATACGAAATTTATAAATCATCTCCTTTATACAGTATGTTTATATAATATTAGTATGTATTTTCTTGATGCTGTTTTGATGCTGCGAAATTAGTAATATTTTTTCACTCGCAACAATTCGACACACATTTTTTTATCACTTTTCAAACGTAAATTCACGCGAGGCAAGACGATAGTCGTCAAGGAACAATTCCACGGTATATGTACCGGCATTGAGCGTGGTGTTCACATTCCAGTAAATGGCCATATCGGGGATTTCCTGCCCTGCATATTCAAAAGTTTTACGCTCGGTATATGCCACATTGCCACCCTCAAACGGGAATGTACCATTCTCTCCAAGCAAATAACCTTCTGGACCCGTAATGCGCATATATATGGTTTTCTCACCTACCGGGGTTGAGTTGTTTTGTGGAATGGTAAACATTACACGCAATTGCTTGGCCTTTGTGATTTTTTTCTCATTCTTTCCATTGCTTTTCAGTGCGGTCAACGTCACCCCCGACACATTCAGTTTCTCGGCAAGTGTCATACGCTTCGACAAGTCTTCATTCTCCTTTGTGGCTCGACTCACTTGCGATGTAAGTTGCCTGTTTTGAGAACGGATTTTTTCATTTTCGGCCTTTAATCCGGCATTTTCACGACCAAGTGAATCTATGACTTGCACATAATGCCGCATGATACCACGCAATGTTTCTATTTCATTCTGCAATTCCTTTATACGTTTGTTGCTCGTTATTCGTTGAGTACGCAACTCTGTAAGCAGTTTTTCTACTTTGTCTTTTGCTTCACCATATTTTATAAGCAACGAGTCATTATTAAGGAACCGCGTCTGACTTTCGTAATTCTGAAATTCGGCACTCAGGTTTTCATATTCCTGCTTTAACTGCAACTGTTCATTTTGCAGCATCAGTTGCTCATTGGCTGCCCGGGCATCGGCTATTTGTTTTTGGGAATAATACACGAAGAACGACACCAATGCCACTGCCACCAATGCGCCTACTATAATTAATGCTTTTTTTTGCGACGGAGCCATATTTATCTACTGGTAATTTTTTCAAGGTGCAAAGTTAAACATTCTGAATAGAAATGAATGATAAAACTTTGCAAAAAAAGAATAACACACGCTCCTTTACACATCAAATATAATGCAACTGTTCACCTTCGAGAGTTCCGGTCTTGATGGGTTTCTCCTTTTCGCCCTTCTTTTGTATTTTCTGTTTTGTTTTTTGTTTCTTACCTATCTTGAAACTGTCAAGTATTTTTTTTACCGATTTCTCATTTTCCAATATATAATTTATTTCAATTTGCATGGCAAGATCTTGCTTTTTCGCCTTCACGTTGGTCAGGCAGGCTCGCGAACCATCGGGCAGCGTGCCGGTTAGTGAAAAACCTTTGCATCCGTTTATTTTGGCTTTTTCTAATTTTGTGTCATACATATTATATCCGGCTGCGGTATGCCTTAATGCATACTTCATATAATCATCGTCAGCCTTTGATTTGTCATAAAGTTTTATAAGCACGGTAAGGTCATACCATTGTATTTCAAATACCGACAGTGAATTATATGTCACTACCCCACCCTCAGGTACATCGAAAGTGAGATCATGCCCCGACCACTTAAACTGCTCGCCATTGCAATTACCAACAGTAACTATGGCAAGGAGTAACAATATAATCATTTGTTTCATATCTAAGGTGTTTTTACAATTGCAAAGGTAAATAAAAATCTGTTTTTCGCTTCACGGCCGCACTCTTTTTCATAATTTTCGGAACAATCATATTATATTTGCAAAACAATTCATTTAAAATCGTTTTAACACTAATATAGATATGCACATAGCTGTTGTAGGAAGCGGTTACGTTGGCTTGGTTACAGGAGCCTGTTTCGCCGAAACAGGAGTAAAAGTAACTTGTGTCGATGTAAACGAGCAAAAAATAAACAATCTGAAAAAAGGCATATTGCCTATATATGAACCCGGACTTGGTGAAATAGTTGAGCGAAACAGCCGAAGCGGGCGGTTAATGTTTACAACCAACCTCGCCGAAGTACTTGATGATGTGGAAATAGTGTTTTCGGCAGTCGGTACTCCTGCCGACGAAGACGGCAGTGCCGATTTAAAATATGTGCTTGAAGTGGCTCAAACCATCGGACAAAACATGAATAAATACCTTGTAGTGGTAACCAAAAGCACTGTTCCTGTGGGTACAGCCGAAAAAGTGCGACAAACAATACAGCATGAGCTTGACCTAAGAGGCGTAGAAATAGAATTTGACGTAGCCTCTAACCCTGAATTTTTAAAAGAAGGTGTGGCAATAAAAGACTTCATGAGCCCCGAACGTGTTGTAGTGGGAACAGATTCCGAAAAAGCCGAAAAATTGCTTGCAAGACTTTACCGACCTTTCATGCTTAACAGCTTCAGGGTAATTTTCATGGACATACCATCGGCCGAAATGACAAAGTATGCCGCCAATGCAATGCTTGCAACCCGCATCAGCTTTATGAACGACATTGCCAACTTGTGCGAATTGGTTGGAGCAAATGTGAGTATGGTGCGTAAAGGCATAAGTTCCGACAGCCGCATCGGCAGCAAATTCCTTTACCCCGGCTGCGGCTATGGCGGCTCTTGTTTTCCCAAAGATGTAAAAGCACTTGCACACACTGCCATAGAACATGGCATGCACATGCGCATCATCGAAGCAGTAGAAGCTGTAAACGAAAGCCAGAAACAAGTCTTGTTCAACAAGCTTGTAAGAATATTCGGTGACATCAATGCACTTGCAGGAAAAACCATTTCGGTGTGGGGACTTGCTTTCAAACCGAAAACCGATGATATGCGTGAGGCCCCATCGCTTGTACTCATCGATTCGCTGCTGTCGGCAGGTTGCACAGTAAAAGCCTACGACCCTGTGGCAATGGATGAAGCACGTCGCCGACTTGCCGGGAAACCGATAATATATGGCAAAGACATATACGATGCTGTAAACGATGCCGATGCGCTCGTCGTCGTCACCGAATGGGAAGAATTCCGACTGCCTTCATGGCAAGTAATAAAGAAAGCCATGACAGGAAATGTGGTAATCGATGGACGCAATATTTACCAACCCGAAGACCTTACTTCAGTCGGTCTTGATTATTACAATATTGGCCACAAGCCCTGTCTTGCCGCCGACTACAAGCCCATGGTCGATTAACGGCACCCAATTGCAAAAATAACCTTTACAATTGTTTAATATTGGAAATAAAACAGTAATTTTGTGCTGTTTTTCTTATAAACAGATAAATACTATTCAAATATTTTATGAGTTGGTTGACTGAACTGGTAATGGACAACAACTCTATTGCGCACGCTATCTTCTTGTATGCGTTGGTAATAGCTTTTGGTGTCATTCTTGGGAAAATTAAGATTTTCGGTGTCTCGCTCGGAGTCACTTTTGTGCTTTTCGTGGGTATCCTCGTTGGGCATCTCCAATTGACGGTAAACACAGAAATCCTTCATTTCATCAGGGAATTTGGACTTATTCTGTTCATTTTCTCAATCGGTTTGCAAGTAGGTCCAGGTTTCTTCTCTTCGTTCAAGCGAGGCGGCCTTATATTAAACGGACTTGCAGTACTGATCATTGCTCTTAACATCGTCGTGGCCATCGCCATTTATTACGGATTTGGCGACATAAGTATCTCCAACCTTGTGGGTGTACTTTCGGGTGCCGTTACCAATACGCCAGGACTTGGTGCTGCACAACAGACTCTTACCGAAGTAGCCGGAGCGACACCGGAAACTGCCGATGCAATCAAAGGAATGGCAATGGGTTATGCTGCCGCATATCCGCTCGGCGTACTTGGCATAATTTTATCAATGATTTTAATAAAGGCGATATTCCGCATCAGCCTTGACAAGGAACAGGAAAACCTGAACCACGAAAACGAACAAAGCCAATTGCAACCACACGTAATCACGTTACAGGTGACCAATGCACTCATATTCAATCACACGGTAAAGCAAGTACACGATGTTATCGATCGTAATTATGTGATTTCTCGTATGAAAAAAGCCGCTACAGGTGAAATAATCATACCAAAATCCGACACTCTTATCGAAAAAGACGACTTGCTCCTTATCGTGATTTCGGCACAAGAAGAACACGTTTATGAATCGGTAATCGGTCACAAGATAGATATGAAATGGGACATGAACAATGGCCCGGCCGTGTCGCGCCGAATATTGGTGACAAAAAGCGAATATTCAGGTCGAAAAATCGGTTCATTGCGCCTGCATATGGGTTATAAGTTGAATATTACCCGTGTCAACCGCGCCGGCGTTGACTTGCTTGCCAATCCCAACCTTGCATTGCAAATAGGCGACCGTCTTACAGTAGTTGGTAATATCGATGACATCAACCGCCTTGCCGAGCGCATGGGTAACTCTTTGAAACGCCTTAACCAGCCCAATATGTTTACTATGTTCATAGGTATATTGCTCGGTATCATACTCGGTTCAATTCCTATTGCATTCCCTGGCATGTCGGTTCCGATGAAATTAGGGTTGGCGGGTGGTCCACTCATCGTGGCAATTCTCATCAGTTGCTTCGGCTACAAAGTGAAACTTGTCACTTATACGTCATCGGCAGCCAGTCTCATGCTACGCGAAATAGGTATATGCCTCTTCCTTGCATCGGTAGGTATTGCTGCCGGGGGCGATTTCGCTGAAACCGTATTCAATGCCACCGGCCTGCGTTGGGTGCTATATGGTTTCATGATTACATTCTTCCCGTTACTGATTGTAGGATTTATAGCTCGACGCAAATACAATCTCAATTATTTCTCTATCATGGGTCTTCTGTCGGGTAGCTACACCGATCCACCGGCACTCGCTTACAGCAACAAGACGGCTAACAACGATGCCCCGGCTGTTGCCTACTCTACAGTGTATCCGTTGACAATGTTCCTACGGGTAATATCGGCTCAAATCTTGATATTAGCATTGGCATAACAACGTATTCGTTTCACAACAGCAGAGGTGTGATTTTGGTCACATCTCTGCTATTTTTATACAATCGCTGTTCATTATCCGTAATATTGGTAGTTATTGTTACCGAACAATATCATAACTTTAACAAACAAAAAATCAACACCAATGAAACGAATTATCTTACTCTTTACAGCCGCAGTCATGACTTGCATAGCTGCAATGTCGCAAGGCAAAGTGCTTGTGGCATACTTTTCGGCAACTGGCAACACCGAACGTGTTGCACACTTGGTGGCTGAAGCTACCGGAGGCACACTACATAAAATCACTCCCAAAGTGCCTTATACAAGCAATGACCTCGATTGGCATGATGAAAATTCACGCAGCAGCGTAGAAATGAACAATGTGAAAGCACGTCCGGCTATTGTAAACAATCTTCCTGGCAATGCTGCCGGTTATGATGTGATTTATCTTGGCTATCCCATTTGGTGGAACCAGGCACCGCGTGTGATAAACACATTCCTCGAAACCTATAATTTCTCAGGGAAAACCGTAATCCCGTTTGCCACATCAGGTGGCAGTTCAATAAGCAACTCGATAAACGAATTACAAAAGACTTATCCCGAAATTATGTGGAGCAGTGGCAAGTTACTAAATCATGCAACTTCCGAAGATATTAAAACTTGGATTAAATAATAACTATGAGAAAGAATTTCGGTGCAAAACCTCTAACTTATCCGCAACCGGTGCTGATTATCGCAACTTACGATGAAGACGGCACTCCCAACGCAATGAATGCCGCATGGGGAGGCATCAGTGAAATAAATCAAATAAGCATCTGCCTGAGTGCAGGACACAAAACTGTGAAAAATTTGCTCAAGCGTGGCGCATTTACCGTAAGCATGGGCGAAGCAGCTCACGTGGTGGCTTGCGATTATGTGGGGATAACTTCAGGTAACAATACTCCCGACAAGTTTGCACGCAGCGGCTTCCATGCTACCAAATCACAATTTGTGGATGCCCCGCTCATCGATGAATTATCGGTGGCACTTGAGTGTCGTCTCATCGACTATAACCCTGAAACCTGTATATTGCGCGGCGAAATAGTCAACGTAAGTGTAGACGAACGTGTCATTGATTCTAACGGAAAAGTTGATCCGGCCAAAGTATGCCCTATCACATTTGATCCATTCAACAACACCTACCTGAAACTTGGCGAAAAGGTAGCCGATGCATTCTCCGCAGGCAAACAATTGAAGTAAATCCCTAAAAAGCGACAAATTACAAAGAGAATGGCAACGAAGATAGAACTTGCCACTCTCTTTGTTTATCCATTCAATGTTTCACTATTCTATCAACGAACAATCAATTTTGTAGTTGATGAATTAACTCCATCACTCACCATAAACAAATACAAACCTGCGGACAAAGACACATCTACCGAATTCCAATCATCTTCAGCCAATAATGTACCATCCCCTACTCGCATTCCGCTTAATGTCGTTACCGTGTAACGAAGTTCCCGCTTTGATGCACCCATTACCTTGACCCAAGCCGAACCGCCATACACAGGATTATTGCGCAGAACCACCGTAAATCGTGACTGCGAGTTGACTTCATCTATACCACTTGCTTGCTGTATGGTGGTAAATTGCATTTCACTGCCATACGTCGTACCTTTTTCAGTAGTAACAAAGGCTCGGAATGCATAAGTGGTAGCCGGCGTAAGTCCGGTAATATCAGCCTTCATGTTTAAGCCCGAAGCCAGCACAGTTTTCCGTTCCGTCACATCTTCTTCCAAATCCAAGACTGGCCAATACTCAAATCCTTGTCTTATTATTTCATCACTGCCTTGAAGCACATATCCCGTCAACGTTGCACCATTAACGGTTACATTAGTGGCTCCCATCGTGTGCACATTTGGATCGACATATGCTGTGGCATCACCCGTAAAGAATACCATCCACTCCCCAAAGTATTCACTGCCGTTTGAAGATCTGTAATAAGGTCGAAATTGATAATAAACCTCAGGATTTAGATTCCTGATTGAACATTCCATAACACCGTCAATAACCGGACATTTAATATAATCCGATGGCATATCTTCAGGGGCATCATGTCGTCGCCACTGAAATCCCACATTAGTCTCGGCATTATCAATGTTGGTTGCGGCAACAAGCAATACACTCGTTTTAGAAGTGGGTTTGGCAGTTCCTGTTTCTAACCTGAGATTTGACATTGTTATACTCTTATCTACGCGATAAGAGCCCCCTTCTTCAGTATTAACAACATAATACAGATAATAATTATATCCGGGCACCAGTCCGGTGATTAAGATACTGTCTTCACCGAAAAATTCTGCATTGTGCTCAAATCCAGAATTAATTATTGTCGCATCACCATGAATATAGCTGCCTGTTGCTTTTATTGTCGTAGGCGAAACTTCGGCAGAAATCGATGGCGAAATTTGCCCGGTTGTAATAGGAAGTACATATTCGTCAGGCGAAGAGTATATTTCTCCTTTATAAATTCCGTATGTGTGAAATTCATATGTATTTCCCGGTCGCAAATTGTCAACCACCACATTTCCTTCTGCATCTGCCGGGTAATAAATCGACGAACGATGTATGCCATAACCATCTAATATGTCTGCAAACAACGATGTCAGTTTAAATGAAATCGACGTTTGCGTAGCCTCTTCAAATGAATATGACGGATAAAAGACAGTTGGAACTTTGTAATAAAGTGTTCTGTCCAAACCATCAATTGTCATATCCACTTTTATTAAATATGGCAATCCCATATCTACAGGGAAAGCATATGCTCCATTTGCATCAGAGCTAATCATAACATAATCATCGGCATCTTCTTTACGATAAAACACTTCTTTAATCTCAACACTTGGAATTTTAGGGTCTAACGTAAATTCGACTTTACCAAACTCAATATCAAAATTCGCATCGATGTAGCATTTGTTCAATGACAATGCTCCGGGATAAGTTTCCATGTCGGCTTCTTGCAAATATAATTTTGCATTCTCATTACAAAATTCTCCATCATAATTTCCACTTTCCAATAATGGCCAAAAAAATATCGTTGTTTCCTTATTGGTAGCTAAAGCTTTCTTACCAATACTCGTCACGACGGGAAGAATCGTAATAGTGTCGATTGATGTATTATAAAATGCATATGATGATATTGTGGTCAAGCCTTCAGGCAAATCGATTTTCTCCAACGAAGAACATCCGGAAAAACAATCCGACTTAATGTCGGAAATCGATTTGGGGATATTGACACTTTGCAAAGATGTACAACCGGAGAAACAATTCGAGCCAATGACTGAGACCGACTCAGGTATATCAAGGCTTTGCAAAGACGTACAACCGGAGAAACAGTAATCTTTCAAAGTCATTATTGACTCCGGCAGTTTAACGCTCTTCAAGTTGGTATTCTTATAAAATGCATCATTTATGCTTGTAACATAATCTGGTACTATATATTCACTTACATCGTTAGGAACAAACACCAGTTCGTCAAAAAATATTATTTCATGCGACAATGGACAATTGCGAAATATTCCTCGGCCAATATAATCAAATTTCTTATTTCGGTCGCATTTTACATTTGTAAGATTTCTATTCTCAGCAAATGCCGAGTAATCTATAGTAGAAACTGAATTCGGTATCACTATAGAATGAATTCCGCAACCAGAGAAAGCCTCATTCTCAATTGTTTCCAAATTGTCGGACAAAATGACATCGACAAGATTTGTATTATTTCTAAATGCTTTTTCTTCTATCGATGTAACAGTATTAGGAATTATCAACGAATCAATGTCACAACCACTAAATGCATAACCGCCTATTTCTATCAACCCTTCCGGTAAAACTACTTTACGCAAATTCTGTCCTATTAAACTATACCCCCCTATCCTTGTTATACCTTCTTCGAATATTGCCACCCTGATATCAAATATACCATTAACATCAAAAGGACTTATAGTAGCATAATCATAGCTGCCGTAATCGCCCATTTTGCCATTACCCCAAAATGTCATAGTATAAGTGTCTGTATTATATGCATAATTAATGCCTCTTTTTTCCTTACCGGTCATTATTTCGGCATGGACACCGATTACAGCTGTAATCACCATCAAAAACAACATCAATAATCTTTTCATACTACTTCTTTTTTTTAATTCTTAACAAGTTGCGACTCCAAATATAACCTTTTAATTTCACAAAAACAAAAGCAAGAAATCCATTTTATAACGGAAAATATTTTCCATCAATAAAATGGATTTCTTGCTGATGATTAAAAAAAATAATGCCCTTAAACGAAAAATTATATTTTATAAAATCATTTATTTCAGTCCACGATTCTCAAGCAGGGCATCGACTGTGGGAGCTTGGCCGCGGAAACGCTCGAAGAGAATCATCGGGTCTTCGCTGCCGCCCGGTTCAAGAATGTTCTGCCGGTACGACTTGGCTGTTGCAGGGTCGAAAATGCCGTGTTGGCGGAACATCTCGAAAGCGTCAGCTTCAAGTACCTCGGCCCACAAGTATGTGTAATAACCTGCCGCATAACCGTCGCTGCCGAAGATGTGGTTGAAATAGGTGCTGCGGTATCGGAACTGTATCTCGCGCGGCAAACCTATGCGGCGGGCCACCGACTGCTCGAATTTCATCACGTCGATGTCGCCGTTGCAATAGTTGACCTTGTGCCATTCTAAGTCGAGCAAGGCTGCACCCACGAGTTCCACAGTCATGAAACCCTGGTTGAACTTGCCCGTTTCGTCGATTTTGGCGATGAGATTGTCGGGAATTGGCTCGCCTGTTTTGTAGTGGAACGCATATTCTTTCAGAAATTCGGGAGCCATGGCCCAGTGTTCGTCGATTTGTGAGGCAAGTTCCACAAAGTCGCGGTCAACATTGGTACCAGCCTGTCCGCGGAACGAAGCCTTGGTGAGCATACCCTGCAAGGCGTGTCCGAACTCGTGGAACACGGTCTTTACCTCGTCGATGGTAAGCAACGACGGGGTGTCCTTGGTGGGAGCCGTGAGGCTGGCCACATTAAAGATTATAGGCCGCTCGCTCACGCCGCCATAGTTATACTCGCCCTTGAATTCGCTCATCCATGCGCCTTGCCTTTTCGAGGCACGCGGCAGGTAGTCGGTCATGAACACTGCAAGGTGCGAGCCGTCGGCATCCTTCACGTCATAAACCTTTACTTCGGGGTTATACTTCGGAGCTTTCTTCATCTCGGTGAAAGTGATGCCATAGAGCTTGTTGGCCATCAAGAATACGCCTTTTACCACGTTGTCGAGGCTGAAGTATGGGCGCACTTCATCTTCGCTGAAGTTGAATTTTTCTTTCTTTACCTTTTCGGCATAATAATAGTAATCCCACGGTTCGATTGTAATGTTGTCGCCATGAGATGTTGCATATGCCTGCATATCGGCAACTTCTTCTTTAGCTTTAGCTACAGCCGGAAACCATATTTGATAGAGCAACTTCTCAGCATTCTCAACGGTCTTTGCCATTACGTTATCAATTTGATAATCGGCAAACGTATCAAATCCAAGCAAATTGGCTTTACGAGTACGCAACTTGATGAGGCGGTTAATGATATCGAAATTGTTATACTCATTGTCGTTCATTGCAAGGTGTGTATAAGCCTCATACATCTTGCGGCGCAAATCTCGGTTATCGGCATACGTAAGTACCGGCAGGCGCACTGCTCCATGAACAGTGAATACCCACTTGCCTTCCATTCCGCGCTTGGCAGCTTCCTCGGCAGCTTGCGCAATGGTATTGGCCGGCAACCCCGACAATTCGGTTTCACTGTCAACCACAATCTGTATGGCATTTGTTTCCTTCAACACATTTGAACTGAAAACAAGAAACAAGTTAGATATTTCCTGGTTAATGAGCTTGAGCGAATCCTTGTCGGCAGCCGAAAGCAACGCTCCTCCCCGAACAAAATCCTTATAATAATGTTCAAGCAAACGTGTCTGCGCTACATCAAGGTTAAACTCGGCACGACGGTCATACACTTGTTTTACACGTTGGAACAAAGCCTCGTTCATGCTTATTTCATCACTTGCCGCCGAAATCATAGGCATAGCCTTTGCTGCAATTGCTTCAAATTCCGGTGTATTATCCGACTCGGTTAAGGCAAACAACACATAACACACCTTGTTGAGTGTTTGCCCGGAATTATCGAGAGCAAGAATAGTATTGTCAAAATCGGGAACAGCTCGATTTCTGACAATGGCATTAATTTCTTGTCGTTGTTCAGCAATTCCGGCCTCTATCGCAGGAAGATAATCGTCATAAGTGATTTTGTCAAACGGAGGAATCTCATACTTGTTGGTGTATGGTTCCAAAAACGGATTTTTACTTGTTTTTTCCATTTTCTTGGCATATGCCGCCGGTAACGCAACCAGCAACATCATAATTAACGATAAAATAGTGACTTTCTTCATTATATATTTGATTTTATTGTATTTTTACAAATAGCGCCTTACAAC
This sequence comes from uncultured Muribaculaceae bacterium, assembly GCA_944321685.1. Taxonomy (GTDB): domain Bacteria; phylum Bacteroidota; class Bacteroidia; order Bacteroidales; family Muribaculaceae; genus Avimuribaculum. The sequence goes on from CALUMH010000017.1 coordinate 40,301, forward strand.
ATTCGCGAGCTGTGTGGGGTCGCTCACGCGTTCCACTATCTCTCCATTACGGTCTATTACATATGTAAGCGGCAACTGTGTCACATTATATCTCGACAAGTTGGCCGACTGCACACCGGCAGGGTCATACACTGTTATCCACGGCAAGTTAACAGCCGACTGGCGCCATTGGAATTCATCACCATCAAAACTTAACTGGAATATTTCAAGCCCTTTGTTTTTATTCTTTCCATATACATCGGCAAGAATGGCATTATATGAAGGTGAAAATTCGGCTGTATAAACCGTGAAACTTAACAATATCACTTTGCGCTCTTTGGCAAGTGCGGCAAGCGAATGCTCCACACCGTCATTGTCCTGTAGTGTTATGTCGAGCAACGAAGTTTCATCTATCTGCAATGTATCGCTTACTGCAGTATTGGGATTGTGGTATAGCCTGCCGTTACGCAACACATTCACAAGATAAGCCGTGCGAGGGTCGTTCGGCCTAAAAGTATAATATCCGTTTGCAACGGCTCCTATTATGCGCAAATCATCTTTCACAAGCGGATCGAAAAGCGGATCATTGCCGATGTATTTATTTATTATATAATAAGATATTATCCCCGACGGATTAACAAGTATTGTATCCACAAGCTCTTTCTTCCATGCCGATATGGCCTCGGCACGCTTGTCTGCTTGCAATGCGCCAATCTCAATAGCACGCTTATCGATGTTCATCATACTCACGGCATCATGACTACCACCAACGGTAAATTGCGTGGCGAAGTTCTTAACATCGGTGTTTATGGTGATATGATCAAGACTGTCGATAGGAAAATAAATCATTTCCCGACCGTAACGCAGGCGATAAACCTCGGGATTGGATGGAGCCGGTATACCTACCGAAAATTCACCGTTACCGGTAGTTTTAACCGAATCGGCAATCAGCCAACGTCCGTTCGATGATAACTCGACCACCATTTTCACGGTGTCGCAACCACCGGCAACCACTCCGCTAACCGTAAACTCATTTTCGCCACCGCATGAAGCAGCCATAAGCGATGCGGCCATAGCCGCAACAAGGATATATTTGTTTTTCATTATGTTATATATTTATTTTATTTTTTCTTCTTGTTGTTTCGACACTGGTTCGTCGGCAAAACGATTTGGGAAATCAATCTTTACAGGCTTGTGACACATAGCATATATTATCAGTCCTATACCTATGATTATGAATGGCACGCTCAGTAATTGTCCCATATTCATACCACAACTCTCCATAAGACTATATTCCCATGGTTCTTGCACATTTTTCAAGTATTCGATAAAGAAACGCGCAACAAACAACCATGTGAGAAATATGCCAAACATCAACCCAGGCCGGCACTCGGCATTACGCTTCCAATAAAGCCACATTAACAACCCGAAAAGCAATAAATATGCCAATGCCTCATAAATTTGCGTGGGGTGAGATGGTTCACTGAAAATAGGCTGTGCACCGGCCATCCACGAATTAAGATTTTCCACAAAACGGAATGCCCATGGCAAATCGGTGGAACCGCCATATATTTCATGGTTCATCAAGTTGCCAAGACGGATAAGCGCACCAACAAACGGAATAGGTACCACGAGCCTGTCAAATGTCCATAACGGGCTGCGATGCGTTACATATCGCGAATAAAACAATATTGCTATCATAATGCCAATCGTGCCCCCATGACTCGCAAGGCCTCCTTCCCATATTTTTATTATGTCTTCGGGATGCTGTGAATAATAATCCCAATCATAGAAAAACACATGACCGAGCCGCGACCCGATAATGGTTCCAAGCACCACGTATATAAGTAAGGCACCTACCCACTTTTCAGGCACACCCTCGTGCCTGAATATGCGGTTTATAATCTCATATCCAACCCAAAAGCCAATCGCGAAAGCCAATCCATACCACCTTATGGTGACGAAACTGTCGATAAAATTGGGATTGGCTGTCCATGTGATAAAATCAAGCATAACCTACAATTATGATATAAAAAAGAATTAAATCACAGAAAAATACACCAAGGTGCGCATTTTTCCGCAACTGCAAATTTACAACAAATTTTGAGCGACCCGAAATTTCACAGCTAAATACAGCACAATGAAACAAAAATCGGAAGTCCTTCACGATATAATAAAGGCATGGAGCAGAAAAGCACTCCATGCCTTCTCATAGCTTCATATAATACTCGTTCTATTGCAATGTTCCTTGGTTGGCTGCATTTATCATGTCCTCATTAGCCGTTATATAAATCTCGACACGACGATTTTGTGCCCGGCCTGCTTCAGTTGAATTGTCGGCTATCGGAAAATCATATGCAAGACCGTTTGTTGTCAGGCGGCTGCTCGACACACCCGAACCTATAAGATAATTGGCTACGGCTTGTGCCCGTTCTTTCGACAGACGATCGTTAACAGCGCGCGTTCCGGTGTTGTCGGTATGACCGTTTATCACTACATCGGTTTGAGGATTGTTCATCAATGAAACCGCAAACTCGCTCAATGACTGTTTTGCCGTAGCACTTAAGTCACTCTTATTGGTCGCGAACAGAATGCCACCGTTAAATGTAACCTTAATGGCCTGCAAATTATTTTGGTCAACCACTTCTTCCACTTCTGCACCCTCTATTAACTCAAGCTCTTGTTGTTGCTTGTCCATTTTCCGTCCAATAAGCGTACCTGCAGTTGCCCCTACGGCCGTACCTATCACCGCGCCTATCGCAGCACCTTTGCCGCCTCCGGCCAACGCACCTACTCCCGCACCAAGTGCAGCACCGCCGCCTGTGCCTATCAATGCCCCTTTGGTTGTATTATTCATTGTAAACGAAGAACACCCTGTTGTACCCAATAGCAATGCTCCGCTTAACACCAAACATAATAAATTCTTAATTTTCATATCATTTACTTTTTAATGTTTCCGTAATACTTTTTTCTATACTACAAATGTAATAAATTCCCGGTAAACACACGCCAAAAACATTCCTATTTTGTCACACCTGATTTTTTTCGTAAGTTTGTATTAAAAATTAATCACAAGCATTCTATGAACAAGATTTTTATCACTTCGCTTATATTGGCAATCTCTGCGGCCGTTCAAGCTACCGACTGCAATGCCCGTCTCACCTTACAAGATGCCGTATTACAACAAAAATCACCCAAAGGCATCAACGAAATGATTCCTGCAACCGATGGCAAATATTATTATGAACTTACCAACGGCGGAAGTAAAATAATTAAACGAGACTACAAAACCGGAGAAATTGCCGAAACAATCTTCGATTCGGCAACTGCACGCGATTGCAATATATCACAATGGGATGGTTTTGAATTCTCACCAAATGAGCAGAAGATATTGCTTTATACCAATTCCGTTCCCATTTACCGCTATTCTTTCAAAGCCGATTACTACGTATATGAAATAAACCATAACAAACTTACAAAACTTTCAGAAGATGGAGGCGAAGAGATTGCCACCTTCTCTCCAAACGGGCGCATGGTTGCATATGTGAAAGACAACAACGCTTATGTGGCAAAACTTGATTACGGTACTAACATTGCCATTACATCCGACGGGGAAAAAAACAAAATTATCAATGCAATTCCCGACTGGGTATATCAGGAGGAATTCGGCTTGCTTAATTCATTTGCATGGTCGCCCGACAACCTCATACTATCATTCATTCGTTGGAATGAAACCGACGTTCCGTTATACTCTATGCAGCTTTTCGTAAATACAAGCAATACCGGTTATTGCTTGTACCCCAAAGAATTTGAATACAAATACCCCACAGCAGGACTAGCAAATGCAGTAACAAGCGTACTCAGCTACGATATTGAAACACGTGTACTGAAAACAATGCAATTGCCAATAACCGAAAGAGATTATATCCCTGCAATCTCCTATACCGATGACCCGGCAAAATTAATGGTAACCACACTCAATCGCACCCAAAACCGCATTCAAGTTTATGCCGCCAATCCTCGCTCTACGCTTTCAAAACTTATATACCAAGAAGAGTCGGACAGTTGGATAGACTTCAAATTAATGTCTAAAATGAAATTTTACGATGACTTCATAGTCATGCCGAGCGAAAAAGACGGGTATGCCCACCTTTACAAGCTATCGGCAAGCGGTGCACCTATAAAGCAGTTGACATCGGGTGAATGGAATGTGACCGAATATTATGGATACGACCAGGTGCATAAAACACATTATATCCAAACCACCCAAGAAGGACCCCTTAATCGTGTAATAGCAAAAATCGATGACAAAACAGGGGAAATAACCATTATATCGGAATGTGAAGGAACCCATAACGCACATTTCAGCAACGACTTTTCTTATTTTGTGGAACATTACAGCAGTGCCGATTGCCCCGACCAATACTCTATTTACGATAATCGCGGAAAAAAGATTCGCGACCTTGAAACGAATGCATCATACCGTGAAAAATATACGGCAAGCGATGTGCCATACAAGGAATTTTTCACAATGCAAAGCGATGGTAACACATTAAATGGCTACATCATAAAACCAGTTGACTTCGACCCGTCAAAAAAATATCCCGTAATAATGTCACAATACAGCGGGCCGGGCTCTCAACAGGTACTTAACGAATGGAAAATGGACTGGGAACAATATTTTGCAACACAAGGTTATATTATAGCTTGTATCGATGGCCGAGGCACAGGTGGACGTAGCAAGGATTTTCAAGACATTGTTTACATGAACCTTGGCAAATACGAATCAATCGACCAAATTGCAGCCGCTCAGTACATGGCTTCTCAACCCTACGTCGATGCATCACGAATAGGAATCTGGGGATGGAGCTACGGCGGATATGAAACTCTCATGGCTATGTCACAGCCGAATAGTAAATTTGCCGCAGGAGTAGCCATTGCCCCCGTAACCGACTGGCGCTTTTACGATACTGTTTATGCCGAACGTTATATGCGCACACCACAAGAAAATGAAAGCGGGTATGTGTCAAGTTCTCCTCTTGAACGTGCCGCAAACCTTAAAGGGCGTTTATTCATAATTTCAGGTACAGCCGACGATAATGTGCACATCACCAACACTCTTAACTATGCCTCACGATTGCAACAACACGACAAACTGTTCAACATGATGGTTTTCCCGAACAAAAATCACTCGATAACAGGCGGTGACACGCGTTATGTACTCTACCGCCAAGTACTCGACTTCTTTGACACATATCTGAAAAAATAATCACATAACACACAAAATAAAATCGGGAGATGAAATGCTTTTCATTAAATTTCATCTCCCGATTTTTTTATATTCGAGATGATACTCCAATAAAATTAATGAAGTAATTTTGTAAATAATCTCATTTTCTTAAAATGAACAATAACCCTCTATATATAATCACCGGCCCCACAGCTTCGGGGAAAACGGCCAAAGCTGTAGCTTTGGCTAAAGCCATAGATGGAGAAATCATCAGTGCCGATTCCAGGCAGATATATCGTGGTATGGACATAGGCACAGGCAAAGACTTGGACGAATATGGTTCAATACCATACCACCTTATCGACATATGCGATGCAGGTTATCGATACAACCTCTTTGAATATCTGCGAGATTTCAAAACCGCATACAACGATATTTCATCGCGAGGCAAAAATACCATATTATGCGGAGGCACGGGGTTATATGTAGAAAGTGTGATAAAGGGTATAGAATTACCGCCGGTACCCGAAAATCAAGAATTGCGCCGCGAACTGTCAGGCAAGACTTTGCCCGAATTAACTCGTATTCTTAGCGAGATGAAAACATTGCACAACGTTACAGACGTTGACAGTTGCAAACGCGCTATCCGAGCTATTGAAATACAAAAATATTACCACGACAATCCCGATCTACAAATTAAAACAACTCCGCACCCCATAAAAAATGCCATTGTTATAGGAATATACATAGACAGGGAGAACCGACGACAAAAAATCACACAACGATTACGCGCAAGACTTGAAAACGGAATGATCGATGAAGTAAAACGACTTATCGGCAACGGTGTAACACCCGATGACCTAATTTATTACGGACTTGAATACAAGTTTGTTACACAATATGTAATAGGTAAAATTTCATATGATGAAATGTTTTCCGGGCTCGAAATTGCCATTCATCAATTTGCAAAACGCCAAATGACATGGTTCCGTGGTATGGAACGACGCGGTACCTATATTCATTGGTTGCCGTTTGATATGAACAACGAAGAATTTGTGGCATCAGTTGCCAAACTCACGACGGGCACTGTCGATTTTAAGCAGGATAAATAACTGTGTGGAAAATGCCAATAAAGCCGATCCGCCATAACTGAACAGAGGCAACGGAATTCCTATCACGGGGCTTAATCCTACTACCATACCAATGTTTATACCAAGGTGGAATATCAGATATGATGCGACACAATAGGCATACACACGGCCAAAGGCACGCCGTTGCCGTTCGGCAATGTGAATTATGCGCAAAATCAATGCAAGATAAAGCACCAACACAGTTGTTGTGCCAATGAATCCTTCTTCTTCGCCTATGGTACAGAAAATAAAATCGGTATGCTGTTCAGGTACATATTTAAGTTTAGTCTGTGTACCATTAAGAAAACCTTTACCGGTAACGCCACCCGAACCTATTGCGATTTTCGACTGGTTCACATTATATCCGGCTCCACGCAAATCTTCCTCCAACCCGAGCGAAACCTTAATGCGCATCTGTTGATATGGCTCAAGAGCATTATTAAATGCATAGTCAACCGTAAATATAAATCCCATCGAAGCTAAAACAAACAACACCAAAGGAATAACCTTCTTCATCTTTTCAATAAACATTGCTGCAATCAAATAAATCACAGCACCGCCTATAAGAGTAAAAAAGAATACGAGGCCGTTAATATTGACACCTAAAAATGTCAATCCGTATGCAATCAATCCACATCCGGTAAAACCAATCAACATATTCCGTGCTATTTTTATCGACTTACTGTAAAATGCCACCATGCACAGCAAAATCACAAGTATAAGCACAAATGTGATGAACTCTCCAAGAGGAATATCCATCAACATCATCTCGGAATACTTCACTACAATCACAAAAAACGCAACGGCACACAACCCGGCAAAAAGCACAAATCCACTCATGCCTTCACGGTAAAGCACAAATACAAGTGATGTATATACAATTGCCGACCCGGTCTCCTTTTGTAAGAAAATCAAGATTATGGGAACCACAATGATGGCAATTGCTTTAAGATAATTCTTATAACTGCGATTTAATATAAAGTTATACCCGTTAAACAATTTGGCTAAAGCAAGCGCGGTGGCAAACTTACCGAATTCGGCCGACTGGAAACTGATAGGACCGAGCACAATCCACGACCGTGACCCTTTTATATCGGTAGCCACGAATATCGTCAACACCATCAAGAATACAGCCACTCCATATATGGGATAAGCGTATGCTTCAAAAAAACGCCTGTCGATTATAAGTATGCAAAAACCCACTACGAGCGAAATACCAATCCACAAAAACTGCCTGCCAGAAAACTCAGACAATGAAAACATGCTGGCATGATCATAATCATAACTTGCCGCATATATGCTCACAGCACCACACACCATAAGTGTGGCATATAACATAACCAGCACCCAATCTACCGATCGGAATGCCGAGCGGGCTTCGTATTTAGTGTTTCTTAACTCCACTGTACAAAATAGTATTTGATTCAAGCATTCGCTGTTCAAGATATTTACGTTCAGGAGAGATTTCTCCCGTCAGATATTTTTCCATCATCAGGCCACCGATAGGCACCCCATAGGTAGCACCAAATCCGGCATTTTCTACATACACACAAATGGCAATTTTCGGATCATTCATAGGAGCAAACCCCATAAATGCCGAGTGGTCCCGCCCATGCGGATTTTGTGCTGTGCCTGTCTTGCCACACACTTCCACATCTCCGAAACTTGCATTACGACACGTACCTCCGATTACCGCCATGCGCATACCCTCCACGATGTCTTCATAATACTTTCGGTCAATGGTAGGATAACGCTTTTTCTTATACAGGCTTGAAATAGTATCGTTCTCCACTTCCTTGACAACATGGGGTGTTATAAAATATCCACGATTGGCAATCGTAGCACACAAGTTTGCAATTTGCAACGGAGTAGCCAATATCTCTCCCTGCCCTATCGCTATCGAAATAATGGTATTCGCGCTCCAACGCCCTTCTCCATATATTTTACTGTAAAATGCACTGTTTGGAATAAATCCTCGGCTTTCACCAGGCAAGTCGATTCCAAGTTTATAACCATATCCCATCGACACCATATGATTTTTCCACACTTCAAATGCATTGGCGGGTGTACCGTATTTCGATCGCCGGTCAATCATATTTTTCAATCCCCAACAAAAATAAGCATTGCACGATGTTCGTATGGCCGGTTTCAGGGTAATTGGCGACTCATGTCCGTGACAACCTACCCTCAATCCGCCATTTATATATCCATGATGGCACGGATAAGAAGTAGCCAGGTTCACGATACCCTCTTGTTCAAGAATAAGACCCTGCGTGGGTTTAAATGTTGAGCCGGGTGGATATGCCGCCATCATCGAGCGGTCATATAACGGCTTATACGGGTTACGCACCAGTTCTCGGTAATTTTTTCCACGTTCCCGGCCGATTAGCGTTGTCGGATCGTAAGTAGGACTGGATACCATTGCCAGTATTTCTCCTGTCGAAGGCTCTATGGCTACTATTGCCCCGATTTTGTTTTTCATGAGCTTCTCACCATATTCTTGCAATTCTATATCTATACCCAGCTTCAGGCTTTTCCCAGATATAGCTTTGACGTCTTGACGTCCATCGTCATATCTTCCCTGTATCTTGCCGTAAGCATCCCTTATGAGTATTTCCACTCCTTTTTCTCCACGTAATTTCTGCTCATAGCTTTTTTCTATGCCAAGGTCGCCGGTATAATCTCCCGGGCGATAATAATCATCACGCTCGATATCACGGCTGTTAACTTCCCTGATATTCCCTAAAATATTAGCCCCTGCAATATGATTGTATTGCCTTAGAATTCTTTTTTGTATAAAAAAGCCCGGATAACGATATAGTTTCTCTTGAAGTCTGCCATAATCTTTCGCCGACAAATGCGACATGAATGTCTGTTGTGAATACGATGAATAACCTGGATTATGGCGCATATCATACATTCGTCTGTCAAATTCTTCTCGACTTATCTGCAACGTATTACAAAAATCTACGGTGTCGAAAGGTTGCACATCCCTTGGTATCATCATCACATCATATGCCGGCTGATTATATACAATCAACTCCCCGTTCCTGTCATATATCAACCCTCGGGACGGATAAACTGTTTTACGCAAAAATGCATTCGAATCGGCATTTTCCTTGTACCGGTTGTCGGCAACTTGCAACTCGAACAACCGTACAATGAATATAAGTACTAGAACGGCAACAAAGCCGCCGACTACATACTTGCGTTTTTCAAGTCTATAATCTTTTCTCACGTCTTGTTGTGGCTATACTATCAAAACCCAGTAACATGAGGAATGTGAGTATGCTGCTCGAAATTATCCTCAATAATGTTATTTCAAAATGTCGCAAAGTAAATGCCTGTATAAAAAATACCGCCATGCAATAAAGCACAACCGCAGTCAGCATATACTTGGAATATACGGCAAGGCCAAGTGAACGTATCGACGGTATGGGATTGCCCAAATCATCTTCACGCGGAAAATACAACTGAAACACCCACTTGCGGCTCGCGGCAAGAATTGTTGCAGCAAGAGCATTCATGCCTTGCGTATCACTGAAAATATCAACACCCAGTCCAAGCAAGAACGACAAGCACATTACCCAGTTGACCGACATATTCATCGGTAACCGTATAATAAAATATATGAACACAATCGGTACCGCCACACCAAACAAACAAATACGGTTGCATATCACTTGTGCAAGCAACATACCGACAAACAACATAACAAATTGTAATACCTGCTTGCTCACTTCCTGCCCCCTTTCTTGCTATTATAATCAGCTGCTTCAAGAGCATCAAGTTCTTCTTTCATGCCGTTTTTTATCGCCCTTACCGTACTTAAACGTGAGAAATCTGTTGTCAATTTTATTTTCAACGTATAAAAATTATCATCATTTGTGGGCATCTTGTCTTCTATTGTTCCCACTATCAGTCCTTCGGGGAATACAGCCGAGTATCCACTGGTGATAACGGTATCTCCTTTCTCAAATTCCACATGACGTGGAAGCTCTTCAAGAACTGCATATTGCGGACTCACACAATCCCAAACAAGGCTACCGAAGAAATCACTGTTTTTCACCTTACACGATAAGCGCAAATTAGGATTAAGCAACGAAATAATTCTTGCCGAATGCTCCCCTACTACATTCACTATGCCTACAACGCCATTTTGATCCACAACTCCCATCTCAGGCAAAACACCATCGGCACGGCCGCGATTTATTGTTATATAATTATATGGCTGCGATATGCTGTTGCTTATGACATGTGCGATAACGAAATCAAAATTCCTATAATTTCCAAGTACCGCATTTGTATCGGGTAAAAGCATTTTATAATTGTTGATTTGGTCACGCAGGCTCACTACTTCATTCTCAAGCATGGCGTTACGTTGCTGTAAATCTTCATTAATGCCGCGCAAGTGGAAATAGGAAGTGACATTGTTAAACAGTCCGTAAATCGAACTGCTCACTGCATTGGCCGAAGTAAAATATATGGAATGTTGATATGGGTTGCTTTGAAACAGTAACAAGCAACTCATCACGGCAAAAAACAGGAAAACAAACCATGAGCTATGTTTTATAATGAAATCCAGTAAATTTTTCACTTCTTAAAAACATTTATTTTGCCATACGATTACACGTTTGCGTACTTATACGGAAACTGTCGGGGAAGCAATAATTGACAACTTACCCGACAATTTCTATCAGTTTCTCACCACAAGCATTGCGTGAGGTTACCTTATCAAGAAGTTAAAGCGGTTTATATTCTTCAAAGCCACTCCCGTACCTTTTGCCACGGCATGTAACGGATCCTCGGCAATGCGGAACGGGATGCCGATTTTATCGGTAAGACGCTTGTCGAGTCCGCGAAGCAAAGCCCCGCCCCCGGCAAGATAAATTCCATTGGCGACAATATCGGCATACAATTCCGGAGGTGTTTGTTCAAGTGCGCTAAGTACTGCCGCCTCGATTTTCGATATCGACTTTTCTATGCAGTGACATATTTCCTGATAAGAAACAGGCACTTCCATTGGCAAAGCCGTCATTTGGTTAGGCCCGTGGACAATATAATCCTCCGGCGGATTTTCCAGTTCGGTAAGAGCCGACCCTACATTTATTTTTATAAGTTCGGCCGTGCGTTCACCCACCTTCACATTATGCGCACGGCGCATATGTTCCTTTATATCATCGGTAAGATCATCTCCGGCTATGCGAATACTCTTGTTGCTTACTATTCCGCCAAGCGATATAACAGCAATCTCGGTGCTGCCACCGCCTATATCCACGATCATGTTACCTTCGGGTGCTTCCACATCAAGTCCTATACCCAAAGCTGCCGCCATCGGCTCATAAATCATGTACACATCACGACCGCCTGCGTGTTCCGACGAGTCTCGCACGGCACGTATCTCTACTTCGGTACTGCCCGAAGGGATACATACTACCATACGCAACGACGGCGATGCAAACCAATGGTTCTTTGAGCTCACCATCTTCACCATGCCGCGTATCATCAGTTCGGCAGCGTTGAAGTCGGCAATCACGCCATCACTCAACGGACGTATTGTACGAATGTTTTCCGGAGTTTTACCATGCATCTGTTGCGCACGTTCGCCCACGGCTATCAATTTACCCGTGCGGTTGTCAAGAGCGACAACCGACGGTTCATCTACGACAATCTTGTCGTTATGTATTATAATAGTATTGGCCGTTCCAAGGTCAACAGCTATTTCTTGAGTAAATGAGAAAAGTCCCATGTCTAATCAATCAGTATGACTTAATGTTTAAAATGGCGCACACCTGTCATCACCATTGCAACACCATTGTTATTGCAATACTCCACCGATTCATTGTCGCGAATCGAGCCGCCGGGTTGGATGACAGCCGTCACACCAGCCTTGTGCGCAATTTCCACACAATCACCAAATGGGAAGAATGCATCTGAAGCCATCACCGCCCCATTAAGATCGAAATTAAAGCTGTGGGCTTTCTCAATAGCTTGTTTTAATGCATCGACACGAGAAGTCTGGCCTATGCCGCTTGCGCATAACTGCTTGTTCTTGGCAAGTACTATGGCATTGCTCTTACTGTGCTTTACAATCTTATTGGCAAAAAGCAAATCTTCAATTTGATTTGCATCCACAGCCTTGGTCGTAACCTGCTTCAACTCATCGGGAGTTTCAACATGACTGTCACGTTCTTGCCCCAATGCTCCGTTCAAGATGGTACGATATTGCATCGCCGGACGGGTAAACGGCTTCTGTACAAGAATTATGCGGTTTTTCTTTTGTTCGAGTATCTTCAAAGCATCCTCGCTGTAAGAAGGAGCTATGCACACTTCAAAAAATATTTTATTCATCTCTTCAGCCGTCGCGCCATCAACCTCGGCATTGGTAATCAATACACCTCCAAAAGCCGAAACCGGGTCACCGGCAAGTGCATCTTTCCATGCTTCAAGCACTGTGGGACGTGATGCGAAGCCACAAGCATTGTTATGCTTCAATATCCCGAAAGATGTTTCGGTAAAATCGGCCATCAAGTTGACAGCTGCATCAATGTCAAGCAGATTGTTATAAGAGATTTCCTTACCGTGCAACTGAGTGAACATTTCATCGAAATCACCAAAGAAGTATCCTTTCTGATGTGGATTTTCGCCATAACGCATCACCTTCGCTCCATTCACGGCAAAACGCAATGCCGACGGTTCATTTTGGTCGAAATAATTGAATATGTGCGAATCATATGCGCTCGATACTGCAAATGCTTCTTTTGCAAACCAACGGCGGTCTTCTTCTGTTGTGCTTGCCGAGCCATATTCCATGAATTTATTGTATAGTGGCTCATATTGAGCTTTTGACGCCACAATCACCACATCTTTATAATTTTTGGCTGCTGCACGGATAAGCGAAATTCCACCTATATCGATTTTTTCGATGATATCGGCGTGTGATGCTCCCGATGCCACAGTATCTTCAAACGGATACAAATCGACAATCACAAGGTCGATTTCAGGAATGTCATAAGTTGCTATTTGTTCTTTGTCTCCTTCATTGTCACGACGATTCAATATACCGCCAAACACTTTCGGATGCAGTGTCTTTACCCTGCCTCCAAGTATCGACGGATAACCGGTGAGATCTTCCACGGCATCGCACTTGTATCCTTGTTGCTGTATGAACGACTGCGTACCTCCCGTCGAAAGCAAACGTACTCCATTGTCATTCAATATTCTCAAAATCTTGTCTAAACCATCTTTGTGATAGACAGATATTAACGCTGTCTTGATTTGTTTATTCTCAGCCATTTCTTTAACTATATTACTTCATATATATTTATGCTGCAAAATTACTAAATTAACAGCATTAATCATTATAAAAAATCGAATAAAATGGCAAATACATATTTTTCGTCTGATTTACAGCCTTTTACGCATAACCACACCTATTGATTTAACATTATGCTTGCAGCCGACACGATTTGTAATTATTTTTGCAAAGGTTGAAAAACAAAACTATCGTGTACGAACCATTAGCTGAACGATTGCGACCAAAGTCGCTTGACGAATATATCGGGCAAACACACCTTGTCGGCCCGGGTGCAGTATTGCGCAAAATGATTGAATCGGGCAATATTTCCTCGTTTATACTATGGGGCCCGCCGGGTGTGGGCAAAACCACACTTGCCAAAATTATCGCCGCACAAACACAAGTACCATTCTACACACTCTCGGCAGTAACTTCCGGCGTAAAAGACGTGCGTGACATACTCGACCGCTGCAAACAAGATGCCATAAGCGTTTTTTCCAAAGGCCGCCCCATACTGTTCATCGATGAAATCCATCGCTTCAACAAGTCGCAGCAAGACTCATTGCTTGGAGCCGTGGAACAAGGTATTGTCACTCTGATAGGTGCAACCACCGAAAATCCATCATTTGAAGTGATTCGCCCGCTATTGTCACGTGCGCAGGTATATGTATTGCAACCTCTTGAGAAAACCGATTTACTGAAACTGCTTGACCGTGCCATAACAACCGACAAAATATTTCAAGGTCGAGAAGTGCGCATTGAAGAAACCGAAGCCCTATTGCGATATTCAGGCGGTGATGCCCGCAAGCTGCTCAATATTTTAGACCTGATCATGCAATCTATCAGTGCCAATGAACCATTTGTAATCAACGATGCCACAGTTACCGACCGCCTGCAACAAAACCCAATGGCTTTCGACAAGAATGGCGAAATGCACTACGACATAATCTCGGCTTTCATAAAGTCGGTACGAGGCAGCGACCCCGATGCTGCTGTTTATTGGCTTGCAAGACTTATTGCCGGTGGAGAAGATCCTAAATTCATAGCACGCCGCCTTGTGATACTCGCAAGCGAAGATATCGGACTTGCCAATCCCAACGCCTTGCTGCTTGCCAATGCCACATTCGATGCACTCACCAAGATTGGCTGGCCCGAAGGACGCATTATCCTATCGGAATGTACAATCTACCTCGCCACATCACCAAAAAGCAACTCGGCATATATGGCCATAAACTCGGCATTGCAATATGTACAACAAACAGGCAATCTGCCGGTTCCTTTACACTTGCGCAACGCCCCGACAAAGCTGATGGAAGAACTCGGATATGCAAAAGATTACAAATATGCCCACGACTACCCCGGCAATTTCGTGCGCCAGGAGTTCATGCCGATCGAGAGCAACCACCCTACATTTTACACCCCCGGTCAAAATCCCGCCGAATACAAAATAAAAGAGCGCATGGATATATTATGGGGTAGGAAACAGATGGAAAAGTAACACAACGCACACTTATGTAACCCGTTATACATTAATTAGGGATATTTTTCAATAATCGGCCTTGCCAAATAGCTTAATTTGTGTAACTTTGTAAAGTTGAACCGACTCATGGTTTACGCCACCTGAGCCATTACATAAAACTATTGATTATCAAATAATTAATTTAATATATTAACATATCTATTTTATGAGTTTGAATATCGTTGTCTTGGCAAAACAAGTGCCCGACACTCGTAATGTAGGCAAAGATGCTATGAAAGAAGACGGCACAATCAACCGTGCCGCACTTCCTGCAATCTTCAACCCCGAAGACCTCAATGCATTGGAACAAGCCCTGCAACTGAAAGAACAAAATCCCGGTTCCACAATCACCATTCTCACCATGGGACCACCGCGTGCAGCCGAAATAATTCGTGAAGCAATGTACCGTGGTGCAGATACCGGCATAGTACTGACCGACCGAGCTTTTGCCGGAGCCGACACACTTGCCACTTCATATGCTTTATCGGTGGCAATTCGTCACATAGGCAAGTATGACATCATCATCGGCGGCCGCCAAGCCATCGACGGCGACACTGCACAAGTGGGACCACAAGTTGCCGAAAAACTCGGCTTGCCACAAGTAACATATGCCGAGGAAGTAAAAGTCGCCGACGGCAAAGCCACCATCAAGCGTCGTCTTGAACATGGAGTTGAAACCGTAGAATGTCCGTTGCCTCTCGTCGTTACAGTCAATGGCTCGGCCACTCCATGCCGTCCGCGCAATGCACGTCTTGTACAAAAATATAAATATGCCGTTACTCCGAGTGAAAAGGCAACACTGCCCGAAGATAAATCAAAACTCGTTGAAACACGTCCATACCTCAATCTGTATGAGTGGAGTGCAAGCGAAGTTAATGCCGAACCTGAACAAATAGGCCTCGCAGGTTCACCCACAAAAGTAAAAGGCATAGTGAACGTCGTATTCCAAGCCAAAGAGAGCAAAACACTCGAAGGCAAAGACGATGCAGCCATCGAGGAACTAATCAAAGACCTTATCGCCAACCACACGATAGGCTGATCTTTTCCATCACTCACATTTGTTTAAACACACTCAAAAACAACTATGGCAGATATTAATAATTTAATAGTATATTGCGAATATGAAGATGGCAAAGTGGCCGACATCAGTTTGGAACTGCTCACTAAAGGTCGCACCCTTGCCACTCAATTAGGCGTGAAACTCGAAGCTCTCGTCATTGGCGACAAACTCGCAAGCATAGAAAACCAATTATACCCTTATGGCGTGGATACTATTTACAAAGTTGAAGATCCTCGCTTGTATCCCTATACTTCGCAACCACACGCTTCGGTAGTTATCAATTTGTTTAAGGAAATCAAGCCGCAGGTATGCCTGATGGGTGCATCAAGCATCGGTCGTGACTTGGGGCCTCGTGTTTCTTCTTCGTTACACAGCGGATTGACCGCCGACTGCACCTCACTCGAAATAGGAGACCACACCGATGCAAAAACAGGCAAGGAATACCACAATTTGCTTTACCAAATCCGTCCGGCTTTCGGTGGCAACATTGTGGCAACAATTGTCAACCCCGAGTGCCGTCCGCAAATGGCAACCGTGCGCGAAGGCGTGATGAAGAAAGAAATATTTGATGAAAATTACAAGGGCACAACCATCGACCTCGATGCCAATAAATATGTGAGCGATGCCGATTTTGTAGTAAGCATAATCGATCGTCATATCGAGAAGTCGAAAATCAACATCAAGAATGCCTCGATAATTGTTGCAGGCGGTTATGGTGTGGGTAGCAAAGAAAACTTCCAAATGCTGTTCCAACTCGCCGAAACACTCGGTGCCGAAGTGGGCGCATCACGTGCCGCAGTCGATGCCGGTTTTACCGAGCATGAACGCCAAATCGGGCAAACCGGTGTCACGGTTCATCCCAAGCTATACATTGCTTGCGGCATATCAGGACAGATACAACACATTGCCGGTATGCAAGACAGCTCGATTATCATTTCGATAAACAACGACCCCAAAGCTCCTATCAACACAATTGCCGATTATGTTATTACCGGCGACATCGAAGAGGTCGTGCCGAAACTTATCAAGTATTACAAAAAGAACTCTAAGTAAACCTCACATTCATCCAAACAAAGATGGCTAATTTTTATAACGACAATAAAGACCTGAAGCATCATTTGCACCATCCGTTGATGCAGAAGATCGTTGCATTGAAAGAACGCAACTACACCGATTGCGAGAAATTTGATTATGCTCCCCTCAACTTTGAGGACGCAATGGATTCTTATGAAAAAGTGTTGGAAATCGCCGGAGAAATCGCCGGGGAGATTGTAGCACCCAACGCCGAAAGCGTTGACCACGAAGGACCACACTTGATTGACGGCCATGTGGAATATGCCGAAGGTACCAAGCAAAACCTCGATGCCCTTGTAAAAGCCGGCTTAATGGGAATTTCACTCCCTCGCCGATACAATGGGCTCAACTTCTCGCTCGTTCCTTATATAATGGCAGCCGACATGGTAAGCCGTGCCGATGCCAGCTTCGTAAACATTTGGGGTCTGCAAGACTGCGCCGAAACCATATATGAGTTTGCCGATGAAGACCAACGTCAACGTTTCTTACCGCGTGTATGTGCCGGTGAAACCATGGCAATGGATCTTACCGAGCCCGATGCCGGTAGCGACTTGCAGGCTGTTATGCTCAAAGCTACCGAAGCTGAAGACGGTACTTGGCGACTAAACGGCGTCAAGCGTTTCATCACCAACGGCGACGGACAAATAGGGCTTGTATTGGCTCGTTCCGAAGCCGGATCCCACGACGGACGCGGCCTCTCAATGTTCATTTTCGACCACAAGAACGAACCGGGTCTTACAGTACGCCGCATCGAAAATAAAATGGGTATCAAAGGCTCACCGACTTGCGAACTCGTATTCAAGAACGTAAAAGCCGAATTGTGCGGTTCTCGCCGTATGGGGCTTATCAAGTATGTAATGGCTCTTATGAACGGTGCCCGCCTTGGCATTGCAGCACAATCAGTCGGTGTGAGCGAAGCTGCATACCGTGAAGCATACAACTATGCCCTCGACCGCCGCCAGTTTGGCAAAGCCATCATTGAATTCCCGGCAGTTGCCGAGATGCTCGCAATGATGAAAGCCAAGCTCGATGCTTCTCGCTCGTTGCTCTATGAGACAACTCGTTTCGTAGATATGTACAAGACCTACGAAGATATTGCCCGCGAACGCACGCTCTCTCCCGAGGAACGCGCCGAAATGAAATATTACTCGAAACTTGCCGATGCTTTCACCCCGATGTCAAAAGGTATGGGTAGCGAATTTTGCAACCAAAATGCCTATGACAGCATCCAAGTCCATGGCGGCTCAGGCTTCATGAAAGATTATGCCTGCGAGCGTATCTATCGCGATGCACGCATTACTTCCATTTATGAGGGTACCACACAATTGCAGGTTGTGGCAGCAATCCGCCACGTGACAACAGGCACATACCTAAACAAAATCAATGAATATGCAGCCGAGACCTACGCACCCGAATTGAAGCCGTTGCAAGACCGCCTCGCTGCCATGACCGAATTATATGCCGATGCGGTAAATCGCGTGACTTCTCTGAAGAACACCGAATACACCGACTTCCAAGCACGGCGCATGGTGGAAATGGCCGGCCACATAATCATGGGTTACCTGTTACTTGGTGATGCCACACGTTGCTCCGACTTCATGAAATCGGCCAACGTGTATGTCCGTTTTGGCGAGGCAGAAGTCAACCGTCACTACAAATTTATCACCGAATTTGCTCCCGAAGACTTTACCGCCTATTACAAGCACGAAGCTTAAAAATAATCACAATCACACAACAGCTCTCTTGAAAAATCCGTTCAAGAGAGCTGTTGCTTTTATCATACATTATCCATATCTTTGCAAATATACTCCATTAATCTGTGTTTGAAAATTTATAAACAAATATAATTAACACTCTAAGAACCTTGCAAATCAAAATGTCATTTGTATCTTTGTAACTCAACTTCTCAATCTGCAAAAATCGATTGAGAATATATTTATTAAGGCAAAGCGTTTTGAATATTATTTAGCATTGAAATCTGGACAATTTCATCTACTCTGAATAATATGCAAGGACGCTCACGTCATATCTATAGACTTGTACCGACTTGTTTATATATTGGCGTGGGCTATTATTATAGAGTAAAGGCAGTCCAGAGCCACAATGCTGTAATATATAATAGTTCACGCTATTTTTATAAACAAGTATGATGGACAAAGTACATATCGGGGATCAGCGGATTTTCCCGGTTGGTGGAACGGGGATTTCAGGAATATAGCTTGGCAAGCCTGAACATGAAGAAGCCT
>CALUMH010000018.1 GCA_944321685.1 uncultured Muribaculaceae bacterium
CCACGCACTTATCCTGGCATTCAATATAAGTTCCAATGTTCCGGGCACCGTGAAGTCGCTTGCATTGAAGTCCATATGAAATACCGGATATTCCCGCCACTCGGTTTCAAGCGAATCGATGGCAAGACCACGGAACAATTCCTTGCGCCCGAGAAAATAGTTCTTCAACGTGGACACAAGCAGGCTCTTACCAAAACGCCGAGGGCGGCTCAAGAAATATATCGTTCCGTCATGCACCAGGTTATATATCAACGCCGTTTTGTCAACATACACATAACCGTCACCGATTATTTTCTCAAAGCTCTGTATGCCTATAGGGTATTTCATAACATCACATTCATTATTTTTCCTCCATGTGCTCAGCCGGGTCATAAAGCATTCCTGTGCACAGGCACATACGACGACCGTTACGTTGCAGGATATCAAAATTCACGCAGCTTTCACAACCTCGCCAAAATGCCTCATCATCGGTAAGCGAAGGAAATGTTACCGGGCGATAACCAAGCTCGTTGTTCATTTTCATTACAGCTTCTCCGGTTGTGAGGCTGAAAATCTTGGCATTCGGAAACATTTCGCGTGAAAGATCGAAAATTCGCCGTTTTATAAGTTTTGCGAGACCTATGCCTCGGAACTTCGGAGCTACAATCAGTCCGGAATTTGCAACAAAAGTCTTATTACTCCAACTTTCTATATAACTAAATCCTGCAAATTCTTCACCTTTATACAAGGCCAATACGGCTTTCCCCTCTATCATTTTCTGCTTCACATATTCGGGGGAACGCTTGGCGATACCTGTACCACGCACCTTGGCGGCATGGTTAATTGTCTCAAGCACCTCGTCCACATATTTCACATGGCCGGCATTGGCGACAACAATTTCGATGTCATTAATATCAATCATTTCTTTGTTTAAAGGAAAAACATAAAACGAGTATTCCATTGGCAATCAAGAGCCTGCTTAAATCAAGTAGTATTTTCATTACTAAAAACACCCTTGGGATCAAACTCCTGAATATCACTGAGTGAAATTCAAGCCTGAACTAAAGTTATTCGGCCATACTTTCATCAAGCCCTATCGGGATAAAACGCGCAAGTATATTCCTTGCTTGTTCGTGCGACACATCTTCCCGTAACATTGCAAAAATCGTATCGGCTCCCGAAATTGTACCGAGAATTTCGGGCGTATGGCTCATATCTATATCATAAGCCAAACCGCTGGCATAGCCATTGCGAGTCTTGATGATGGCACAATGCCCCGAGAAATTCAACGACACAAACCCGATGGAATGACTCATTGGTAACGACGATTGTCCTTGCGACAACATGGAGTCCTGCAAATTGTTGCCATCGGGAATGATATACATATAATTGCCCATGTCGGTGGCAACTTTGGTGGTTTTAAGAATTTTCAGGTCTCGCGACAAGGTGGCTTGTGTCACCACGTGTCCGCGAGCCGCAAGCAGCCTTGCCAGCTCGTCTTGGCTGCCTATGCAGTTCTTCTTTATCAACTCCACGATGAGTTGCAATCTTGTGCGTTTATTTTTCATAAAAATGCCAATTTGTAGAAAAGTGCGTCAAAACACACACGTCGATTTTGTAGATTGCCGTGCGTGTTTTGACACAATTCTCTATTCCATTGCAAATTTAATTACAAAATTGCAATCGATTGCGATATTTGTAGTGAAAAATGTATTTTTATTCGTTTTTTTAACTATGATATTGGATTTATATCATTCGGCGGTATCTTCAAGCTCATTGAACGCCTTTTGGATAAACAAAAGTTGATAATCGAGCGAATTGCTCCAATACTCGGCATTATGTGCACCCGGACGTTCGATATAATCATGCGGAATTTTCCTGTCGAGCATGGCTTTATGCAAATTACGGTTTACTTCAAGGAAAAAATCCTCGGTGCCACAGTCGATAAGGATTTTTTGTCCTTCATTTCCGGCACCGTTTTCAATCAAATAAATCACCGAATGCTCTTTCCACCTTTCGGTATTGGAAGAATATTCACCAAGTGCGTCTTTCATGTTCCAATTATCGGGAAACGGTGTAATATCAACGCCGCCGCTCATGCTGCAACAAATACCAAATACATCGGGGTGCCGCAGCCCGAGCCACAGACTGCCATGGCCACCCATGCTGTAACCGCATACCGCACGCATACGGGGGTCGGTAATCGTGCGATAATTATCATCGATGTATCCCACAAGTTCGGTGGCCACATAAGTCTCGAATTGCAGATTGACGTTTACCGGAGAATCCCAATACCAACTGTTCTGCCCGTCGGGGCATACGAAAATCACACCGAGCTCCGAGGCAAGATAATCAAGGTCGGGACGTATTATTCCCCAAGAACCGTAATCGCCACCATGCCCGTTAAGCAGATATACAACCGGATATATGACATCTGCCGACTCTTCATCGAAGTATTGTGACGGTAACACGATTGTATTTTTAATCATTCGTCCCATCTTGGTGCTTAGTACCTCGATGGTATCGGCCTGATTGGGAAGAAATCCGTCATCTATCAATGAGTCGTCTTGAGCCCAAGAGCCGAAAACGGTTGCCGACATAATGGCAACCACCATAAAAAAATGTTTTACGTCGTTAAGCATAGTGTGAAATGTTTTAATCTGTAGGAATTGCATAACGAGTGCAAAATTAGGTCAAATTTTGCGAATAACGATTGTTTTCCCTAAGCTTTTTACATCGATTCGGCACATCGAGGACATATACCCTTTACCATGTAATTAATCGAATGCATCGTGAATCCTTCGGGCATTTCAATGGCAGGAATATGTATCGACTTAAAGCAATATGTGCGATGGCAGCGTTCACAATAGAAATGTGTGTGCATATCGTCGATAGTGCACTCGTCCTCGCCGTCACACATCTCATAGCGTAGTGTTCCACTGCCGTCTTCAAGAGCATGAACCACATGATTTGCCGCAAACAGTGTAAGCACCCTAAAAATGCTGGAACGGTCCATTGTACCTATAATTTCATCGAGCTCGGCCAGCGACACAGGCCCGGCCGCAGCAATCAAGGCTTTAATCACAATTATGCGATTCGACGTAGGCTTCACGCCTTTCTTTTCAAGTATAGGACAATCGTGGTAACATTCCATAAAACAAATCCGAAAGGGCTGTCTCAAAATTTATATTTTAAAACAGCCCTCGCTATAAATAAGTACAACCTTCTATATTTATTCTTCGCTGTCGTCTTCTTTCATATTGTGGAAGACATTCTGCACATCATCGTCATCCTCGAATTTTTCGAGCAATTTTTCAACGGTTTCACGTTGCTCGGGGGTAACGTCTTTTACATCGTTGGGTATGCGGACAAATTCCGAACTGATGATTTCGAAACCATTATCCTCAAGATACTTTTGTATGCCCGAATTATCTTCAAAGGCACCATACAGCGTGATACCTTCTTCGTCTTCATCGAGTTCGTCAACACCGTAGTCAATAAGTTCCAGTTCAAGGTCTTCAAGCGAAACACCGTCCTTCGGCTTGATGTGGAACACACACTTGTGGTCGAAAAGGAACGACAAGCTACCCGATGTGCCAAGGTTGCCGCCAAACTTGTTGAAGTAGCTGCGCACATTGGCAACGGTACGAGTGTTATTGTCGGTAGCCGTTTCCACAAGAATTGCAATGCCGAATGGTCCGTATCCCTCGAATACCACTTCTTTGTAGTCGGAAGCATCTTTGTCGGTAGCTTTTTTGATGGCACGTTCAACAGTGTCCTTGGGCATATTGGCTGCCTTTGCGTTGGCCATCAAGGCCCTCAGTCGGGAGTTTGACGTGGGGTCGGGACCACCCGATTTCACGGCTATGGTGATTTCCTTACCAATTTTGGTGAATGTGCGGGACATATTTCCCCAACGTTTCAGCTTTCTTGCTTTGCGATATTCAAACGCTCTTCCCATATACTATTAAATCTGTTCTATGTATTTTTATATTGTATTAATTATTATCTCAGTTTTGCATCGAGTTGCTTTTGCAAATTGGCGATGATTTTATTCATCGTTGCATCTATTTGTTTGTCTTGCAACGTCTTTTCATCGTCTTGCAACGTCATGCTTATTGCATATGATTTTTTACCTGCTTCAAGGTTCTTGCCTTCATACACGTCAAACAGAGTTACACTGCGCAGCAACTTGCGTTCGGACTGACGTACCACCTGCTCGATTTGCGCAAATGTAACCGACTTATCAACAAGCAAAGCGAGGTCGCGCTTGACCGGTTGCGTCTTGGGCAGATCGGTGAATGTCACGCTCTTTTTCATCGTCATCTTCACCAATGCATCCCAGTTGAGTTGTGCAAAAAACACATCCTGGTCAATGTCGAATTTCCTGCGCACTGCCGGCTTAATTATGCCTAATTCGCCTATCTGTTTGCCTGTCTTGTGCTTCAACACAAGCGCAGCCGAATATATTTCATCGGAGACCTGTTCGGCAACAATTTCCTTGTCGCTCAACCCGATACGGGCAAACAAGTTCTCTACAACAGCTTTCAAGTCATATACCGTGAATTTTCGTTCCTTGTCGTTCCAGTTTGCATCGTGGTTATTTCCACTCATCCATATTCCCATGCTTGTGTGTTCAGAATATGGAGCAAGCAACTTTTCGCTGCAATCAACAGTCGGGTCGAAGCGATACACGTTACCGAATTCATAAAACCGCAAATTGGCGGCTTTGTGGTTGATATTGTGTGCAATGCTCTCAAGCCCACCGTAAAGCAACGTTTGCCGCAACACCCCAAGGTCGTTGCTGAGCGGATTGAGCAACTTCACACAATTGTCGATGGGATAAGCAGCCGACCCTTCATAGTAAGAAACGGCTGTAAGCGAATTGTTAAGTATCTCGTTAAACCCGGCAGCCGTAAGTTGCTCCGATACCAACGTTTGCAGTTGCTGCTTAACGTCGATTTCGCCTTTATACGACAAACTGCTGTGTACGGTGTCACCAAATTCCACGTTATTATAGCCATATACGCGCAACAAGTCTTCCACCACGTCGCACGGGCGTTGCACGTCCACACGGTAAGTCGGCACAAGCAACTCAAGTGCCGTGTCAGATTCCGAGGTAATTTCAATTTCAAGGCTTTTCAAAATACCTTTTATGGTTTCTTTGCCTATCTCTTTGCCTATAAGGCTATCCACATAGCCATATTCGAGCGTCACCGGGAATGCAGGGAACTCTTGGCTCTTTATATCAACGATGTCACCACAAATCTCACCACCGGCAAGTTCCTTGACAAGCATGGCGGCAATCTTCAGGAACTTTACCGTGGTATTAGGGTCGATGCCGCGTTCAAAGCGGAACGACGAGTCGGTGTTCAAGCCCTGCCTGCGAGCCGTCTTGCGAACCCAAGTGGGATTGAAGTAAGCCGATTCAAGGAAAATGTCGGTAGTCGTATCGGTCACACCCGAATCAAGGCCTCCGAACACTCCGCCTATGCACATCGGTTCCTCGGCATTGCATATCATCAAGTCATGGTCGGTAAGGGTACGTTCCACCTCATCGAGAGTGGTGAACTTCGTACCTTCGTCCACGGTTCTCACCACGACTTTTCCACCTTTCACCTTTGCAAGGTCGAAACAGTGGAGCGGTTGGTTAAACGCAAGCAATACGAAATTGGTGATGTCAACGATGTTGTTTATAGGACGCTGCCCGACGGTGGTAAGGTAATCTTTCAGCCACTTGGGACTTTCTTGCACCTTTATATTACGAATTGTCACGCCGCTATAACGCGGGCAAGCCTCGGTATTCTCCACCGCTACCGCAATTGCGCCATCGTGGCGGTCGCTATGGTAACCATCGGTCGAGGGCATACGCAAATTTCCGTTTTTGCCGTGCAATGCAAGCCATGCCGACAAGTCGCGAGCCACACCATAGTGCGATGCAGCATCTATGCGGTTGGGAGTGAGATCCACTTCAAGCACATAGTCGTCGGTAATATTGTAATATTCCCTGGCCGGAGTTCCGGGAACCGTGTCGGCAGGCAATACGATGATACCGTCGTGCGAGGTGCCTACACCTATCTCATCTTCGGCGCAAATCATTCCAAATGATTCCACGCCGCGTATCTTTGATTTCTTGATTACAAATTCCTTGTCTCCGTCATAAAGCTTGGTACCAAGAGTAGCGACAATCACATGCTGTCCTGCGGCCACATTGGGTGCGCCGCACACTATTTGCACCGGTACACCATCGCCCAGGTTTACTGTGGTAACGTGCAAATGGTCGCTATCGGGGTGTGCTTCGCAAGTAAGCACTTCGCCTATCACAAGGCCTTGCAAGCCGCCTTTTATCGACTCTGCTTTTTCTACCGAACCGGTTTCAAGGCCGAGCGAAGTCAGGGCATCAGCCGTTTCTTGGGGAGTAAGGTCGATATCGACATACTCTTTAAGCCAATTATATGAAATATTCATATCGTGAATGTGAGTTTATAATCCATTACATCTGCGGCAATTGCACACCGCAACACCATCACAGGCACACATACAATACGCCCATGATAAAAATGCGCACAAATTTACGCAAAATCCACGGAATAACCGCAGCATAAGCACATATTTGCACTAAAAGTTGCATTAGCAGGTTTAATCTGCGCTACTTGAATTGTTATTTGGCGCAATGGCACAATATTCCATGCAAAAATGTCGGTATTCTTTGCAACTATGGCACAATATATTGCTTTTAACAACAAACGGGATTATTGCAATTCACTCACTTCCTTACTCGAAAGTCCGGTCATATTTATGATAACAGCATCGGGCAAACCCATTCGCTTCATTCTTATGGCAGCCTGACGCATTCCATCAGAGACCCCCTCTTCGCGACCTTCTTTCCAGCCTTATTCACGTTCATTATTCATTACTGCAAGCTGCGTGCGATAGGCATTGATGCTGGCATCATATTTATCACGCTCCTCAACGCGGTCGTCGACCGCAAATCGATAATTTTTCAAGCCTGTCGAACACGGCCTTACGTGCCTTAAATGGCATCCTGTCGAGTGTCTCCATATTTTTCAATACATAAATCCAACGCTCAAAATCATTCTCACATTCATCTCCTTCCTTATTGAAAGATGGTAATTACAGGAATATACAGGTCATCTTGGCTGCAATAAGTTAAGCATTTGCTGCATTATGCAAGGTTTCCAGTTGGCAAGCATTTGGTCAAAAGTCTCCCCGTCTTCAAGCAATGCCGTGCAAACAAGATCTTGAGCAAGGAATGGTGTCAGCAGCATGCCATAAAAATTAAAAAACAAGAAACGCACAGGAATCCTGTTGAGCTTGCCACTTTCCATTTCGTTTTCAATGCTTAGTATCACAGTTTCAAGTTTCTCCTTTAAGTGCAAGCGAGTTATTGTATCAATCAACATACCTGCGTCGCGATTCATTTCCCTTAAAATAAACATGGGCAACCGCGGATTTTGTTTAAACAGAGTAAAATAAGCATCAATCACACCTTCAATGCGATCGGCAATTGGCAAACCGCGTTGCATAAGCAACTCATACACCCGTGGCACTATGGCCGAAACTATATCTCCGATAACGGCATGGAACATTTTGTCCTTGGTGCGGAAATAATAATGCAATGCCGGACGATTGATTTCGGCTCGTGCAGCAATATCGCTCATGCTGGTTTCGGCATACCCTTTCTCAATAAAAAGGGATTTCGCAGCATCAATGATGCGAGACTCGGTACTGATGCCGTTGTTATCATTGGGTGTACTCATGTTGTTTCAATTTATCGATGAAAAGTAACAGACGATTGGTTATATTCACATCACTCACGCCGCTGTCAAAATCAAGCGAAAGCAAGTTGATATCGGGGAACAACGCCTTTATGCGTTTTTCAATGCCTTTCGATACTATATGATTGGCAATGCAGCCAAACGGTTGAAGGCTTATCACGCTGTTCACGCCATGACGCGCAAAAGAAACAATTTCGGCAGGTAGCAACCAACCTTCACCAAACTGTGCGCTAAGCGTGATAACCTCTTTGGCATCCTCGGCTTCGGAAAATATGTTGCCAAATGGCGTAAAATGTTCGAACGTCGATGCCGCTGCATTCACTTTCTCAATTTTCGATTGTATGAGATTGAACACATAAGGCATGGCCGCATCGACAAAGCCTCGACGCTCGATGTGCGACTCGACATTGGCCTTGCGGTTGACAAATGCTTGCATGAAAAAGTCGGTAAGCAGCGGTGGCATCACCTCAATGTGACGTTCGATGAGCCAATCTACTATATATTTCTGCGCAAAAGGATTGAATTTAAGGAAAATTTCCCCCACTATTCCCACTCGCGGATATGCTTGCCGGCCGGTCGCACAAATACCGTTAAATGCCTCGGCGGCCTCGGCTATGCAATCAATAAGGCGGCTGCTATGACGACACTCTATTAATTCAGCCCCTCGTTGCAAATACAATTGTGCAAGCATCCTTGCTTTACCCGGTTCAATCTCCCTCACTGCCGCGGCATGGTAGAACTTGCTTATACAATCGCTATACAAAACAGCACGAAGGGCCACAGGCAACAACCGCGCCCAATTAATCTTAAATGCAGGCTGGTCGTTATCGATGTCTCCGCCAAAAGTCAACGAAACTACCGGCACGTTGGGATATCCGGCATCGACAAGGGCTTTCTTGATTAGCGGCACATAATTCGAGGCTCGGTACTGTCCGCCGGTCTGGGTTATTGCCACGGCCGACTGCGACGGGTCGTAATTTCCATTTTTAAATGCTTTTATTATGTCTCCCACAATAAGTGTTGCCGGATAGCACACTTCGTTATTGGCATACTTCAATCCCCATTCACACGATTCCCTGTCGCTCAACGGCAAGTTTTCAACATTATATCCCGACAACTTTAAAACCGATGGAATAAGCGGCGACAAAAATGAAGTGAAAAACGGCACAAGTATTTTACGGCTGCGATATGTTTTATCATATACCGGTGTGGTCACATACCCTTCGATGCGGGCAGTAGCTGCAAATTGTCCCTCTTTTGCGATACGCAGGCTTTCTACCATAGAGCGTATGCGCAACTTCATTGAGCCCACATTGTTTATGTCATCAAGTTTCAATAGCGTGGGAGCCTTGTGATACCTTAACAACAAATCGCGAACCTCGTCCACAAGAAATGCATCGGGGCCACAACCGAACGATGTCATTTGCACAAACTGAACACCATCGCCTTGCCCGGCACACCACTTTGCAGCTTTCAATATGCGATTTGGATAAGCCCATTGCGACAAATAATGCACGTCGCCGGCCGCATCTGCCGATGCATCGAGGCGGATAATATCATCGGTTATGACATCGATGCCCATATTGGCAAACAACTCCGATACGCGATGCTGTATCAACGGGTCGGCATGGTAAGGCCTGCCAGCAAGCATTATACACAACCGGCCTTGATTTTGCGACTGTTGAAATATTTTATTGTCGGCACCAGCAATGCTTTTGTTGAATTGTTCAAGAGCTTCCTCGGCCTTCTTAAAAGCCTTTTCGGCAGTTTTCTTATTCACGCTGAATGTTCCCACAAGGTATTCGATACATTGTTTTAACAGCAAATCACGCTCTTTGAAACTGATAGTGGGGCTGTCGATGGGAATTGCCGACGACCCTGAACTTTTGACAACAGTCGAATATCCCGATACTATGGGGCAATTATAACTGTTCTGCTCCCCATGGTTAAGCGGTTCATGGACGACAAACGGCATGAATATGCGATCTACACCTTGCCGTTGTAAACTCTCGATGTGACTGTGAACCAATTTTGCAGGAAAACATATGTTGTCGGACATAACCATACGGGCACATTGTTCATAATGAGAAGAATCCGACACGTCAGACAACTTGACATTTATGCCACACTCGACAAACAAAGTGTACCAAAAAGGATATTCCTCATATGTATTAAGCACTCGCGGTATGCCCACAACGATCGCCGTTTCGGGCAAACCAGTGTGGCTGCGCGAAAACAGCAAGTCGTTTTTAATACGATACGCATTTTCTCCTTTCGAGACCGACCGGTTACCGTTATTGAATATTTTTTCACAACGGTTGCCCGAGAAATATCGTTTCCCGTTGGCAAACCTATATATGCTTATCAAACATTGATTTTCGCAACCTTTGCAATTGGTAGATTGGGTCGTATAAGCAGCCTGCGACAAAATATTGCACAATTGTACAGGTTCACTGCACGGGTGCCGCATCGCATAAAGGGCACAACCATAAGCCCCCATAAGCTCGGGACAATCGCAACGGGTGACCGTGGCACCGGTGAGCAATTCCAATGCCCGCACTATAGCATCATTGCGCATGGTGCCGCCCTGCACCACAATATGATTGCCAAGTACCGACGAATCCTTGAGTTTCAAAACCTTATACAGGCAATTCTTTATTACCGAGTAAGCCAGTCCGGCTGCAATATCATCGACAGTCGCGCCCTCGCGCAACACTTGTTTCACTTTAGAATTCATGAATACGGTACACCGCGTACCCAGGTCGAACGGAGAAGTTGATCGACAAGCAGATGCTGCAAACTCGGCAGGCGAGTAACCAAGCGTGCGGGCAAATGTCTCGATAAATGACCCGCACCCCGACGAACAAGCCTCGTTAAGTTCGATGCGATCGATAATACCGTTGTTGACAAATATCGCCTTCATGTCTTGCCCGCCTATGTCGAGGATGAAACTCACTTGCGAATCAAGGTCGCTTGCTGCCATATAATGGGCTATGGTTTCGATGATGCCCGCATCGAGCGAAAATGCAGCCTTAATCAAGTCCTCGCCATAACCTGTGGAACAACTGCCCTTTATGTCAAGTACAGCCCCCACGGCCTGACACTGTTCATTAAGACAACGCAACCCGTCGGACACAGCTTGTATAGGATTACCGCCATTGTTTTTATAATACGAATAAATTATTTCTTTTTTATCATTGGTGACAACGATCTTGGTTGTCGTCGAGCCCGAATCTATGCCCACAAACACATCTTGCCGGCCGGGATGCAAGTCGGCACGTCTCACCGAATGGTGCAGCATTCGCTTATTCCATTCGTCATAAACCTCTCGGCTCTCAAAAATCGGTTTCAATAGACGGTTTCCCTTGCGACCGACTGATTTACGTTCACCTTTTAATCGTGAAATTATGGCATCCAATGATTCAAGTTTCTCATTATCTATTTCGGCCAACGCCGCACCTGTCGCCGGAAGCAAAGCCCCGTCATCGGGCAAAATCATATCATTGCCACTTAACGACAAATATTCGGCAAAAGCCTTGCGCAATGCAGGGATAAAAGTCAACGGCCCGCCGCACATGAGTATCGGCGGCTCTATATCGCAACCATGTGCAAGAGTAGTAACCGTCTGCACGGCTACGGCATGAAAAATCGAAGCAGCCACATCTGCACGACTCACATTACGGGCTATAAGGTTTTGCACATCGGTCTTGCTGAACACCCCGCAACGCGATGCTATGGGATATACACGTGTTGACTGTGAGGCAAGAGTGCCGAGACTGTCGATGCCGACACCCAAAATCAGTGCCATTTGGTCGATAAATGCACCCGTACCACCGGCACAATTACCATTCATGCGCAAATCGGCAGCTTCTCCATTCCTGAAGAATACCACTTTGGCATCTTCACCTCCGATATCGATCATAGTCTTGGCGGCAGGATAACCTCGCTTTATGGCATGGGTGGCGGCTACCACCTCTTGTACAAATGGCAATGAATAGCGTTCACTAAAACCCATACCTACCGACCCGGTCACACGTAGCGACACATCGCTGCCGCTGTACATCGTGGCTGCATCTTCAAGCATCGACACCACCACTTCCTCGGCCCGAGCATTATGCCTTGCATAATGTGAATGCACCACTCGCCCCTGCTCGTCGATCATTACGAACTTTGCTGTAGTGGAACCTATGTCTAACCCTATTTTTATCATAACCGAAAAGTTGTTGACTTATATGTTTGACACATGTGTCAAACACAAAGATAAAACACCGCGCGGTTTCCGCAAAATTTCCTATGTTAAAATATGTGGTTTTGTACAAGTGAATGATAATGCAACAAATCAGACAAAAAAGTATTATTTTGACTTGGTTTGATTGTATAATTTTGCGACAACATAAATATGTAATTTACATAAACCTAATAAAACTGTAAATCAAATGATCAAAAAAGCATTGTTTACTACTATGTTGGCATTTGCCATGGGGAGCGTAGGCTCGCTTGCATTTGCCGAGGATGTGCTTATATCCACACATAACACATCGATGTTGCTGCGTGCCAATGAAGGAGAATCGTTGAAGATAGCCTATTATGGCGCACGCATCGACCGTGACGAAATCGCACAAGTGTGGCAGTCGGGATTGGCATTCAACCGTGCGGCATATCCGTCGTTCAACACAAATTTGCTTGATGAGCCTGCACTTGAGGTGGAGCACGCCGACGGCAGCATATCGCTCGACCTCGCCGTGGTAAACGTGACTCGCAAAACCACCGACAAAGGAGAAGAGGTGCGCATATTGTCGCGCGACAAGGTATATCCATTCGAGGTGGTGAATTGCTACCGCTCCTACACAAATTCCGATATCATAGAAATGTGGAGTGAAATCTCGCACAAGGAGAAGAAAGGCGAAGTGAAACTTATGCAATTCGCATCGGCCTATATGCCCATTCACGGCGACCAAGTGTGGGTGTCACACCTGCACGGCTGCTGGGCCAACGAGGCAAACCTGTTTGAAGAGCCGCTCACCGCAGGCATGATGGTGATAAAGAACCGCGACGGGGTGCGCAACGGCATGAGCGATATGCCCGAGGTGATGTTGTCGCTCGACGGCTGCCCAGCCGAACTTTCGGGCCGCGTGATAGGTGCCGCCCTGTGCTACTCGGGCAACTACAAACTGCGCATCGACACCGACCGCGACGGAAAATTCCTGCACCACTTCATCGCCGGTATCGACGAGACGGCATCGCAATACTTCTTGAAGGCTGGCGAGACGTTCGTGACACCCGAGGTGGCTTTCACTTACAGTACCGAGGGTAAGAGCGGCGTGAGCCGAAATTTCCACCGTTGGGCACGCCTCGATGGCAAGCTGCATAACGGCACTGCCCCGCGCGATGTGCTGCTTAACAGTTGGGAAGGTGTGTACTTCGACGTTGATACCGAACGCATCACAAAGTTGATTGACGGTGCTGCCGAGCTTGGAGGCGAACTGTTTGTTATGGACGATGGTTGGTTTGCAAGCAAGAAATATCGCCGTCTAAGCGACAATGCCGCGCTTGGCGACTGGACGGTTGACCGCGAGAAACTGCCCGACGGCTTGCAACCGCTCATCGACCACGCCAAGGCAAAAGGCTTGAAGTTCGGTATATGGATTGAGCCGGAAATGGCCAACTGGAAGTCGAGCGAGCTGTATGACAAACATCCCGACTGGATTTTGCAATATCCCGGGCGCGAACCGTTGCTTGGCCGTGGTGGTACACAAGTGGTACTCGACTTGTCTAACCCCGAAGTACAGGATTTCGTGTTCTCGGTGGTTGACAACCTGATGACCCAATACCCCGAAATTGCTTACATGAAATGGGATGCCAATGCCAGCATAATCAATTACGGGTCGCCATACTTGCCCAAGGACCGCCAATCGCACATATACATTGAATACCACAAGGGGCTGCGTAACGTGGTGGAACGCATACGCGCCAAGTACCCCGACCTGGTGCTGCAGGCTTGCGCCAGTGGCGGTGCACGCGCCGGCTATGGCACGTTGCCATATTTCGACGAGTTTTGGACAAGCGACGACACCGATGCGTTGCAGCGCATTTATATGCAGTGGGGTATGTCGATGTTCTACCCTGCTGCCGCAATGGCTTCGCACGTGAGCACCGTACCCAACCACCAAACAGGACGCGTGGTGCCGCTCAAGTTCCGTTTCGACGTGGCAATGCAAGGCCGCCTTGGCATAGAGATGAGACCGTCGGACTTCACAGCCGAAGAACTCGCTTTTGCCAAGCAAGCAGTGACCGACTACAAACGCCTGCGTAATCTAATACAGCAAGGCGACCTCTACCGCCTGCGTTCTCCTTACGAAGGGAAAGGGGATGTGGCATCGCTGATGTATGTTTCACCCGACAAGCAAAAGGCCATATTTTATGGCTACAAACTGAAACACTTTGCCGGGCACACAGTGCCGCCGTTCCGCATGGCCGGACTTGACCCCGACAAGAATTACCGCCTGCATGAACTTAACGTCAACGATGAAGGCATGAAATCGATGGAAGGTGCCATCATATCGGGTCGGCTGCTGATGTCACAAGGCATTAAATTGGTCCTCGACAAAGAATATTCAAGCCGGGTGTTTGAACTGGCTGTAGTGGATTAACAACAACTGTCTCGTTTTCATTTATGATAACCCACAGGGGGAATATGGCACAAAAGCAAATGTGTCATATTCCCCCTCTGTTTTCAACGTTAATCCAAAAAACAGGCGTGATTTTTGGATCGTAATCCAAAATCTAAGCCATTTTTTTGGATTAGCTCTTGTTTTCCTTATGTTACGGAGAACATGGCTTGCCGGTTTTTCTGGCAACGTGCTGCTTTCTACGCACTGCTTTTTACGTGCAACAATAGCAAAATTCAAAACAGTTTCTTACTTTTGTGAAAGGTATAATTTGTTTTTAGTATGGATATTGGTACAGATACGGGCAAAAAGCCTTATACATTCGACCGTGTGGTGAGGTTAATCATTGCCGTGGCGTGCGTCGTGGCCGGAATTTTGCTGTTCAATTATTTGAAAGGAGTGCTTGTACCGTTCATTGTGGCGTGCATAATAGCATATATGCTCAACCCGTTTGTAGAGTGGCATTGCAAGCTATTGAAGTTGCGTGGACGTGTAATGGCCACTATATTGACCATTGTGGAAATGACCGTCATAATAGGTGTCGGGCTGTATTTCTTCATCCCCTATATGTATGAAGAGTGCGAAAACATGATTGTAATGTTCAAAGAATATGCAACCGCCAATTTCGATGTGCCGTACCTGCCACGGTCGGTACACGACTTTATAGTAAAGACGGTTGACATCGACAAACTGTCTTCATTGCTTTCACGCGATGAGTGGATCAACCTTTTCAAGGAAGCGGCAAGCAGCACATGGTCGTTTGTCGGTGGCACCTTTAGCGTGATACTCAGCATCGTCAGTTGGTTTATCGTGCTGCTCTATGTGGTGTTCCTGCTCATCGACTACGACAAAATGGTTGTCGGGTTCAAAAGTATAGTTCCACCGAAATACAAGAAACGTGTTTTCGGCATTTTCGGCGAAGTGAAATCGAGCATGAACCGTTACTTCAGGGGACAGGCGTTAGTGTCGTTTTTCGTAGGCATATCGTTCTGCATAGGCTTTTGGCTGATTGGCCTGCCAATGGCAATTGCCCTTGGATTATTCATCGGGCTGCTCAACATGGTACCCTACCTGCAACTCATCTCCATACCCATTGCAGCACTGCTGTGTCTCGTAAGTACAGTATCAGCCGGCACCAATTTTTGGGAAATGTTTGCATTGGCAATATTGGTATATTGTGTTTCACAAGTAATACAAGACCTTATATTAATTCCCAAAATCATGGGCAAATACATGGGGCTGAACCCTGCAATAATATTCTTGTCGCTGTCGATATGGGGAGCATTGCTTGGTTTCGTGGGCTTGATAGTAGCAGTGCCGCTGACCACACTGTTGCTTGTTTATTACGACCGTTACATAGCGCGCCGCGACTCCCGCCCATGGAACAAAGAGGAAGGCTCCGGCACAATCGATAACACATAATCCGCTTGCTGCAAACAGCCATGCGATTTCGCACACACCAGCTGCAAAAAATACAGGCACAAAAAAAGCCGCTCCGGAAATTCTCGGAACGGCTTTTTCCATATATGCGTACTTGGCAATATATTACTCTGCTTTTGCTTCAGCGGCAGGAGCCTCTTCGGCTTTTACCTCTTCGGTTACAGGAGCAGCAACTTCGGCCTTTTCGGCAGCCGATTTACGGCGCGAACGGCGAGTGCGTGATTGCTTCTTTTCCTTGCCTGCGGCGAGCATATTCTCGTTGTAGTCAACAAACTCGATGAAGCAAGTTTGTGCGCCATCGCCTTTGCGGAATCCGGTCTTGAGAATGCGCAAGTAACCACCGGGGCGGTTAGCAATCTTTTGAGAGATTTCGTTGAAAAGTTCTTTGATGGCTTCCTTGTTTTGCAAGTAGCTGAACACTACACGACGACTTGTTGTGCTGTCGTCCTTGGCACGGTTGATAAGCGGCTCGGCATATACGCGCAAAGCCTTGGCCTTTGGCAAAGTGGTGAATATCCTCTTGTGCTGAATAAGAGAGATAGTCATGTTGGCCAACATTGCATCGCGGTGGCCTTTCTTCCTGCCTAAGTGGTTGAATTTTTTATTATGTCTCATCGTTATTACTCTTTATCCAATTTATACTTAGAGATGTCCATTCCGAACGACAAGTTCAGATTGGCAAGCAACTCGTCGAGCTCGGTAAGCGACTTCTTACCGAAGTTGCGGAACTTCAACAAGTCGGTTTTGTTAAACACTACCAATTCGCCAAGCGTTTCCACTTCGGCCGACTTCAGGCAGTTAAGCGCACGCACCGAAAGATCCATATCGACGAGCTTGGTTTTGAGCAATTGGCGCATATGCAGCACTTCCTCGTCAAACTCTTCGTTCTCTTCGTTTTCGGGCGTTTCAAGAGCTATTTTCTCGTCGCTGAAAAGCATGAAGTGGTGAATGAGTATTTTCGCGGCCTCTTTCAAGGCATCCTTCGGGAGGATTGAACCGTCGGTAGTGATTTCAAGCACGAGCTTCTCGTAGTCGGTCTTTTGCTCTACGCGATAACTTTCGATAGCGTACTTGACATTAACAATAGGAGTGTAAATAGAATCAATAGCGATAACGTCAATGGCATCGTTCGGATTTTGGTTTTCCTCGGCGGGAACATAGCCACGGCCCTTATTGATGGTGAGGTCGATTTGGAAACCGGTGGTGGGATCCAAATGACAGATAACCAAATCCGGGTTAAGGACTTCAAAACCCGTCAATGCCTTGTTAATGTCACCGGCCTTGAACACCTCCTGACCCGAAACTTTGACAGTAACCTTCTCGGCCTCGGTGTCTTCGACGATACGTTTCAAGCGCACTTTCTTCAAGTTAAGGATGATGTTGGTGACATCTTCCTTAACACCCGGTATAGTGGCAAACTCGTGCTTCACGCCATCTACGCGAATCGACGAGATTGCAAACCCTTCGAGTGAAGAGAGCAGGATACGGCGCAATGCGTTGCCTATAGTAACGCCATAGCCCGGCTCTAATGGCCTGAACTCGAACTTGCCGAAGAAATTGTCGGCCTCCAACATTAATACTTTGTCGGGTTTTTGAAATGCTAATATAGCCATGAATCGTTATTAATTTTATTGTTTTGAATACAATTCCACAATCAGCTGCTCCTTGATGTTTTCAGGGATGTCTTCACGTTGCGGCAGGTGCAGCAATTTGCCACCTTTCACGTTTTCGTCCCATTCAATCCAAGGATACTTGCTGTGGTTGAAACCGGCAAGGGCATCGGCAATTACTTCGAGCGACTTGCTCTTTTCACGCACTGCCACTACCTCGCCCGGAGTAACCGAGTAAGACGGAATGTTAACAACCTTGCCATTTACAGTGATGTGGCGGTGCAGCACAAGCTGACGTGCAGCGGCACGAGTGGGAGCTATGCCAAGGCGGTAAACCACATTGTCGAGACGGGCTTCGAGCAATTGCAAGAGCACCTCGCCTTTCACACCCTTGGTGCGAGAAGCTTTCTCGAAGAGGTTACGGAACTGGCGTTCAAGTACACCGTAAGTGTATTTGGCTTTTTGCTTCTCACGCAACTGAGTTCCATATTCCGAGAGTTTCCGTCTCTTGTTCACGCCATGTTGGCCCGGTGGGTAATTCTTCTTTGCAAGAACCTTGTCTTCACCGAAAATGGCTTCGCCGAAACGGCGAGCGATCTTTGTTTTTGGTCCGGTATATCTAGCCATTGTTGTTTTTTTGACTTTTAAATAATTTAAACTGACACTTTCAAGTGCAGCCGCGATTACAGAGAGGTTAGCTAAGAATGTAATCTATTTCACTATGAAAGCCTCGAAATTGTTGTAATTGTAAAAAACGGGAATTTTTGATTAAACCCTACGTCTTTTGGGAGGACGGCAACCATTGTGTGGCAGCGGAGTAACGTCGATAATCTCGGTTACTTCGATTCCGGCACCATGCACCGTGCGGATAGCAGACTCGCGTCCGTTACCGGGTCCTTTCACATAAGCTTTCACCTTGCGCAAGCCCAGGTCGTAAGCAACCTTTGCGCAGTCTTGGGCTGCCATTTGAGCTGCATACGGGGTGTTCTTTTTCGACCCGCGGAAGCCCATCTTGCCTGCACTCGACCACGAGATGACTTGGCCTTCACTGTTGGTTAGGCACACGATAATGTTGTTGAAAGAGGAGTGTACATGAAGTTGGCCGGCGGCATCAACTTTAACGTTTCTCTTCTTTGCTGCGACTGTCTTTTTTGCCATAGTTTAATATTATTTAGTAGCTTTCTTCTTGTTAGCAACTGTTTTCTTCTTACCCTTGCGAGTACGCGCGTTGTTCTTTGTGCTTTGTCCGCGTACCGGCAAGCCAAGGCGGTGACGGATACCACGGTAGCAACCGATGTCCATCAGACGCTTAATGTTCAATTGGATTTCGCTCCTCAAGTCGCCTTCCACTTTATATTCGCTACCAATGATTTCGCGAATTTTGGCGGCCTGAACGTCAGTCCAGTCCTTAACTTTAATATCCTTGTCGATTTCGGCCTTGGCAAGAATCTTGTTTGCCGAGCTGCGCCCGATACCGAAGATATAGGTTAAGGCAATTTCACCTCTCTTGTTTTGGGGCAAGTCCACCCCAACTATTCTTACTGCCATATCTTAACTTATATTGTTTTTGTTGCTTCGTCCAATGACACTGGCGGCCATTATCCTTGGCGTTGTTTAAACTTAGGGTTCTTTTTACAAATCACATACAAGCGGCCCTTGCGACGAACTATCTTGCAGTCGGCCGAACGTTTCTTTATTGAGGCTCTTACTTTCATATAGCGTTTTCGTTTTTTTATTTATATCTAAAAGCAATTCTTCCTTTCGTCAGGTCGTAGGGAGACATTTCCACTTTCACCTTGTCGCCCGGCAGAATTTTTATGTAGTGCATTCGCATCTTGCCCGATATGTGGGCTGTGATTTCATGCCCGTTTTCCAATTCTACACGGAACATTGCGTTTGACAATGCCTCTACGATTACTCCATCTTGTTCGATTGCAGTCTGTTTTGCCATATACTTACTTTAAATTGATTTATCACCCAATACTTCCTCGACGAATTGGAACGACGACAATATGTCGGCCTTCCCGTCCTTGATTGCCACCGTGTGCTCATAGTGAGCCGAAGGCTTGCGATCCTTGGTTCGGCACGTCCACCCGTCGGCTTCCATGACGATATTCTTGCTGCCGAGATTAATCATCGGCTCGATGGCTATGCACATACCGTTCTTGATGAGCGGGCCTGTTCCTCGACGGCCGTAATTAGGCACGTCGGGGTCTTCGTGCATATCGCGTCCTATACCATGCCCACACAGTTCGCGAACTACGCTGAAACCGCGCTTCTCGCAATACTCCTGTATGGCATGGCCTATGTCGCCTATACGATTACCGGCAACGGCTTTGCTTATGCCGACATACAAAGACTCTTTAGTGGTCTTAAGCAGCCGCATAACGTCATCCGACACCTCCCCGACGGGGAATGTGTAACAAGAGTCGCCATTGAAACCGTTTATCACGGCTCCGCAGTCAACCGACACGATGTCGCCCTCGCGCAAGGCATAATTTGACGGAAATGCGTGTACCACATTTTCGTTGACCGACACGCAAAGCGTGTAAGGATAACCTGCATAACCCAGGAAACCCGGCACGGCACCTTGCGAGCGGATGAAATCCTCGGCCACCTGATTAAGCTTCAGGGTGGTCACACCCGGCTCGATATGCTTGGCAACCTCGCCAAGTGTACGGGCGACAACCATATTGGCGGCCCTCACAAGTTCAATCTCTTCGTCAGTCTTCAGGTAAATCATCAATCCTATTCTCCTATAGCTTTAAATGCCCGAACGTCCGGCTATCTTGCCCGACTTCATCAGCCCGTCGTAGTGGTGCATCTTCAAGTGGCTCTCGATTTGTTGCAATGTGTCGAGTACCACACCCACAAGAATGAGCAACGATGTGCCGCCGAAGAACTGGGCAAAGCTGTGGTTGATGCCGCATACCCCGGCAAATGCCGGCAGAATTGCGACGCAACCAAGGAACAACGATCCCGGGAAAGTAATTCTCGACATGATTGAATCAAGATACTCGGCAGTTTTCTTGCCGGGCTTGATACCCGGTATAAAACCGTTGTTGCGCTTCATGTCCTCGGCCATCTGGGTCGGACGGACAGTGATTGCAGTGTAAAAGTAAGTAAACGCCACAATCATGACAAAGTAAACGGCATTATACCAAAAACCATTCATATCGGAGAATGCACGGAAGAATCCCGACGGGTTTTGGTTAGCGCCAAATCCCATGAGCGTAATCGGGATGAACATTATAGCCTGGGCAAAAATGATAGGCATAACACCGGCAGCATTCACTTTCAACGGGATGTACTGGCGCACACCGCCATATTGCTTGTTACCCACGATGCGTTTTGCATATTGCACAGGCACCCTGCGCGTTCCTTGCACGAGCAATATTGCACCGGCAATCACGGCAAACAGGATTACTATCTCAACGATGAACATCACAAGACCACCCTCGGCTGTTGTCAAACGGTTGGTAAACTCTTGCACGATGGCACCCGGGAAACGGGCGATGATACCCACCAAGATTATGAAAGAGATACCGTTGCCGATACCGCGGTCGGTGATTTTCTCGCCAAGCCACATGATAAACATACTGCCTGCCGCAAGTATGACGGTCAGGTAGGCTGTAGTCCAAAAGCCGAAATGGGCAGCACCGCCGGCCGCATTCACCTGAACTTGCAGGTTAATGAGGTAAGCAGGCCCTTGCAACAGAAGGATGAGCACCGTGAGATAACGCGTGTACTGGTTGAGCTTCATGCGTCCGCTCTCGCCCTCACGCTGCATCTTCTGGAACGAAGGCAGCACCATACCGAGCAACTGGATTACAATCGATGCCGTGATATAAGGCATAATGCCGAGCGCAAAGATCGATGCTTGCGAAAACGCGCCACCCGAGAACATATCGAGCAGCTGCATCAATCCACCGCTGGCAAAACTGCGCAGGGCATCGATTTCAGAAGGACTGATTCCCGGAAGAACCACGTAACAACCGAACCGGTACACCAGTACCAAGAGGATTGTTATCGTGATTCGTTTCCGCAAATCGTCGATCTTCCAGATATTCTTTACTGTATCGATGAATTTCATTTCTTAACAGTTTGAATAGTTCCACCGGCGGCAGTGATTGCCTCCTCGGCCTTCTTCGAGAAAGCGTGGGCTTCAACTTCCACCTTAGACTTCAGCTCCCCGTTGCCAAGGACTTTTACCAATTGCTTGCC
Source organism: uncultured Muribaculaceae bacterium (assembly GCA_944321685.1). Lineage (GTDB taxonomy): Bacteria > Bacteroidota > Bacteroidia > Bacteroidales > Muribaculaceae > Avimuribaculum. Next base: position 21,721 of record CALUMH010000018.1, read on the forward strand.
AGTTGCGAGACCAGCTGCAATCATGTCGTCGATGGTGATTTTCTCCAAATTCCTGGCATCAACCAATGCTTGGAGAGCATCAAGGTTCACTGCTTTATATTCAACGCGGTTCCTGTTTTTGAAACCAAACTTGGGCACACGGCGTTGCAACGGCATCTGGCCGCCTTCAAAACCAACCTTTGCAGAATAGCCCGAACGCGACTTTGCACCCTTGTGTCCGCGGGTTGATGTACCACCCTTGCCCGAACCGGCACCGCGACCCAGCCTTTTACCTTTTTTATTTGAACCGGCTGCGGGTTGTAAATTGCTTAAATCCATAGTTCTTGATAAGTTTTTAATGTTTAACTCAATCAACAACTTTCACCAAGTGGTGAACTTTGTTAATCATTCCCCTTATTGATGGACAATCTTCCTTCTCCACCACTTGATTCATCTTTCTCAACCCGAGCGAGTCAAGAGTCTTCTTTTGAACAGCCGGACAATTAATGCGGCTCTTCACTTGCTTTATCTTTATAGTTGCCATTTCTCCTAATCTTTATCCTTTAAACACTCGGTCAATCGAAATGCCCCTTTGGCGAGCTATCGTTTCGGGACTGCGCATTTCATCAAGAGCCTTGAAAGTGGCCTTTACAAGGTTGTGAGGGTTGGACGAACCTTTCGACTTGGCAAGCACGTCGGTTATACCCACGCTTTCAAACACGGCACGCATTGCACCACCGGCCTTAACACCGGTACCAGGCGATGCCGGGCGGATGATTACGCGCGAACCGCTGAACTTGGCTTCTTGTTCATGAGGCACGGTACCCTTGTGGACAGGCACGCGGATAAGGTTCTTCTTGGCAGCTTCAACGCCCTTGGCGATGGCAGCAGTCACTTCGTTGGCCTTGCCCAAGCCGTATCCTATGACACCATCTTCGTTGCCCACAACCACGATTGCAGCAAAAGTGAACGTGCGTCCGCCTTTTGTAACCTTGGTTACGCGGTTGATGGCCACAAGGCGATCCTTGAGTTCTATATCGTTAGTCGATTTTACTCTGTTATTCTTCTTTATCATAATCGTTAAAATTTAAGTCCGGCCTTGCGGGCACCATCAGCCACTGATTTCACTCTCCCGTGATACAGGTAACCATTGCGGTCGAATACCACCGTGGTGATGCCTGCCTCCATTGCCTTCTTTGCTGCCAACTCGCCCACTTTCTCCGAGATTTCGCACTTGGTGCCTTCGGTCATTCCCTTAGAAGAAGCCGAGGCCAATGTGCGGCCTGTGGTGTCGTCAACAAATTGCACATAAATTTGCTTGTTGCTTCTGAATACCGTCATGCGAGGGCGTGCGGCACTGCCGGAAATTTTCCCACGGATGCGGGTTTTGATTTTTTGTCTTCTCTGTAACTTGTTTACCATGATGACGTCAAATTAATTATTTGGCAGATGCCGATTTACCAGATTTACGACGAATAACTTCGCCAACAAACTTAATACCTTTACCCTTGTAAGGCTCGGGCTTGCGCAACGAACGAATCTTGGCGCATACCTGGCCGAGCAATTGCTTGTCGCTCGACTCAAGGATGATGAGCGGGTTCTTGTTACGTTCGCTCTTAGCTTCCACCTTGATTTCCTTGGGGAGCTTGATATATATTGCGTGAGAATATCCCAGTGCAAGTTCCAACACCTGGCCGGTGGCTGAAGCACGGTAACCCACACCTACTAATTCCATTTCCTTCTTGTAGCCTTCGCTCACACCTACCACCATGTTGTGGATCAGGGCACGGTAAAGACCGTGTTGAGCGCGGTGTATGCGGTCATCGGTGGGGCGTGTCACATGAATTTCGCCGTCTTTCACTTCAACATTGATGTCGCTGTGCACGGCTTGCGACAATTCACCCTTGGGGCCTTTTACACTTACTACGTTATCCTTGATTGTTACAGTCACGCCGGCGGGCACTGCAATTGGCAATTTTCCTATTCTTGACATATCTTGTACCCTCCATTAATAAACGTAACACAATACTTCGCCGCCAATCTGCTGTGCAAGGGCCTCCTTGTTGGTCATAATGCCCTTTGAAGTAGAAAGGATGGCTATACCTAAACCGTTCAATACGCGCGGCATATTCTTGTAACCGGTGTACTGGCGCAATCCCGGACGCGAAACGCGCGTCAGGCACTTGATTGCGTTGACCCTGTCAACCGGGTCGTATTTCAAGGCAATCTTGATTGCCCCCGAAGGAGTACCATCATCTACAAACTTGTAATTCAAGATGTAGCCTTTCTCGAAAAGGATCTTGGTTATCTCCTTTTTCATTTTTGAAGAAGGGATTTCAACAACCCTGTGCTGGGCCTTGATCGCATTCCTCAGACGTGTTAAATAATCTGCTATTGGATCAGTCATAAATAATTTGTTTAAATTGATCCGGTAGTTCACGCCCCGCCCACGGGAGGGACGTTCCTTGCCGAACAATATTTAATACTAAGTTATTTTATAAGCTTTCTTTCTGTTTTTCCGGGCTGCTTGTTACCAGCTTGCCTTCTTTACACCCGGGATAAGGCCTTTGGATGCCATTTCGCGGAACTGGATACGCGAAATGCCGAATTGGCGGATATATCCCTTCGGACGGCCGGTAATCTTGCAGCGGTTGTGCAAGCGCACTGCGCTGGCATTGCGAGGTATCAATTGCAAAGCCTCATAATTGCCCTCGGCTTTCAATTGAGCCTTCTTGGCAGCATATTTGGCAACCAATTTTGCACGCTTCACCTCACGGGCCTTCATCGATTCTTTTGCCATACTTATTCTTATTTAGCGTTTTTAAATGGAAGGCCAAACTCTTTCAACAGAGCGTAACCCTCTTCGTCGGTCGCAGCCGAAGTTACGAACGTGATGTTCATACCCATCAACTTGCTGATCGAGTCGATATTGATTTCAGGGAAGATGATCTGCTCGGTGATACCCACTGTGTAGTTGCCACGGCCGTCGAGCTTGCTTTCGATACCCTTGAAGTCGCGGATACGCGGCAAAGCTATGCGCACAAAGCGTTCCATGAACTCATACATACGGTCGCGACGCAAAGTGACACGCACACCGATAGGCATCTTTTTGCGCACCTTGAAGTTAGAAATATCCTTGCGCGACAAGGTTGCCACAGCTTTTTGGCCGGTGATGGCGGTAAGCTCGTTGATGGCAGTCTCGATAATCTTCTTGTCGCCGGTAGCTTCACCAAGGCCTTCGTTGATGACAATCTTCAACAGACGGGGCACTTGCATGGTAGAAGTGTAGTTGAACTTCTTCATGAGAGCAGGCGCAATTCTCTCGGCATAATCCTTTTTAAGACTTGTTGAACTCATTACTTAATCTCCTCTCCTGACTTTTTAGAATAACGTACCTTCTTTCCTTCCTCGTTGATGCGATAACCGATGCGAGTGGGCTTTCCGCTCTTGGGGTCGATGAGAGTCAAGTTGGAAACGTGGATGGGGGCTTCCATCTTGATAATGCCGCCCTGCGGGTGCTTTGCGCTCGGTTTCACGCTTTTCGACACCATGTTGATGCCTTCAACCACGGCGCGGTTCTTCTTGACGAGCACGCGCAACACGCGTCCGGTCTTGCCACGGTCGTTACCGGCATTTACATAAACTGTGTCACCCTTCTTTATAAACAAACTATTCATTGCGTTCTATTATCTTCGTCGTTTTTTATAATACTTCGGGAGCGAGCGAGACAATCTTCATGTTGGTCGCACGCAATTCACGTGCCACCGGGCCGAAGATACGAGTGCCGCGCAACTCGCCGGCGTTGTTCAACAAAACACAAGCGTTGTCGTCGAAGCGGATATACGACCCGTCGGGACGACGCACTTCCTTCTTAGTTCTTACTATGACAGCTTTCGATACAGTACCTTTCTTCACGTCCGACGAGGGTATTGCGCTCTTCACTGTAACTACAATCACGTCTCCGAGCGAGGCGTAACGGCGTCCCGTGCCACCCAAAACGCGGATGCACAAAACTTCCTTTGCGCCACTGTTATCTGCAACTGTTAATCGGCTTTCAGTCTGTATCATGATTACTTAACTTTTTCGATTATTTCTACTAATCTCCATCTCTTGGTCTTGCTCAGCGGACGAGTTTCCATCAAGCGCACCTTGTCGCCGATGCTGCATTCGTTCTTCTCGTCATGGGCATGGTACTTCTTTGACTTGTTGACAAATTTCCCATAAATCGGGTGCTTTTCCTTCCAACTGACAGTTACCGTGATGGTCTTGTCTGCCTTGTTGCTGGTCACAATCCCGACCCGTTCCTTCCTTAAATTTCTTTTTTTCTCTTCCATTGTCTCACTTAGGATTACTAATCTTTAGCTCGCGGGCGCGCAATTCGGTTTTCACTCTCGCAATCATTCGGCGGTCTTGCGTAATCTTGGCAGGACTATCAAGAGGGCTGATAGAATGATTCATCTTCATTTGGAGGTATTCGCGCTCCATCGTCTCCAAGCGTTCCTTTAGTTCCTTGTCGCTCAGTTCCTTTATTTCTTCCTTCTTCATAATCTACTTTCCTTGAATTACACGTTTTGGCTTGGGTCATAATCACGACGTACCACAAACTTGGTGGTAACCGGCAACTTTTGTGCGGCAAGGCGCAATGCTTCCTTGGCCACGTCGTAGCTCACGCCGTCAACTTCGATGAGTATGCGACCCGGGGTCACCGGTGCCACAAACCCTTCGGGAGCACCTTTACCTTTACCCATACGCACATCGGCAGGCTTCTTGGTAATAGGCTTGTCAGGGAATATCCTGATCCAAATCTGACCTTCACGCTGCATATAACGAGTAACGGCCACACGGGCAGCCTCGATTTGGCGAGCGGTGATCCACTTCGTCTGAAGTGTCTTTATTCCGAACGACCCGTGGGCAAGCTCGTATCCGCGGTGCGCGAAGCCCTTGCTCACCCCCTTTTGGGGTCTCCTATATTTTACTTTCTTAGGCTGTAACATTGTCTCTTAAACGATTTCAATTGGCGATTAACGATTGTTCTTCTTGTTACGGAAACCGCCACGACGCTGCCCACCGGCGTTGCCGCTACCGCGGTTTTCCTTAGCATTCGATGCGAACTGCGGAGCTAAATCACGCTTGCCGTAAACTTCGCCACGGCAAATCCACACCTTCACGCCTATTACACCAACCTTGGTGTGAGCCTCGACGAGAGCGAAGTCGATGTCGGCACGGAAAGTATGCAGCGGAGTGCGGCCTTCCTTGAACATCTCCGAACGAGCCATTTCTGCACCGTTCAAACGTCCGCTCACTTGCACCTTGATACCTTCGGCACCGGCCCTCATGGTACCGGCAACAGCCATCTTCACTGCACGGCGGTAGGCAATCTTGCCCTCGATTTGGCGAGCGATGTTGGTTGCAACGATTTCGGCATCGAGTTCGGGACGTTTCACCTCGTGGATGTTGATTTGCACGTCCTTGTCGGTGACTTTCTTCAATTCTTCTTTGAGCTTATCGACCTCGGCGCCGCCCTTGCCGATGATGATACCCGGGCGCGAAGTGCACACGGTAATGGTCACCAACTTCAAAGTGCGCTCGATGACGATGCGCGACACGCTGGCCTTTGCAAGGCGAGTGTTAAGGTAATTCCTTATCTTGCTGTCTTCGAGCAAGGTGTCGCCGTAATTTTTTCCGAAGTACCAGTTGGAATCCCAACCGCGGATAATACCCAAGCGGTTGCTGATAGGATTAACTTTCTGTCCCATATTAAGCGTTCTCTACTGCGTTAGTTTTTTGGATAGTATCTACGTACAATGTCACATGGTTAGAGCGTTTGCGGATACGGTATCCACGGCCTTGCGGCGCAGTGCGCAAACGTTTCAACATGGGAGCACAATCCACGAAGATTGTCTTTATGTACAACTCGTTATTCTCTGCCTTGCGTCCGTTCTTCTGTTCCCAGTTGGCAATGGCCGAGCGGAGCAGTTTCTCCACCTTCAATGCCGGTTCCTTCTTGGTGAAGTGCAGGATGCCCAAGGCCTTGAAGACCTCTACGCCGCGCACCAAGTCAACCACGTAGCGCATCTTGCGGGGCGAAGTAGGAACGTTCCTCAATTTTGCGAAGCTCTGAGTGCTGCGTTCTGCCTTGATTGCTTCGGCTGATATTCTTTTTCTTTTACCCATTGTCTTAATTCTTTTTCAATTTTTTGCTTCCCGGTGGCCCTGCTTATTTCTTCTTGTTGCCCGAGTGGCCACGGAAGGTGCGGGTGAGGGCAAATTCGCCCAACTTGTGACCTACCATGTTTTCGGTAACATACACGGGAATAAACTTATTACCATTGTGAACTGCGAAAGTATGTCCCACGAAATCGGGCGAAATCATCGACGCACGCGACCAGGTCTTGATAACCTGCTTGTTGCCGCTCTTGTCCATTTCGGCTACTTTCTTTTCCAGCTTTACACTGATATATGGGCCTTTTTTTAATGAACGACTCATAATTAATCAATTAATCAAATTACTTTTTCCTTCTTTCGATAATGTATTTAGAAGACAGCTTCTTCGGCGAGCGTGTCTTCAAGCCCTTAGCATACAAGCCCTTGCGTGAACGAGGATGACCTCCCGACTGACGGCCTTCGCCACCACCCATCGGGTGATCTACCGGGTTCATTACCACACCACGGTTGTGAGGGCGGCGACCCAGCCAACGGCTGCGTCCGGCCTTGCCCGAACGTTCAAGCGCATGGTCGCTGTTTCCTACCACACCCACCGTAGCCCTGCACGAGGCAAGTATCTTGCGGGTTTCTCCCGAAGGTAATTTGACAATTGCGTAGTCGCCTTCGCGCGATACCAGCTGGGCGAAAGTTCCGGCACTGCGTGCCATCGCTGCACCCTGGCCGGGACGCAATTCGATGTTGTGAATTAAGGTACCAACAGGTATGTTGCTAAGCGGGAGGGCGTTCCCGATTTCGGGAGCCACGTCCTTGCCGCTTACCACCGTAGCGCCAACTTCGAGTCCGTTGGGTGCGATGATGTAAGCCTTTGCTCCGTCAACATAGTAAAGCAATGCAATGCGAGCCGAGCGGTTGGGGTCATACTCGATTTGCTTTACTTTTGCCGGCACACCGTCTTTGTTTCTCTTAAAGTCGATGATACGGTATTTGCGCTTGTGGCCCCCGCCCATGTAGCGCATCGTGCGGTGGCCTTCGTTGTTGCGGCCACCCGTCGATTTTTTACCGACCGTAAGAGATTTCTCTGGTGTACGTGTAGTGATGTCGCTGAATACACCAATAACCTTGTGTCTCTGCCCCGGTGTTGTGGGCTTAAATTTCCTTACTGCCATTTTTATTGTATGTTGCTATAAAAATCAATAGTATCGCCTTCGGCAAGTGTCACAATTGCTTTCTTGAAAGCATTGGTGCGACCCTTGATGAGGCCTCCCTTGGTATAGCGGTTCTTCTTCTTGCCGCTGTAAATCATCGTGTTGACCGAAACCACTTTAACGCCATAGAGGTCTTCCACAAGAGCCTTGATTTGAGCCTTATCGGCCTTGGGAGAAACCTTGAATGTGAATTGGTTCCTCTTCGCACTGAGGTTGTTGGCCTTTTCAGTGACTACCGGTAATATCATTATGTCCATTGTCTAATACCTCCTGTTCGTTAAAATTCGTTCACAACCGGAACTGCACTCTCGCTTAATACCAGCATCTTGTTGTCAAGGATAAGATAAGTATTTAAGTCAGATGCAGTTGCAATTCTCACACCCTCGATGTTTCGAGCCGACAAATATACGTTTTTATTCTGGTCTGCTAAAACCCAAGTTGCTTTCTTGCCGTTAATTTTGAGATTATTAGCAATATTTATGAAATCTTTGGTCTTAGGTGCATCAAGGTTGAAATCTTCGATTACCAAAATCTCATTGTCGGCAGCCTTCAGCGTGAGAGCCGAACGGCGGGCCAAGTCCTTGGTCTTCTTGTTAAGCTTGAAGCGATAGTCGCGAGGACGCGGGCCGAATACACGACCGCCACCGGTCAACAGCGGCGAGTTGATGTCGCCACGGCGAGCACCGCCGCCACCCTTTTGGCGACCGAGCTTGCGGGTACTACCCGACACTTCGCTTCTCTCCTTAGCCTTGTGCGTACCTTGACGATGGTTGGCAAGGTATTGCTTAACGGCAAGGTAGATAACGTGCTGATTAGGCTCTTCCACTGCAAACACAGCATCGTTCAGTGTCACCTTCTTGCCGGTGTCTTCTCCTTTTATGTTATATACTGCGAGTTCCATTATTTCTCAATTAATACGATTGAACCTTTATAGCCCGGAACCGATCCCTTGATTACCAACAGATTGTTTTCAGGCATAACCTTTACGACTTGTAAATTTTGCACAGTCACGCGATCGTTACCCATTTGGCCGGCCATGCGCATACCCTTGAACACCTTTGCGGGATAAGAGCAGGCACCGATTGAACCGGGAGCACGCAAGCGGTCGTCCTGGCCGTGAGTCGATTGTCCCACTCCGCCGAAGCCGTGACGCTTAACCACGCCTTGGAAACCATGTCCCTTGGATGTGCCTATAACGTCAACAAATTCGGTGTCGGCAAACAAATCCACGGTTATCGTGTCACCTAATTTGTACTCGCCTTCGAAACCTTTGAACTCGGCCAAGTGCCTTTGCGGAGCTACACCGGCTTTCTTAAAGTGACCCTGGAGCGGCTTAGTGGTGTGCTTCTCCTTCTTCTCGATGAAACCGAGTTGGAGAGCCTCGTAACCATCGTTCTCCACTGTCTTAACCTGAGTAACTACACAAGGACCAACTTCGATAACAGTGCACGGTATGCTCTTACCGTCGGCACTGAATACGGATGTCATTCCGATTTTCTTTCCTAATAATCCTGGCATTTCTCTTAATTTAAATGTTTCTCTGTTAAAGTTGTTTTCTCTCAAGTATCGGCGTCATTACACCTTTATCTCCACAGCCACACCGCTGGGCAATTCGAGCTTCATGAGGGCATCGACTGTCTTGGCAGTGCTGTTGTAAATGTCGATCAGGCGTTTGAACGACGACAATTGGAACTGCTCACGCGACTTCTTGTTGACGAAAGTCGAACGGTTCACGGTGAAAATACGCTTGTGCGTAGGCAATGGTATGGGACCGCTCACCACAGCTCCGGTTGCTTTCACAGTCTTGACGATCTTCTCGGCCGACTTGTCAACCAAGTTGTGATCGTAAGATTTCAATTTGATTCTTATTCTTTGATTCATATCTTGTTAAGATGATAATTTTATTTCAATAAGTCAACTCGGCCTTTGCATTCGGTCAGCACTTGCTTTGCAATCGAGGTGCTTACCTCGGCATAGTGCGAGAACGACATGGTGGAAGTTGCGCGACCCGAGGTGATGGTACGCAAGGCAGTAACATAACCGAACATTTCGGCAAGCGGAGCCTTTGCCTTCACGATGCGGGCACCGCTGCGGCTCGATTCCATCGCTTCAACCTGTCCGCGACGTTTGTTAAGGTCACCAATCACGTCACCCATGCTTTCTTCGGGGGTAACCACTTCAACCTTCATGATAGGTTCGAGCAACACAGGCCCTGCTTGCTCGCAAGCCTTCTTGAATGCCTGGATGGCACAAAGTTCAAACGACAACTGGTCGGAGTCAACCGGGTGGAACGAACCATCAAGCACTGTAACTTTGAGGTGTTCTACCGGATAGCCTGCAAGTACGCCGTTCTTCATTGCAGTAGTGAAACCTTTCTGTATGGCAGGAATGAATTCCTTGGGAATGTTACCGCCCTTAACTTCGTCAACGAATTGCAAGTTTCCTTCAAAGCCTTCGTCAACAGGCTCAACGCGAACGATGATGTCGGCAAATTTACCGCGACCACCGGTCTGCTTCTTGAACACTTCACGAAGTTCCACCGGCTTGGTGATAGCTTCTTTATAAGTAACTTGCGGACGGCCTTGGTTACATTCAACCTTGAACTCACGACGCAAACGGTCGATGATAATATCCAAGTGAAGCTCGCCCATACCGCTGATAACGGTTTGGCCTGTTTCTTCGTTGGTTGCAACACGGAATGTCGGGTCTTCTTCGGCCAACTTCTGCAAGCCCACGCCGAGCTTGTCAAGGTCTTTCTGAGTCTTAGGCTCTACGGCGATACCGATAACCGGTTCGGGGAAGTCCATGGCTTCGAGCACAATCGGGTGGTTTTCGTCACACAAAGTGTCACCGGTGCGGATATCTTTGAAACCTACACCTGCGCCGATGTCACCGCAGCCGATTGTTTCCATCGGGTTCTGCTTGTTGGAGTGCATCTGGAACAAGCGCGAGATACGTTCCTTCTTGCCCGAACGAGAGTTGAGAACGTAGCTGCCGGCATCGATTTTGCCAGAGTAAACGCGGAAGAATACGAGACGGCCAACGTAGGGGTCGGTTGCAATCTTGAATGCGAGCGCGCACATGGGTTCTTCAAAGAGCGGCTTGCGAGTAACAACGGTGTCGGGGTCGTCAACTGCATGGCCCACAACCTCGGCAGTGTCCTCGGGGCTGGGCAAGTAAGCGCATACTGCGTCGAGCAGCGTCTGTACGCCCTTGTTCTTGAACGAACTACCGCAAAGCATCGGCACGATGCTCATCTTCAGCGTGGCAGCACGCAAGGCACGCTTTATTTCTTCGGGAGTGATTGTCGAAGGATCATCGAAATACTTGGCCATCAAGTCGTCGTCGAATTCGGCGATGCTCTCAAGCATCTTGTCGCGCCATTCTTCACACTCGGCAAGCATATTTTCGGGAATCGGGCCGCGAGTGTATTCGGCACCCATGGTTTCATCGTGCCAAATGAGCGACTCCATGGTGATAAGATCGACAACGCCCTTGAAAGTTTCTTCAGCACCTATAGGCACTTGTATCGGGCAAGGATTTGCACCGAGGATTTCCTTCATTTGGCGCACTACCTCGAAGAAATTGGCACCCGAGCGGTCCATCTTGTTTACATAACCGATACGGGGCACATTATATTTGTCGGCCTGACGCCAAACAGTTTCAGATTGAGGCTCCACACCGCCTACGGCACAGAAAGTGGCGATAGCACCATCGAGCACACGCAACGAACGCTCAACTTCAACAGTGAAGTCAACGTGTCCCGGAGTGTCGATAAGGTTGATCTTGTACTTTTTGCCTTCGTAGTTCCAAAAGGTGGTGGTTGCAGCCGAGGTGATTGTGATACCGCGTTCCTGCTCCTGCTCCATCCAGTCCATGGTAGCTGCACCGTCGTGCACCTCACCAATCTTGTGAGTCAAACCGGTGTAGAACAGAATGCGTTCCGACGTGGTTGTCTTACCGGCATCGATGTGAGCCATGATACCGATGTTGCGCGTAAAAACTAATTGCGAATCAGTTGTAGCCATCTTTATAACGTTCTCAAATTATTAAAACCTGAAGTGTGCAAATGCGCGGTTGGCCTCGGCCATCTTGTGCATATCTTCTTTGCGCTTGAATGCGCCGCCTTGTTCGTTATATGCATCAACGATTTCCGAAGCAAGCTTGTCGGCCATTGTCTTGCCGCCACGTTTGCGAGCGTATAAAATAAGATTTTTCATTGATATCGACTCCTTACGGTCGGGGCGAATTTCGGTAGGTACTTGGAAAGTGGCACCACCCACACGGCGAGACTTCACTTCCACTTGCGGCGTGATGTTTTCCAACGCCTTTTTCCATATGTCGAGGGCGCTCTTTTCCTCGTTTGGCATTTTTTTCTTCACTAATTCGAGCGCGCTATAGAAAATCTTGTACGACGTATTCTTCTTACCGTCATACATCAAGTGATTTACGAATTTTGAAACTCTTACATCACTAAAAACGGGGTCGGGAAGGATGACCCTCTTCTTTGGCTTTGCCTTTCTCATTTCAATTTTAAAAGTTGCGTTTTTGTTCGCTTGGTTGTTGTCTTACATCTTCAACGGGCATTCTCCAATGCCTCATTTACTCAACCGTAATACCAATTCCAATAAAACCAAAAACTAAGTTTAATACTTGTTCTTTTTGTTTTGTGTTGCCGACGTTTCTCACGCGACATTTAAGTAAGCGGCAGTGTCACTATTGTTTAAGAAGCGCGAATTACTTCTTTGCTCCTGCCTTCGGACGCTTTGCCCCGTATTTGGAGCGACGTTGGGTACGACCTGCTACACCTGCGGTATCAAGTGTGCCGCGGATAATGTGGTAACGAACACCGGGGAGGTCTTTAACACGTCCGCCCCTGACCATAACGATCGAGTGCTCTTGCAAGTTGTGGCCTTCGCCCGGAATGTAGGAGTTCACTTCCTTGCCGTTGGTCAACCTTACACGAGCCACCTTACGCATTGCCGAGTTAGGCTTCTTAGGCGTAGTGGTGTAAACGCGCACGCACACGCCGCGACGTTGCGGGCATGAATCGAGTGCGGGCGACTTGCTCTTGTCAACCAGTGTCACACGGCCTTTTCTTACTAATTGCTGAATTGTAGGCATCTTAGTTCTTTTTGTTTATTAAAAAATACTTTTGTTTTAGTCCTATTGTCTTGTTTTCGGCCTTTACGGAGCGCATTCAATACACTAAATCAACGACTTAGACATCATTTTCGTCCACATCGGCTGAAAAACTTTGCAAAGATAAGCACTAATATTCTAATTACCAAATGTTTTTACGCCACTTTTCCACACTTTCATGTTGGTAATCTTGCACTTACGCCTTGCAGTAAGGTTTTAGGATATTTTAATATTAAAATTATTTATCATTTATTAGATTTATTTCACTCAGCAGCAGACCATGCTTGTCTTTCTCCGACAAGTTCAGCACCATTCCATCAGTAGGCCAGTCGATACCGAGGGCCGGATCATCAAAGCGCAACGTAACTTCGGCTTGCGGGGCATACACATTGTCAACCTTATACTGGAACTGGGCAATGTCGCTCAACACAAGAAACCCATGGGCAAAATGACGAGGGATGAAAAGCTGCCTGCCATTCTCCATGCTTAATTCCACAGCAATATGTTTCCCGTATGTGGGCGACCCATGCCTCAAATCCACAGCCACGTCGAGCACTCGACCTTGCGAAACCCGCACCAACTTGGCCTGGCTAAATTCACCGCTTTGGAAATGCAACCCGCGAAGCACCCCACGCGACGACATCGACTCATTGTCTTGCACAAAATCTATTTTACCCACAACTTGCTCAAATTCCGACTTCTTGAAACTTTCGCAAAAATAACCACGTGCGTCGCCATACCTCACAGGCTCTATCACCCACACGCCCTTGATATATTGCTCTTCAAACTTCATCGCTTGCTTACTGATTTATGCGTGCAAATTTAACAAAAAAGCAATCATCCGCCACAGCATCAACCGTATTCCGAGAAAAAAATATTGAAAATGCTTGTTATTCGGCGAATAAAAGCCTAATTTTGGACAAATTCACAATAAACCCTAAAAGCATAGACATGAGAAAAAAATTACTAAGCATCTTGGCAACAACTTTTATCGTCATCTCGGCTTCGGCAGGAGAAATAACGGCTGTGACTGTGACGCAAAACAGCGACTACACAGGCCGCAAAAACCAATACGAGCCGATAATCTCATCCAAAATCGACATATCGGGCAGCGACACCAAGCTGCAATCGGTGACGTTGACACTCGACGGAACAACCGACATCGGCGATTACGCAAAAGTGAAAATCTACTCGACCGGTACCGATGCGACATTTGACGAAAGGACTGCCGCCAATGCAACATTGCTTGGAGAATACGCTCCCGCAAAAGGCAGCATGACGTGCGACCTCGCATCAGACGGCACACTGAAAGAAGGTGCCAACTACATATGGATAGTGGCCGCAGTGGCCGACGATGCCACCGAGGGCAACAAACTTGATGCCGCCATCACAGCCCTGACCACCGACAGCGAAACTTACAGCATTGCCGATGGCAACCCCGACGGCAACCGCGAAATATTGCTTGCACGCAAATTATTATATGCCCCCGGTGACAACAGCTCCAAGGCATACCGCATTCCGGCAATGGTGATATTGCCAAACGGAAACATTGTAACAGCCATCGACCGCCGCTGGAACAGCGAGGCCGACCTTGCCAACCGCATCGACATCATAGCCCGCATAAGCGAAGATGGAGGATACACATGGAGCGAAGAATACCCCATAGCAATTGCCGAAGATGCCAAAAACGGCCGTGGCGACTGCGCACTGGTTGTTGCGCCCAACGGTGACATCGTGGCCGTATTCGTGGGAGGCAACAGCTTGTGGAACTCGTCGGAAAGCGATCCTATGGTTTCGTTCGTCAGCCGCTCGTCCGACGGTGGCAAGACCTGGACCCCGGTCGAAGAGGGAGGACAAGGCGACATAACTGCGCAAATATGGGGCCCGAAATGCAACGGCGATGCCACCAGGCTCGCCGCCACATCATCGTTCTTCGGTTCGGGACGCGGATTGTGCCTGTCGCGCCAAACCGGCAATAACGCATCGAAAAACGGACGCATAATGTTTGTGGCAGCCATCAACAACAAAAGCGTGCTGTATAATTACGTGGTTTACTCCGACGACAACGGCCTGACGTGGAAGGTATCGGAACAAGCCTACAGCAACGGAGACGAATCGAAAGTGGCCGAACTTAACGATGGCACAATCCTGATGAGTGTCCGCAGCCGCCAAAGTGGAGAACGCGGTTACGCAAAATCGACCGACGGAGGCGAAACATGGTCGGAACAAGGCACTTGGAGCGACCTTAATATAAACAATTGCAACGGCGACATACTGGAATTTTCGGCCATCGCCGATGGCGACGACAAAAACCGCACCCTGCACTCGCTGCCAATCAACGACGGCAAAAAGCAGAGGGAAAAAATATCGGTTTACCTGAGCTATGACGAAGGCGCCACTTGGACACGCAAAAAACAAATGTTCCCCGGGCGTGCAGCCTACTCTACAATGATAAAACTGCCCGATGGAACCATAGGAATGTATGCCGAAGACCAACGCCCGTCGGGAAGCACTACCAAGAACTACTTCATGCGCTTCTCGCTCGCATGGCTCACCGACGGTGAAGACTCCTACACTGCCGCCATAAAAGATATTGCCAACATAAAACCGGAAAACGACACAACCATAATTGCGGGAAAGGGATGCATTGAAATTACCGGCAGCGGAACATTGACCGCCGACATATACAACATCGAAGGCCAACTTGTGAAAAGTTCCACGATTTCACAAACCGACATCATTCCCATGCCTTCGGGTCCATATATCGTAAAAGCCGGAACAGCAACGCAAAAGGTAATCGTAATGTAATTTGAACGCTCGGGGCCGTAGCAAACATAAAATGCAAGTAATTCCACAGCCCCGCTTTCTATTATATTATATCTTGATACCACAATCCCGACCATTCCGGGTACATAACGGCAACGGTTTTAATCAGCGGCGATGTAAAATTCTGCAAAAACTTGCACGGCACAACGAGAATGCTTATCTTTGCAGCACTTTTATGCCAACCGCCTGTCAAGGACACATAAAAAGTTGCTCGGATGGTGGAATGGTAGACACGAAGGACTTAAAATCCTTTGGCCATTGCGGCTGTGCGGGTTCAAGTCCCGCTCCGAGTACACAACAAATCGCCAACTGTCAGCACATTAGATAGTTGGCGATTTCTATTATAATGCTTCAATTCACCTCCTCGGGGGGAAGTGTCACTCGGGGGCACTGTTGCCGCCTGATTTCTCGCGGGCAAGGCGTTCTTTATAAGCTTTTAGTTGCCTTTGGAATTGCAACTTTTTCTGCCGTTCTTTTGCTGCCTTACGGGCAAGATAGGCTTCATATTGATTTTCAAGATAATTGTCGGCCATGTCTGCAATTCATTTTAAAGCAAAACGCACACGCACCGTGGCGCGTAATGAAATAGTGCGAAATCCATCATAACCACCGGTGCCGTCAACTGCCACATTTGCCGTAGCGGCTTCGGCAGCCACAGCCTCTACCAGACCTCCCCTTTCAGGCTCTTCGATTTGCAGCACTTCACCTATTTCCGCACCAAGCGCCCCGGCCATATATAAGGCTTTTTCATGCGCAGCCTCCAAAGCATCGACACGGCAACGGCGGCGATAATTGTCGATATCGTGGCATCGCAATTCACCTATCTGCATATATTCAACCGCCCGACGATCGGCAATTTCACCTATTTTATCAATCAGCGAAAAATCGTCCAACGTAATATCATAACTTTTCGACACATAAAATTGTTCACCTTGCTTGCGCCAACTGTCTCCGACCTCAACCACCCTTATGGCACTGTCGGCAATGCCGATGGCTGACAAGCGTCGGCGAAATTCAGTATCAAGCTGTTGCATAGACACCCGCGTACGAAATTCTTCAGGCTCTTTGCCGTCAAATTCCTCGGTGAAATATTCCCGCAGTTGCACCCTGTAGTGAATTTCATCGGGAACGACTTCCATCTGCGCTTCTCCATTGACTTCGATATACCTGCCGTGGATGCCATCGGCTCCCATTGCGGCAAAAGAAGCCACAACCATCATCACCGAAATAAACAATGTCTTCATACCTGTCATTTTTTAATTATATAAAATCGTGTGCGCCCCCACCGTATGTTTTACACCGGGCGCATCGTCCTAAATCGAATTGCGGCGAAGAACGAACCACATCGAAGGGTCGAAACGGGGCAATGCCACCACCTGCACATTCTTGGCACGGTCGCTAAGCGTACCCTCGCCTTTTCCCACCGTAACACCTCGGGCTTCAAGAGCATTGCGCATTTCTTTAACAGCAACATCGGGAGTATTGTTGTCATGGCTCAAGTGGCACAAGAACACATACTTCAAGCCATCGTTGTAGTTCTCGGCTACAAAACCGGCGGCCATCTTGTTGTCGAGATGCCCTTTCACGTCGCGGATACGTGCTTTCAAATATTCTTTATACGGGCCGTTGGTAAGCATCACGTCGTCATAATTCGATTCTATCATCAAGAAGTTGGCCTGTTTCATGTAGAAATCGGCGCGGTCGGTTATGCAGCCCATATCGGTTGCCACCACGAAGCGGCTTCCGGCATATTCCATCATGTATCCCGAATTGTCGGTACCGTCGTGCGACACTTCAAACGCCGTCAACGTCATACCGGCAAGCGTAAACGGTATTTCCTTGAATATTGCCTCATGATAATCCTTGATGCGGCGCGATATGCTGTGGCGGCGCAATATTCCGTTAAGCGTGCGCGGAGTGCAATATATGTGAATGTGACGGTAACGGCGCACAATTTGATAAACATACCTCACATGGTCGCCATGGTCGTGCGTCAGGCACACACCTTTCACCATGTCGGGAGTAACCCCGTTAAGGGCAAGCACCTCAAACACCTTGCTGGCATCCACACCGGCATCGATGAGTATGCCCCCCGACGATGTGCCAAGGTAGGCACAATTGCCGCTGCTTCCACTTCCGAAACTGATGAAGCGCAACGACTCGTCGGCCGGTACCGCATGACTTTCGCCATCGGTATCGGCAAACTCCGGTTCGCCCGACGAAACCGCCGTGTCAAAATCGGCAGCCATATCGTCGGCATCAAAAACTATAGATTGCTGTCGTTCGTTCTTTATATATTTTTTTACCATTTATTTATACAAGAGGAAAATGGTAGGAACTTTGTCGTAATCATATTTTGCACGCCCCCATTCCTCGACTGTTCGTGTAATTATAGTTTCCCTTGCACCTGAAATGTCGCTTGCCACACACAAGCGTAACCGCCGCGGCAACGATTTGACAAGTTCGGCAAGCAGTTTATTGTTCCTATATGGTGTTTCAATAAATATTTGCGTCTGGTCGAGCGTGTTGATGCACTGCTCCATGCTGCGCAACTTCCGCTGTCGCTCTGCCCCGTCAATAGGCAAATACCCTAAAAAGGCAAAACTCTGCCCGTTGAACCCCGAAGCCATCAGCGACATTATAATGCTTGAAGGCCCCACGAGAGGAACCACCTTCAGTCCTTCGCGCTGCGCCACAGCCACCACATCGGCACCAGGATCGGCAATTGCCGGGCAACCCGCTTCGGAAATCACACCCACCGCCTCGCCCCGGCGCAACGGTTCAAGCATTTCGGCCACCTCCTCGGGGCGAGTGTGCCGGTTAAGTTCGCTGAACGTGAGCGCGTCAATGTCGATCGAGCGGTCACACTTCTTCAAAAAACGCCGTGCCGAACGAACATTCTCAACGATAAAATGACGCATTTCACCCACCATGTGGCGATTGCGCACAGGCAACACGTCATCTATTTCGCCCCCGCTCAATGGCACGGGAATCAAGTATAAAGCGGCTTCGAGCATCGTCTTCATTTTTTTAACTTACAAAGATAGTGCAAGGTGAGCGCAATAACAAATCATGCCTGCATGATTTTATACCCGCTGCTTGTACCGCTATTGGCCGCTGCTTGTGCTGCGGCCAAGGAAATCGAATGTATCGACATACACCTCGGTTACATAATGCTTTATGCTCGCGCGGTCTTCCCACACACGTGTACGCAACTTCCCTTCTATGTAAAGTTTTGTGCCTTTGCGTATATAACGCTCGGCAAACTCGGCGTTGCGGCCATTCATCACTATACGGTGCCACTCGGTGCGCTCCGGCACCTGCACTCCGGCAGTATTGGTGTATGCACGTTCACTTGTGGCAAGCGTAAACTCGGCAATCGCCTGTCCCGGACCCGTGTAGCGCACCTCGGGATCTCGTCCCACATTGCCCAGCAATATTACTTTATTAACCGACATGGCTGCTCAATATACTGTTTTATCGGTTTTCGATTCCCACAAGCGAAATGCATCGATGGCATGAGGCTCATCGACGTGTATGCACGGAATGGCACGTTCAAGGTGCGGACGCGCAATTTCTTCATATATGAAGTTATCATCAAAATTGATGGCACGTGCATCCATTTGCGTGTTACCATAGAATATCCTCCTCACACCGGCCCAATAAAGAGCACTCAGGCACATGGGGCAAGGTTCGCACGAAGTGTATATATCGCACCCTTCGAGCTTGAAATTGCCGGTCTTGCGGCAAGCGTTCCTTATGGCATTCACTTCGGCATGAGCCGTGGGGTCATTGTCGAGCGTCACAGTATTAGTGCCAGCGGCCACCACTTCACCGTCTTTCACTATTACCGCGCCGAATGGGCCGCCACCCTTTTCCACGTTCGCATATGCAAGCTCGCAAGCCATTTGCATGAACCGGCGGTCGTTATCGTTTATTTCTGCATTCATAATGGTACACAGTTTTCATATTTCCATTTATAAAGATAGTGACAAAAAAATAAATATGCAACAACGGCAGATATCCAATAGTTAAACAATGCAAATTGAGCAAAATTTTCTTTTCCACCCCTTGTGAATTTACCAAAAACAATTATATTTGCGATGTGTTTTTCATGGTATTAGATTTAAGGTTAATAGTTGTGCCGGCAGTCGCGAGATTCCCGGCACAATGAGTTTATATGAGTGCTTTACCATGCCCGATTTTTGCTAAATTGGGGAATAACACCTAATTTTGGCAAAAATTACAAATTAATCGAATTATGAAGAAGATACTGTTTTTCATGGCAGCCGTGGCCATGCTCGTTTCTTGCGGCACAGGCAATAAATATTCGGTAACGATGACATTGCCCGGTAACGACTTTGCAGGCAGCACTGCATACCTTATAGACTTGGACAGCGAAGACACCATCGCCTCGACTGCCGTCACCGATTCGGTGATAAAATTTGAAGGTTCAACCGAAAAACCGTTCATCGGCAGCATTAATGTGGGCAACGGCAGCATAATCCTTATTGTAGAACCCGGAGAAATAATCGTCGGCGACAACGGCAAAGCCACCGGCACTCAATTGAACAATTCACTCGAAGCCATGATCGACTCGCTGCAAACTGCCACAAGCGAAGATGACGTGATGAACATTTTCAAATCGGCATACGAAGCCAACAAAGATAACCCCGTGGGTATATTCGCATTCCTGAACTATGCCCAAATCAAAGGGATGGAACTTGCCGAGGCCGAAGCCGAACTGGCCACTGCCCCTGTAATTGCAGCATCGAAACAGGTAGGGAAATTGCTCGAATCGCTGCGCAGCGTGGCAAAGACCGCCGAAGGGGAAATGTTCACCGATTTCACGGTAACCGATGCCGACGGCAAGGAACAAAAACTGTCGGACTACGTTGGCAAAGGCGATTATGTGCTGGCCGACTTTTGGGCAAGCTGGTGCGGCCCATGCCGGATGGAAATCCCAAACATCAAGAAAATTTACGAAAAATATAACGGCAAGGGCCTTACCGTGCTTGGTATTGCAGTATGGGATAAGCCCGAGGATACCCAAAAAGCCATTGAAGAGGAACAGATACCATGGCCGCAAATCATCAATGCCGGACACGTTCCCACCGACATTTACGGCATACAGGGAATACCGCACATCATTCTCTTCGGCCCCGACGGCACCATCATCGCACGCAACCTGCGTGGCGAGGAAATGGCAGCCAAGGTTGACGAGGTAATGAAGAAATAATCCCCGGCCAAGAAATACACAAGGCATAGGTGTCGAAATGGGAATTTGCGGCAAAACCGTTAAATATTTCCATTTCGGCACGTTTTTTATTCCTTGTTTTCAACTATATTTGCAACAAAAGTCAATAACCATGAAACCAAAGACTGTCAAAAACGGATTGACCGTGTGCGGAGTGATGATTGCAGCGGCAATCATCGGCATTTTCACAGTAAGCGGCGACAATGCAGCCAAGGCTCAAATCACATTGGCGGCATTCTTGTTATGGATGGCTCACGGCCTGTATCGCGGATACAGGCACATCAAGGCACAAAAACCGTTATCCTGCAATGCCGGGCCGCAGGAAGATGCCATCTACTCGCCTCCGCCGACTACGACACAAGTGATTAACGCATTTTTCAACCCGCAAGGAATGCACGTTCGCACATCGGGAAGCATTTTCTTGTTGGCATTTGCAGCCATATTTGGGTTACACACTGCCCTATTTGGCTTGTTCACTCTCGTTATATTGCTTAAAGCATGGTTTTTATGCAAATATATGCGGCTCGCCAAAACCATGCGAGAAAACTGCATTTATACCGAAATCAGCAATACAGGCGTTGCCTGGCGCATGAAAAAAGACATATCGTTTTTAAAAGGCCCTTTTGTGAAGAAATCGCCTTGGCACGACGTTTACGAAATAATAGGATACGAGCGCTATGCCTTGATAAGGACTTCGACCGGAGACGAATATCTGTTCCGCTTCACATCTCCTGAAAACAAAAAACAGTTCTACCGGATAGCTTCAGATAATTTTATGAAAAGCCCGGACAAATCTATTCGCCGACAATCAAGCCCTAATGCAGGAATGACGGTTCCGGAAGAGTACAAAAAAGCCATGCGGATTGCCTCGGAAATAAAACAGCGCACAACGGTACCATGTTACCGGCTTGAAATAAATTCCGAGCGCAAACCGAAATTGACCGATACAAAACTCGGAGGCCTGCCATACTGGGACAAATCGAAGAAATACCCCACAGGAGAAAAAGGTGAAAAAATGATGTTGCTTGCACAAATCAACTTCTTCGACAACCACATGAATGCACCCTTGCCACAAAGCGGAATATTGCAATTTTTCATAACTGATGATTATTCGTATGGCTGCAATTGGGAGCATCTCGACAACCAAAAGAATTTCAGGGTCGTATATCACGCCAACATCGACCCCCATGTAACACGTGAACAAGTAGAAGCGATGAAATTGCCGGTGTGCGAAAATTCGGAATACAGACCTTTGTGCCGGGAAGTTGCATTAGACATCAGGCCATCAGCCTCAAATTCCGTACCAGGCATCTTGGGATTTTCAGATGCATTCAGACAAGCAATAAACGACCTGTATGGCGAACAATCATCACTAAAGGAGTACTTTGTTCACGATGAAAACGAACACGCCTTCGGCAAAACACTTTGCAATAATAAGGAACAAATACAGATGCTCGGTTACCCGACATTTATAAAACATGACCCACGGCGCGTGGAAGACGACTACCGTCACTACGACACACTGCTGCTGCAAATACCATCGACCGGAACCGACACCAAAAACGGCAGTATAACAATGTGGGGCAACTGCGGAGTTGCCAATTTTTTCATTAACCACGAAGATCTTGCACAACTCGATTTCAGCCACATTCTCTACACTTGGAATTCAATAAGCCCGGGAAAAAGCAAGCATCACAGCCGCTAAGTGCAAGTTCCACATCTTTACGGCTGTGATGCAACTGAATGAACAATGTCTCCTCGTCAATCCTCACGCGGGAAAATGGAGACTTGCAGTTTGTTATAGGCTCGTTCGGCTTTAGCCTTGGCTTCGTCAACGGTATCGGCGGTGGCAAGTATAACAGCCATGCGGCGGTGTCCGCACACTTCGGGCTTGCCGAATATACGCATCTGCGTACCGGGTTCTTCAAGCACCTGTTCAATGCCACCCATTTCCATCCGGTTGGTATCACCTTCTATGACTACCGCACGCGACGCCGACGGCCCGTAGAACCGTATTTCGGGCACGGGCAACCCGAGCAAAGCACGGGCATGAAGTGCAAACTCGCTTAAATCTTGCGAAATCATAGTAACCATACCTGTATCATGCGGACGTGGCGATACTTCACTGAATATCACGTCATCGCCCTTGATAAACATTTCCACGCCGAATATGCCGTAACCGCCCAATGCATCGGTCACGCGGCGGGCTATTTCCTGTGCCTGCCGCTTGGCGGCATCGGTCATTGCTTGCGGCTGCCACGAATAGCGGTAATCGCCATCGATTTGTATGTGTCCTATAGGCTCACAGAAACGTGTACCGCTGATGCTGCGTACGGTGAGCAACGTTATTTCATAATCGAAGTCGATAAAGCCCTCTACTATCACACGCCCCGCACCGGCACGCCCACCTTCCTGTGCCACCTGCCAGGCATGGTGGACATCACCGACATCGCGTATCACACTTTGGCCATGCCCCGACGAACTCATTATGGGCTTCACCACGCACGGAATACCTATGGCCGACACAGCGTCGCGGAATTCCTCCTCGGTCGAGGCAAAACGGTATGGCGAAGTCTTTATGCCAAGCTCCTCGGCTGCGAGCCGGCGTATTCCCTCGCGGTTCATCGTCAGCCATGCCGCACGTGCGGTAGGAGTCACATGGTAGCCTTCTTTCTCAAGTTCCACAAGCGTGGGGGTAGCTATCGCCTCGATTTCGGGGATGATGTGCTGAGGCTTCTCAAGCTCGATAATCTCACGCAACTTTGCCCCATCGAGCATATTGAACACATAACTGCGATGAGCCACCTGCATGGCCGGGGCATTGGGATACTTGTCACAGGCTATCACTTCCACCCCCATGCGCATCAGTTCGATTGCCACTTCCTTGCCAAGTTCGCCGCTGCCAAGCAACAGAGCCTTATGAGCCACCGGCGATAAAACTGTACCTATTCGTGTCATTATAAAATTATTTTTAGAGAGATTGTTCAAAAATCAAATATTACACCTGTCGTCCTGCCGCCGTGAGGCGTTCAAGCATCTCGGCCGGAGTCAGGTTGGTGCGAGGGTGCGTCCATGCCGGGGCAAGTTCCTGCATCGGTATGATATAAAAATCACGTTCGGCAAAGTGCGGATGAGGCACTTTAAGTGTGGGCGAATCGATGGTCATACCATCGATGGCCACAATATCGATATCTATCACCCTGTCGCGGTAAGACCCGTCGGCATTGCGGTGCGACACCTTGCTTATGGAACGTTCCACCTGCTGCAACGTGGCAAGCACTTCGAGCGGTCGGCGATCGGTACGCAACACTATTCCCTCGTTGACAAATGTATTATCCGAGCTAAACCCCCACGGTTCGCTTTCCACCGGGCGGCTACATTGCACCGTGGTTCCGAAAGTGCGGTTAATCATGCCCACCGCCCGCGAGATATTGCGCCGCCGGTCACCCATATTGGAACCTATATTCAAGTAGTAATTCATTTATAATATAAAAAATGACTGGCGGTGCAGAAACAGTGTCGCACCGCCATCGCCATTTTACCATTAAGCAGTTTATAGAGTTTTCTTCACTTCCACTTCTTCAAACGACTCGATGAAGTCACCGACTTTTATATCATTATACCCGGCAACACTGAGTCCGCAATCGAAGCCCGAAGTCACCTCCTTCACATCGTCCTTGAAACGCTTTAGCGAACCAAGGTCACCGGTGTAGATGACTATACCGTCGCGGATTATACGCACCTTGCAGTTGCGTTTCACCTTTCCCTCGCGCACAATCGCACCGGCAATGGTTCCCACTTTCGAGATGTGGTAGGTTTGCAACACTTCGGCCGACCCGATAATCTCTTCCTTGATTTCGGGCGAAAGCATACCTTCCATTGCATCTTTCACCTCTTCGATAGCCTTATAGATGATTGAATACAAGCGGATATCTACACCGTCACGCTCGGCAAGCCTTCGGGCTGCAAGCGACGGGCGAACCTGGAAGCCTATGATAAAGGCATCGGAAGCGGCAGCCAGCGTCACGTCGCTCTCGGATATCGCGCCCACGGCCTTGTGGATTACATTCACCTGCACCTCGGGAGTTGACAACTTTATGAGCGAATCACTCAAAGCCTCGATAGAGCCGTCCACGTCACCCTTGACAATAATGTTAAGCTCATTGAAGCTGCCCAAAGCCTTGCGGCGGCCTATGTCTTCGAGTGTCACACGCTTCTGCGTGCGCAAGCCCAATTCGCGTTGCAACTGTTCACGCTTGCTTGCTATCTCGCGTGCTTCCTGGTCGGTATCCATGACAATGAATTTGTCGCCTGCGGTAGGTGCACCGTTCAACCCAAGTATCAACGCCGGTTCCGACGGGCCTGCCTCGGTTATACGCTGGTTTCGCTCGTTGAACATGGCCTTTACCTTGCCATAATGAGTACCGGCAAGAAGTATGTCGCCAACCTTCAGCGTACCGTTCTGCACCAACACAGTAGCCACATATCCGCGTCCTTTGTCGAGCGACGATTCTATAATCGACCCCACGGCACGGCGTTTAGGATTAGCCTTCAATTCAAGCATTTCAGCTTCAAGCAGCACCTTGTCGAGCAATTCGGTCACGCCTATGCCTTTTTTGGCCGAAATATCCTGTGACTGGTACTTTCCGCCCCATTCCTCCACCAGGTAGTTCATGTTGGCCAGTTCCTCCTTGATTTTCTCGGGATTGGCGGCAGGCTTGTCAATCTTGTTGATGGCAAATATAATGGGAACACCAGCAGCCGACGCATGGTTGATGGCTTCGACAGTCTGAGGCATCACATTGTCGTCGGCAGCAACGATGATAATAACAATATCGGTAATCTTGGCACCGCGGGCACGCATAGCCGTAAATGCTTCGTGACCCGGAGTGTCGAGGAATGTGATATGCTGGCCGTTTTTCAACTTCACATTATAAGCGCCTATGTGCTGCGTGATACCGCCCGCTTCACCTGCAATAACATTGGCATTGCGTATGTAGTCGAGCAACGAAGTTTTACCATGATCGACGTGTCCCATGACGGTAACCACCGGCGGACGCGGAACCAGGTCTTCGGGCTTGTCTTCCTCGTCGTCGTGGCTGTGGATTGCCTCCGACACCTCGGCACTCACATACTCGGTCTTGAACCCGAATTCATCGGCAACGATGTTGATAGTCTCGGCATCGAGACGCTGGTTAATCGACACCATCACGCCAAGGCTCATGCAAGTACCGATTACTTTGTTTACCGGCACGTTCATCATCACGGCAAGGTCGTTGGCTGTCACAAACTCGGTGAGTTTCAACGTCTTTTCTTCCCTTGCTTCGAGTTCGGCGGCTTCGCGTTCACGCTCTTCCACAGCTTCGCGCTTCTCTTTGCGCCACTTGGCCGACTTCTTGGGCGTCTTGGCCGTAAGGCGGGCAAGCGTTTCTTTCACCTGCTTCTGAACATCCTCGTCACTTATTTCGGCCTTGAACGGACGTTTGTTCTTACGATTTTTGCGGTTTTTGCCACCGGCATCATCGGCTTGCGAACCGGCAGCCTGGCCGCCACCTTTTCCTTGCTTGGGTTGTGAGGCAATTTGGTTGACACTCTTCTCGATATCAACTTTTTCCTTTCCTATACGCTTGCGCTTCTTGCGATCGCCTTGCCCGCCCTCACCGGTTGCCGAGTTGTGTGCGGCAGCTTCTTGCCGCGACTTTTCCTGCCGCTCACGGCGCTTCTCTTCTTTTGATTTCTTTTTCGGGCGCGTCTGCGAATTTATGGCCGACAAATCGATTTTCCCGATTACCTTCGGCTGATTTTTCAGTACAGGAGTACCCAGTGTGAAGATTTCATCTTCCTTCCGTTTGGGCAATTCTGCTTCTTGTTCATTATTACCGTTGTCCATTGCGGTTGCTGCTTGTGCTACTACATCATCATGTTGTGCCTTGGCAGGCTGCGGCTCGGCAACCTTGGGCTGCTCGGCTTCGGCCTGTTGTTTTACGGCTTTATTGTCTGCTTCTTGTTCTTGTTTTTCGGCCACCTTCTCCTCGGGCTGCTTCACCTCGGGCTTCTCGGGTTGCTCCTCAGGCATTGGCTCGGGCGCAGTCTCGGCACTTGGCACAGCTTTCGGCTTCCCGGCTTGCGACAAATCGATTTTTCCCACCACCTTCGGCGTGGGTATCTGCGATTGGGTCGAAATGAAATCCTCGCCCTTACGCTGCCGTTCGGGCTTGGAACGCTCCTGACGCCGCTCGCTGATGAAATTCTCCGATTTTATGCGTTGATCCTTGTCGGTACGAAACGCATCGAGCAGCATCTTGTAATGTTCGTCCGATATACGGGCGTTCGGATTAGATTCCACTGTAATATTTTTCTTGCTCAGGAACTCGATTATGGTTTGAGTTCCCACATTCAAGTCTTTTGCTACTTTGCTTATCTTTACGGGCATAAATGATTATTAAATCTCTTGTACAATAACGTTGACGCATAGATGATCCCAACCGGGAGAAGGATAAAGGGTAGCCGGGATTTATGCATTCCCGGCCGGAACACGAGTAACGACTTTTTAATTCTCGAACTCGGCCTTAAGCACCTTGATAACGTTGTCAACGGTGTCTTCTTCAAGATCGGCCTTCTCGATAAGTTCCTCACGCGGGGTGTTAAGCACCGCTTTTGCAGTGGCGCAACCCATATCTTTAAGGGCTTCAATCACCCACGAGTCAATTTCATCCTTGAACTCGTCGAGGTATATGTCTTCTTCGCTGTCTTCAAGGTCACGGTAAACATCGATTTCATAACCTGTGAGCATGGTTGCAAGACGAATGTTCAGGCCACCCTTGCCTATTGCAAGCGAAACCTCTTCGGGCTTGAGGAACACCTCGGCGTGCTTGTTCTCCTCGTCGATGCGTATCGAAGAAATCTTGGCCGGACTCAACGCACGCTGAATAAACAGCGACGGGTTGCTTGTATAATTGATGACATCGATGTTCTCGTTGCGCAATTCACGCACAATACCGTGTATGCGGGCACCTTTCACACCCACACAGGCTCCCACGGGGTCGATGCGGTCGTCGTATGATTCCACGGCTATCTTGGCGCGCTCTCCCGGAATGCGGGCTATGGCACGTATCAATATGAGGCCGTCGTGGATTTCGGGCACTTCAAGCTCGAAAAGGCGGCGCAAGAATGTGTCGCTGGTACGCGAAACCGTGATTTTGGGATTGTTGTTCTTGTTGTCAACATTGTAAATCACAGCTTTCACGGTGTCGCCCTTGCGGTAGAAGTCGGTTGGTATCTGTTGGTCTTTAGGCAGCAACAGTTCGTTCTTGTCCTCGTCGAGGAGCAGTATTTCCTTTTTCCACAACTGGTACACCTCTCCCGTCACTAATTCGCCTTCCATCTCCTTGAACTTGGTGTAGATGGCATCCTTCTGCAAGTCGAGGATTTTGCTGGCGAGCGTCTGGCGCAAGTTGAGGATTGCGCGGCGGCCAAACTTGGCAAAGTCGATTTTCTTGGTGTGCTCCTCGCCCACCTCGCAGTCGGGGTCTGGATTGTCGGCATCGTTGCGCGCATCACTCAGGCTAATCTGCCTTACGGGATCTTCAACCTTCCCGTCGGGAACAATTTCAAGGTTCTGGTAAATTTCGCAGTCACCCTTGTCGGGGTTCATGATTACGTCGAAATTCTCGTCGCTGCCAAACATCTTGGCAATGACACTGCGGAACGACTCTTCCAGGACGCTGATCATTGTGGTTTTGTCGATGTTGCGCAACTCCTTAAACTCCGAGAAGCGGTCCACCATGTCGATTGATTCGTCTTTCTTTGCCATATTTTATTCTGTGTATATTAATCTATGAAGTTTTTTGTGTATTTCACATCGCCATAGCCGAATGTTTCATCTTCATCGACCATTACCGGGCGTTTTGCCCCTTCGGGCTTCACTTTCCGGGAAACAGTGATGGTGAACCCGTCATCGGTTGCCGACTTCAGGGTGCCACGCAATTTACGTCCGTCGCAAGTCAACACCTCGACGGGATTGCCGCAATTTTTTACATATTGTGCCAACACCTTGAAAGGCGACGTAAGCCCGGCCGAGCCCACTTCAAGCTCATAATCCTCTTTGTCGCGATCGAAGTTGGCCTCTATTACATTGTTTATTTCAACGCAGTCGTCGATGGTGATGTTGCCTGTGCGGCGCTCTATCTCCACCACAATGCGATTGTCGGCCGAAATTTCGGTCGAAACCAAAAACATGTCACTGCCTGCAAGCGCATCGGCAACCACTTTCTCCAAGGCGTTCTTGTCGATCATAAATCTAATTTATTTAAAAAAATGAGGGAGCCGCCTGCCCCCTCCACTTCACTTTTCAGTTTCCGTTTGCAAATGTACTCATTTACCGCCTTATATACAATATTATTTAATTATAAAGGGCTGCATTGCACCTACTATATATGATTATTTACGAAAGTTTAACTTTATTTACCTCCAAACAACAACCGGCACGAACGCTAAAATCGGCTTTATTACAATGGCTAATAAATTTTTAACTCTGTTTTACACACCATATTATATTTAATTAATTAAATTTGCAAATAAATATTCCTCTCTCACATAAACGAAAACAATAAAGTTATGTCGAAACCAACAATATTAGTAGCAGAAGATAACGACAGCAATTTCTTGCTGGTAAACGCAATCTTAAAGAAATATGCCAATATAGTACGAGCCGTAAACGGGCTTGAAGCCGTGAATGCAGTGAAAAAAGCAAAAAACGACCTTGTTTTGATGGATATAAGAATGCCCATCATGGACGGCCTTGAAGCCACAACTGAAATACGCAAGCTCGACCCCGACATTCCAATCGTGGCACTTACTGCCAACGCTTTCGACAGCGACCGCGAACGAGCCCTTGCCGCCGGCTGCAACGACTTCATCGCAAAGCCCATACGCAAAAGCGACCTGCTCGACCTTGTACAAAAGTGGACCGGAGCGGAGTTTTAAGGAATAAGGAATGGGGAATTAGGAATTATCAAAAAACCGATACAATCAAAAGAAACTCATTCCTAATTCCTCACTCCCAATTCTCACGAAAAAGTAATTTTGGTTATATATGCCATGATTTTTATACTTTGTCATTGACTGCTGTAATGTAATTTTGCAACCTGAATTATTGCAAACACATTACATCAATGACATTTTTGCTTTCTACCCTCATAGTTGCCGCCGCATCGGCAATTATTCCGGCAACAGCCCCAAACGACACCACACGCAACATAATCATGAAAGAGGTGGTGGTGACCGGTACCCGCAATGAAACCGACATACGGCACCTGCCTATGACAATATCGGTGGTTGACCGCACGCAAATCGAATCGGAACACCAATCATCCATTCTTCCCGTACTTAACACGCAAGTTCCCGGATTCTTCGCAACTTCACGCGGGGTAATGGGCTATGGAGTCTCGACGGGAGGCTCGGGGCAAATGTCGATGCGAGGCATTGGCGGCCCGGCGCAAACAGGATTACCCACCACGGGTTTGCTCGTACTTATCGACGGGCACCCTCAATATATGGGGCTTATGGGGCACCCGATAGCCGATGCCTACCAATCGATGCTGGTAGAGCGCGTGGAAGTGGTGCGAGGCCCGGCCTCGGTGCTTTACGGCTCCAATGCCATGGGCGGCGTGGTAAACATAGTGACACGGCACATGGCCCAAGACGGCATTAAGACCGACATCGACGTTTCGGCAGGCTCATACGGAACTTTCAGGAGCGAAGCTGCCAACCGCATACGCCACGGCAAATTTTCAAGCACAATAACGGCTTCCTACAATCGCTCGGACGGTCATCGCCACGACATGGAGTTCGAGCAATACGGCGGATACTTGAAATTGGGCTACGACTTCTCGCAGCGGTGGAAATTATGGGGCGACGTGAACATCACGCATTTTAACGCATCAAATCCTGGTGAAACATTCGACCCATATATCGACAACGACCAAAGCATCACTCGCGGAATGGCATCGATGGCTATTGAAAACAGCTACGACCGCACATCGGGGGCATTGAGTTTCTTTGTCAACTGGGGCGACCATTATATAAACGACGGATACCAACCCGGCAAAAAACCTCTTGATTACCGGTTTAACAGCAACGACCTTATGCTTGGCGTGTCGTGGTACCAAAGCGCACAATTTTTTAGCGGCAACCGCATAACCGTTGGGGTTGACTATTTCCACTTCGGCGGCAAGGCCTGGAACCAATACTTCGACGGCATCAAGGATTACCAAGCCGACCGCAGGCAAGACGAAGTAGCCGCCTA
The DNA here is from genome assembly GCA_944321685.1 of uncultured Muribaculaceae bacterium. GTDB lineage: Bacteria > Bacteroidota > Bacteroidia > Bacteroidales > Muribaculaceae > Avimuribaculum. The sequence goes on from CALUMH010000018.1 coordinate 52,601, forward strand.
CGCCGATTTCCGCCAAGACATAGCACAATGGCTTACGCTTGACGCCGGAGTCAGGTTTGACCATCATTCACAAACCGGGAACGAGGTCATTCCGCAAGCCGGGCTTGCATTCCGCCTGCCCGACGATACCGAAATCAAGGCAATGGCAAGCCGCGGCTTCCGCAACCCCACAATCAGGGAAATGTATATGTTCCCGCCACAAAACCCCGACCTGCAACCCGAAAGCTTGTGGAGCTATGAACTGTCATACACCGGGCGGGAAACCGGCAACAGCTTAACCTACAGCGCAAACCTGTTTTATATCAACAGTAAAAACCTGATAATGCGCCTGCCTAATCCCAACGGGAGTGGTATGCTCAACCAAAACTCGGGTCACATCGAGAATTTCGGTGCCGAAGCGGCCATCAATTATGTTATAAACCGGCATTGGAGCATCAATGCCAATTACAGTTGGTTGCACATGGAAAATCCGGTTCTTGCCTCCCCCGAACACAAATTATATGGCGGTGCCAACTTCACGCACGGACGATGGAACGCCTCGACAGGAGTGCAATATGTGAAAGGACTATACACCGACCTTGACTCGGGCCACAAAGAAAATTTCGTGCTGTGGAACTTGTCGGCAAGTTACCGTGCCACCAAGTGGCTCACCCTGTATGCCCGCGGAGAAAACCTGCTCGCCAGGAAATACGAAATCATGGCAGGCTACCCTATGCCCAAAGCCACATTCATAGGAGGCATACACATCGACTTCTGACCTGTTCATGCAACCAAACCCACAAAAAAGGAGAAAAACAAGAAAAATAATCTAAAATATTTGCAGAATAGTAACATTATATGTACTTTTGACATCGAAAAGATTATGCCTCTCGGTCGAGAGCGACAAAGAGACATAATGATGCAATAATAGTTCTAAATAAGACACTGAAATACACTCATTCATCAAAGCAGATTCTAAGTCAGACTCAACTTCTCAGACTCAACATCATACTTATACACAGATGAATTTGCATTAAACTTGATGAAACGCAGACGGGCAATTTCGAAGTGATTTCGAGATTGCCCGTTGATTTTTTCAAAACTGCGCTTTTGGTGCTACCCATACAATGCCGAGCCTTGGCACACCTTATCCTTGCAGATGGCCCGCTGCAACAAGTTGGCAAACTGGTAATTCTTCAATCCCCAACGAGGAGATATCAACAAATTATCGGGCGACTGAGATGTGAAACGTTCTATGGCTATCGTCGGTGCAAGATTGCGAATGAAATCAATGCACACACATATATATTCATCCACGCTCCACTGTTTTACCGCCAGCTCTCCATCGGCCACCTGCCGTGCAAGGCGTGTGCCGCGAATTATTTGCAACTGGTGCAACTTCACAGTGTCGAGCGGTAATTGCGACAGCAGCCGTGCCGTTCTAACCACATCTGCAGCACCCTCGCCCGGCAATCCGGCAATTATGTGCGCACCCGTCATTATACCGTGAGCCGCAGTACGGTTTATCGCATCGGCACACTGCTCCCACGTGTGGCCGCGATTGATTATTTTCAATGTATCGTTACGCGATGTCTCCACTCCATATTCCACAAGCACAAACACACCCCGCTTTTTAAGCGAAGCAAGATATTCGAGCAGTTCATCGGGCACACAATCGGGACGCGTTCCTATTATCAGCCCCACCACCCCTGGAGCGGCAAGAGCTTCTTCATACAGCCTGCGCAAACGTGCCATTTCACCATAGGTATTGGTATAAGCCTGGAAATAAGCCAAATATTGCATTTCGGGATATTTCCGGGCAAAAAATTGCCTGCCCTCGGCAAGCTGCTCGGCCACACTTTTGCCGGGATTGCAATATTCGGGATTAAACGTCTGGTTGTTGCAATAAGTGCAACCGCCGGTTCCGAGCGTGCCGTCTCGATTAGGACACGTGAAACCAGCATTTATCGAAATCTTCTGCACCTTGCCTGTGAAATGTTCACGCAGGAATGTGCCGAAATCCCTGTAACCCACATTCATATTCGCGAACAACGGTTTTGCAGCATGAAATCGAGTATCACCATCGCAGTCATTGCCTCAACTATGGGAACAGCGCGAGGCAACACACACGGGTCATGCCGTCCGCGGGCTTTCAACGTTACCTGGTCGCCATTGCAGTCAACTGTTTCCACATCACGCAACAAGGTTGCCACCGGCTTGAATGCCACTCGAAAATAAATATCCTCACCATTGGATATACCACCCTGAATACCGCCCGAAAAATTGGTGGCTGTCCTTATCGAACCGCCGGCACCTTTCACAAAATTGTCGATGACTTCACTGCCACGCCGCCCGGCAAAGCCGAAACCAAGCCCGTATTCAAACCCCTTGGCTGCATTTATGCCAAGCATTGCAGCACCAAGCGCGGCGTGCAACTTGTCGAAAACCGGTTCGCCAAGCCCCACCGGCACACCCTTTGCCACGCCTGTGACAACGCCGCCAATAGTGTCGCCGTCACACTTCACCCGGTTGATAAGCTCTATCATCTGCCGTGCAACATCGGCATCGGGGCAGCGCACCGCGTTCCGCTCGATGCAGGCCGGGTCATATTTGCGATAATCATCTTCAAGCATGATGTTACCTACCTGCGAGGTGTAGGCATATATCTCCACGCCTTCCCGTGCAAGCACTTGCCGTGCCATGGCACCGGCCACCACTCGTGCGGCAGTCTCGCGGGCCGATGAGCGGCCTCCGCCGCGGTGGTCGCGAATGCCATACTTTGAAGTATAGGTGAAATCAGCATGCGACGGGCGGAAGGCATCGCGCATATTGCCATAGTCGCCCGACCGCTGGTTCTCGTTTTCAATAACAAAACCGATGGGAGTGCCGGTGGTCTTGCCCTCAAATAATCCCGAAAGCACCATCACGCGGTCGCTCTCGTTGCGCCCCGTAACTATGGCCGACTGCCCCGGGCGGCGGCGGTCGAGTTCATGTTGCACCGCGTCAAGGTCGATTTTCACGCCGGCAGGCATTCCGTCGATTACGCCGCCTATGGCCGCGCCGTGCGACTCGCCGAAGGTCGTAAGCCTGAATATTTTTCCTATGCTGTTCCCCATGACTGTTTACTCTTCTTTTTCGGCCGTAAGGTCGGCAAGCGACCCACGCACATATTTCACCAGTTCGCCGGGATTTACCTTAAACTGCAATCCGCGCACCCCGGCACTCACATATATATAATCAAACGCCTCGCACGACGAGTCGAAGAACGTTGGGAACGACTTCTTCATCCCCACCGGCGAACATCCGCCGCGTATGTAGCCCGTCGTAGGCAACAACTCCTTCATGGGAATGAGGTCGGCCTTCTTGTTGCCCGACACCCGTGCAGCCTTCTTCAAATCAACCTCGGCATCGCCCGGCACCACACACACGAAGTGGCCCGTGCGGTCGCCATGCAGCACAAGCGTCTTGAACACCTGTTTTATATTCTCACCCAATTGCAATGCGATATGCGTCGCCGCAAGGTCATTCTCGTCAACCTCATAAGGCACAAGCTCATATTTCACCTTAGCCCTGTCGAGCAGCCGCGCCGCATTTGTCTTGCTAATACCTGCCATAATACATTACAAAATTAAACGAAAAGAATTGATTATAAAGACATGCCGCGTTCTACACAAAGAATTCCCTTCTAATTAACTACTTAATATCTTTGCAAAAATACAAAAAAGTAAGATAATGCAACCATTTTCCTTTAGTAAAGAATAATTGTTCCAAATATATCGCTATATTTGTAAGTAACAGTACCTTTACTTGCAATATCATTATCAAATGGCATAACTTCACCAAATTTTACATAAAACAGACTATTCTGAAACGAATCGTATTGCTACTCATGATGTGTGCCGCAAGTGTCTTGAACACGATGCAGGCACAACGTACATATCAGCCTGTACTCGAAGACGGAAAATCTTGGCTTTGGGCAATAAGGAACCGGTTCATTCCCGAGACAAGATACTTCACCGTGGAAGTATTGTCCGGCGACACCGTGGCCGAAGGCCGCACCTGCAAGCGACTGCTAATATCATTCAAGAACCCCGACCCATTCGACCAGATAGCAGTCGCATACGAAGAGGACAAGAAAGTGTATTTATTGGATTACCGAACACCTCAACTATTCTCTCTGATGATGGACTTCAATCTGACAAAAGGAGATAAAATATATTATGACAATGGATATGAGTCATACGAAAAAGAGGTGCTAAATGACGAGATAATCCAACCGTCGGGACGGAGGAAACTGACCATAGGAGACCAATATAACATTGCCGGATATTGGGTAAGGTATTGGCGGAAACGGAGGAAATGGATGGATGATCCCCATTGATGTGCATATTGGCGACATATACGCCATGTTGCAATGCTACATGAACGGCGAATGTATCTTCACCGAAAGCGACTTCGGCGGTACAAGTTCGATAAAGCCCGTAATTCCCGGTAATGAACAAAGCGAACCCGAGGAGCTGTATGACATCTCCGGCACACGTGCCACCACTCCACAGAAAGGGCGCATCTACATCAGCCGGTCGGGTAAAAAGATAATTTGGTGACTGTCGTACTCCGCTCCGGGTGCAGAATGCTTGGTCAAAAATTAACATAAAATCTTGACATCGCCATATCCATTTTTGATTAAAAATAGCGGTGCAATAAAGGATTTTCGGCGATTTTTTTGCCGTTTCCGAAAATGTGACTACCTTTATACTCGTCCAAGCTAATGGAAAATGGATAGTCAAGACGACAAACACGAAAACATCGACACAGACTTGCGTTATTTGCAGTTGCTTGCACGCAATTTCCCGAATGCGGCAGCGGCAAGCACCGAAATAATAAACCTTGAAGCAATATTAAATCTGCCCAAGGGCACCGAGCACTTCCTTGCCGACTTGCACGGCGAGTATGAAGCGTTCCAGCACGTGTTGCGCAACGCATCGGGCAATATAAAGCGCAAAGTGCGTGAAATATTCGGCGAGACGCTCACACAGCGCGAGCAAAAAGAATTGTGTACGCTCATTTACTACCCCGAGCAAAAACTCGAATTGGTAAAACAGGACGTGCGCGATGACATCGATGACTGGTACTTCATCACACTCAACAGGTTGGTGATGGTGTGCCGCAACGTTTCGTCGAAATACACCCGCTCGAAGGTACGCAAGGCCCTGCCCGATGACTTTGCCTACATCATACAGGAACTGTTGCACGAAAGCACCGTTGACCCAAACAAGCAGGCCTATGTGGACGTGATTGTGCGTACTATCATTTCGACCCACATGGCCGACCGCTTCATAATAGCTCTGTGCAACCTTGTGCAACGGCTGGCCATCGACTCGTTGCACATACTGGGCGACGTGTTTGACCGCGGCCCAAGCCCCGACAAGATAATGGACCTGCTGTGCCATTACCACAATTGCGACATACAATGGGGAAACCACGACATACTGTGGATGGGTGCTGCTGCCGGAAACGACAGTTGCATAGCCAATGTGGTGCGACTGGCCTTGCGATACGACAACCAATCGGTGCTTGAAGACGGTTACGGCATCAACCTGCTGCCGCTTGCCACGCTTGCCATCGAGACCTATGGCAACGACGAATGTGCCATATTCATGCCACGCGAGAATGAAGGGCGAAATTACAGCCAAAAGTCGATGCGACTGGCCGCACAAATGCACAAGGCTATAGCCATAATACAGTTCAAGACCGAGGGTGCAATCATCCGTCGCCGCCCCGACTTTGAAATGGACGACCGATTATTGCTGCAAAACATCGATTTCGACCGGGGAACAATCAAAATTGCAGGCAACGAATACCGGCTCACCGATACTTCGTTCCCTACCATCGACCCCAACGACCCTTACAGGCTCACGCCCGAGGAACAGGACGTGGTTGAAAAGTTGCATAATTCATTCATCCACAGCGAAAAATTGCAGAAGCACATCGCATGGCTGTTCCGCAACGGGTGCATTTACACGGTAACCAACAGCAACCTGCTCTTCCATGCATCAGTGCCACTCAACGAAGACGGCTCGCTGAAAGAGGTGGAAATAAGGGGTGAAAAATACTGCGGCAAAGACCTGCTCAACCGTGTGGGAGGCCTGATGCGTGAAGCATACTTCGGCTGTGACGACACCGACGAACGGGCTTTTGCCCTCGACTACATTTGGTACTTGTGGTGCGGTAAAAATTCTCCGGCTTTCGACAAGGACAAAATGGCCACATTCGAGCGTTATTTCATCGATGACAAGGAGGCTCGCAAGGAAGTGAAAGGCTGGTATTACCTGTTGCGTGACAACGAGGCTGTGTGCGACCGCCTGCTCGATGCATTCGGTGTGGAAGGTCCGCACCGGCACATCATCAACGGCCATGTGCCCGTGCGCACCAAGATGGGAGAACAGCCCATACGCGCCAACGGCAAGCTGATGGTGATAGACGGCGGCTTCTCCAAAGCCTATTGGTCGGAGACGGGAATTGCGGGCTACACGCTGGTGTTCCACTCTCGCGGGTTCCAACTTGTGCAACACGAACCGTTCACATCAATCGAAGAAGCCGTAAAAGAAGGCAAGGATATTAAATCAACAACACAAATAGTGGAAATGAGCAGCCGCAGAATGTTGGTACAAGACACCGACAAGGGGAGCGAACTGCGTACGCAGATTGCCGACCTCAAAGCCCTGCTTGGTGCTTTCCACAACGGACTTATAAAAGAACAAGATTCAAGCATGAGCCAAATAAGGCTCAAACAGTGATCGCTTTACGCAAATTAGCCAACAACCAAACAAACCTGATAACAACCTTAAACCAACGGATGTGAGCCTCCGAGACCGGCGGCCCCCATCCGTTTTTTCCGCATTTTACCAACATAATTATATGGCACGCTACAATAGACCGTTAAATTTGTGGGGCGGCAAAGCAGTTCATTTTCTAATTCTGGCACGCCCTATACTGGAACCCTGGAATGCAAAGAAACACAAAGAGACCTGTAAATCAGGATCAGCGGATTTTCCCGGTTGGTGGAGCAGGGATTTCAGGAATATAGCTTAACTTTGTATCATGGAACATATTAA
>CALUMH010000019.1 GCA_944321685.1 uncultured Muribaculaceae bacterium
CCATTGCACCTGATAGCCTCTTTCTTTGTCAGGAGGCTCTCTATCATTTCTTTGGTGAAGCCGATGGCTGCGCACAGTTTCTCCATTCTCAGCATCTCCCTGAGCATCGGAAACCATTTGAACGCCTTTTCAAGGATAGCATTCAGCCGTGATATTTCCTTGTCTTTGGCTCCAAGTTCCTGATTATGGGGCCAGCGGATTTTTTGAATTGACGAAAAAATAAGGCGCATCGCTTATTGCGACACGCCCTTTTTATTTTGGTGATCCGCTTGGGGCTCGAACCCAAGACCCCATCCTTAAAAGGGATGTGCTCTACCAGCTGAGCTAGCGAATCTCCTTAAAAGCGATGCAAAGGTACTGCCTTTTGTCGAAACTGCCAAATTTTTTGCAAACTTTTTTGTGTTGTGCAACCAATTTTGTTCGATTTACCCTAATATGCAGCCTTTTTGAATGGTATATCGAGGTTATTTTTATACCTTTGCACGTTGTTTTTAATCTTTTAGCGATTATGGAAAATAAAGTAAGAGTTCGTTTTGCTCCGTCTCCCACCGGCCCGTTGCATATAGGCGGTGTGCGCACGGCACTATATAATTACCTGTTTGCCCGTCAGAACGGCGGCGAAATGATATTGCGCATCGAAGATACCGACTCCAACCGCTTTGTACCTGGTGCCGAAGATTACATTAACGAGGCTTTGGCGTGGTTGGGCATCAAAATAGACGAGGGGGTGCGCGACGGTGGCGAATACGGACCTTACAAACAGTCGGAGCGCCGAGATATTTACCGCCATTATGTAAAGGAGTTGTGCGACAACGGGCGTGCGTATGTGGCATTTGACACTCCCGAAGAACTTGAGGCAAAGCGTAAAGAAATGCCGAATTTCCAATATGACGCATCAACTCGCGGCGGTATGCGCAATTCTCTTTCTCTTTCGCAGGAGGAAACCGACCGCCTCATGGCCGAAGGTGCCACCTACGTGGTGCGTTTCAAGGTAGAACCGGGGCAAGACATCGAAGTTGACGACCTAATTCGCGGCAAGGTTGTTATTAATTCGTCAATTCTTGATGACAAGGTGCTTTACAAGAGTGCCGACGACCTGCCCACTTACCATCTCGCAAACATTGTTGACGACCACTTGATGAAAATCACGCACGTGATACGTGGCGAAGAGTGGTTGCCGTCGGCTCCGTTGCACGTATTGCTTTACGAGGCATTCGGCTGGCGCGATACCATGCCGCAATTTGTTCACCTGCCGCTGTTGCTCAAACCCGACGGCAAGGGAAAACTTAGTAAGCGCGACGGTGACCGCCTGGGATTCCCGGTGTTCCCGCTCGAATGGCACGACCCGAAGTCGGGCGAAATATCTTCGGGATACCGTGAAGCCGGATACTTGCCCGAGGCCGTAATTAATTTCCTTGCGCTGCTTGGTTGGAATCCGGGTGACGACCGTGAAATAATGTCGATGGACGAACTGGTGCGTGATTTCTCGTTTGCGCATTGTTCCAAGAGCGGTGCCAAATTCGACTTCGAGAAAGGCAAGTGGTTCAATCACGAATATATAATGGCAAAACCCGATGCAGAACTTGCAGAATTGTTCAAGCCTGTTCTTGAGAAAAACGGCGTGGATGTAAGTTTGTTCAGTGACGAATATATTGCCAAGGTAGTCGGTTTGGTTAAAAACCGCGTGTCGTTGCTTGGCGAATTGTGGGCAAATGCCCGATTCTTCTTTGTGCCACCGACCGAATATGCCGAGAAGGATATCAAGAAACGATGGAAACCCGAGATGCCGCAAATCATGCGCGAACTCATAGAAGTGCTGAAGCAGGTTCCCGACTTCTCGTCGAAGCCTTGCGAGGAGGTGGTGCTTGCGTGGATTGCCGAAAAGGGTTACCACCTGGGCAACGTGATGAATGCTTTCCGCCTGACTGTAGTAGGCGAGTGCAAAGGCCCGCATATGTTTGACATTACCGAACTCATAGGCCGCGACGAAACCGTTGCACGCGTGAGCCGGGGTATAGAAAACATTCGTCTTGCCGATGCTTAAACGTGTTTACATATTGATAGCGGTGGCTTGCATGGCTGCCGCTATTCCTGTTTTTGCACAGCAGCAATTGCGATGGAGCGTGGATGCCGGGTCGGTTTTTGAAAACCGTGAAGGCGACGACTACTATTCGCCCGACCAAACCATCACATTCACACGCCTGTCGCCCGAGGTAGGCGTATCGCTGATGGGCGGACGGCACTTGCTGATGGGTGGTGTGTCGTGGTATCAGCCAATAGGTAACGGGTGGAAAGGATACAAGTTGTCGCCGACGGTATATTACCGATACCTGTCGCCCACATGGCGCATCAGCCTGGGTATGCTGCCGCGCACACAACTTATAGAACAATTGCCGACGGTATTGATGAGCGATTCGCTGCGATATACCGAACCAAATATCCGCGGTGCTCTCATACAATATGTGCACCGGCGTGGATTTATGGAACTTGCACTTGACTGGCGCAGTTTGCAGACCGAGGAACAACGCGAGGCATTCAGCGTGTATTTCAACGGCCGTTGGTATGCCACAGGCCCGTTGATGCTTGGCGGCAGATTGCAAGTGAACCATCTTGCCAAGTCGCTTAATCCTACCCCCGACCAAAATGTGAACGACGACATATCGGTCAATCCATATGCAGGCCTTGACCTTGCCCGGTTCACGCCACGGCTTGACAGCCTGAGTGTCACAGCCGGACTTATATTGCAACTTGAGCGCGACCGCGGCACCGGCGTGTGGCACCGTCCATATGGATTAACGTTTGATGCCATTGCCGAATGGCGTTTCCTTGGCATAGAAGAACACTTATATGTGGGGAAGAACTTATATCCGCTTTATCCTAAGTATGGCTCGTTGCTCAATATGGGGGATCCGAATTTCCAAGCAAAGGTGTATAGCCGTACCAATGTGAGGGCCTACATTTTCCGCAACCAATTCTTAAACCTGTATGCATCGCTCGACTTCCATTACACTCCCGACGCATTTGCATTCTGGCAGAAGATAGCCCTGCGCCTGTATATCGACGATCGGCTGTGGAGTGACCGACGCAATAAAGTATCACACAACCAGTACCTTTGCAAATATTATTAAACGCGGCGCATTAAACGCGCGGCATACATATTTTTATATATACTTGCCGTCATGAACGTATTATACAACCTTGGCATAAACCTGTTAAAGTGGGGAGCAAAACTCGCTGCTTTACGGAACAAAAAGATAAAAAAAATGGTAGAAGGACAATCTTGCACCTTCAACCTGCTTGAAACCAAAATCAAAGCTGACGACCATCGAAAAACCGTGTGGATACACGCCGCATCGCTCGGAGAATTTGAACAGGGCCGCCCGTTGATTGAAATGATCAGGCGCAACCAACCCGATTATCGCATAGTGCTAACGTTCTTTTCCCCGTCGGGATATGAAATACGCAAGCATTACAAAGATGCTGACGTGGTATGCTATCTGCCTTTCGACACACCGGCCAACGCCAAACGGTTTCTCGACACAGTGTCGCCCGACATTGCCGTTTTCGTAAAATATGAATTTTGGGGCAATTATTTGCAGCAACTCGGCCGCCGTAATATTCCTACTTATATAATTTCATCTATCTTCCGCCGGGGACAAATATTCTTCCGCCCGTGGGGTGGTATGTTCCGCCGAATGCTCGACTGCTTTACGCGCATTTATGTTCAAGATGATGCTTCACGGCAATTGTTGGCATCGATAGGAGTGAGCGACGTGACTGTCGCCGGTGATACGCGTTTCGACCGTGTGAGCGACATACTTGCCTCGTGCAAGCCGTTCCCCATAGTCGAACGCTTTGCTTCCTCGTCACAGTTCACATTGATAATAGGTAGCTCGTGGCAACCCGATGAAGATATTGTCATACCATATTTCAACACGCACCCGGGCATGAAATTGATAATAGCACCGCATGAGTTTGATGACGAACGGTTGCAAGCCATGAAGGAACGAATTACGCGCCCCACAGTTTTATACACCGAGGCGACCGAAGCCAAGGTTGCCGATGCCGACTGCCTGATTATAAATTGTTTCGGCATTCTGTCGTCATGTTACCGTTATGCCCGTGCAGCATACATTGGCGGAGGATTCGGTGCAGGCATACACAACTTAAACGAAGCTGCGGTATATGGCATTCCGGTGATATTCGGCCCCAACCATTCAAAATTTAAGGAGGCACACGACCTGATAGAATGCGGTGGAGGTTTCACTATAACTGGGCATGATGATTTCGACCGTCTTGCCGACCGCTTGACTTCAGACGTGGAATTCCTTGCCGCAAGCGGCAACGCCGCAGGAACTTATATCAAGCAGCACCTTGGTGCCACCAAGCGCATATACAACGAGCTATTCAGCACCACCACCTCGGGCAGAAAACATCAGATTTCAAAGTGAGCGGCACATCTCGGGGCTTCACACTATGCCCATGTGCTGCATCAGGAAGTAAGCATTAAGGTTCCGGGCTATGCCATGGTGCAATGTATAGTCGAAACGTAGAGTGTCGCCATCGATTTCGGCTTCAAAGCAGCGGTTAAACACTTGAGCCGGGAAACGGTCGGCAAGTGTGCCGAGCACAAGGTCATGGGTGGCAATGATGCCAGCAATGTTCATGCCCACAAGTTTGCCCACAAGTGCAAGTGAACCCTTCTGCTTGTCGGCCGAATTTGTCCCTTTCAGTATCTCATCAAGGATTATAAGCATTCTTTCCCCGGCTGTGGCACGTGTTACAATCGTTTGCAACCGCCGCAACTCGGCGAAGAAATATGATTCGCCGTCGCTTAACGAGTCGGTGGTACGCAAGCCTGTGAAAAGAGATGCCCGGCTTACCACCATTTCAGCGGCAAACACCGGTGCTCCCACAAGTGCCAACAGATAGTTTACACCCACTGTGCGCAGATAAGTGCTTTTGCCTGCCATATTCGCACCTGTCACAATCATGAAATTACCGGCCGTCATGGCACTCACGTCATTGCAAACACAGCGGTCGCGAGCTATCAACGGATGCCCGAGTTGCTTGGCTTCGATTATAACCTTGCCTTCACGGTCGATTGCGGGGAATACGTAACCGGGATTACAGAATGTGAACGAGGCAAGAGCACACAACTCATCGATGTTGCCGAGCACGTCGTCCCATTCATCAATTTTCCCTGCATAATGTTTTGCCCATTTGGATACATTAAGCATTTGGCGATAATCCCATTGGAGCAAAGTGTTGAGTAATATGTAGCTGAGCCAGTTGTAACGTTGGTCAAGGTTTGACAGCAGCTGGGACAATTTTCGCGTTATGTCAGATGATTTTTCATCGCCGGTGCCGAGTCGTTGCTGCAATTGTTGCAGCAACGGAGAGGCAAACTGCTTTCGCTCTGTTTCATCGAGCAGGTCGTGGTATATGGATATGCGGTTGACGACACGTTCTACTTCGGCATGAATGCGCCCCACCATTTTCGACCCGGCAGCCGCTGTCAATATCGATGCTGTGGCAGCAGTTTCAATATATATTGCCACGTCGAGTCCTGCCAAGGCAAGAATTATAAGCATCAAGATTGCAACGGGAAACAAGTATGCGGCAGCCCGTTGCCACCATTGCAGGTTCACTGGCCGCAATGATGGAGCACCGGAGTCGGTTGCTTTGCCTGCGTTGCGAGCCACAATGCCAAGTGCCTGAAACCGAGTCATGAAATCGGGCATGGCTGCAAGTTCGGCAACAGCTTTTTGTCGCTGTTCGATGTCGACTCCCACATTTTCCGGTTTTTGCAAGTTGCGGGCAAGCCGTTCACGCCCGCTGTGGGTGGCAGTCGCGTTCATCAAAGCAAAAAGCGACCGGTTCCCAAACAGGTCGAGGTCGTAACTGTAAGGGTGATGCGCATCGACATATTCGGTTCCGCCGTCAATTCCGTCAAGGTCAAGTTTCATGCGTCGAAGGTTATCGGTTGCCACTTGCTTCAAGGCTCGTTGCATTTCAAGTGCCGAGAACAGGCGGTTGTGCAATTTTACAAGGGCAAGAAACAGCACCACGCATACAATTACTAAGGCCGTGACAGCCTGCGTGTCTCCCCAAAGCCACCATGCACCCCCACAGGCAATTATCACAATCATCAGCCGCGCCCAAGATACCATAGCCGCACGTCGGGTCAAATGTGATATTTCATTTTCGGTAACCTGTAATATATTATTATAATATCCGGCAGGGTCGTTGCTTATAGTTGGCATTCCAGATAATTTTTTGAGTAAAGTTTCTTTTTTACTGAGAATTTATCGAAGTCGTAAGGTTAATACCGACGGCGGTGGCGCAAATAGTAATCGATGATGATATTGCAGTTTGTACCGGGGAAAGTACCGAGCAGGTTCTTACCGGGGTATGAATTGTACTGTTTTTTCATTTTACGAAAGTCGTTATGCGCTTTGAGCACAGCACGGGCATTGCCCCATTGCAACTTGGCGATGAACATGAAAAATGCCAGCGTATCGTAAAGGCGGCGCACAAATAACATTCGGCGTCCTTCACCGGCGGGCATATTCTTGTGCATGAGTAGCAGGTTGTTGCGGAAGTTCAGATATGTCTTTCGCGGATTGCTTGCAGGCAGGCTTCCGCCGCCAAGGTGATAGACTGTGCTTTGCGGAACTACTGCCACACGCCCTCCGGCAAGATGCATACGCCAGCAAAGGTCGATTTCTTCCATGTGGGCAAAGAAACTGCGGTCAAGCCCGCCCAGGCTGAGATAGCTCTCGGTACGCACAAAAAGTGCCGCTCCCGACGCCCAAAACACGTCGGCCGGTGCACCGTCGTATTGCCCGCAGTCTTCTTCTATGCTGTCGAAAATCCGCCCCCGACAATAAGGAAATCCGTGGCAATCAAGAAAACCGCCTGCCGCTCCGGCATATTCAAATTTACGGCGGTCGGCATAAGACAATATTTTCGGTTGGCAAGCCATCACGTCGTCGTGCTGTTGCATATAATCAAGTATCGGTTCAATCCATCGGGGGGTGACCTCTACATCGCTGTTTAGCAGAACCGAGAAACGGTATTGCCGCAAGCGGCCTATTGCTTCGTTGTACCCGCCTGCGTATCCATAGTTTTCATTGAATGGCAAAACTTTCACTTCGGGGAAACGTTTTGTCAAGAGTTCAAGTGAATTGTCGGTGCTTCCGTTATCGGCGACTATCACGTCGGCAAGGTCGCCATTGGTATATTGGCACACCGAGGGCAGGAACTGTTCCAGCAGCTTTGCGCCGTTCCAGTTCATTATTATAACTGCCGCGAGTTTGCGGCTTGGGAGTTCATTTGTCGTTTCCATCATTTGCAACGGGTTTTACCTTGTGCTTCCACCTGTCGTGCGTCCACAGCCACAAAGCCGGATTTTCATTGATTTGCGTTTCAAGGCGACGGGCATATTCATCGCTTATTGAGTATTCGGGCCACGATTTCACATCATCGGTTATGAGGCGTATGTGGCAGTCGTAATATCCGCGGCGGCGGCGTTTCAACTCGAAATACAGCACCACGTAATCAAGTTTCCGTGCCAACAGCTCGCTGCCTGTTATTATAGCTGTGTCATGGTTGAGGAAGCGTATCACGTGGTCGCTTTCATTGACCGAAGGGTGCTGGTCGCTCATGAAGCCGGTTATCGACAGTTTGCCGTCGCGCCGCAGCCTCAATAAGTCACGGAACACACTGTTCTTGGGGTGGCACGCGGTGTGGAAGCGATTACGTATTTTCAGGAAAAAAGCGTCGAACCACTTGTTTCTCAGCGGGCGGTAAACATTGCCGAACACCACATTGCCATCGGCACCGTGCCGCGACCACAGTGTTACCGATTGCAGCCATTCCCAATTGCCGTAATGGGCTGCATAAATGAGCATGGAACGACCTTCATCGAAGTAACGGTCGATAATTTCCACATCATGGAACACTATGCGGCGGCGCATCTGGCGGTCGCTTATGTGCAGCAATTTGATGGTTTCAACAAAATAATCGGCAAAAAAGTGGTAGAAATCGCTCTCGATGCGGGCAATTTCATCCTCACTTTTCCCGGGGAACGACTGCACAAGATTACGCCTGACCACATTGCGGCGGTATCGAGCCACATGGTACACGAGCCAATATATGAAATCGGAAATCACATAAAGCACCCCCATCGGCAGCAAGGCCATCAAGTGCAGCAGCACATCGAGAGGGAAATATAATATTTTATTGTAACCCTGCTTGTTCATATAGCGATTGCTTTTCCTATTACTGTTTCAACGTCGTCGCTTATGCTTTCAAGGTTGACGACGGTTATGCAATTGGCCGATTTATCGTTCCTCGGCACTTCTACACGCAGATAATTGTCGGTGAAGCCGTGCATCACATCGCTGCCATGTGCCGGGTGTTCCAGTAGTACAGGTCGGCAGGTGCCTATGAAACGAGAAGTGAAACGACGCAATTTTTTATCCGACAGTTGCAACATAATCTCCACGCGTGCGTCTTTCTCGTGTTTGTCAACCACATGTCCGATGCGCAGCGCCACCGTGCCGGGGCGTTCGGAATAAGGAAATACGTGCAACCGTGACACGTCGAGCGAAGTGATGAAGTTGCGTGACTGCTCGAATAGTTCCGCTGTTTCGCCCCTTGTGCCTACCATTACGTCAACACCGATAAATGCATCGGGCATCACCGAGCGTATTTTCTCGATTTTCCGTGCATAAAGGGTCGTGTCGTAATGTCGGTGCATGAGCCGCAACACCTCATCGCTGCCGCTTTGCAGCGGTATGTGGAAATGTGGCATGAAACGGCGCGATGCGGCCACAAAGTCGATTACCTCATCGTCGAGCAAGTCGGGTTCGATCGATGAAATGCGGTATCGTTCTATGCCATCCACTTCATCAAGAGCTTTCACAAGGTCGATGAAACGCTCACCGGTATTTCTGCCGAAGTCGCCTATGTTCACTCCTGTGAGTACAATCTCTTTTCCGCCTTCGGCTGCCGCATTGCGGGCTTGTTCCACAAGCGAAGCAATGGTGCCGCTGCGGCTGCGTCCGCGGGCAAATGGGATGGTGCAATAGGTGCAGAAGTAGTCACACCCGTCCTGTACCTTCAGGAAATAACGAGTGCGGTCGCCACGTGAACAAGAGGGGCAGAAGTCGGTAAGTTCGCGGAAGCCATGCACGTCAACCGTTTGGCTGGAGCGGTCGAGTTGCCACCTTCCGATAAGTTCGGCAATGCGGTTTTTCTTGTCGCTTCCCATCACTATGTTCACCCCGTCGATGGCGGCCACTTCGTCGCTTTTAAGCTGTGCATAACAGCCTGTTACGATTATCAGTGCGCCCGGATAACTCTTGGCAAACTTGCGTATGGCTTGTCGGCACTTCTTGTCGGCAAGCTCGGTTACGCTGCAAGTGTTCACTACGCATATGTCGGGTTCTTCGCCCGGCATGGCACGGCGTATGCCACAGTCGGCAAGTATCCGCTCCATGGTTGCGCTCTCCGAGAAATTAAGTTTGCAACCAAGCGTGTGGAACTGTACCGTGTAAAGGCCTGAAATCGACTTGTCGGTCATCTTGTCTCTATATAAAAAATGTGCTGCAAAATTACTCCTTTTCCTGCAAATATCAGCATATATAAATATGTGTCGGTGTTCCGAATGCCGAAATTTCATGACGCCGGCGACAAAATGTCATGTGAATGACAGCAAATGCCGGGTGAAGCATAAATTTACTTGATTTTGTAAACATGTTGATTTTCAGTGTATTAAATAAATATGTGTTAAATAAACAGGTTGTACAACATATTTTTTCTTGCCGAAGCGACGTTTTTTTCAAAAAAAATATTTGCAAATAAAATTTAAGTAGTAACTTTGCATCGTTTTTGAAGCATAAAAAAATTGTTTTATTATTAAAAATTCAAGAAAATGAAAAAGTTAGTTTTATTACTTGCTGTTGTATTTAGCGTATCGTTGTTCTCTTGCGGTGGTGCAGCTACTACTAACGAAACTGCTGAAACTACCGACACAACTGCTGCTGTTGTTGACACAACTGCTGCTGTTGACACAACTGCTGCTGACTCTGTTGCTACCGACTCTGTTGCAAAGTAAGTTTTGTCATAAGACAACAAGTAAAAAAAAGAAAAGTTTGGAGCTGCTTTCCTCACGATGGGGGAAACAGCTTTTTTTATGCAGACGGGTATAGGCTGTTATTTTTTGGGAATTAATTGCTAATTTTGCAACCTGAATAAAAAAGAGGTTTTATGAAAGAATTGGCTACCAAGTACGACCCTTCGGAAGTTGAAGGGAAATGGTATAAATACTGGATGGAGCACAAATTGTTCCATTCCGAGCCCGACGGGCGTGAACCCTACACTATAGTTATTCCGCCGCCAAATGTGACAGGTATCCTGCACATGGGGCACATGCTTAACAATACAATCCAAGACATACTGGTGCGCCGTGCTCGCATGGAAGGCAAAAATGCCTTGTGGGTGCCGGGTACCGACCATGCTTCGATTGCCACCGAAGCCAAGGTGGTAAACAAGCTCGCACAAGAAGGCATAAAGAAAACCGACCTCACTCGCGACCAATTCCTGGAACACGCGTGGGAATGGACGCGCAAGCATGGCGGCATCATACTTGAGCAGTTGAAACGGCTTGGCGCTTCGTGCGACTGGGACCGCACCGGTTTCACCATGGACGAAAAGCGCAGCCGCAGCGTGATAAAGGTGTTTGTTGACTTGTACAACAAGGGCCTGATTTACCGCGGCGTGAGAATGGTGAACTGGGATCCCAAGGCACTGACCGCACTGAGCGATGAAGAGGTTATCTACAAGGAAGAGCATGGCAAATTGTATTATTTAAAATATTACCTGGCCCCCTCTAACCTCCCCCCTCTGGGGGAGGTTGGAGGGGCTCCCTACGCCGTTGTGGCCACTACGCGCCCGGAAACCATCATGGGTGATACCGCCATGTGTATCAACCCCAACGACCCCAAGAACCAATGGTTGCGCGGCAAGCGTGTGATTGTGCCGCTCGTGGGGCGTGAAATACCGGTAATCGAAGATGATTATGTTGACATAGAATTTGGTACGGGATGCTTGAAAGTCACTCCGGCACACGATGTCAACGACTATATGCTTGGTGAAAAACATAACCTGCCAAGCATCGACATATTCAATGACGACGGCACACTCAGCGAGGCTGCCGGTATGTATGTGGGCATGGACCGCTTTGCCGTGCGTGAGCAGATTGTGAAAGACCTTGAAGCTGCCGGACTGCTTGAAAAGGTGGAAGATTACACCAACAAGGTTGGCCACAGCGAGCGCACCAATGCCGTGATAGAGCCTAAGTTGTCGATGCAGTGGTTCTTGAAAATGGAGCACCTTGCCAAGCCCGCACTTGAAGCAGTGGAAAAAGACGATGTGAAATTTTACCCTGCCAAGTTCAAGAATACTTACCGCTACTGGATGACCAATATCAAGGACTGGTGCATCTCACGCCAGTTGTGGTGGGGACACCGCATTCCGGCTTATTACGTGCAGGCACCCGAGTCGGCCGGCATAGGTCGCCAATGCATAGTTGCCGAGAGCGAGGAAGATGCCCGTCGCATTGCCGTTGAAAAGTTCCCCGTGCTTGCCGGTGTAGATTTCACATTGCAGCAAGATGAGGATTGCCTTGACACATGGTTCTCGTCGTGGTTGTGGCCGATTTCGCTTTTCGACGGTATTCTTGACCCCGGAAATAAAGAGATTAAGTATTATTATCCTACCACCGACCTTGTTACAGGTCCCGACATCATTTTCTTCTGGGTTGCCCGCATGATTATGGCCGGATATGAATATTGCGGCGACCGCCCGTTCAAAAATGTGTATTTTACAGGTATCGTGCGCGACAAGTTGGGCCGCAAGATGTCGAAACAGCTCGGCAACTCGCCTGACCCCATCGGTCTTATTGAGAAATACGGTGCCGACGGTGTGCGCATGGGCTTGATGCTTGCAGCCCCGGCAGGTAACGACATTCTGTATGACGATGCGCTGTGCGAGCAAGGCCGTAATTTCAACAATAAGATATGGAATGCCTTCCGCCTCGTAAAGGGATGGCAGGTTGCCGACGACATTGAACAACCGGCTGCTGCCCGATTGGCCGTGCAGTGGTTTGGCAATGTGCTTTCCGAAACTGTAGCCGAGCTTGCCGACCTATTTGGCAAGTTCCGCTTGTCGGAGGCATTGATGGCAGTTTACAAACTTTTCTGGGACGAATTCTCGTCGTGGTACCTTGAAATGGTGAAGCCTGCTTACGGGCAACCTATCGACCGTACCACTTACGATGCCACGCTGCATTACTTTGATATGCTGCTGCGCCTGTTGCATCCGTTCATGCCGTTCATTACCGAGGAACTGTGGCAACACCTTGCCGCCCGCGCCGACGGAGAAAGCATCATGTATGCCCGTCTGCCTGAAGCAGGAGACGTGGATGCTGCTTGCATAAAGGCGATGGACGAGGCTAAGGAAATAATTGCCGGAGTGCGCACCATAAGGCTGCAACGCAATATCCCCAACAAGACTGCACTCGACCTGCAAGTCATGGGCAGCTTCACCAATCCGTTTGGCGACGTGATATGCAAGCTCGCCAATGTGCAGGCCATCGATGAAGCACAGGCAAAGGATGCCACTGCGGCAACCTTCCTTGTCGGTACCACCGAATATGCAGTGCCGTTGGGTAACAGCATCAATGTGGAGGAAGAATTGAAGAAGCTCGAAGCCGACCTGAAGTATATGCAAGGGTTCAAGATGTCAATCGAGAAGAAGTTGGGCAACGAGAAATTTGTCAACAATGCCCCCGAGGCTGTGGTTGCAGGTGAACGCAAGAAACTTGCCGATGCCACTGCCAAGATTGCCACTCTCGAAGCAGGCATAGCCGCACTGAAGCAGCAATAATTCTATCATTAAGATAATCATGGTGTAGAGACGCGATTAATCGCGTCTCTACATTTGTATATATTTGATATACAGGCTTTAATGCCGCTGTTGTTCCTCGTAGAATGTGTGTTTAATAATATTTAGCTTAAAGGTTACATATCGACTGATATTTTTACCGCTTTGTAATATTGATATGTCGGCAAAAATGTTATCTTTGTAGTCAAAAGAGGCTTCTATACGCCAAAACTGATTATTAACTAAAAACACGTGATTATGAGAAAATTATTACTTTCTTTCTTGATGCTGTTTGCAATCGGCAGCTTTGTTGCCGGGGCACAAACGACAGTTTTTTATGAGTCATTTGACAAATGTGATGGAACTGGAGGAAACTCCATTCCAAGTGGTGCGGATAATGCAATGAGTGGCAGTGCCGCTAGTCAACCTGCAAACGATGCAAATTTGGATAACAGTGGGTGGACTTATAGCAAATTATACAAGGGCGATAAGTGTGTCAAATTAGGTACAGGATCTGCTCTTGGCGAAGCTACAACTCCGGCTTTAAGTATCGATGGTAATGCTACTCTGACATTTAAAGCAGGAAGCTGGAATAATGATGCTACAACATTGGTTCTTAGTATCTCAAGTGGTACATTAAGCCAAACGGAATTCAAATTGGAAAATGCAGTCTTTTCTGATTACACAGTGAATATCACTGGCGCATCAAATGGTGCTAAAATAACTTTTGCCGGTTCAAAGGCCAACAAACAACGTTTCTTCCTTGATGAGGTGAAAGTTACTGTTGCCGGAGAAGTGCAAATTACAACACCTCCGACATTTACTCCTGCCGGCGGTACTTATTTAGAGGCTCAAAATGTAACTATTACTGCTGAAGATGGTGCAGAAATTTACTACACAACCAATGGTGAAGATCCCACAACTTCTTCGACAAGATACACCGAGCCGTTTGAAGTTGCCACAACCACTACGGTAAAGGCCATCGCAGTGCTTAATGAAGTAGAAAGCACTGTAGCTTCGGCCACTTATACATTCCCGGTTGAAGTTGCCAGTATTGCCGAATACCTTGAATTGGCCGAAAATACAATAGTAAAATTCAACAGCCCTGTCACTGTTACATATCAGTATGACGAAGGTTATTATACTTATGCAACGGATAAGACCGGTTCTATGCTCATATATGGTCCAGGTAAAGGTACTTTGCCTGTATATAAAAACGGTGATGTAATCCCCGCCGGATTTTATGGCAAAAAAGCTCAATTCCGTCAAACGCCACAACTCACGACTCAAATCGACAACAGTGAATATTCCAATGGTTCTTTTGCAACCGAAGTTGAAAACAGCGGTGCTATTGCTCCTGTAGCAGTTACTGCAGCCGAAGCCGGTAATGCTAAATATGTTAACTGCTACGTTATGTTCAATGACATAGAAATTTCGGGTATTGAAACCGATGGAGAAGATGACGACCGTGAAGGTGAATTGAAAGACGCATCGGGTACGTTCGCGATTTACAACCAATTTGTTAAGGAACTTACCAAATTTGCTAATGGTTCTTATAAGAACGTAGTAGGTATCATTGCCAACAATAATGCAACAGATAAATTCCAATTCTTACCCATTGAATTCGATGCTACTATTACGGGCATTGAGGATGCTGTTGCCGGTGAAGCTGTTAAGGCTATCGGGCTTGACGGACGTATCGCTATTATTGGCGAGGCTGCCGACGTTGAAGTTTACAACATGGGCGGTGCTCTCATTGCAAAGGGCAACTTGAACGAAGTTAACTGCCAGGCAGGTGCTTACATCGTGAAAGTTGACGGCGAGGCACAAAAAGTAATTGTGAAGTAACAATTATAGTACATAGTTGATAATGCGCGGACGCACGTCCGCGACCATCACAACACATACATAAAGCGACCCGTTCCCCCCTGAAGAGAACGGGTCGCTTTAGTATATTATGCCCGAAGTTGAAGGAAGCCCGGTTACGCCTCCCGATTTTCGTATTTTGTCACAAACACAAGGGTGAGTATTGCGCCGAGCAGCACTACGGGCATGGCTATCAATGCCGTGTATTCATAACCAAGAGTGTGGCGCAGCGGTATGCCGCCCACTGCCGCGCCTATGGCATTGCCAAGGTTGAATGCCATCTGGATGCAGGCCGCTCCAAGCAACTCTCCGCCTTTTGAGAAATGTATGATGGAAACTTGCAAAGGGCTTGACACGGCAAACAGGCCGAACGTGCAAACGCACATCAGCAGCACCGACAGCCACGATACCTGATAAGAGAAAAACAGTCCGAGCAAAGCTAACGTGATTACAATTTGCATAGTGAATGCAACCTTGCCGGGCGTGTAACGGTCGGAAAGGCGCCCGCTCACGAGGTTGCCTACCACCATGCCGAAACCGGCAAGCACCATAAGGAACGGCACCACGTCGCCGCTGAAGCCGCAACTTGTGGTGAGATATGGGTTAACGTAGGAATACCAGCAAAATACCGCACCGTTGCCAAGCATGGTGGATAGAATGATGAGCCACGGTGCCGGACGGCGCAGGAAATGGAATTGGCTTTTATAGCTGCTGCGAGGCAGTCCTTCCACTTGCGGCACCCACTTATAGATGTAATAGAACACGCCTATGCCGATAACGGCAACAAGTATGAATGTGACACGCCACGACATGAGTGTGCAAATGGATGTGCCGAGCGGCACGCCAAACAGGTTGGCAATTGTCATGCCGGCAACCATTATCGACACTGCTTGCGACCCTTTGCCATGGTCGGCAAGTTTCTCGGCCACTATGGAGGCAACTCCGAAATATGCACCATGCGGCAACCCCGACACAAACCTTCCCACAAGCAGCATACCATAATTGACCGACAATGATGCAAACAGGTTGCCCACCAACATGATAACCACCAACCCGAGCAGTATGTTCTTCAAAGGGAAACGGCGGATAAACGTCAGCCCCGGCGCTCCGCAAAACACACCGAGTGCGTAGGCCGAAATAAAGTGCCCGGCCGTGGGTATATCAACGCCCAAGTCTTGGGCTACATATGGCAATATCGCCATCATGACAAACTCGGCAATCCCAAGCCCGAGTGTGCCGAAACCTAAAGCAATCAAACTCTTTTTCATAAACCTAAAATTTCAATCCGGGGTGCAAAATTAGCAAAGTGCCGCAATTGCGCAAAACAGTTTTTCAGGCCACAACAAAAAAATGTTGACCTGATTCACATCAAGCCAACACCTACACATATGTTATCCAATTACATCTTCTAACTTAGAGCCTGTCAAAAAAAATTCTTGGATTTAATCAAGTCATTTTGAGCAAAATTTAAACAGCCTCTTGAAATGAAAGTTACTTCTCCATGTATGCTTTCATAGTAGTGACAAGGTGATGCCTGTTTTTTACCAAGCGCACGGCAGAAAAAAATATTTTTTTTACCGTGCAATGCATATTTTGCCTAATTTTGCTTGCGAATAGGTTATTTCCCGCATTGAAAAAAACAGAGCGGGAACATTGGTAAAAAACTACCGCAAACTTGTCTCTTTTATGAAAGATACCATAAAGTGGAGCGACATAGTGGATGGTCGGGAAGCGGCTTACAACGCATTGTATGACCGCTATGCCGACTTGCTTTATGGCTATGGCATGAAGATTGTGGCCGACGAGGCGGTGGTGATGGATGCTATGCAGACGCTGTTCATGAATATTTTCGAGAAACGGAAATCACTGTCGGCTCCCAATTCAATGGCCGCCTACTTGTGCAGGTCGCTGAAAAATTTGCTTATCAACGAGATGCAAAGCGCATCAAGTAAGTACACTTGTAAAATCAACGATGCCGATGCTGCCGATTATGACTTCGACTTGCAGCCCGACATAGAAAATGCGTTGATTGCAGGTGAAGAGGAGAATGAAAAGTTGCGCATCTTCAAGGAAGAACTAAGCAAGCTCAGCCGCCAACAGCGCGAAATGTTGTATTTGCGTTATTACAAGGGCCTTGCCATAGAAGAGATTGCCGAAATATTGTCGGTGAGCAAGCGGACGGTGTACAACACTACAAACAATGCACTTACACGACTGCGTGAAAACAAGGTGCTTGCCCGTTACTTCGGCAAAGCTGCCATAATGTTTTTGTTGAGCATAGGGAAATTTTATAACATATAGGTACGCACATGGATGTTGAAAAAATCGACATAAGCCGTTTCCCCTTGAAGCACGAGGTGTTCACAAGGAAGAAGGAACTGGGCGAGGAACTTGCCCGGCAACGTGCTGCCATGCGCCGTGCCGAAGCTGCCACTGTGCGCCGACGCAAGGTGGCGAGGTGGTTTTGTGCCGCATCGGCTGTGGCAGCAATGATTGCCGCGGCCATATTCATGTTGCACACCGTAACAGTGACAACCGGCAGCACCGGACTCCGGACAGCATTGCCATGCGGTTCGACGGTGCAAGTGGAGGCATACAGCCGCATAAGCTACAAACCACATTTATGGAATGTCGCGGGGCGCACCGTCGTGCTCGACGGCTCGGCTTGCTTTGATGTAGAGAAAGGCAATTCGTTTACTGTGAAGACCGAATGCGGCGACATATCGGTGCTTGGCACCAAATTCAAAGTTGCGGAACAGGAAGGGAACTTGAAAGTAGAATGTTTCGAGGGCCTTGTGGAGGTGAAACCGTCTGTGCCACAATCGGGCAAGGTGCGATTGTCGGCAGGTGAAGCTGTGGAAATAAAGAGCGGCAATGTGGAAAAATCCCGGCTCGACGACAAGTACGACATAACCGACGACAAGCCGGTGCAAGAAACCATCAATTACAACAATGAGCCGCTTGGCAACATTGTGGCCGAGATGGAACGCTGCTTCGGCATAAAAGTGATAAATAAAGACATTTGCAGTAACGTTACATATTCAGGAGTGTTTTATCCCGGCGACCGCGACATGACACTCGAAGTGGTATTCTTGTCGTGCGGCATGGAATATGTCGTAGATGATGATGTGGTAACGTTGAAAAAGTAATGAGGAAACACATATGTATATGAAACAAATTTTGCCGGTGGCAATGTTGCTGATGCTGTCCGGCCTGACGGCCTCGGCTGCCGTTTCATTGACAAATGCCGTGAAACAGGTCGCCCGGAAATATTGCGTATCGATTTCATACAGCCCTACATTGACCGACAGAGCCACAGTCAACAATGTGCCCGATAATATGGCATCGGCCGATGAATGCCTGACGGCATTGCTTGCCGATACCGATTTCTGCCTTAAGAAGATAAGTGACGGCTCTTATTGCTTGTGGCTGAGCAAGGAGAAGGCCGCATTGCGACTGGAGCGAGAGCGCAAAGCACGGGAATTGGAACAGGCCACCCGCCAAAGGATTGAAGAATACCGCCGCCGGCGCAAAGAAATTTCGGCTGCCCCGCGTGGAACCTTGCTTTTGCCCGTGCAGGCTGCCACCGGTGCCGTGCCCGCTATTGTTGCAGTGCCGCCTGCAACAACTTGCAGCAGTGTGCCAAGGCAACGCTTTTCACTGAAAACCAATGCCCTGTTATGGGCGACAACTTCGCCCAATGCAGCATTTGAAGCAGCCATAGGCTCGCACTTCTCGGTGGAACTGCCGGTAAGTTTCAATCTGTGGTCGCTGGCGGGTTCGCGCCTGCATCATGCAAGCGTGTTTCCGGCCTTTAAGTATTGGCTTGGCGGCGAAGTTTTTGTCGATGACTATATAGGGGCGTACGTCGGATATGCCTATTATGATATTGGGAATATAAGCCTGCTTGACGGTAATCTTGAAGATTTTTATTACGATGGTAACCTGTATTCGGCGGGGGTGTTGTATGGTCACCGTTTTTCATTAAGCCGCCATTTTGCACTTGAGGCCGAAATAGGCATGGGTTACGTTTATGTGAAATATGCGCAAACTCCTGTACTCGGGGCTATGCCGGGCAAAGAACACGAAAAGCACAAATGGAGCCTCACCCGCCTTGCCGTGAACGCCTGTTACACTTTTTGAACAAATAAAGAGGGTGCATATCAAAATGCCAACATTATTGTAGAGACGTGGCGTGCCGCGTCTTGATAACAGCAACGATTGATTTACAATATTTTATGCAATATTTCTTGCTACGAGACGCGGCACGTCGCGTCTCTACGTATGACATAATGGTGGAATTTTGATACACCAACAGCACCAACCCAATATCTCTATTGAATTTCTATTTTGCCGTTACCGCCTTATTTGTCGAGGAACAAGAAGGTGGCGGAACTCTCTTTGCCCAAATAATAGGCTCGGGCTTTTACGACACGGGTATTGATGCCGACTGGTACCGGGGCGGTCCATTGAGGCGACAGGCGTGTGGGTGTGCTGCCATCGACCGTGTAATGTACGGTCATGCCCGGATAACGGGTGTTGACAAGCAACATACCGTTTTCCACTTTCAGGCCGGGTTGCCCGATACGGAAGTTCACACCCTTGTCAAACAGCCGAGGCATTTCCCTGATACCCACTTTCAAGTTGTATTGCGCACGGGCGGCATAGAACGGGGAAAGGTCTTTGTATCGGCCACCCCACTCGGGGCGTGCATTCCAACCGCGCTCGGCAAGCCCGAACAACTTTGGGAAAATGAATGCCTGCACCATGCCGAAGTCACGTACTGTCTCGGCGAATAACTGTCCTTGTATGCCCACTATGTTTTCGGGGCGTTCAAGTTTCGGCCTGCCGTCGGCGGCATGCGCAAGGTCGATAGGACGGCCGTTGTAATCGGTGAACCTTGTACGGTAAATGTCGAAAGGTTGTGCCTGCCACGATGTAAATTCATCGGTGGCACCGCCCCACGACAAGCCGTCTTCATCCTGATGCCGTGAATATACCATGTCGAAGTAGAAATTGTTCACACCGCTCAATATCACAGGGTAACCTGAATTGGCAAGCGTGTAAGTTACCACATTGCTGCTTCCCACGGTGCTCCAGGCATTTATCCCACCGAAACGCGATGCCACTCGGGCATTGTATTCCGTGCTGTGGTGCAGTGCCACTTCCTGCCACCCGTTGGCTTTTATGCCTTTGCCGTCGAGATAAGCCGTGAGGCGGTCGATAAAGTATTCCCTGGCTTCGTTTATTGTGGTATAGCCTTGCCGCTTCATCATCTCATGCACCACCGGGGAACCTTCCCATGACCCTCCGGGCACCTCGTCACCACCTATGTGCAACATATCGAGCCGCAAACCTGCATCACGGTACATCGAGGCAAGTTCGTCGATTACCTTTTCAAGGAAGCGGTAAGTGCCTTCTTGCCCGATGCACAAAATATTGTCATGGAACCCTTGTGCCGAAGTATATACCGATGTGTCGCGGTCGTCCCACAACAGGTAACGTTCAGCTTCGGTCTGATTGCTGCCTGCATACTTTGCGTGGCGGTGCTTCATCGATACTATTGCCGCCCGGGAGTGTCCGGGAGTTTCTATCTCAGGGATAACTTTCACGCCGCGTGCTGCTGCATATTTCAGCAGGTCGATGAATTGCGCGCGGGTATAATAGCCGTTGGCCGTGCCTGTAGTTTCATCGGGGTTTCCTGTGCCGCGGTAGGTCTGTACCAGGAAGTCGGTTTCGTCAAGCGTGAGACCTTTTCGCGACCCCACTTGGGTAAGTTCGGGCAATCCCGGAATTTCAAGCCGCCAAGCCTCATCGTCGCAAAAATGGAATTGGAAACGGTTTATTTTATACAATGCAAGCAGGTCTATCATTCGTTTCAGGTCGTCGCAGCCGGTGAAGTTGCGTGCAATATCTATCATCACGCCACGGTATCCCAGGTCGGGGTAGTCGGTGATTTTCACACACGGTAGTTCTTTGTCGGTCATTGCCCATTTGGTTTCGATGACGGCGACAAGTGTTTTTACGCCGTTAAGCAACCCGTCGGCCGAAGCCCCGGTAATGTCTATCATGCCGTCACCGGCCACAGTGAGTTCATAGTATTCGCTGTTTTTGCCGTTGCCGTCGGGCATTAACGACAAGTTTACCGATACTTTCCCGTCGCCCTCGCTTATGCCTGCGGCACTAAGTTTTTCACGCAAGTAGCCGGCGGCTATGTCGGTTCCCGGGGTGGCGTTTATGGTCACAACATCGGTAAGCGGCAAAGCTCCTCCGGTAAGGGTTATCGATTTCGGCGTGGGGAAAATGTCGTAAACCGTTCCGTTAAATTTTGCTCCGGCGGGATTTACCGACTCATTGAAATTGTAAACATACGTTCCGTCGGGGTAGTCGGCAAACTGTCCGGGAATACTCCATTGCGAAGGCCGCATAAGCGTTGCCATGGCAATTTTAACGGGTATAGGCCGGTCAAGCCTGTCATCGAAAGCAAAGTGCCCTCCGTCGGGTGCAAAAGAGCGTGATGTGAAAGTACCGTGCATCATCATGTCGATTACCATCGAGTCGCCCGGTGCAAGTGGCACATAATCGGCAGTGGGGCGCAAGACATAATAATTGGGAACCACTTCCTCCACAGCCGCGGGGCTGCCGTCGGGAACAGTTACTTCATTGGGGAAAATGTTATAATACAGCCCCCAATTGCCATAAAGGGTACTGTCGGTTATATTCTTTATCACAAATTGCGAACTGTATTGCTTCGGTGAGGCAAAATTCTCACCCATAATCCATTCCACGTCTATCGGAGCTGTTCCTGCGGCCTGTGCCGATATTGCGGCAATCGATGCTGCCGCCAATGCCATCAATGATTTTTTCATGCGTTCTTTTTATTGTTGATCTGTTTTTTTGCATAATTCGTCAAGAAGTCCTTCACAAGCGTCTTCAAGCAAGTCAAGAACAAGTTCAAATCCCTCGGCACCGTCGTAATACGGGTCGGGAACACAATCGTTATGCGGATGGTGCCGCAAGAAACGAGCCATTTCCACCACCTTATGCTCGTTAACCGGGTCTTTCATGTGCTGCAAGCCTTGCAAGTTGCTGCGGTCCATCACTACTATCAAATCGAAAGTTTCCAAATCTTTACCGGTTATTTGGCGGCTCAGATGTGTGAGGTTATAACCGCGGCGTTGGGCATGGACGCGCATACGCCTGTCGGGCAGGCTGCCGCTGTGCCCGCCATACAAACCGGCCGAATCCACCATGAAGCGGTCTTGCAGCCCGCGTCCGGCAATCATTTGTTCCATTATTCCCTGAGCCGCCGGAGAACGGCAAATGTTCCCGAGGCAAATGAAAAGTATCTTGTATTTCGAGTCACTTTTGTCCATATGTATGCAGTTTTGTTCAAAAGTACAAAATATATCGCAAGCAGGCAATATTTTCGGGTTTTGTTGTAATTTTGTGTTGCATTCTATCTTTATGATTATGGAAAATTTTCATGATTTGCTAGTCAAGAGGCATAGCATTAGGCGATATACTGCCGAGGAGATTTCTCCCGACGACGTACAACTGATATTGGAAGCTGCATTGATGGCGCCGTCGTCCAAACGGTCGCAGCCATGGCAATTTGTGACTGTGGAGGATAGGAAAAAACTCGAATTGCTAAGTTACTGCAAGGAACAGGGTGCGGCTCCGATAGGAAAGTGCAGCCTTGCAATAGTGGTGTGCGCCGATCCCGGTGTGAGCGACGTGTGGATAGAAGATGCGTCGATTGCCGCCACATATATGCAATTACAGGCCGAGGACCTCGGACTGGGCAGTTGCTGGATACAGATACGGAACCGCTATTCGGGCGATGGCGAGCCTGCCGAGGATTATGTGCGGGCATTGCTCGACATTCCGCCATATATTCCCGTGTTATGCATTGTCACACTCGGCCACAAGGACGAGGAACGCAAACCGTTCAATCCCGAAAAGATGCTTTGGGAACGGGTTCACATAGGTAAATGGAGGCCTCAGGAATGAAAGCGGTTATGATAGGTGCCGGCAATGTGGCCACCAATCTGGTGAGAGCACTGAGTGCAACCGGCATCGAAGTCGTGCAAGTGTACAGCCATGCCTTGGCTCATGCCCGTGAACTTGCAGACACTGTGAATGCCGGTGCCACCGACGACCTTTCCGCGCTGGAGATGGGTGCCGATATATACATAATATCAGTCAAAGATGATGCAATAGTCAATGTGGTATCTTCGATACCCGATAACGGTGCATTGTGGGTACACACTTCGGGCAGCATTCCCATGACTGTGTTTGAGGGCCGGCGGCAGCGGTATGGCGTGTTTTATCCCATGCAATCGTTTTCAAAACAAATTGCGACCGATTTCACCGAAGTGCCTTTTTTCATCGAGGCCGTAAACGACGGTGTGGCATTGGAAATCGAGGCATTGGCACAGCGGCTTTCGCAACGTGTATTCCATGCCACCAGCGAACAACGGCGGCGGTTGCACATTGCTGCGGTGTTTGCCTGCAATTTTGCCAACCACTTGTGGACGCTTGCCGACGATGTGCTGCGCGATGCCGAATTGCCTTTCGATGTGATGCTGCCGTTGATAAGCACCACGGTCGATAAATTGAAACGGCTGTCGCCTGCCGAGTCGCAAACGGGGCCGGCCATGCGCCGTGACCATCGGGTGATGCAATCACACATGGCCATGCTCGACAAGGACAAGGCATTGATTTATAAAACGCTGTCGGACAATATAATGAAACGACATGAGCAGGATTGATTATGATTTGACAAAGATACGGGCATTTGCCTGTGACGTTGACGGCGTATTGTCGCCGTCGGTTATACCCATGCACATAAGCGGCGAACCGCTGCGCATGGTCAACATCAAGGATGGCTATGCCATACAACTTGCCGTGAAACGCGGGTTTGGGTTTGCCATTATCTCGGGTGGCCGCAGTGAAGGGGTGCGGGTGCGCTTTGCCGGGCTCGGGGTGCAAGATATATACCTTGGTGTGTCGTTAAAAGTACCTATATTGCAGGAATGGATGCAGCGGCACAATTTGCGACCCGAAGAGGTAGCATACCTTGGTGATGATATTCCCGACATCGAGGCTATGCGGTGCGTGGGGCTTCCCGTCGCACCGGCCGATGCTGCTCCCGAAGTTAAGGAAACGGCCCGGTATATTTCGCCATGCCTTGGAGGTTATGGCTGCGGCCGCGACGTGATAGAGCAAGTGCTTAAAGCTCAAGGACTGTGGATGAACGACCGCCACGCCTTCGGCTGGTAAACCGCTGCCTGCTTGCGATGCAATTTTCCGGCAGGCCTTGGAGCCTGTTTAAACTTTTCCTGTATTTTTACATCATAAAACCAAAGAGTAATTGGTTTTAAATTTTTGTAAAATGAAACGGATAACTTCAATATTGGCTATGGCAACATTAATTGCAGCGTCGTTCTGTTCATGTTTGCCGATGCATGAGGTGCATCGCACTCCTCCGCCACCGTCGAGGCACGAATCACCACCACCACCTAACAGGCACGACCCACCGCCACCGGGCCATAACCGCCCCGGCGGTCACGAACACCCGCGGCCCGACCATCGTCCCGGCCGTCCACCACGTTAAAAAGGAATATATGACACAACCCAATATTATTGCAAGCGAAACCAAAGGTATAACATTGCACGAGTTCAACAACCGTATAAAACGGTTGCTCAATGACCGCTCGGTACAAAATTGCTGGATTATTGCCGACCTTAGCGACGTAGCCATACGCGGCGGGCATTGCTATCTTGAACTTGTCGAGAAAAATGCCACCGGAGCCACTGTCGCCAAGGTGCGAGGCATAATTTGGTCGGGGCGCGTACAATACTTGCGCAGCAAGTTCCTTGCCGTTACAGGCCAAGACTTGAAGAGCGGATTGAAAGTGATGGTGGAGGCAAGCGTCAATTATCATGAACAATACGGCCTGTCGGTAATAATCACCGACATCGATCCGTCATACACCATGGGCGACATGGAACGCCTGCGACGGGAGATACTTGCCCGCCTGCAACGAGAAGGAGTGTTGGAAATGAACCGGCAACTGCCGGTGCCGCCGGTCGTGCAGCGCATTGCCGTGGTGTCGGCTGCCGGTGCCGCCGGCTATGGCGATTTCATCAACCAATTGCATAACAATTCCTACGGATTGCAATTCTACACCTGTCTGTTCCAAGCCACGATGCAAGGCGCAAACACGTCGCCCAGCATCATTGCGGCACTCGACCGTATTGCTGCCCACGGCAACCTGTTTGACTGTGTGGTGATTATTCGCGGCGGAGGCTCTACCAGCGACCTTAATTCATTCGATGATTACAATCTTGCCGCCAATGTGGCGCAATTCCCGCTGCCTGTAATTGTGGGAATAGGCCATGATCGCGATGTGACTGTGCTTGACTATGTGGCTGCCATTCGCGTCAAAACTCCGACGGCTGCCGCCGAGTGGATCATAACACGCGGCGTGGAAGCTCTTTCCCGGCTCGACAGGCTCACCACGTCAATTTGCGAAGCAGTGCGTCAATACCTGAATGCCGCGGCCCAGCAGTTAAGCTACTACACGGGCAATATACCTTTCATGGTGTCGTCGCGGATAGAAAGCAACCGTATGCAGCTTTCACACTTGTTGCAAATGATACCCACGGCAACAGGCGGACGCATTGCCGCTGCCGACGAGCGGCTTAAATCATTTGCTGCCGCCATAGGGCAGGCACGGGTACAAGCCGTTGCCAGGGAGAATTTAAAACTGAAGTCATTATCTGATAAAATTGAAATTCTTTCGCCACAAAACACTTTACGCCGCGGCTACTCGATAACCACGATAAACGGCCATGCCGTGAGCGACGTGGGCGAATTAAACTACGACGACATTGTAACCACCCGGCTTGCAAACGGAACATTCACGTCGAAAGTAACAGAAACCATCAAAACTCGAAAATAATGGATAACAACGAAGAAAAAATGACATATTCAAGCGCGATAAACGAACTTGAAAAAATAGTACGCGAAATGCAAAGCGACTCATGCAGCATCGACAACCTGTCGGCACTTACCACACGTTCCCTTAAGTTGCTGAAATTTTGCAAATCAAAACTTCAAACCACCGACGAGGAATTGAAAAAAATCCTCGCTGAGCTTGAACAATAGATTATTACCGTATAAGGAGACTCGGTTACTGCAGCAGGTCGCGGTATATGTCGAGGGCTGCTTTGATGTCGTCGGAACTTACTACAGTGCCAAGTTTTACATTGCCGATATCGGCAAGCAACGAACAGTTGATTTCACCGCCAATGCTCTTTTTGTCGTGGCGCATCAGGGCAATCAGTGTATCATAATCGTCGCAAGTGATGGCGAAAGTGCCATAATTGTCTCGGACAAATGCGGCCACCATGTGCAATATGTCACTCGGGAATTTATATATCATATGCGACAATATCAATTCCACCACTAGACCCCAAGCCACCGCATAGCCATGCGGAACGGGTTCCATGCGCTTCATGGCAAGGCTCTCGAATGCGTGTCCGGCCGTATGCCCGAGATTGAGCGCACGGCGCAAACCCTGTTCGTGAGGATCGGCGGCAACAATGTCACGCTTGATGATTACCGAGCGTTCCAGCAAGCCGAGCAGCTGCTCTCGGTCGTCAGTCAAGATTTCATGGTTAAGCAAGTTGGCAAAATAGCTGCGGTCGCTTAGCAACCCATGCTTCAGCATCTCGGCATATCCCGATTTTAATTCGGTCGGCGGCAATGTGTCGAAAAACAACGTAGATACCACCACGGCGCAGGCCTCGTTAAACACGCCGATTTCATTTTTAAGCCCGTTGAAGTTCACACCTGTTTTCCCGCCTATTGCGGCATCCACGGCACCGAGCAGTGTGGTGGGAACATTGATGAAACGTAAACCGCGCTTGAACACCGATGCTGCAAACCCTCCAAGGTCGGTCACGACACCGCCGCCCATGTTTATTACCACTGTGCGGCGTGTGGCGCCTTCGGCTTCGAGTTGTTTCCACACCGTGGTTGCTGTTTCTATGGTCTTGCAGGTGTCGCCCGATTTTATCACAATACACGGAATTCCCTTCATCACCGGCGAATCGGCAATTTTGGGGAATGCGAATTGATGTGCGTTTACATCGGTTATAATCACCACTTTATTGAAATCAAGCCCTTTAAGGACTGTTTCGAGCGAGCCGGGAATGTCGTTTGAGAATATTATTTGCTGGTGTTCCATCGTGTCATAGTTTAAAAGCATTTAACAAATCGGGGAGCCTCTTTGCAAATTCGGGCATTGACCGGTAAACTATGTCGGCACCGCTTGCCACCATGTCGGCCTCTGGGATAGGTCCTGTGGTAATACCCACGGTGAAACATCCAGAACGGTGTCCGGCAAGCACACCCAACGGGGCATTTTCTATGACTATGGCTTCGCAAGCATTGCAACCGGCAAGTTGCTGCCCCTTTAGATATGGTTCGGGATCGGGTTTGCCGTGCGACACATTCAAGGCTGTCACACGCTTGTCATGCTCGAAAATGCCGGGATAATCACGGTCGAGACGATCGAGAATGGAGCGCTGCCCCGAACCGGTTACAAGTACCCGTGTGACACCTGCGTCGCGCAATATGCCGAGCATATCGGCGGCACCCGGCATCAATTGCGGTTCTCCCATTTCAATGAAATACCGGGCCTTGCGTCCATACAATTCTTTTACCTCGTTGGGAGTTGCATTCCGTCCGTAGGCACGGCGGAACAGTATGTTTATCGTGGCAGCACCCGTCATGCCCTCATAGGCATAAAATTCATCACGAGTGCATTGTATGCCAAGTTCTGTAGCCATGCGGTACCAAGCCGCCGTGTGGTTTTTCATCGAGTCATACAGCACCCCGTCCATATCGATGAGTGCGGCTTTCACACCCGTTACCGATTTTCGGACACTTGCAAAATACCTGTCAACAGACTTTTTCTCGTCGGTCATAATCATTCCCCTGTTTTTTCTGCAAAATTAATTTTTTACCGGCTAAAAAGCAACTTGCCGCATCAACCGATTTTTTTGGGAACGATGCGGCAAGTCGTGGGGGAATATCATTTAGTTCCGATTGCCTGAGTTTTTGGTATAACAGTCAAAGTTCCACTTTTCTTGCCATGGGATTGAGATTTTCCCGTTGTCAAACAAAATGGGCAGCCACACGTAACGAGAGTTTTCAAGGTCGTTCTTGTTCCAGCGGTCAAACATTGCAATGTAGCAATCCCGTTTGCCCGCCACTTGTTGCACATAGGTGCTTTGGGCGTAAAATGTCTTGTCGGCATCGGGGCCTGTACACGGATTGCCGATGGTGTGCCACGGGCCCATTATCGAGTCGGCCACTGCAATTT
This sequence comes from uncultured Muribaculaceae bacterium, assembly GCA_944321685.1. GTDB lineage: Bacteria > Bacteroidota > Bacteroidia > Bacteroidales > Muribaculaceae > Avimuribaculum. The sequence goes on from CALUMH010000019.1 coordinate 28,221, forward strand.
CGGCCTGGTTCGGGTCCCAACCTGTACATCCCGATGTTATAAGGTAATATTTGCCGTTATGCTTGAACACGGCCGGGGCTTCGCGGTACTTGTCAATGAAATTACGAGTGTACCGGTTTGTAGAGCGCAAATAATCGTCGGTAAGTTCGGTGATATACATGGTTGCGTTGTTCTCGGAAGAAGCGAACTGGTAGGCTCGGCCGTCGTCATCGACAAACACCGTTTGGTCACGGCTCATTGCATCGTTCGGCCTGAAACTGCCAAGGTAGGTGAACCGGCCTGTAGGAGAGTCTGACACGGCCACCCCGGCGCAAGCCTTGCTGTAGTCAGCACTTTCCACGTGTGCCCACATTACAAATTTACCCGTGCGACTGTTATAAATGACCTTGGGCCGCTCAAGCACCTTACTCGGGTGCAAGTCGTGGTTTACATCGTCTTTCACTGCCGGCAGCACTATTCCTTCATATTTCCAGTTCATCATGTCTTGCGATGAATAACAGCTTACTCCGGTTATGTCGATGCGACCATCTTGTGTTTCGCCTTTTTTGTATTCGCCATACCAGTAATATGTACCGTTATGGTAAAGTATTCCGCCGCCATGCGCATTGATGGGATTACCGTCGGTGTCATTCCACACCTTGCCGGGTGTAATGAAATCATTCGCCCCGGCTTGCGCAGGCATTATGCCGCAAAAGATGGCAAACATGACCGCCAAAAAACAAATTATTGATTTTGCATTCATGAAATAGTTGTTTTTTATGTTATGGAAATTGGTAAATTCTTTTGGCGAAATTTGTGTTTTTTTGTGAAATATGCAAGCCGCATGATTGTGAACATATATTAATGCGCAGCTTCGAATATCACATAAAAGTTGTTACGAAATTGTAATACTTGTGTAAAACTGTTGTTATTTCATGCCTATACTTTTGCAGCGAAATTTACAGAATACAGTTTTTATAAGTATGAAATTCGTATTTTTAGCAGGTGCATTGCTCGCGACCATAGCGACAGCCAACGCTTATAAGGTAGAAGGAATTATAACCGATTCAACCACTGGCGAAACCCTGGTGGGCGCAGTTGTTTCTTGCAAAGAATTGCCCGGCGTGGGTACTACTTCGGGACTTGACGGTTCATATGTGATAGATATTCCCAACGGGAAGGAAGTCACACTTGTGTGGCACTATGTGAGTTACCAAAACCACGAGGCTGTGGTGGACGGTGCTGTCACAATCGATGTGGCCATGAAGCCCGAAAGTGCCATGCTTGGCGAAGTTGCCGTGATAGGCAGCGCAAACCGCCGCACCGATGCCAATGCCCGCCTTGTGGAGCGCACGTCGGCCAACATATTGAACATCATGAGTGCCAACAGTATTGAAGTCTCGCCCGACCTCGATGTGGCAGGTGTGTTGCAACGTATGTCGGGCGTGGTGCTTGACAAGGGGAGCAGCGACAACCAGCAGTATGCGATATTGCGCGGCATGGACAAGCGTTACAATTACACACTTGTCAACGGTGTAAAAATCCCAAGCCCCGATGATGCCAACCGTTATGTACCGCTTAATATTTTCCCGAGCGACTTGCTCGACCGCCTTGAAGTTACCAAGTCGCTCACTGCCGACATGGAAGGCGACGCAACAGGCGGTGTGGTGAACATGGTGATGAAAAATGCACCGTCGCGCTTCACTTTCAATGCCAATATTGCCGCAGGATACAATACTTCAAACATCGAGCACAAGTTTACCGGCTTTGACCATGGGAACATTACCACCGAAGCTCCACGGGAGGCTTTTGGAACCGATTACTCGGCTACGCTCGGCGATTTCAAGAAAGGAACCACCACGCTCGACTATTACCATCCGATGCCCGACATCGTGGCAGGCATCACCGTGGGCAGCCGCCTGTTTGACAATCGTTTCGGTTTCATATTTGCCGGAAGCCTGCAAAATAATTACCGTACCAAGAGCAGCTTGTTCTTTACCGACAATATGTACCAGCGCGAAACGGCTGTGCGATTGAGCGATATGCGTGAGCGCACATATTCCGAGCAACAATTGCAGACCGGTTTGCACTTGAAACTCGATTACACATTCAATGTAAATAACGATATAGAATGGTATAACGCATTCTTCAGCAATATTTCAAATCAGGTGCGTGAAAGTGCCGAAACCAACCTGTCGCTCAATTATGACCCTGAAAACGGCGATATGTTGCAGACGCTTGAAACCCGTGCGCGCCAAACCAAGCAGCGCATCTTTGCTTCGACGCTTACTGGCCATCACAACAACCTGCTTTTCGACGGATTCAGCATCGACTGGACAGCTGAATATGCCGATGCTCGCTATAACCGTCCTGACAATACTTACACCAACCTCGAAAACCTGGTGCAAAGCAATGTGTCGGTGATAACCGCCGATAACGGGCAACGTCGTTTCGAGCATAATTCCGACCGTGATATTGCAGGATACCTGAATTTGAAATACGACCGCAAAATAGGCCGTTTCGACTTGAGCGCGAAAGTTGGTGGTATGTATCGTGACAAATCGCGCGATAACACTCACATCACCTATAACTTTACGCCCGGCGGTGCAAGCCGCCCTGTGATGGGTGAAGATTTTAATTCCATCGACCAAATCAATTGGCAGGTTACCACGCCTTATGGTAGTGTGGGGCCTCTCAATTATACCGCCGGTGAAAATATTGGTGCAGTATATGGACAGGTGAAATTGGGCCGTGCCAATTGGCACGTGATTGCCGGTGTTCGAGCCGAACACACCGACCAATCTTATTCAATGACCTATCCCACTGTGAGTAACGATCCTAACAGTAGCCAAACTTACTGGGATGTGCTGCCATCGGTTCATGTAAAATATTCTCCAAAGGAGGATATGAACATTCGCGCCTCTTACTTCAAATCGATTAACCGCCCGGGATTCTTTGAAATCGTACCTTATACCATAATCAATGAAGATTATCTGGAATTTGGTAACAATGAGTTGAAACGTGCCAAAATCGATAATGTGGATTTGCGTTGGGAGTGGTACCCGAGTGCCAGTGAAGAATTTATGGCAGGTGTGTTCTACAAGCACCTTACCGACCCTATCGAGTATGTGAGCCGCACTATTACAAGGCAGATAGGTTATGGCCCCGACAACGTGGGGAATGCCAATAACTATGGCGTTGAAATCGACATTATAAAATATTTCCGCAACTTCGGTATAAAGGCTAATTATACTTATACCCACTCGGAGATAACCACTACTAAAATCAAATATGAGCAAGATGCCCAAGGCAACACGGTGCGGCGCGATGTCGAACAGTCTCGTCCGCTACTTGGGCAGGCTCCTCATGTTGCCAACCTTACATTTATGTATAAAGACACGCGTTATGGCTGGGATGCACAACTCGCTTGCAGTTACACAGGTGAGAAGATAGGTATCGTGTCGCAATACCTTGATTCTGATTACTGGGACAAAGGTGAATTTACGCTCGATGCTTCGGTTGAAAAAAGTTTCAAGTGCGGCATTACCATATTCGGCAAAGGAACCAACTTGCTTAACACAACTTCGGAACGGTATATCAAGACGCACAATGATTATAACAATCGTTTCCCGGGGCAGGATGCCAATAGTGGGAAGACGCTTATTCGTAAAGACCGTCGCGGTGTGGGCTTGCTGTTGGGCGTGAGATTTAAATTGTAAAGAAAAATAACTAATATATAACCTGCAAATTAAATTGATATGAAAATGAAACGTAAATTTTTCAGTGTTTTTGCGGTAGCTGCTCTTTTGTCGCTTGCTGCTTGTAGTGAAGACAATTCGGGTGAAGAACCGGGTGGACAGGAACCCGGTACCGAAGAACCCGGCGGAGAAGGGTCGGTTTATCCGGCATCGGCCATCGTTTGGGGCAAGGATTCGACTGTTGTCCTCACCGACCATTTTGTTGTACCCGAAGGCCAATCGCTTTATGTGGAAGAAGGCGTTACCGTTGTTTCCAATAACACCACAGTAAAACCCGAAATAGTGGTATTAGGCAGTATGTATTGCTTGGGTACCCGGGAAAATCCCATTACTTTCACTGTTGAAGAGGGGTCTAAGGGCGACCGTTTCTCTCGCAACTGGGGTGGTATAATATGTGGTTTCAATTGCCCGGAACTTTATCTGAATTATGTGACTATCGAATACGGTGGTGCACAAACTTCCGCGGGCTCGCAATCGTATATCAATCACTTGTTCAAGTCGGAAACCGGTGAAGGTGTGCCTGCTGTTCACTTCTGCAATCCTGCCGGTCGCATGATTATTACCAACTGTACGCTGATGAACAATGCCGAGGACCAAATTTACATCACCGGTGGTGAATCGATTGTTGCACACAACCGTTTTATCAGCAATGGTTATGATGGCGGCGATGCTATCAACTACAAGTCGGAATGTACTGTTGATGCCGCTTACAACCTTATTTATGATGCCAACACCAATGGTTTCAAATTGTCGAATACCGACCTTCAGAACAAGGCTACTCACATTGTTGCTTACAACAATACGCTTGTAAACGACGGTTGGCGTCGTCCCGGCATCAAGGGTGGTTCTATTTGGCTTGAAGAGAACATCTATGCCGAGCTTTACAACAATCTCATTTACGATTGCCGCTGGGGATTGAAGCATGATACCGAGTTGCCCGAAGATACTCGTTCGGTGATTACGCCTAACTTCTATTTCGCTTCGACCGAAGATGGCGTTAAGCAAATGCAAGCCGACGAGGTCAAAGGTATCCTTGTGGGTGCTAATGACAAGCGCAGCGCAACTGCCGGTGACAACGACCCGATGTTTGTTAATTTCACGCAGCAGAGCGATATCAACATCAATGTAGGGTCTAACGAGGCCGGTGCTCCCGCAGCCTGGAGCAACTCGTGGAATTTCCACTTGAAGGCAGGTTCGCCGGCTCTCACCGGCGGTAAGACCGACTTCACTCCCAACTTCGCTTCGGCCGGTATCACCATGCAGGGACTTGCCGGTATAGTTGAAAACAACACATTCACTTCGCCCGCTCCGTCGGAATACTTCGGTGCTTTCGGCCAAGAGTAATAATTAACGGCGGGAATTGCCCCGTAACACAAAAATTTCTTTGTGGGTTAAGGGGTGGTTCCCGTTTCTTCTAACCATAACGAAAAAAGTTTTACAGAATGAAACGTTTGATATTGATTTTGACAGCCGCACTTGCCATCATGGGCAATGCAATGGCGCAAGTTAAGTTCCAAAAACCGGAAATTCCTGCCGGTTCTACTTCGATTTACATAGCCAACGACCTTGGTCGCAACGGATATTTCGAGCAAAAGACCGTTGCCGAACTTATGGGTTGGATGGCCGACGTGGTTGACCCCGAATTTGTGGCAGCCATTGGTGATGTCCATCATTTTGAAGGTGTGGCAAGTGTCGATGACCCGCTGTGGATGACCAATTACGAACTTATTTATTCACATCCCGACCTGATGCTTGACTGGTATCCCGTACTCGGCAACCACGAATATCGCGGCAACACGCAAGCCGTGCTCGACTATGGCAAGGTAAGCCGCCGCTGGGTGATGCCTGGGCGTTATTATGCGTTTGAGAAAGAGGTTGAGGACGGTAACGAGAAAATTCTTTTTGTGTTCATCGACACCGCTCCGCTCATCGACAAGTACCGCCGCGATACTGAGGATTATCCCGATGCAGGCAAGCAATCTATTGCCGCCGAACTTGAATGGCTCGATGCCACACTTGCCGCAAGCACGGCCAAGTGGAAAGTGGTCATGGGGCACCACCCGATATTTGCCGATACCGATAAAAACGAAAGCGAACGCACCGACTTGCAACGTCGTGTAAAACCGTTACTCGACAAGTATGGCGTCGATGCCTATATATGCGGCCATATCCACAATTTCCAGCACATTCAAGCCAAAGGCAGCAAAGTGCAATATTTCGTGAACACATCGGGCTCGCTTTCGCGCGAAGTAAAACCGGTAGAGGGTACGCAATTCTGTAGCAGCGATGAAGGTTTTATGGTATTGTCAACAAGCGATAATCTGATGCGCTTCTTCCTAATCAACTACAAGGGCGAAATTATATATCAATACGACATAAAGAAATAAACAGCCTGCAAAGCACAGAAACCATAACAGGCCTCAGTAATTGAGTATTACAGGCCGATACAAAAAAAAGACCCGGGAGAGTGTCATCTGCCGGGTTTTTCCTACTAATTTACTAATACTATTTTCTCTTTGAGAAATCATAAAACGCACGATTCACATCGTTTTTTTATGGTTCGTTAGAAGTTCATTTTTCTGATGCAAAGAAAATATATTTATTTTAATTGGCAACGCCTTAATGGGTTAAATAAACTTTAAATACATTTCACGCTGCAATCAATTGTTATTATCACACTTAACATTAATAAAATAATGTAATATAGCTATTTTATATTTGGCTTAATTTCAGCATATTTGCTATTTTAGATGTCATTAAATCAAGATAAAATTACAAATTTGCAATAGTTACACCAAACATGGTGGCGAAACCGATAAGACAAAATCCGAATAAGAAGTATCGCAAGGCTGCACGCACTTTACAGCCGATGCTTAACGGTTAATTGCGCCAAAGGATATCGATGCGGCGGCGTATTGCATATACCGATCCCGCCGTGATTGCCCCCATTATGAGTATTGCAACTATCACGGTCACTATCACGCTGCCACCGGTTACGCCCAGCGATGCAAGCATGGGCAGATAAAGGCTGCGGCACACAAGCATGATCACGCACGCGACCACAAGCACCGTATCGTTGGTTACCAACACCATCTTGACATACGGCGCGGAAACCTGAGCAGGCGTGTAGCCGAGCATGAGCAAATCTTGCAATTTGCGTGAATTTTTCTGCATCAACAGGTTTATGCTCAATATCAACACGAAGAAAGCAAGCAGGCTGATGATGGCACCCACAGTAATGATGATACCCGTCATGAGACGCAACAAGTAGCTTGCCTTGCCGCTGTCGGCCTTGTCGCCTGCTATTTCATAACCGTGTGCGGCAGTGTACTCGCTTATGGCTTTGTCGCCCGGGCGGCTCACTTCCACTATAAGCCTTGACGGTTGCCTTTGTTCTCCGGCACCAAACCGGTCATTGCTCCATTGCATGAATTCCTCAGGCACGATTATGGTGTTCAACCTGTTGGAAAATCCCGCTATGCGGCCTTCTACAGTCTCACTGCGCCCGTTGCCCGAAAGGGTGAGCCTGATGGGTATCATGCCTATCATTCCCTCGCTCACTCGCGGCATATTGCGCGTGGCGGCAAAACCGAAGTTGTAAAGCGCCAGATAATCGCGCGACACTATCACTGGTACTTTTCCTTCGGCAGGGTCGAAACCCCAACCGTCGGGCAGTTCATCGATAAACTCATCGGGCACCGATTCATAAAACAAATATGTGCGCAATGCGCGGTTTCCGAAAGTCAAAGACCCGTAAATGCGGTATTGCGGTGTGGTAAACTTGCCCACCTTGCGCACCCATGGTTGCCGGGAAAGCTCGTCGAGTTCCCCGTCCGAGAACTCGGCACTCGCACCAAGCAACGAGCCGAAACTCGAAACAGTTTTCGTAAGCACCATGTAATCTTGCCGCATGAAACTGTCATCGCTCGAAAACACAGGCTTTATATCGTTGTAGAACTGCAATGCAAGCAACACAATGACAAGCCCCACAAGGCTCGCAAGCGAGAAACCCACCATTTGCAAGGCACTGACGTGCTTGCGCAAAAGTTTCCAAAGCAGATTTTTTGAAATGCCGTTGTCGTTGCTCATAACTTATATTCCTTGTCAATGGTTAACATCACATCGTTTCCCACCGATGTGGCAATGATCCCGGCTCCCTGCTTTGCGGCTTCTTCGGCCACAAGAGCTGCGGCAAGGCGGTTGTTGGACTCGTCGAGGTGGCTGACCGGCTCGTCGAGCAATATGAAATCGAAAGGCTGGCACAAAGCACGGATTATCGCCACGCGCTGCTGCTGGCCTATCGACAAGCGTGACACCTGTTCTCCGGCCTTTTCGGCAATACCAAGGCGTTCAAACATTTGCCCTATGTCGCCATGGCTTCGGTATCCGGTAAGGCGGTTTTTAAGTTCCACATTTTCCATGGCAGTCAATTCAGGGAAAAGCCGCATTTCCTGCGGCAGATAGGCAAGATGGCGGCAACGCAAATCGCACCATTGCCCGATGCCGAACGTCGCTATGTCGGTGATGCCGAAAACAATGCGTCCGCTGTAATCATTGCGATACCCGTAAAGATAACTGCAAAGCGATGATTTCCCTGTTCCGCTGTGTGCCGACACAAGGTATTTGCGATCGCGTTCAAGCACCACATCTCGGCACCATATTTCGCTGCCGTCGGCACCGCGTGCGGCAAACACCTTAGGCAGCACCTCGTGCATTTCTATCTTGCTTATTTCCATATAATCGTGCTACTTCTTTTTAGCCGCAGCCGCACGGCGGGTTGTGGAGCGCTTCTTTTTCGGGGCATTGGCCTCGTCGGCTATTATGGCTTTGCAATCCTCATATGTCAACGATGCCGCATCGGTACCTTTGGGTATCTTGTAATTTTGTTTCTTGTAACAAATATACACGCCATATCGCCCGTTAAGCACTTCAAGATCGGGGTCCTCGGCAAAAGTCTTGACCACCTTCTGCGCTTCGCTCAGGCGTTTTGCCTCGATTAAGGCTATGGCTTCGTCGAGCGTGATTTGTTGCGGCGAGTAATCCTTAGGTATCGATACATACTTGCCGGCGTGTTTCACATAAGGACCGAAACGGCCTACCCCCACGCTCACATCGCTACCCTCGAAGTCGCCAAGCGTGCGTGGCAATTCAAACAGCTTCAAGGCCTCTTCGAGAGTTATGGTGCTTACCGATTGCCCCTTTTGCAGCGAGGCAAATTGCGGCTTGTCTTCCCCGTCGGCAGTACCTATCTGTACCAAGGGGCCGAAGCGGCCTATTTTCACCGACACCGGACGGCCGCTCTTGGGGTCGATGCCCAACTGACGCTCTCCCACCTTGTGCTCAAGCCTCAATTTCGACACATTTTCCACACTTGGATGGAATTCGTCATAGAATTTGCTTATTCCGTCGTTCCACTTCACTTCTCCATCGGCAATCTCGTCAAATTCGCGTTCTATTTTTGCCGTGAAGTTGTAGTCCATTATCTGCGGGAAATAATCTTCAAGGAAGTCATTCACCACCATTCCCACATCGGTGGGAATGAGTTTTCCCTTGTCGGCACCGGTTGTTTCGGTCTTTTGCGACGAAGTTATCTTGTCGGCCTTCAGCGTTATCACTTCATATTTCCTTTCCACGCCTTTCCTTTCTCCCTTTTCCACATAATCGCGATTTTGGATGGTGGAAATGGTGGGCGCATAGGTCGATGGGCGGCCAATGCCTAACTCTTCAAGCTTTTTCACAAGCGAAGCCTCGGTGTAGCGCGGAGGCTGCTGGGTGAAACGCTGTGTGGCAGTAATGCAGTCGGCAACCACATTGTCGCCACGTTTCATGTTAGGCAGCACAGCCTCGTCGCCCGGACGGTTTTCGCCGGTTTCATCATCGTGCGTCTCGATATACACACGCAGAAATCCGTCGAATTTTATCACTTCGCCTGTTGCGACAAATTTTTCATCGCGCCCCGGAATGAGTATGTCGGCCGTCGTTTTCTCGATTTGCGCATCGGCCATCTGTGAAGCAATGGTACGTTTCCATATAAGTTCATACAATTTCTTTTCCTGAGCCGTGCCGGTTATTTCGTGATTGCTTATATAAGTGGGGCGAATGGCCTCGTGAGCCTCTTGCGCGCCCTTGGTGGCTGTATGGTAATGGCGCACCTTCAGGTATTGCTCGCCAAGGCCGTTGCGTATTTCTTCGCTTATGGTATTTATTGCCAACGACGAAAGATTGACCGAGTCGGTACGCATATAAGTGATATGCCCCGACTCATAAAGCCGTTGGGCCACCATCATGGTTTGTGACACTGTAAAGCCGAGCTTGCGTGCAGCTTCCTGCTGCAACGTAGAAGTGGTAAACGGCGGTGCCGGAGATTTCTTCAACGGCTTTACGGCAATGTCGCCAACGGTGAATTGAACGCCTCGGCACGCCGCAAGCAGGGCTTTTGCCGCATTGCCGTCGTGAAGGCGGCGATTAAGTTCGGCATCAAAAGCCGCATTGCCGTCGCCACGCATACGCGCCACCACGCGGTAATACTGCTCGCTTATAAACGATTCAATCTCTTTTTCCCGTTCCACGATAAGGCGCACGGCAACACTCTGCACACGTCCGGCCGACAGTGCAGGCTTGATTTTCTTCCACAACACCGGCGACAACTCGAAACCCACTATGCGGTCAAGTACCCGGCGGGCCTGCTGGGCATCGACAAGGTTGTAATCGATGTCGCGCGGATGCTCTATGGCATAAAGTATGGCAGGCTTGGTAATCTCGTGGAACACTATGCGCCGCGTTTTTTCGGGCGTAAGCCCCAACACCTCATACAGGTGCCAGGCAATAGCCTCCCCCTCACGGTCTTCATCGGAAGCCAGCCACACCATGTCGGCGGCTGCGGCTGCTTTCTTCAGCTCCTTGACAAGTTCCTTTTTTTCGGCCGGTATTTCATATATGGGTTTGAAACCATGGGCGGTGTCGATGCTGAAATCTTTCTTGTGCAGGTCGCGAATGTGACCGTAACTCGACATAACTTTGAAATCTTTGCCCAAAAATTTTTCAATTGTCTTGGCTTTTGCCGGAGACTCGACTATTACTAAGTTGTTTGGCATATGAATATCGTGCACCTTTTAAGAGTGTGTGTAAGACTGAAAAATGAAGTGATTTATCTTCTCCCATTTACAAGGTTATTTTACAGTGGGTTGTGCCGCATGGGCAAGATAAATCGCCGCAAAATTAGACAAAAAACACCGCATTCCAACAATTTATTATGAAATAAATCCTTAAAAATAATTCCGGTATGGCAAATGCCACGCCGGAATTATGCTGTAAGGAAACTACATCGCTTTCACCGTTACTTCACGACCGGTGTATTTTATCACTGCACCGTCGGCATCGGGATCAAACGGACGCGGGTGACTGCCGCCCACCGGTACCACAATGAAGTTGCGGTCGCGAAGCATACCTTCATACGAGCCTTTGCGCTCGCCTATTGTCAATGTTTTTGACGATTCGCTGTAAGTGATGGGTATCACCGAATAATGGCGACGCTCATAATCGTAACTTACGCCGTCGTCTTCATACAAGTCGAAGTGCGCATCGGCTCCCTCATACACAAACAGGCGTATGGTGTTGTCGTCGGTGCCGGCGGCGGGAGCGGTGTGCTGTATGGCAGGCCCTGCCGGCACAATCGACCCGGCCTTGATGTAAAGCGGTATCCGCTCATATGGGGCAGGTGATTCTATTGTTTGTCCCGGTTTGATGTAATTGCCGGTGTAAAAATCATACCAACCTGCACACTGCGGCAAATATACCTTGCGGGAACGAGCACCGTATTCATACACAGGCGACACCATTATCGACGGTCCCAGCATATACTGGTCGCCTATGTCGGCCACTGCCGAATCGCCGGTGAAATCCATTATAAGAGGCCGCATGATGGTGTAATCGTCGTGCCACGTCATTCCGGCAAGTGTGTAGATGTATGGCATAAGCCTGTAACGCAATTGCGTGTAATATACCATCGATTTATATGTGGTGGAATCGTCTTGTGCAATTGCCCACGGCTCGCGGTAGGGATACTGGCCATGCGATCTGAACAACGGGCAGAAAGCCCCGAATTGGAACCAGCGAGTGTTAAGCTCGCGCCATTCGGCCATGTCGGTATTGGCCTTGTGGGTCTTTTCCCATTCGGCCTGTGCTTCCACATATCGGTTTTCAACACAGAAACCGCCTATATCCATCGTCCAGTAAGGTATGCCGCATATCGAAAAATTCAGCCCAGCCGAAATCTGGGCCTTTAAGTCTTCCCACCGCGAAGCAATGTCGCCGCTCCATGTTGCCGCGGCATAGCGTTGCAGCCCGGCAAAACCGGAACGCGTAAGTTGGAACACCCGGCGGTCGGGGTCGGCGTTGCGCAAACCTTCATATATGCCTTGGGCATTCATCAGGGCGTAGGCATTGAAATATTCGGTCGAGCTGCCAAGTGCCGTCGGGCCACACAGGTCCTTGCGATATTGCATGTCGGTGCAGTCACGTATGTTGGGTTCGCTCGCGTCCATCCACCATGCGTCTATTCCGAGCGGATAATAACACTCTTCTATCTGTTTCCAGAAGAGCCGACGGGCATCGGCCGAATAGGCATCGTAGAAACCATAAGTGTAACCTGGCCCCACCCAGTCGCGCAGACTGTCGGTCACCGACAGGGGATATATCCACCCGTTACGGTCGAATTGTTTGAAATGTTCGGTAGTAGTGTAAAACTTCGGCCAAATCGAAATCATCAGCTTGCCGTTCATGGCATGGATGGAATCGACCATTGCTTTGGGGTCGGGGAAACGGTCGGGGTCGAAGCGATGGCTGCCCCATCCGTCCTCGGGCCAGTGCATCCAGTCAAGCACGATATTGTCGATGGGAATTTGCCGTTCGCGGAACTCCTTGAAGGTTGCCAACACCTCATCTTGCGTAATGTAGCGTTCCCGGCTCTGCCAGTAACCCATGGCCCACTTGGGCATGATGGGCGATTTCCCGGTAAGAGTGCGATAACCGCTTATCACTTCGTCGAGGTTGTCTCCGGCAATGAAATAATAATCTAATTGTTTGCTCATCTCGCTCCACCACGATTGGCGACCGCGCTCCTCGGCTGTGGCCGGCGGCATAGCCTGCAATGCACAATACGACACATCTCCGTCGGGTTGCCACTCGATGCGCACCGGTACGCGGCGACCGCCTTGCAAGTCAACGGCAAACTTGTAACTATTGGGATTCCATGCCGTGCGCCATCGAGTGGGTACAACTTTCTTACCATCGATATATACTGTGGCATAGCCTGCATAGTACAATTTAAAATTGTATTCGCCACCCTCGGACGGCTCTATCATGCCTTCGTAGGTGATTGTTGCCCCATTCATCGGGAAACCGTCGGGCAGCCCTTCCACCTTCGACAAATCATGCCGCACGAGATGGTCGAAACATATAGAATCTTCCCTGCGCTCCAACACGGCAACGGTTGCGCTGTCGGCTGCCGCATACACACCCGTCAACGCACCTTCAAGCCCCTGCTTGTCGTAAAGCGTGAATATCTCGCCAAGCTGCTTGTACCCGTCGGGAGAACCGAAACGGCACAGCGAATAGCTGTCGAGCAGCAAACCGTACTTTTTGCTTGAGACCACAAACGGAACCGATACCTTGGTATTGTACTGGTAAAGTTCTTCGCTCTTGCCCTTATAATTGAATTCGTCCGACTGGTGCTGCCCAAGCCCGTAAAAAGCCTCGTCGTCGGGCGATTCAAACACCTGCCTTATCGTGTAACCGCGAGTACCGCCCGCCTCGATTGGCGTAAAATGCTTTCCGCCGTCGATTTGCTCCCGTAACAACAAGTTGCCATCGGTATCGGTAAACCACACTTCACCGGTGGTAGTCGCCACCGAAGCATTGATGTACGACGTTGCCACAGTCACTGTGTCGTTGTCTTGCGATACGGTAAATTCAGTGGTTCCTTGTTGCGGCAGTACCACAAGGCTCGCCGGGTCGGCAAATGCGCCATCGGGAGTAGCCGAGACTCTTATTATCTTTTCTCCCACCACCTGCAACCGCACCATACGTGCATCGCCTGGCTTCTCATGAGAAATTTTCACTGTCACCCTGCTTGCATCGAGTGTGTAATCACTTCCACACGACGTTACCACGGCAAGCAGTCCTAAAAATAAAAACGTAGGTATAAGTTTTCTTATCATGGTTTAAACAAGTGTAATCAAATGATTTTCAATGCTACAAATATAACGATATTTTCTTACCTCGATGCCATATATCATGACTATTGCACTTTTTTTGAATTTTTTCGCCAAAAAATTTGGTATGTCCGAAAAAGTGCGTACCTTTGCAACCGAAATCAACAAACTAATGACTCCGTAGCTCAGTTGGTAGAGCAAATGACTCTTAATCATTGGGTCGAGAGTTCGAGCCTCTCCGGGGTCACAAAGCAGCAGCCGATGTGGTTGCTGCTTTTTATTTGTCATTTTTGCAACGTCACCTAACCAGCCACAATTAGAATAACAATGGAACCGTGCAGTGCTGCAACTGCACGGTTCTTTGCTCAAATCCTAATGGCCGTTTTGAAATGGGGGCAAGGGGCGTCTAATTGGTAAAACGTGATATTTTCAATGTGACTTTTGCAATATCGCCCAACAGCGACATCCATTGCTGCTTGCGGTATTGCTTGTAAATATCAGGTATTCCATAAATTTCAGCCGAAACTTTCAGTCCGGCCAATATAATGTCGGCCACGCATTCAAGCCCCTCCCATTCAGGAGTGTCAAGCCTTATGTCGGCAAGGTTGCGCATCGACAAGAGATTTTCTTCGGCAACGTATTCCGGTATAGATATCCGTGGCGACGATTTCGGGTCGAATTTTGAATTGGTATAGTCTTATCCCAGCAGCCGATAGAGCAAAACGATATTTGGCTTCCGGAACCCGAACTTGTATCGACTTGTGTGAAAGTTTCGCCTGCCGACGCGCCAAAGTTCATACCGTCAAGATTAGACAAGGCTTCAAGGTTGGCCAAAATCGTTTCGAGGGCACCGCCCACGGCATCGGCAATTTGTGCCATGAGTGTATCTTTCACGTCGTCGGTTATTTCAATATTGGAATTCGGCAACTTATCTAATGCCGATTGCAGCGCATCGGAAACCCTGGCAAGCGTTTCATCCACATTAATCGTGTAGGCTGTCAAGGGCCTCGGCTGCATAATTCAACAGTTATTCCAATAAATCTTCCATTGCACGAATATTAATATACGAGTTTCACATTGTCAATCCACAGGATATTGCCGGGCGAGCCTATGTAGGCACCGCCGTGGCTGGCCGTGAATTGCAGTTGCAGGTGGGTGGGGGTATCGTCGGGGTCGCCCCAGCCGACCTCCTGTATAGGAACGCTTTCACCCTCGCTGTTCACTCCATAGCGCACCGTGGAGTTCAGCCCCATCATGCTTTCGTCGTATGACGGGTCCTCGGTTATGTCGCCATAAAGTATGGTAAACTCGGCATTATTCTGCCAATCGCAATCTTTGCTGAACCGAACCACCATCGTGCCGATGCGCTCGGCAAACAGGTTTCCGTTGGCATCTTCCCAACGACGTTGCAGAAACAGGTTCACTTCGTGCAAGTCGCGCCCGGCAATCTCCTCTTTGCCGCCAAAACCGGTCGATTTGATGCGGTTGAGCCGGGGAGACATTTGCACCTTGTAGTCAAACATGACAGCCCGTGGCTTCTTGGTGAACGGGATTCCCGAGTTAAGCATCTTTTGCGGATTTTTGGTGCCCTTAATCGGTTCATGCACATTACCCAGGAAAATCGACCCTGCCGCAAGAACTTCCATATTGATAAGCCCCAGCACTTTCACCTTCTCCATACGTGTCTCCAAGCGCGCACAATAACCGTCACCACGCTTTTCAGGGAAGACCGAAGTGTTGGTTTTGGTAATTCCCACCACTTTTGCCATCACATTAGATGAGCCCCAAGGCGAACCGCCCTTGTTGGTATAGGCTTCATCCCCTTCGATGGTCATTGTGGGGCCTATTGCCCACACGTGCTTTGTTTCGCCACCAATAATGCCCGATTCCTTGACTTGGCGATCCACCCAGTGGTCCATGTCGCCGTAATTTATCATGTAAACACCCGGTTGGGCAAAAGCCATGCCGCTGCATAACAGCAACGCCAAAGTCATGATTTGTTTTAATGCTTTCATAATGCAATTCCTTCTCACGGCCTTATTTAAAGATGATAATCCCAATCTTGCAGTGCAAAGCCCCAATTCTCTTGTACCAGTTGCACCGTTCGGTCGTCATATTTGTATTTGTTCTTTTTATATCCTTTCTTGCCGCCCACATAAGCCTCAATGGCAGGACGCGCTTCTTCAAAACCGGGCAAATTGAGTGTCCGGTATATTTTCTCGGTCATTCCCATTGCATCGGCCTCGAAATCCTCGAATTTCACTTCTATCAGGTTCCCGGCCGGGATACAAGCCTTGTCGGCCTCGTATTTATGATATAACTTGGCATACACCGACAGAATGTTCCGCTCAAGTTCCTCATCGCTTATCGATTGCAACATGAGCGGCTTGATGGTATTGCCATAAAAGCTGCGTGTACTTTCAAACACCGTGTAAGGGTTCCGCATCAGGTAAATGAACTTGGCATCGGGGAACATCTTCACCAATTCCTTAACGCGGCCGGTGTGCGGAGGATTCTTGCTTAAGAATTGCGTTCCGCCCGTGTTCCACAACGATACTTTAATCAGCTTGGTGAACACCTGTTCAAACTCTCGCAACTCGGCATCGATGATGTCGTTCATCAGCAGGTATTTTTCGGCATATTCCTGCATGTGTTTCGGGAAGAACCAAAAGTTATAGTAATTGCACGGTGTCATGTTGCTGAGAGCGAATTCCTCTTCTTGCGGCAAATCGACGGCAAGTTCCATGTTGTCGGTAGGCCGATGGTCGGGCATGAGCCAACTCATGGTCTTTTTAAAGAACGGTTGCCCCCACATCATCAGGTGAGGGAACACCGTCTGATAGGTGGTGCAGTAGCCGAAATGCTTGTCGCAGGCAAGCACGTTGTGAACAAATGTGGTACCACTGCGCCAATGCCCAAGTATAAACACCGGAGCGTGTTCAAGCGGTTTGTCGCGAAGCAACTTGTCGTAACGGTTGTCTTGCATCGAGGCAAATAAAGACATCAGGCGGCACACCCCCTTGGTGAGCACATATTTGGTTTTATACCCGCTTTCCACGGTGCGTCCGGCGGTAATTCTCTTGAACGTTTTCCAGTCGGCACCCACAAGGGTGTTTACAGGCAATTTATTGAAATCGATAAGTCCCATTCCGTGTGTACAATTTACTTGATTATTTTCACCTCAATGCCTTGGCGGTAAAGTTCTCGCGCCGCACGCTCCACTGCATCGTAATGCTCGGGAGCGATACCCAGTTTGGGCAAATCGAGAGTTGGCAAGTCGGCATCTGTAAGCATATCCTTGTCGTCGATTTTGTCGATAATCATACCCACTGCACTGGTATTATTGGTTATGGGGTCAATCAAGATGAACGACCCTGTGGCCTTGTTCTTTTTGAACGGGTCGAAGAAAAGCTCCCTCGCAGTGGTTATTACCACACGGGCAATCTGATTGAGTTGCAACGGTTCGGTCTCCTTTGTAAGTCGCCCATTTTCCACCGACAAGTGCTCCATTGTGTTCACGTCCACCTTATACTTAATGCTGCCGATATGGGCTCGGCTTGTATTGGTGGTCTGCTTTATGAAAAACGACTTGTTGGCATCCATCACATCCTCGTCCATCCACACCAGCATGGCCTCGAAATTGCGTCCCATGAATGGCATGTTGTCGGGATGCACGAGCATATCACCGCGCGACACGTCGATTTCATCCTCAAGCGTCAAGGTAACTGATTGCGGCGGGAATGCGTAATCAAGTTCACCGTCATAGGTGACGATGCTTTTCACGTGCGACCGCTTGCCCGATGGCAGGGCCACCACTTCGTCGCCTTTACGCACCACTCCCGATGCCACTTTTGCACAAAAGCCGCGGAAGTCGAGATTGGGCCGGGAAACATATTGCACGGGATAGCGGAAATCGGTAAGGTTATGGTCGTTGTCGATTTCCACTGTTTCAAGGTAATCGAGCAGCGTCTTGCCGTGGTACCATGGTGTGCGTGCTGACTTTTCAACCACATTGTCGCCTTCAAGAGCCGAAAGCGGGATGCAAGTCACATCGGGAATACCCAATTGGCCGATAAACTTCATGTATTCCGCAACAATCTCGTTGAAACGCGCCTCCGAGAAGTCAACCAGGTCCATCTTGTTTACAGCCAGCACCACGTGCTTAATGCCGAGCAGCGACACAAGGAAAGTGTGCCGGCGCGTCTGCGTGATTACGCCAAGCCGTGCGTCAACCAGTATCACGGCAAGGTTGGCCGTGGAACCGCCGGTAATCATGTTGCGAGTGTATTGTTCATGCCCCGGAGTGTCGGCGATAATGAATTTGCGATTATTGGTTGAAAAATAACGGTAAGCCACATCGATGGTAATACCTTGTTCGCGCTCAGCTTTCAACCCATCGAGCAGCAAGGCATAGTCGATGTGGTCACCGGCGTTACCCATTCGCTTGCTGTCGCGTTTAAGGGCCACAAGCTGGTCTTCATATATCTTCTTGCTGTCATACAGCAGGTGCCCGATCAATGTTGATTTGCCATCATCAACCGAGCCTGCCGTCAAAAATCTCAGCAAGTCCTTCTTCTCGTCTTTATCAAGAAACTCTTTAATTGACAATTGGTTGCCGGCAATTGGCAATTCATTGTTATTTATATCTTTATCGTTTGCCATTTTTCTTTCATGATTTTTTTACAATTGATGCTTGTCAATTATCAAAAGTATCCTTCGCGCTTTTTCTGCTCCATGCTGGCTTCCTGGTCAAAGTCGATTACGCGCGTGGTACGTTCGCTCTTGGTGGTTGTCATCATCTCCTCCACAATCTTTTCGATGGTGTCGGCATTGCTTTCCACGGCACCGGTAAGCGGCCAGCAGCCAAGGGTGCGGAAACGCACCATTTTCATCTGTATCTTGTCGCGGTACTTTTCGGGCAGACGGTCATCGTCGGGCATTATCAGGTTGCCGTCGATTTCCACCACCGGACGCTCTTTGGCAAAGTAAAGCGGCACGATGGGAATGTTTTCAAGGCGTATGTATTGCCAAATGTCAAGTTCGGTCCAGTTGCTAAGCGGGAACACCCTTATGCTCTCGCCCTTGTGTATGCGGGTGTTGTAAATATCCCACAGTTCGGGGCGTTGGTTCTTTGGATCCCACTGGTGGAAACGGTCGCGGAACGAGAAAATGCGTTCTTTGGCACGCGACTTCTCTTCGTCGCGCCGTGCGCCGCCAAAAGCAGCGTCAAATTTATACTTGTCGAGCGCGTGCAGCAACGCCTGCGTCTTCATCAAGTCGGTATGCACCTTGCTGCCGTGCGTGAACGGCCCCACACCGGCACGGAAGGCTTCCATGTTGCTTTCCACGATAAGGTTCCAGCCATATTTCTTGGCATATTCGTCGCGGAATTGTATCATTTCCTTGAATTTCCACTTCGAGTCGATGTGCATCAACGGAAACGGCACTTTGCCGGGATAAAAAGCCTTCTCGGCGAGGCGTACCATCACACTGGAATCTTTGCCGATGCTGTAAAGCATCACCGGATTTTCAAATTCGGCTGCCACTTCACGAATTATGTGTATCGACTCGGCTTCGAGTTCTTTCAAGTGGCTTAGCTTATAACTCTCTTCCATTATTTTATTTTTCCTTGTTAATCTTGGGTAATATAAGTTGCAGCACTTCCTTGACCGACTGTTGCAACGGCAACCGCGATGTGTCGAGTGTGAGTGCCGGGGTTTCGGGTGCCTCGAACGGAGCCGATACACCGGTGAAATCCTTTATCTCTCCGCGCCGTGCGCGTGCATACAACCCCTTCACATCGCGCCGTTCGCATTCCTCGATGGGAGTGCTCACATACACTTCCATAAAGTCATCATGACCGATGATGTCGGCAGCCATTCGGCGCATTTGCCGCAACGGACTTATAAAAGCCGCAATAGTGACAATGCCCGTATCGACAAACAGTTTTGCCACCTCGGCAATGCGGCGGATGTTTTCCATGCGGTCGGCCTCGCTGAATCCAAGGTTGTTGTTGATGCCGGTGCGTATGTTGTCGCCATCGAGCAGCCGGCACAGTATTCCGCGCCGTTGCAATTCGCGTTCAAGGGCTATTGCCACGGTACTTTTTCCCGAACCGCTAAGTCCGGTGAACCAAATCATAAGCCCACGTTGCCCCAACAATGCCTCCTTGTCGGCACGGCCAAGCATCTTGTCGAATACAGGATATATGTTATTATTGCTATTTTCCATTATCTTAAAAGATTAAAATTCAAAAGGCCATATCTGCGGTATCAAAAATATCGATATCAGGAACACGATTATATTGAGCGGCAGACCTATGCGCACGAAGTCGGTGAACTTGTAGTTGCCTATACCTTGCACGATGAGGTTGGTTTGGTATCCGATGGGAGATGTGAAACTTGACGATGCCGCAACGCATATAACGATGAAGAACGGTGTGGGATCTACCCCGAGCTGTGTGGCAATCGACAACGCGAGCGGGAAGGCAAGTGCAGCTGCAGCGTTGTTGGTTATCAATTCGGTAATTATATTGGTAATTACATACAAGATGGCCAATAACACATACGGGCCGTAATCCCGGCTAAGCCCTATTATGAAATTGGCAATCAAGTCGGCAAGCCCCGAATTGGTCATCGCCTTGCTTATGGCAAAAGCACAAGCTATCGTAATCAATATGTCCCATGAAATGAACTTGGTGTACTTGCGGGCAGGGAAAGTATTGGTCCATGCCATAATCACCGTGGTGACGGCTGCAAAAAAGAACATATCAAGGTTTATCCCCGGGAACATCTCCTTGGTTATGGGCAACTCACCAACGGTTGCTCCTATAATCATGAGTATAGTAAGCGTAAGCACAAATGCGCGTTTGCTGCGCTTGGGTTGCTGTATGGCATCTTTGCCGTTGGCAATCATCAGGAACACCGACGACTCGCCCCATGCATCGACAAAAGAATCGTCGGCAAGCAGCACCAACGTGTCGCCTTCGTATAGGCGGGTTTTCTCGATACGTGAGGTAATGGCTTTCCCGCCGCGTTTTATCTCTTTCACTTCCACTCCGTAATGCCGCTTGAAGTCAAAATCTTTAAGCGTCTTGTTGATGCCGGGAAAACGCGGTCCCAGCACCACTTCCACGGGGTGCAAGTTCTCGGTGCGTTCCTCTTCGTCTTCCGCTATTTCGGGGCTGCGCCGTTCGTTGGGCAGCAATCGTTTTGAAACAAGCATTATGTATGTGATACCTATGACTGTGATGGGAATGCCCACCCATGCCAGTTCAAACATACTCAGGCCTTCATATCCGGCCTCAATCATCATGCCATGCACCACAAGGTTGGTCGATGTGCCGATTAATGTACACAAGCCGCCAAGAATGGTGACGTAGGACAGCGGAATGAGGAATTTTGTCGCCGACAATCCCACCGCCTGTGCCCACCGCTTGATGATGGGCGCGAAAATAACCACTACAGGGGTATTGTTCAGGAAAGCCGATATGAAACCTATGGCGGGCAACATACGCAATTGGGCTTTCCATACCGATGTTCGTCCTTCAGGCAAAATCTTCTTAATCAACTGGCTCAATGCTCCCGACTGTCTCACACCTTCGCTGACGAGGAATAGCAAGGCCACGGTAATCATACCCTTGTTGCTGAACCCTTCGAGCAGTTCGCGCGGCGATATGATGCGGCAGCACAAGAAGAACACGACTACCGAAAACAGTATCATGCCCGGCCGTTGCTTGTCGGCAATCAATGCCGCAAGCATAGCCACAAGTGCTGCCAAAACCAAAATTATTTCCAAATTCATAAAAATCTCAATGTCGTCGTTGGGCCATTATGGCCTGTTCATCTGCAACCTCCACAGGTTGGCATTACACCGGCACAATAAACACAGTTTTTTGCCATTGTGCCCCGGCCTGCTACCATTAACATTTGCCGCGGTCAATAATTAAATCGTGCAAATATAGGGCTTATCCGTTTAAAATTATGCCGTAAATGTCAATTTTAACACCCTATTTGAAAAAAGTACAACTTTATGTGCGAAAAATGACAATTTACAAAATGCCGTTCCCGACTTTGGCGAATAAAATATTTGTTACCGAAACATCACATAAACGCAACGAAATTGTTATATTTGCACCATATCTTTGTGACGTTTAGAACAAAAAGCGCCTACAATGGAAGAGAGAAAGTATTATCGAACCATCGTTTTATCGGACATCCATCTTGGAACATCGCACTCCAAAACCGATGAAGTGTGCCACTTCTTGAGCAATGTGGATTGCAGTCTCCTCATTCTTAACGGCGACATCATCGATGGTTGGCACTTGAAGAAAAGCGGAATGCGCAAGTGGCAGCCATACCATACCCGTTTCTTTAAAATCTTGATGAGAATGATGGAACGAAAAAACACTCAAGTGGTGTATGTGCGTGGTAACCACGATGATTTCCTCGACGGGCTGGCTCCGCTCACATTTTACAACCTGAGTATCGTGCGCGAATATGAGCTTGAAAGCCGGGGACGGCGTTACTTTGTCACCCACGGCGACATATTCGACCGTGTGACCACACAAATGAAATGGCTTGCCCTGCTTGGCGACGTTGGATATACTTTCCTGTTGTCGTTCAACAGTTTTTACAACCGTTGGCGCGCACGGCAAGGAAAACCATACTATTCTCTTTCGCAACAAGTGAAACAGAAAGTGAAGTCGGCGGTTAACTACATCTCCGACTTTGAACACACTCTTGCCGAGTTTGCACGGGCAAGG
Source organism: uncultured Muribaculaceae bacterium (assembly GCA_944321685.1). Classification (GTDB taxonomy): domain Bacteria; phylum Bacteroidota; class Bacteroidia; order Bacteroidales; family Muribaculaceae; genus Avimuribaculum. The sequence continues at coordinate 50,933 of CALUMH010000019.1, forward strand.
AAATACGACGGAATTATCTGCGGGCACATACACCACCCCGACAACACTTATTACGAAGGTGTTCATTACCTCAATTCGGGCGACTGGGTGGAAACCATGTCGGCTTTGACCGAAGACGAGGATGGAAACTGGAATGTGCTTTATTATACCGACATTGCCGCCGACCTTTCGCAAGACGACAGGGTCGAAGCACAAATTATAACCATTGCAGCATCATGAAATTTTTGTTCATAGTACAAGGCGAAGGCCGCGGACATCTTACACAGGCTCTCACACTCGAAAAGCACCTCACCGGGCAGGGGCATGAAGTGGTGGAAGTGCTTGTGGGGCAAAGCAGCCAACGAGAATTGCCCGAATTTTTCGGACGTCGCCTGAAAGCTCCGCTGTTAAGGTTTGAAAGTCCTAATTTCCTGCCCACTCCGGCTAACCGACGCAACAAACTCGGGCGCAGCATCGCCTACAATATCTTACGCTTGCCGGCGTTCATCCGCAGCATCGCTTTCATCAATCGCCGCATCAGGCAGTCGGGAGCCGATGTGGTGGTCAATTTCTATGAACTTCTCACAGGACTCACTTATTTGTTTTGCCGTCCGCGGGCCACTCAAATCTGCATAGGCCACCAATATTTGTTCTTGCACCGAGACTTCGAGTTCCCACGTGTCAACCGCCTTTCGCTCGAAATGCTCAAGATGTTCACGCGCATAACATCGATAGGCGCCAACCGCTTGTTGGCTCTTTCGTTCCGCCGAATGCCCGACGATGTGCAGCAACACATCTATGTGGTACCGCCGCTGTTGCGCCGTGAAGCCCTGCAACAATCGTCAACGCAAGGTGATTATGTGCTGGGGTATATGGTCAATTCCGGCTTTGCCGAGCAGGTAATGGAGTGGCATAAAGCCTGCCCTGAAGTTCCGTTACGCTTCTTTTGGGACCGCCGGGGTGAAGAAAAAGTAAAAAAGATGGACGACACGCTCATGTTCCATAGGCTCGACGACAAAGTATTCCTTGAACAGATGGCCGGATGCCGTGCCTATGCCAGCACGGCCGGTTTCGAGTCGATATGCGAAGCCATGTATATGGGCAAACCCATACTTATGGTTCCGGCTCACATCGAGCAGGAATGCAATGCACATGATGCCATGCTTGCAGGTGCCGGTATTGTAAGCAACGATTTTGAACTTGGTAAATTGCTCGACTTTGCCGGTGAATACACCCCCGACAGCCGTTTTATATTTTGGGTCAATAACATAGATGTTACAATTGAGCACCTTGTGCGACAACCCGAACCTGAGAAAGCCCACTATTACACCTATCGCTTCTTGCGCCGCATTCGCCTGATGTTCAGTTAAGAACAAATACAGTTCACATAACACAAATCTTTTCTTGTGTCATTATTCATCGTGTAATTTGTCTTGATTTGAATTTGTCGGTATCCTATTTACGTTATTCCGGCTATATTCAGTAACTTTGTTGGCAAATAGTTACACAGAAATGGACATAAACAAGAATAAAGAGGAATTTATAGAACTGTTGCGCTCAACCGGACGCAACGGTGTGGACGATGTTATAGACAGCCTTGAAGAGATGGGCTTCTTTACGGCTCCGGCATCGGCAGGGCATCACCTTAATACCGAGGGTGGGCTTGTGCTGCATTCGCTTAACACATGCCGGGCCGCCATGGCGGTATGGGAAGGCATGAAAACGCTTGAACCAGGAATCGAAAAAGAGGTGGGTCGTGACAGCGTGATTATTGCAAGCCTTTTGCACGATGTGTGCAAAAGCGACATTTATGTACGCTCGGTGAAAAAACGCAAAAATGCCATCGGGCAATGGGAAGACAGTGAAGGCTATAAAATATCTTATAAAAATTTCCCCATGGGGCATGGTGAGAAGTCGGTGATATTGTTGCTGTGCAGCGGACTTGAAATGAGTGACGATGAGATGCTTGCCATCCGTTGGCATATGGGAGCCTGGGGAATAAACATGAACAGCTTTGAAGACCAGCGTTGCTTCGATACGTCAAAGAAACTGTATCCGCTTGTGAGCATCATACAGTCGGCCGACAACCTGGCTGCCAATATAATGGAACGTACTGGCGAAGAACTCGATGAACTATAATGGGCGGCATGCCGAAGACTTTTCTTTAATATGTAATTTTTTTGTGACGCGGCTCGCCACATCTCTACAGAGAAACACATATGGAAAAAATACAGACATTCATCACTCAATTGTGCCGGTCGTTGCTTGGCATCTTGAAAATACTGTTGCAGTCAAGATGGTGTACCAAGCGTATAAAACCCGATGATGAAAGCCTTGCCCGCGGAATAGTGATATTGGGAAACGGCCCGTCGCTCAATGATACAGTGGCACGGTCGGCCGATTTCCTTGCCGCCCGCGACCTGTTGGCAGTCAATTTTGCAGCCTGCACACCACTGTTCAAGCAATTACGCCCGCGCTATTACTTGCTTGCCGACAACCATTTCTTCAAGGCTCTCGACCAACCCAACGTTGCCAAGTTGTGGGGCAGCATAGCCGGTATCGACCACGACATGACGCTTTTCGTTCCTTCTCGCGCAAAATTGCCGCAACTGCCAGAAAATCCGCATCTTACCATAGCCCGATACAATACCACGCCGATCGAAGGCTTCCCGGCATTCGAGAACCTGTGCTTCGACATGGGACTTGGAATGCCTCGGCCACGCAATGTGCTTATCCCGTCGATAATGATGGCTATCGGAATGGGGTACAAGCAAATTTACATTGCCGGAGCCGACCACTCGTGGACACGTACACTGTCGGTCGATGACGATAACAATGTTGTGTCGGTGCAACCACATTTCTATAAAGAAGATGACCGCGAGGTGCGGCGCATCAACACCGAATACATGCACTATCCGCTACATACCATCATGTACAGCTTCTATGTGGCTTTCAAATCATACTTCACTATAGCCCGTTACGCCGACCATTGCCACACAAAAGTCATTAATATCACCCCCGGCAGTTTCATCGACGCATTCCCTCGCATGAAACTCTAATCTTCCATTGCCTGAAGGCCGGAAATGCATAAACCTGATTAACATCGACAGTAACTGATGAAAGAAATAAATCCGAAAGAAACTTCCCGCGCCTACGCATTTGAGATGTGGATGAATGCGCCTATGCCCATGCTCACTTTCTTCAAGACAATCGATGTTACTCGTCTTGTAAGGATAAGCAAGCGGACCGGATTAAAGTTCAATATGCTGATGTGCTGGTGCATCGGACGGGCGGCAAGCGGCATCAAGGAATTTTATATGCTGCCGGTTGGCAAGAAATTGATGCAATATGATAACCTTGCAGTTTGTACCATTGTGGTCAATAGGGAAGGCGAAGTGAGTTCCTGTGATATTCCTTTCTCCGATGATTTGAGACAATTCAATGAGGATTATTTGCGACTTACCGGGCAAGTTGCAGAAAGTTGCCAAAATCATGACTTGACGGATAGCATGGTGATTGGTACATCGGCTCTTGCACAATATGAGATAGACGGGGCAGTAGGTATGTATAGCGGCGTATTCAATAATCCGTTTTTGATTTGGGGTAAATACAAGCGGCATTGGTGGAAGCGGACATTGACAGTCTCTTTTCAGTTCCACCATACACAGATGGACGGCGCACACGCTTCCCGTTTTTTGGAAAATCTACAAAAAGCAATCAGCGATTTAAGGTTGCCGGTTATGCTGCCATGAATGATAGCAGTAATTTTGCCGGTATTCAACAATTCCCGCACGTGTAACCTTCAAAATAGAAGACCTTCGCATATCCGTTCCCATCCTCAGAGAAGTGACCGAAGTCCAAGTAGGCAATTTCCATATCATGCCGTTATCCTTCAATGAATATCCTTTGTTTCATGGCATAAATTCAGATAGTAAGGAAGTATTGAGGGAAGAGTTTCAGAAATCCCTTCGTATGGGCGGTTTCCGGAATTGTGGGTCAGTCCGAAAAATCGCTGGGTGTGTATAACACAAAAGTCCGCTTCAAAGTGAATGTTGAAGCGGACTTGCGGTGCGGACGGGACTCGAACCCGCGACCCCATGCGTGACAGGCATGTATTCTAACCAGGCTGAACTACCGCACCTTTTTGAGATCATGTATGCAACCGTTGTTTCCCCGATTGCGAGTGCAAAGGTAGTGCGCTTTTTTGATATGTGCAAATTTTTGCGGATATTTTTCAAAAAAACTTTTTGCTGTTTGTGCGTGGTTAGAAATATAGGGGGGGGTAAGCAAGGGGAAATTGCAATGTCGTTTTCATGAGGAGTTGCAGGAAGATGCTGTGTGGTTTAATATTTAGTCGTTGTATTGGTATGAAATGCCTTGTGTTAGGTATTTTTGTCGGCTTGATGGAGTATGTGCTTGAAATTTGGGTATATTTGCGCCATATTTTATGTCAAAAGGATTGTGAGGAGGTTTATTGCCGTATATTTAATAATATTGGTGTCCGCTAAAAAACAATAAGGCGAAAAATTCATGTCCGCAATGCCCATAAACAGGCGTTGCGGATACTTT
>CALUMH010000020.1 GCA_944321685.1 uncultured Muribaculaceae bacterium
TGCAAAGGTACTACCATTTTTCCCTTAAAACCAAATTTTTCCCAAACTTTTTTCAGAAAAAATTTACACTTTTTCACTAACTGCCTGCACCACAACACCATGTAATCACAAAAATTTTTCCCGTTTTTATGCCATAAAACATATTTACACTCCTCCGGAAACACAATCCCCCCAAATATAGCACAAAACCGTTAACTGTATTTAACAAACAAGACGCCAAAAATCACCTCATTACAACACCAATATCATATCAAACATAATCCTCAAACAATTTAATTCATATATAATATGCAAAACGCAACATTTCCGCTACAATAAAACAGCAGTACGCAAGCGTTACATTTTACAATTATTTTCTTCTTTATTTTCGCAAATTTGCGTTAACTTTGCGCCGAAAGCACGAAGAATAAACAAATTCTTCGCCCTCTCCACAAATACCTAAATTCAATTTATTTTATGAAGAATATTATCATCTTTGACGACCCGGCAATGCACATGAACCTGCTGCCGATCACCTACACAAGACCGATATCCTATATCAGGGTTGGTATAACCACAATTTACGAAAAATGGCAGTATTTCATCAAAGATGCCGAATTCAGTTCACTTGTCGATCCATATCTGATGAAGAAATTCCCGACAACAATAACTGATGAAAACTACTTTATTGCAGGTCACATATACCCATGCGACACATTAGTTGAAGCCATTTTTAACCTTGACAAAGGAGCTGCCTTATTGTCTCCATCGAAACAACTGATAGCATTCAGGGGCACAATGGAAGACTTTGACAAAAAACAATTTGCATCAACAGCAACCTACAACGAAGAACCAAAGCAGTTGCACTGGCTGTATGACATATTCCTGCATAACGACGAACAATTACGTCTCGACTTCCATCGTCTTGCTTCAGGACGCAAATCACAATCACTAAGCCCGACCAATCGCTTAATCGGCGACCACGAATTTGATGACGGTTCGTCGAAATACTTCATAGAAGAAGGAGCCAGCATAGAAGGAGCCATAATCAACGTGACAAACGGCCCGATATACATCGGGAAAGATGCCACAATAATGGAAGGCTCATGCATTCGCGCCCCATTCGCTGCTTGCGAACACAGCCAAGTCAACATGGGAGCAAAAATATATGGAGCGACCACACTCGGGCCTTATTGCAAAGTAGGCGGAGAGCTCAACAACGTGGTAATGATAGGTTACAGCAACAAAGCCCACGACGGCTTCCTTGGCAACGCAGTGATAGGGGAATGGTGCAACATAGGAGGCGGCACAACGGCATCGAACCTGAAGAACGACTACACCGAAATTAAATTGTGGAACTATCCTGCCCACCGCTTCCTTAAAACCGGGCTACAGTTCTGCGGCCTAATAATGGGCGACCATTCCAAAGCAGGTATTAATTGTATGTTCAACACCGCCACAGTGATAGGTGTAGGTGTCAATATCCACGGGGCAGGTTTCCCACGCAATTTCGTGGCATCGTTCTCCGAAGGCTCCACTGCGGGTTTCACCGATGTATCGATGACAAAATTCTTCGACACTGCCCGCCGGGTAATGGCTCGCCGCCATGTGGAACTTAGCGACATCGACAAAGAGATATTCCTCGCCGTACAATCCATAGCCGAAACCTACAAATAAAACTGTATTATAAAAGAAAACGCCGTCGCCCATGAGGACAACCTGCATGACGACGGCGTTAATTTATGCAATTACTCAATTACCTATCAAGTCACAGACTTAAATTTCTTGAACTCGGCAAGTGGCCGGCGACGGGAATAAGCCAGTGGCGGTGCGGAATGACCTATGCGCAACAGCACTTGCAGACGGCATGGCAAATCCAAATGCGAAGCCAATCCGGTTGCAACACTCTCCACTTCACACGGTTGACCGATGAAAGCACAAGCTACATCGTGCATAGTGGCCGTAAGCAAAAAGCGCTGAAGGTTGCGACCACATTGTATGCGACCGGCAATATCATCAGGAGCATAAAACGCTGCCACAGCCGGCGAAGACATGAGTTTGCGTATATCTCCCCTGCTCTGAATCGAGGCTCGCAAAGCCAACGAGGTTGCTATGCGCGACACCCATGCAGGCATATCGGGAATACCGAGCACGTCATTCCCAAGCCCATCCATAAAATTATCGGACTCCCGACGATTGTATCTTATACACTCCAAAAGTTCGTCTTTGCTCCGGCTATTTCCGTAAATCACTTTATCGGCCTCGATTATACCATTTTTCACCACCTCAAATTGCATAGAGCCTCGCATATAAATATCAGCTCCGCAAACCGAAAGCAAATCAATCACCGAACGAGGTATTTCAGTTCCGTCATACTTGTTGCGATTCGTGTGCCTACGCTCAATTGCCTGTACCAGTAACGACGGAACGACATTACCGTCACACTTGAAAAATACTTCTACACCACTACCATCGCCACGAACACGCACCTCGGCCGACAAACCAAAACGGGTGGCGGCCACGCACATATTCTCAACGGCACACCCAACAGATATATATAATTCCCTGTCTTGCGGGTCAAGCACCGGAAGACGGCGTGAAACATCGGGCTCCACAAGAATGCCATCGCCGGGCAACTCACTGAAAAGCCAAGGTTGCACATTGTGCCCCGAAGGAGCTTTGATTGCTGCATCGAGCAAACTGTCAACAATCACATTGTCCATCGAAATTTCTAATTATCGGCAACCAAAGTATCAACTTGCGCACTGTCGGCTGCCACCGAATCGCGGCGTTGCTTGTTCTTCTGTTCCATAGGGAAAATACCACTCACGCTGTCAAGTGTATAAGTAGTCATGCGGTCATTCGACACGAAACCATATCCTTCAATAATGCGGTCGGTTTTCTCAATATGCACAAACGAGTCGGAATAAATCTCATTACGCCGTTGTGAATAAAACAACTGATTAGTGAGAATAAGTTCACGACGCGCCGTCTCTATGTTAACATTACCATCAAGCCGCCATAACTGGTCGTTCTTGAAATAAGTAGCCGAATCGCAAATAATTGAAGCAACCACATCAAACACCGAATCAAACTGTTCAAGCAACAATCCGTCGGGGAAACGCCAAAACGGTTTTTTAGCTTCCTCATACATAAGCCACGTCTGCGCCGTGATGCGATACTTGGTTATACCCGAGTCGCTCACAAGAGTGCGCACACTGTCGGTTGCCATGGTGGGAGTCGTTTCCGGGTCGGTAGCGTGTTCCACCACGCTCTTTACTTCGTCGCGGCAAGCAATTAAAATGAAACAAGCGACAAATACAAAAAATATGTTACGGGCTTTTTCCAATATGGTTATCGTCAGGCCTGTTTATGCATCATCACTTTATCTTGTTCTGCCAGAACCACATCTCGTTGAAATTAATTCCCACCGTGATGTTGAAGTAATTCTCCGAAATGAGATTATCGGGATAAGCAGCCCTATGCTTGTATTCAAAACCGATGTTGATAACCGTCTTGCTTGACGGAGCAGGCAAGCCGAAGCCCACCGACACGCCATAATCGCGCACATTGTTACCAAGCACCTTTATATAATCATGATTAAAATGTCCACCCACACGATAAGTCATGCGCTGCAAATAATTGCCACGCACATTGGGCGTGAATGAAGCCCCCGCGGCAATTTTCCAACGGTTGTCATACACCACATTCTCGAAATTCGCCAAATTTTCATATTTGGCATCGGCCCAATTCTGATAAGTGAAATCGGCAGCCACGGTCAAGCGGTTATCAAGGTTCCACACCACACCGCCGCCATATGTCGCCGGAGAGGAAAAGCGATCCTTCATCGACACATTGCTCACGGTATCAATGTCCGAGCTGTTGTTAACATCATACATACAAGCAAGCGCCGTACCATGGAACGACTTTTGGGGAATATATACGGCACCAAGCGTAAGGCTGTTGCGCTCATTCAAATCGATGGTGTATTGAGCACCAAACTGTATCCCCCAGTCGCGTATTTCAAGTTTACGCTCATAAAGCGACTGAAGAGTATTGCCGTCACTTGAAGAAGATGCATACGTGTCATGAGTTATCGAACCGAAATTATACGACACATTGGCACCAATCGAAAAATTCTTGAACGGCATATAAGAAAGGCCCAAATACAACATATTTATGCCTCCCGAACCGCCACGCGAGTCACCTTCGCCATCGGTAGAAGAGCCAAACGAATAGCCCACCGACGAATAAGGAATGAGACCTATACTACCGCCGACAGTCTTGCTCAACGGAAATTGCATGGTCACATAATCAAGCCCACCGCCAAAATTTGTGCCGCTATTGCCATTCTCGCTCATCTTCAACCCGGTAAAATCGAGACCGAAATCAAGTAAAAAAGTCAACGAGTCGCAATGGGCATACGATGCGGGGTTCTTGACATTGATTTGCCGCCCGTTGTTCATCGCATATCCCACACCTCCCATGGAACGCTGCGCGCCCGAAGTGTAATCGCTCAACGAGCCCAAGCCAAACATCGAATAAGGGCTTGACTCGCCGTTTTGCGCCAATGCGGCAGCCGTGAACAACGGCAACAGCAAGGCAATGGCCATAAGCAATCTGTTATATGTTCTCATTATATGATAATATTCTGTTTAGTCCTATCGAAAGCAAGTTATCGACAACCATCACTTTACGCGACACCTGCGAGGCAAGGAACTTGCAATCGCCGCCGGTGAATATCACCGCCAGCCCGTCACCCATGCGGGTCGCAATCTTGTCGATGTAACTTTCTATTTCCGACACCAATCCGCCCACGACCCCGGCTCGAATGGCAGTCACGGTGTCGTGTCCTATCAACGGCACTTCACCCGAGCAATCGACCAACGGCAGACGGCTGGTATAATTATTCAACGCCTCAAAGCGCATATGCAATCCCGGCGAAATATTACCGCCAAGGAAACGGCAATCGGCTGTCACTATGTCGAGCGTCACGGCGGTTCCTGCATCCACTATCAGCACATCATGCCCCGGCGCACAAGTAGTTGCACCCACTGCAGCCGCGATGCGGTCGTGCCCAAGCGTGTGCGGAGTGTCATACTCTATCGTCACCGGCAACGGTGTGTTTTCATCAAGGCAGATGAAACGTTTCACCCGCTTGCGCAACAATTCCATGATGCGGGCGTCGGGTTTACGCACAACCGACGAATAAGCGGCTGCCCCGACATCATACACCTTGATTATGCGAGCCAAAGCCGATATCGACAACAAATCGAACCGTGCGACAGCCACAATGTCGTTGCCATCAAACACCGACACCTTGGCCGACGAATTACCTTGATCGATAGTGAGATTCATACAAAACCGTTTCTCTTGAAAACCGCACGGCAACTGCCTTTGACAACTTGCCCCGGCGGCATCTTGGCGCAAAATTACAAATTACACGGCAATTGTGGTTAATGTTTGCTATTTTTTAGCATTTTGCGTGGCACAAAAGTGCTTTTTTGACGACATTGCCACATTTCGCACTGTTATTTGTTTAATTTCCTTTTCAATTCTTTCTTTTCTTCATGCCCTATCATAAAGGCCGTATAAATTTGCAATGCTGCACCGGCCATCAAGAACCCCAGCCAGTCATACCCCGTGGCATATGGGAAAAAGTGCAACTCGGCCGAAAATTTCAGATAAGCCGACAGGCAGTAACATATGGCCGACACCGTGGAAATGCGGTAAAGCCGTTTTATGCGCAAGTTGCTGCCGGGGTACTTATCGAGAATGCGCACCACCAACGTCGCCACCGCACCGGCAGCAAACACATAGTTGAGCCACGGCTGGCGGAAAAGCAGCAGGTTAAGCAACACGGGTATCATAATCATGAGCATGGCCACAGAAAGCACAATACCCAAAATTTTAGTCTTTTGATCCATTTCTTTTTATCCAGTTATTTAATATCGGTGACAAAAACCTCCTCGTTATCGCGCTTCATGCCATATTGCTCGCGAGCTATTTTCTCAAGCGTCTCGGGGTCGGTATTCAATTCTCCCGCCTTACGCGCATAAAATGCCGCCGAATCGCCATACTGCTTTATTTCGCTCTCAAGCCTGCCGATTCGTTCCCGGTAACCGATGCGCTTGATATAGCTGTTATCGCCCCACACAATCGAGAAAAGTATCGCTCCCACTACAATCAACAGAGGCAAATTGAACAATACCCTGACCCACATGGGGCGGTCGGCTGAAGAGTTGGTTGATTTGTCTGCCATGAAAATTAATCGAATAATACCAATGCAAAGTAACAAATTAAATTCCAAAGCGCAAAATAAAAGCCCGGCAGTACACCCTCCTCGGCTACGACCGTTCTATATGCGCTTGCCTATCCAACGACCGCTATACAGGTAAATTGCGCAAAACAAGGTGATTATTACGCTATACACGTGTTCGGCAGTCCAGCACACGGCCACATCCAACCGCAACCAACCGATTATCACGGCACAATAAGCCACGTATAAGACAAGCGTGCTCAATTCAAGCAAAAACGCCGTGCGCGTGTTACCGGTACCCGAAATCGACTGGAAAAACACTTGTGCAGGAACCGTGAACAAATAAGACGAACACAACACCCACAACGAAGTCACGGCACCTGCCCGCACATTGGGGATATCGGTGTATATGCCCAATATCACATCGGGGAACAACGACAACAGCAGTGCCAATGGAAGAACGAATAAATAAGCAAGGCGTATGTGTTGCCAAACAGTGGGTAACACATAATCACCCTTACCTGCGCCTATAAGGTTGCTCACAAGCGAGCTGCACGTAGCGGCAAATGCCGCTACTACCATGAACAGCAATCCCGATATGCTGCGAATTACATTGGTTATTGCCAACGCTTCCTTGCCAAGGTGCTCGATGAACAAGAAAAACAAAAACCACGTTGACAATGAAATAAAACTCTGTATCATAGTCCAGAACGACACAGGGAATATTTTCTTCAAAGTGGCAAAATGAAACGGCGACAACCGGTTAAGCCCATACTTGCGGCAATCGATGCGGCGAGATGTGTAAACCACAAAGAATATAAGCGAGACCATCTCGGCCAACGACGACCCAAGCGCAGCACCACCGATACCCATTGCCGGAACACCCAGTTTGCCGAAAATGAGGATATAGTTAAACACCACATTCGACAACACCATCACAACCGAGTTGAGCGTAAGCGTCTTGGTCTGAGTGCTACTTATGTAAAACGCACGGAACATAGCCGCAGGAAATGCGAAAAACAACCCGTAAATGCGCCACTGCATATAATCGCAAGCGGCATCCAATATGTCAGGGTCGGAAATCATGCTGCCCAGTATCGGTTCAGTAAAAACCGTGGTCAAAGTAAATGCCACGGCAGCAAGCGCCATCAGGAAATATATGCCGTGATAAAACAGTTGCCCCATGCGCCCATACTCCTGCTCGCCATTACGCCGTGCCATAATTATTTGCGCTCCGGTACTGAACCCGAAACCAAGCATGAAAATCACCACATAATACACCCCGGCAAGGGCCGATGCCCCCAGTTCAACCTCGCCCACGTGCCCCAGGAAAGCAGTGTCGGTGACACCTATCATCTGCTCCATCACCAGGCTTACAAGGCACGGGTACGCAATCTTCCAAATTTCCTTATTCGTGTAAACAGTTCTCATATAGTCTCATTAAATAGCGTGCCTGAAATTCCTTCAGCAATAAAAACGATGGCGCAAATTCCACCTCATCGGAATTCTGCGCCATCGTGTGATAAGTTATTTTTTTCTAACTTGATTTTTTATTTGCCAGCCATTGCTTTGGCGCGATCAAGGTATTTGTCAACGTCGAAATTGTAATTACGCGAGAATTCGGGATATTTCTCCTTTATCGATTGGAAAATATCGGCTTCGGCGGCATAATTCTTTTGCTCACGATAAACAGTGGCTTTTTTCACCATGAAAAGCGGAGTATAATAACTGTTGTCGGCCGAAAGGGCTATCGCCTTGTCATAAGCCGAAAGAGCCTCATCGAGCTTGCCTGTGTTCACATAGCAGTCTCCAAGCAACGATTGTGATGCCGGACCGATGATTACGCCCTCGGGGTCGAAGTTGCCGATGTAGCTTATAGCCTCGTCATACTTGCCATCGTTGTAAAGCAAAATGGCTGCGTTCAAGTTGGCACGGTTGGCAACCGAATTGCTGTAACCGTCGGCAACAGCCATATATTGCACCAGTGCAATCGAATCGTTACCCTGGGCAAGCTGTATATCGGCTTGCGATATTTCACTCTTCGCATCTTCCAATCCCGGATTGCGGATACCATATATATAACCAACGATAACGGCAGCAATAACCACAATTGCGCCACACACCCAATAGATATAATTCTTGTTGTTTTCAACCTTTTGTTCAATCGACGACAGCGACTCATTGAGTTCGTCGATCGAAGTGCGCGTACTTTCTTTCTTAGCCATTTTACTAACTATGATATTTCTTTATTGAATTTATTTCGATTTTGGATTTGCAAAAGTAATAGTTTTCAGCAAAATAAAAAACACTTTTACCCGTTTTTTAATCCCTTGTAATTTTCGCCGTTGCAAAAAATAAAAGCAGAAATGCACGGTGGTACATTCCTGCCATATTCAAAAAATCATATTACGGCGCGGTTATTATGCCACACAACCGCCTGTAAATCGCAAAATTACATCTTATTGCATTGCAATTACACACAAGTTACACCATGATTTTCCTGTAACGAATGCGGTGCGGCTCGGTTTCTCCTGTACGGGCACGCTTGTTTTCTTCATATTCCGAGTATGAGCCTTGGAAATAGAACACCTGGCTGTCACCTTCAAAAGCAAGGATATGAGTGCATATGCGGTCGAGGAACCAACGGTCGTGCGAAATTACCACCGCGCAGCCCGCAAAATTTTCAAGACCTTCTTCGAGCGCCCGCAGCGTGTTCACGTCGATATCGTTGGTCGGCTCGTCGAGCAGCAACACATTGCCTTCTTCTTTCAAAGCCATTGCAAGGTGCAAGCGGTTACGCTCGCCACCCGACAGCATTGCAATCTTCTTTTCCTGATCGGCTCCGGTGAAATTGAATTTCGACAAGTATGCACGCGCATTCACGTCACGGCCACCCATGCGGAAAGTCTCATTGCCCTGCGAAATCACCTCATAAACCGAGCTGTCGGGATGCAGGTCTTTATGGTTCTGATCGACGTAGGCTATTTTTACCGTCTCGCCTATGTCGAAGGTACCCTTGTCGGGTTGCTCTATACCCATTATCAACTTGAACAGGGTGGACTTGCCTGCCCCGTTAGGGCCTATCACACCCACGATACCGTTAGGCGGCAACATGAAGTTCAGGTCGGTAAACAGCAGTTTGTCGCCAAAGGCCTTCTCCACACCGATTGCCTCGATGACTTTGTTGCCAAGGCGCGGACCGTTGGGTATGAATATTTCGAGTTTTTCTTCTCGCTCTTTCTGGTCCTCGTTAAGCAACTTGTTATAACTTGAAAGGCGAGCCTTTCCCTTGGCCTGACGGGCTTTTGGAGCCATGTGTATCCATTCAAGCTCACGTTCGAGCGTCTTGCGCCGCTTGCTTGCCTGCTTCTCTTCTTGCGCCATTCGCTTGGTCTTCTGTTCAAGCCACGACGAGTAGTTACCCTTCCATGGAATACCTTCTCCGCGGTCAAGTTCAAGTATCCATCCGGCCACATGGTCAAGGAAGTAGCGGTCGTGCGTGATGGCTATCACAGTGCCGGGATATTGCTGCAAGTGCTGTTCGAGCCAATCAATCGACTCGGCATCAAGGTGGTTGGTAGGCTCGTCAAGCAGCAGCACATCGGGTTGCTGCAACAGCAGGCGGCACAGTGCCACGCGGCGGCGTTCTCCACCCGACAATGTTTTTATCGCCTGGTCCTCGGGCGGGCATCGCAACGCGTCCATCGCACGGTCGAGCTTGTTGTCGAGGTTCCATGCGTCCACGGCATCGAGCTTGTCTTGCAACTCGGCCTGACGGGCAAGGAGCGAATCCATCTTGTCGGGATTTTCAAGCACCTCGGGGTCGGCAAAACTTTCGTTCACACGGTCATACTCAGCAATAAGGTCGGTAATATGTTTCAATCCTTCTTGCACCACCTCTTTCACGGTTTTCTCCGGGTCGAGTTTTGGGTCTTGTTCAAGGTATCCCACTGTATATCCGGGCGAGAAAACCACTTCGCCCTGATACTGCTTGTCGATACCGGCAATTATTTTCAGTAAAGTGGACTTACCGGCACCATTCAAGCCGATGATGCCAATCTTTGCTCCGTAAAAGAACGACAGGTATATATTTTTCAATACCTGTTTTTGCGGCGGGTAAATTTTGTTCACGCCCACCATCGAGAATATAACTTTCTTGTCGTCGGCCATGTGTATGTTTCCTTTTTTATTTCTTGTAACCTTTTGTACGGTAGTCGCAATTCACTTTGCCCTTAATTATGTTGTTGAGCTTGCCCCTTATAAGTTGCTTGCGAATTGGCGACAAGTGGTCGATAAACAGTACCGCGTCGAGGTGGTCGCATTCATGCTGCATCACACGTGCAAGATAGCCGCTAATCACCTCTTCGTGCGGATTAAACTCTTCATCAAGATACTTGATGCGTATTTTTTCGATGCGGCTCACAGGCTCATGTATCCCCGGCAAGCTCAGGCAACCTTCCTCGCGTGAGCACTTTTCACCGTCTTCAATCACCTCGATGTGGGGATTTATAAGCACATACTTGCTGTCGGCAAGTTCCGGGAATGTATCGCTGAGCACCGATACATCGATATACACAATGCGCGCATTCACACCCACTTGTGGTGCAGCGATGCCAATGCCGTCTGAAGCATACATTGTGGCTTTCATATTTTCCACCAGTTCCTTCAGTTCCGGGAAATCGGGAGTAATGTCGGGCGACTGTTTCCTAAGCACAGGATGCCCGTAAAGATAAATGGGAAGTATCATAATGTCTTGTTGGATTTCTAACAAATAAAGGCGTTAAATACTTGTGCAAAGATAGTGCAAGTCGAGCGCAATGACAAAAAACAGCTTGCTGATTTTTTTAGCATTGCCGAGACGAAGCCTGTCTTATCAAAAGATAGTGCAAGTCGAGCGCAATGACAAAAAAAACAGCTTGCTGATTTTTTAGCATTGCCGAGACGAAGCCTGTCTTATCAAAAGATAGTGCAAGTCGAGCGCAATGACAAAAAAACAGCTTGCTGATTTTTTTAGCATTGCCGAGACGAAGCCAGCCGTAATGTGCACATCGTCTATGCATCCACCCGGTACAAGCATCGACGTTTTTGCAGACGCACTGTTTTACTCGTTAATGAACACCTGTTTGCCATCTGAATAGAAGAACGGCAATTCTTCCTTGCCCGCACTAAGGTTACGCAGCCAGTACATCGTTCCACTCGGCACACTGTCGGCATCTATGAAATTATAGGCGGCAACAGTTCTGCTATGTTCTACCCAACCACCGTTATCATAATAAAGCAATTGATATTCATTCCCCGGTTCAATTCCGTTACGGGCATTTCGAGGATATATTTGAATACCGATTACACAAACAGGTACATGGAAATCGGTTCCAACTCCTACCGATTCGACAAAAGTGTCAAGGTTGCCATCAACAGCATTTTTTCGCTGCGGCCCTGTTTTCATCGGCGTTCCTGTGATTTTATAATACTTCTGTTCTTTTTTTGTGGAGATTGAATCAAATACGGGCAAAGCTGCCGGTATCACACTACATTTTACGTTACTTGTCGTAATCCATTCATATTCCGCAATTTCCAAAGGCTTACGTTCCCTACTTGCTATTTTGTAATATCGATACTTTTTATGATTATGAAATGTATATCGTTGCCAATATGGTGCAGGCGTTTCATTTATCACATATAATGTATCGAAAGGTCCTTTTTCCATATTTGATGCCAATACCATAGCTCCATTGAGGTTACTCCTGTACTTGACGAGGTGCGGCTTGTGTGGGAATTTACGCAATAGGTGCATCGAGATTGGACAGGCATGATTGCACGTTATGGGTACAATTTCAGCGTTGCCGCTATCGCGGCCTTTCTTTGCAATGAATGGCTGGGCAAAATTCTCCAGACGGCCATCTGCATCCATATACACAGGAAACAAGACTATTCCATAAGGAACTTTCTTGAACTTCGCCACCTTCATCTCATGGCTGACCGTACCCCAGGCAATAGGGTTGAAGCCATGCGTGTTGAAATAAGCCAAATATGCAAGATTGCGGTTTCCTATCGCATCAGGTACAGACAATTCAATGTCGCAGCAAAGGTGGTAATTGTCGGTAACATCAATGATGCATGGATTCTCAAATATCTTGGGAATAGGCTCATTTGCCGATTTAATGAAACATGGCGCATTTTTGTTGGCAGCGTATGTCATTCTGAACACCTTCCCGGCATATCTTATATTTGAATCCCAATCTTCCATTAGATTATTGAAAGGAGGTGTATATGGGCAAAATTTCCCTGTGGAATCGGGTGACACGCACCAATAATGGCTGCCATTACGGTTTGTCCATTGAGGCGTAAACTCTAATGCCACAGGAATGCCGCAAGCACGAAGTATGTTGCAGGTTATAGCAGCCAAATTGCGGCAGTCTTTTTCAAACATCGGCAAATATATATCATACAATCCTGCATGCGACTCATTTTTTACCCTCCTGTTCATCTTTTTCTGTGCAAGTGCGTTCTCTTTGTATATTCCTATCGGCCTGCGAATGTCGTCCATACCGTTTGCAGCGAGTTTGTCATACATCAGACTGTGCAATTTTGTTTTTGTATATGGCAAAGGCTCGTCGGCGGCGCGGTAGGGCAGTATGAATTCTTTAAATTCTTCAAAATCCATTGATTTTAACAATGGTGACGAATGCCACTGCTCGAAAGATTGGTCGATGCACGAAATTAAGTATGACGGACTGATGGTTGCGATGTCGATAGTTCCTCCAGTTTTATGCACTTTTGGCAAATTGGCAAATTTAACGGCAAGCAATTGCTTTATGCTATCGCTATGCGTCGCATCATGCCTGTTAATCAAGATTGAATCGACATATTCAAAATATTCTTCATACTGCACAGGTAATTCTATATTTACGGTACTTCGGTGATATGGCATATTTGCAATGAGAAAGCATGCGGCATCGTATTTCAAAGGATTGCCCTCATTGCGGTAATGTTCAAGCACTGCCACAAGGCTGTCGCGATTTTGCCCTGCTTGCGACAAGGCCTTTTGCACTTCGGCAGGATAACGGCTGCATGACAGCATTGCTCCACACAGCAAGCATGAAACCAGCAAGGTTTTAATTGACTGCACCATGATACATGGATGTATTTGCATAGAACCGTTTCATTTCCCCGACCATTCTCAATGCCGACGTATTTTCCACTTCCATGCTGCATTGACTTATTATGCTCCTTGCCTGCAAAGTGTCGCCACAGGCCACAGCCAACCTATACAATTCATATTGCGGACGTATCTTGCGCGGCATCATATATTTGGCAGTTTGCAATGTTTCCTCGGCACGGGCATAATCCTTATCCTTGGCATATTCCAAAGCAAGGTCACATAATAAATCGGGAGTTGGCGTTTTTGTTACTGTATATTCAAGCAGTTTTTTGCTTTCCACATGAGGAAGATACATTGTGGCGTAAGTGGCATATATGGCCAAAAGTGACGGAGTACAAGAAAGTGCTTCATAATCATCAACAGCGGCATCGCCGCTTGTTGATATGAACCTCCTCACGTTTTCAGCTGCACTTGCTTCACGGTTTTGCGAATAGGCAACCATTCCGCAACAGGCCGCAAGCAACATACTGCCAATGAATGTAGCGTTACGTTCCTTATTTTCACTACCCTTGCATGAGGCGCAAGCGAGCAATGCGGCACACAAAAACTGGAAATGGATTATGCAGGACGGATAGGAAAACATTGCAAACACAGCCATGCTTATGATGGCTGCATTCACTATTCGCTGCTTGCCCGATGCTTTCCAGTCGATATTGCAGGCTATAAAGCAGATAATGGCTACCGCTACAATTCCACCCTCGCTCCACGCCCTAAGCAAGTCGTTAAATGAACGATCGACAACTCCCGCACGGTCGGCAAACATGGAATCAGTGTGATTCTTGAAATAGCCGGCTTGATAATACATATACTTTTCTGCAAAGCTGCCACTACCATGCCCTGTGACAGGACTGTCGGCAATCATGTCGGCAGTCACACGCCATATCAACAACCTGCCGGCAGCCGATTGCGCCTTGTGCAAGTACATTGCCAACAAAAAGCATACTGCAATTATGACAATACTTGCCTTGACATATATTCTGCACCTGTACCATAACCTGAATATTTGCGGCCAAAAACCAAAAACAATACCAGCAATAGCTGCAAGCCAGCCTGCCCGTGAATCGGTCATTACAAGAATTACCACCACACTACATAGTGCCGCCACAAGCATCACAAGTGCTATTTTTCGTTCTTTGTATCGCGCGACCAAGTTTGCAAAAACGGCGGCTCCCACCGCAAGAAAGCCTCCCAATGGCCCAGGATTGCGAAATGTGCCTGTGGCCGGGAACAGCAAATGGTTGCTTTCGGCAAAGCCGCAAAATTGCATCACCGAAACCACAGCCTCAACCATGCTCCATGCTGCAATCAAGCCAAGTACCAATTCAGACTTATGTCGTAGCATCCTTATGCCTGCGTAGCATAACAACACTGTCGCCAATCCGCAATAGCACTTGCATTCGCGCTGTTGGATGAAGGCATCGTTGACCACAGTCCACACGGCAAAAGCCGCCACTGCCATGTCGATACGCGACAGTCGTGGCAGCTTTTGCATTATGTGCCTTAATACAAGTCCCACAAGTCGGTCGAACGGTAGTTTAATTGTTCCTCGGTGAATGTGCGAACTCCCGTGCGGCGTGTCTCTGATTCTTTTACAAATTTGCCCGACGCATCAATGTAATAAACAGTATCAACTATGTAGCCAGTAACTTTTGAAAAACCGGCTATTGGCACCGAAGCTTTCTCGGTTGTCACTAATTGCGTCACAATTATTTTTTCATCGGCTGTGATACGGAATTGCTTAGGTTTTGCCACGCCTGCCATAATCCCGACTTCCAATGCATCTAAAATTTCGCTATCTTTATTTACTGTAATTAGGTCGAATGTAATCCATTCGGTTACCCCTCCGAAATCAACAAGGCCTAAATCATATCCATTTTTTAACTTGAATTTCAGCCTTAATGATCCCGCAGTTTCAGGATTTTCTCTGGCCAAATAGTATTCAGTTAGTTGGAAGTTTTGATAGAGACGGTCGGGAATGATATTCCCAGGATTCTGCATGTAACAACCTACACGAAGTTCACAATCTTTATCAAAAGAAAATGGGATAGCCGTATACTCTTTCAAATAAGAAAACGCCTTCTTCACAGTAAAAAAATATTGTGCATTTAATGCAAAAGTAAAGCATATAAAGCACGCAAAAATCATAATCTTTTTCATCGTTATATAATTAAAAATTCGGTCTTATCTGAGCCAATTGAACTTACGACAGCATCCGCGTATCCTATAATTCATCGTTGGCTATTGTCCACGCGGCAAAAGCCGCTGCGGCTATTTCGATACACCAAGAACTTAATACAAGTCCCACAAGTCGGTCGAAGGATTTTCCAATTGTTCCCTTGTGAATGTGCGGAACCCTGTACACTGTTTCTTTGATTCTTCCACGAATTTGCCCGATGCGTCAATATGATACACGGTTTCGGTGATGTAACCCGTCACTTTTGAAAAGCTATCCATTTTTACTGAAACCCTCTCGGTCGTCACAAATTGCGTCACGATTATTTTCTCGTCGGCTGTAATGCGGAACTGCTTGGGCATAACCCAGCCAACCAAAATACCTGCCTCCAATGCGTCTAAGATTTCGCTGTTTTTATTTACGGTAATCAAGTCGTATGTCATCCAGTCTGTTACCCCCCCGAAATCAACAAGGCCCAAATCATATCCATTTTTTAATTTGAATTTCAGCCTCAATGTTCCTGCAGTTTCAGGATTTTCTCGAGCCAGAAAATATTCCGTCAATTGGAAATTTTGATAAAGACGGTCGGGCATAATATTTCCCGGATTCTGAATGTAACAACTTACACGAAGTTCGCAGTCTTTATCAAAAGAATACGGAATAGCCGTGTAATCTTTAACATAAGAAAACGCATCCTTCACGGGAAGAAAGTATTGTGCATTTAATGCAAAAGTAAAGCATATAAAGCACGCAAAAATCATAATCTTTTTCATCGTTCTATAATTAAAAATTCGGTCTTATTTGAACCAATTGTACTTACGACAGCATTCGCGCATCCTATAATTCATCGTTGATTATTGTCCACACGGCAAAAGCCGCCACGGCCACGTCGATACGCGACAGCCGTGGCAGCTTTTGCACCGAGTGCTTTAATATAAGTCCCACAAGTTGGTCGATGGATTTTCCAATTGTTCCCTTGTGAATGTGCGGATTCCTGTACACTGTTTTTTGGATTCTTCCACGAATTTGCCCGATGCGTCGATATGGTACACGGTTTCAATGATGTAACCCGTCACTTTTGAAAAGCTATCCATTTTTACTGAAACCCTCTCGGTCGTCACAAATTGCGTCACGATTATTTTCTCGTCGGCTGTAATGCGGAACTGCTTGCATTTTGTTAGTCCCGATTTGACGCCTACCTCTAATGTACTTTTTATATTATTACTGTTGTCTATGGCAATCAAACAAAATGTCATTGGATCGTTGCCGTCAATATCCAACAGTGCCAAGGTTAAATTATTTCGCATTTTGAATTTTGTGACAAGATTTATGCGCATTTCATCAATATCCCGTGCTAAAAAGTATTCGGTCAATTGAAAATTCGTATATAATTTGTCGGATATAAGATTGTTGTTATTCTTGATAGGCCATTTCTTACGTATGGACTTGGTTTGTTCATTAGAAAACGGCAAAGTTCTATATTCTACCTTTTCGAGTGCATACTCTAAGCTAAATTGCGCATTAACCATTAATGAGCAAAACAAAACAGCTAAAAATAACAATACTTTTTTCATTTTCATATTTTAAAAATTTGGTCTTACCTGAACTAGTTCATAGAATCGTTCTTGATCATACCTATATCCAGTAATCATATTAGTTTCTTCGTTATAATAAAGTTTATTGGATGTACTTACGGCAGCATCTGCGTATCCTATAGTTCTTGCCGTTTCTATATATGTGAAATATAATTCATCTTTACCATCTGTTTCGTTATAGCTATACCCGTAGCCTGTTATGACAATAAAGTGATCGGTGGTTTTATCACCATTGCCAGGGTGGCTGAAGGATACCTCCTATCGTCAATACTGTTAACAGCGAGCGTAGTCGATTAGTTTAGTTTTCATGATTATATCTACCTGTTGTGGGTTATTCTATGGCTAGTTTGTAATTCAGCTGCAAATTTACAGAACATATCACACGTAAACATTTTTTACACATCTATTTTTGTGTTTCTTGCAAACGAGCTTTTTATTCTTTCTGAAAATAGCAAATTGCGCTGCAGAACGGCATCATTAGCTACACGGCAAAGGCCGCCACGGCTGTCGCACATCGACATGGCCGTGACAGTTCTTGCACCGAGCACTTTAATACAAATCCCATAAGTCGATAGAAGGATTTTCCAATTGTTCACTTGTGAATGTGCGGATTCCCGTACACTGTTTCTTCGATTCTTCCACGAATTTGCCCGACGCATCAATGTGATATACGGTTTCGGTGATGTAACCCGTCACTTTTGAAAAACCAGCTATTTGTACCGAAGTTGTCTCGGTCGTCACTAATTGCATCACAATTATTTTTTCGTCGGCTGTAATGCGGAACTGCTTGGGCATAACCCAGCCGACTATAATACCCGCCTCCAATGCATCCAAGATTTCATTATTTTTATTTACGGTAATCAAGTCGTATGTCATCCATTCTAGAGCTCCTCCGAAATCAACAAGCCCCAAATCCAAGCCGTTCTTTAATTTGAATTTCATTCTTAATGCACTTGTCGCTTCGTGGTTTTCTCGAGCCAGAAAATATTCCGTCAATTGGAAGTTTTGATAGAGACGGTCGGGCATAACATATCCTGGATTTTCTATAGTATATGTTTGCTCAAATGTGCAATTTTTATAAAAATTAAATGGAATAGTTGAATATGACGCTTCAGAAAAAGCCCATTCCACCGTAAACTGTGCATTTAATGCACACGACAGACACGAAAACATTATAACAAATATTGCCTTTTTCATCTTTAACAGGGGTTCCAATGAAACTACAATTAATGAATTAAATCCCATAGGCTCTTGTTTTCTAATTGCTGTTTTGTGAAAACTCGAGTTCCAGTACATTTTCGTTCACTCTTCTTGACGAATTTGCCATTATCGTCTATCTGATAAGCAGTCTCTGTTATGTAGCCTGTAAATTGACTGAAATTTTGGAACAGAACAAGATTTTTGTCTATAGGTATAACCCTGTTTATAAGAATAATTCCATCGCCTGTTATTCTAAACTGTTTTGCATATACTTTGTTTGGACAATAACAAGAAACGCTAACTTCAATTGCATCAATAATCTTGTAATTTGCATCTATTGTTACCAAAGAATAACTTTCCGACTCTAATATTCCACCACATGATATTACTCCTATTATGTGATTGTTGACTTTTATCTTGAAGTCCATAGAAAGACCTGCATCATCAAAATCGGATGCATGAACATATTGAGAAAGTTGGAAATCGTCATACATCCTGTCGGGAATAATATTATCCTCATTTGATATACCAAAACTTTTAGTGTATTGTGCTTTGCGAATATCAAAGGGAGGTTTAGATTCTGTAATATTATTTACCGCACGCTGTATATCATCAATGCCTGTGGCATTAATGACTACACTGCTAATAAACAAACAAATAAAAAAGATTTTCATTTTCATAGTTCGTTGATTTATTTGATATTTGGTCTTAATTGAGTTAAATCATATATGTTTTTAGGATAATCACGATAATTTTTTCCAGAGATCATTCCTGTAGTATCGTTATAGTATAATCTCCACGAATCATCAAGAGTCTGTTCTGCCCATTGTTTAGACCTGCCAGTTTCAATGTAATTAAAATATAATTGTTGCCTTTCTTCATCATATCCCATGCCATTAATAACGATAAAGTGATCAACAGTTAGATTATTTATACCTTTGCCCAATGTATGATTTACTCCGACTACAATTGGATGCCCTGCATTAAGATGCTTTTTTATTATATCAATTATATCTTTAGGATCTGCAACTAACTCTATTGTATCGTGAGCGTCATTTTCCAAGCAGAAATCAATATAATTGCTTGAACTTCCAACATCTGCGCCAGCACCAAGAATCAAATGAGCTATAGAGTCCGCAACTGTTTTGCAATTTGGAACCCTGTCATATCCAGGATATTTTGATACATCATATTTAAGTTTTACTTGTTTTATATCGGAATAATCCACACGGCCTATGCAGTCGTTACCCGAATTGTTGCCATTGCTGCCGCCGCCACTGCCGCCGCAAAAATAGCAGTCGTCATAATCCCAGTCATTATTGTTCTGTGAATTTTCTTCGTCAATATCGGAGTAATCAAAACCATCGCCTCCGCCATCGCCGTAATTATCGTTTCCGTCGGGTGTCACAGTCAAGTCGGGAAGGTTGTAGCCCCAACTGTCGGAATAGCCGTCTCCATCGGTATCGATGGGGTAATATGTGCCTGAACCCAAGTCCCAAAAGTCCTCGTAGGTGAACCCGAAATCCCGAGTGCATACGCTCCCCCTAAACTCCAACCTCATCAGTGCCTTCATCATCACATTTTGACGCATCCGCCTACTGGTTAGGCAGTTGGCCGACCCGGTGCGATGACCGTTAACATACGTATCGATTTGGAACAGGGTACCCGTCTGCGGTATCGAGTACAGCACCATCCCCGAGTATTGGTGCTTGTCGCCCCCTTGCACGAACAGTTCCGCGATATCATCGCCGCGGTGCGCCCTCGCATACCCGAAACAGGGCACAAGCGTCACTAAATACTGCGACATCTCCCCTGTGTCGGTATTCTTCAGAATAATAAGTTTTTGGCTAAGGTCAACAATCTTATCACGGTCTTTCCCCCTGAGATGCTGCTTGTACTTCGCGCCATAACGCATAAACGAAGTTATTGGCAAGTTCATGCACGAAATGTTCCCGTATGTGGTCGTGGTAGGGTTCGACCATGTTGGCTTAAAGTCACCCGGAATAAGAAAATCATCCTTGCCGCCACGGGTTACCGAGACTTGCTGCATCGCCTGCTCGAAATAGCTTTTCGCCTCCTCCACGGTGATGCAGCCTTTCGACATCTTTTCATTCCTTTTTTCCAGCAGGTTGTCATTACACCCGCAGACGACACCTCCCATCGTCAACACAGCGAGTAGCGAGATGTAGCTGATTAGTTTAGTTTTCATGATTATATTCACTTGTCGTGGAGTATTCTATGGTTAGTTTGTAATTTGGCTGCAAATTTACAGAACATATCACGCGTAAACAATTTTTTACATATTTATTTTTGTGTTTCTTGCAAACGAGCTTTTCTACCTCCTGAAAATAGCAAATTGCGCTGTAGAATGGCATCGTTGGCTATGGATCACACGGCAGCCACGTCGATACGCGACAGCCGTGGCAGCTTTTGCTTTGGGTGCTTTAATACAAGTCCCACAAGTTGATTGAAGGATTTTCCAATTGTTCCCTTGTGAATGTGCGGATTCCTGTACACTGTTTCTTTGATTCTTCCACGAATTTGCCCGATGCATCGATATGGTACACGATTTCGGTGATGTAACCTGTCACTTTTGAAAAGCTATCCATTTTTACCGAAACCCTCTCGGTCGTCACAAATTGCGTCACGATTATTTTCTCATCGGCTGTGATGCGGAACTGCTTGGGCATAACCCAGCCAACCAAAATGCCTGCCTCCAATGCATCCAAGATTTCATTGTTTTTATTTACGGTAATCAAATCATATGTCATCCATTCAAGAGCTCCCCCGAAATCAACAAGCCCCAAATCCAAGCCGTTCTTTAACTTGAATTTCATTCTTAAAGCACTTGTCGCTTCGTGGTTTTCTCGAGCCCAAAAATATTCAGTCAGTTGGAAGTTTTGGTAGAGGCGATCGGGCATGATATATCCCGGATTCTCTATTGTATATGTTTGCTCAAATGAACAATCCTTATAAAAATTAAATGGAACAGTTGAATATGACGCTTTAGAAAAAGCCCATTCCACCGTAAACTGCGCATTTAACGCACATGACAGGCATGAATACATTATAACAAATATTGCCTTTTTCATATTTAACAGCTAGATTATTTACACCTTTTTCCAAAGCATGATTCACCGAAACAACAATTGGATGTCTTGCATTCAGATGATTTCTTAATCAATACAGTGAGACGTGGGATGCAACCTATCAGATTAGTTTTCATGACTATATGCACCTGTTGTGGGTTATTCTATGGTAAGTTTGTAATTCGGGTGCAAATTTACAGAACATATCATGCGTAAACAATTTTTTGCAGCATGAATTTGCCGGCGTAAATTAAAATATTGGTGCCCGGTAAAAATAAGCAGAGCATGATTTAAACATTACATAAAAACGATTATTCCCCACACGATGGTTTTCGCATGAGGAATTATAACCGCCGCGGCCGAGAGCGGCCTCAATGTTTCCGAAATCTGCAACATAGCCGCGTTGCCGCATCATGGCTCGGCATATAATGTATGATTGTATGTCGCAGCCTGTTACGTCGATAACACAATGGCACGAACGTTGTCAAACCGGTGCTTCTTTAAGTCATCGGGGTCAATCAAGAAATCAAGTACGCCGCAATCCATGAAATTAAGATTGAAATCCATGCCGCAGAAAGAATCTATTTGCAACAATATCTCCCAATTCTCGTATGGCGGATCCCAAGTTTCCCATTCCCGATGCGTGGGTGGAGCAAACAAGGCGTGCTCGTCGGAATATCGCTCAATGGCATGGGCAAATTTTATTTCCATTTCCTTTGGTGCTGTGGGCCGCCCGTCGTCATCGACCAATACCACCTCCCGGAAATCGTCGTTACATTCGGGGAAATACAACACTTTCACGTCATCGGGGTCACTTGTGCAGCCTCCTATTCCGCCAGTTGCGGCAAAATAACCCATGTAGTGGTCTATTTTCGCGAAAAACGACAGCAACCCTTTGTGTGGCAGCCGATTCTCGGTGTCAAACGGAGCCAATTGCTCAAGGTTTATCTGGCAAATGAAGTAATACGGGTAGTCATCACCTTCATCATCGACATAAGTCGGGTAATCCACGCCATGAGGAAGGTCGGGATTGCCCCAAAAACGAGAGCCGCAAGTTTCAACTTTGTCAAACGGCATCGACAGTATCAAATATATGGGTTTCATTGTGACCGAAAAATTTAATCAAACTTTACACCGGGATTCATTATTGCCGGACTGCGCCACACTATTCCGAAGTTTTCTTCAAGCACCTGTGCGCGTTCATACCAGTAAGCATGGCAAAATCCCATACCGCGAGGATGGTCGGCAAGTCGTTCATAGACAATCTTATCGGCATCGTCAATAACTTCTTCCCACTTGGAAGTCCACTCCACCGGGTCGTATTTCAACATTCTGTCATCGTCGATTCTGTCAAATTCACCATTGTCGGCATACCTGCAATTGCGATGCAACCGGTTAATTTCAATCGGCAAATCCTCCGAAGCACCGAGTTCATGCCCCACTTGACATTCGATGCGGTTAACCACCAACAAAAAGAAATCAAGCAATTCAATCTTAAGCCGAGGGTGGTCGCTGAGGGTTTTAGACATTCTTGAAACTGCACTGTAAAGCGAATTCAGCATATGGTCATAGCTTTCGAGCGGCTTGGCATATTGCAAGAACTCACGTGTGAGGGATGCTATCTCCCAACCGCGGTCCTGCTCACGCAAATTTTGTTCTGCCGCAAGCACATCGCCACACACAACTTCCCAGTATGCATCAATTTCATCACTGTCGCCACTCAACTTTGGTATTTGCCGCGCTTTTGCACGTGCAGCCTCCAATTCTTTCCTGATGTCGATTTCTTGTTCCATAAATATAAGTTATAGTGAGTTAAACATATGCGTCATAACGTCCGTCATCGCCATTATAATACTCTTTCAGCCAATCGATAGCGTCCTTACTGCCGAGTTCGGCGGCATCGGCCATATACCGAGAGATTATTTCAAGCGACTCGGGCGACTGTTCGGCTATTGCATCGGCCACAGCCTGGGCGGCTTTGGGGTCGCCATTTTGGGCATTTTCCCAGTCACGATCATCAATATAGAAATACTTGGTGACTTCCTCAAAGTCGTCATACTCTTCCACTTTCAATGTGAACGACCATAACTCAAATTCAAGCGTGGCAGGCTCCTCGGGCGTACCCACGGCAATAGCCAATTGCTTGTTTTCGGCAATGTCGAGCGAGAACAAGTTCATATCATCGTCCTCATACTTGACATTTAGCCTTATGCCGTCTTCATCGAACGACATAACTTCCACACGCGGCCAGTAGTCGGTGCGGTAAATCTGCCGCTCGCTCATAAGCTCATCGCCGACTGTCGTTTCTTCCCGGTCATAAGTCAATGTCACCGAACCACCATCCTCGGGGTGCAGCGTCATGCGCAGCAAGTCCCACACACGTTTAGTCTTTACCATTGCAACAGGGGATTATTTGATTATAGAAATATGCCATAGCGTGTGCCATGAACGTCCTTGCACGGGTTCACTTTTATTGTCGTCGAGAATTCTATTGCGCCAATGCAATGGGCAGCCGATATGG
This sequence comes from uncultured Muribaculaceae bacterium, assembly GCA_944321685.1. Lineage (GTDB taxonomy): Bacteria > Bacteroidota > Bacteroidia > Bacteroidales > Muribaculaceae > Avimuribaculum. The sequence goes on from CALUMH010000020.1 coordinate 23,979, forward strand.
TTTGTCACCGGCACATTGCCGTTTATGATTTGGCTATGTTCCACACTCATTTTGTCATTGTTATTCATAAGATGCCGTTTTAGGGTTTATGACTCGAATTATTTGTACTTACAAATATAATTAAAACATTTGTAATGTACAAAAGATAACCGCCAAGTTACCCTTACGCATACAAATATGCAAAAAAAGGATACCATAGGCTCACGCCCGGGGTATCCTTTCTGCATTTATGCGTAACAATAAAAATCAGTGTGTGCTATGTATATAATTGTGTGTCTGTTTTATATTAGTCAAGCACATCTTCGTGGCTCGGTACTGCCACTATTCGCAACTCGTGGTTGCGAATGAATTCGATGATTTTCTCGCGTTCCGGCGACGGCTTCACATCGGTTTCGATGCGTCGCAGCGCGTTGAACACCGATGTATTGCACTGGTAAACGTGGCGATATGCCTTGGCCACGTCATCGATGGTCTCGTCAGAAAATCCTTTGTGGCGCATGATATAAGCATTTACGCCATAGTAGCTGATGGGGTTATGCGCCATGATGACGTAAGGCGGCACATTGCCGTTGACGCGGCAACCGCTCTTCACCATTGCCCATTCGCCCACTTCGCTGCCGGGATGCAGCATCACCGACGAGCCGAGTATCACACAGGAACCCACTTTGCTGTCATAAGCTATGTTGCTGCCGTTGCCCAAAATCACATTGTCGTTGATTTGGGCATCGTGCATGATATGCGACTCGGCCATGATAAACACATTGCTGCCTATACGCGTTGCACTGCCGTTGTATATACCGCGATTAATGATGGTGTGTTCGCGCACACGGCAATTGTCGCCGATGATTACAAACGACGGCTCGCCTTTCCAACGCAGGTCTTGCGGCTCGGCACCAATGATGGCTCCGTTATAGATTTTGCAATTATTACCTATGCGCGTACCGTTAAGGATACTCACAAAAGGATAAATAGTGCAATTGTCTCCAATCTCAACGTTCTTGCTTATAAACGAGAACGGGTGGATAGTTACGTTTTTCCCTAATTTGGCTTCGGGATCGACGTGTGCTAAAGGACTGATCATGGTTTCTTGTAATTTAATTGTTTAGTTTATGTTAACGTCCGCCACCCAAAGCCTGGTACAGGTTGATGGCTGCCTGGTTGATGGTCAGGTCGGTGTTCAGCAGCGACACTTGGCTGTTAAGCAACGATTGCTGTGCCGTCAACACTTCAAGATAGGTAGTGGTGCTCAAGCGAAGAAGGTCTTCGTTGTATTCCACGGCTTTTTGCAATTTCTCTACTTGCAATGCGATATTTTGGCGCATTTCTTGCGATTTCTCCATTGTAACAAGTGCGTTGCTAACCTCGGCCGATGCACTGAGCACTGTGTTCTCGAATGTGTTCAACGCCTGCTGCTGGGCTGCCTTTTGCGCTTTCAACGTGGCAATGTTTTGCCCGCTGTTGAACAACGGCAAAGCCAACTGGCCTGCAAGGTTGATGAACCAACGTGCCGGGTCAAGGATGGCACTGCCCACAAGTGTGCCGTAACCACCCGTTGCCGACAAGGTGATATTGGGATAGAATGCCGTGCGGGCAAGGTTGGTTGCATAATATGCGGCTGCAAACTGGTACTCGGCGGCACGTACATCGGGACGTGCTGCAAGGTAACTCATGGGAACACCAAATTCGAGTTCGGCAGGCAACACAACCATCGATTCGGTGTTGATTTCCCACACTTGCGGCTCGGTATTGAGCAGCAGCGACATGGTGTTGTTAAGTTCGTTGATGGCCATTTCCACTTGCGGAATTGCCGACAACACGCTGTAGTAACTGGCCTCGCTTTGTACTATGGCAACTTCGTTGAAACGGCCTGCCTCCTTCATGTCGCGCATTACTTGCACGGTTTGCTTCCACAGGTCGGCTGTTTCGCGATACAAAGCCAATTGCTTGTTATAGGAAACCAGCGAGTAATAACAGTTGGCCACGGCACCTATGATTTGCGAGCGAGTTGCCTGCTCGTAAGCCTCGGTTTGCTTCAGGTTCACTTGAGCCTGGCGCTTGCTGTTCAACTTTTGCCCGAAAATGTCGATTTCCCAACTTACCGACAGCGGCAATTGATAGCCCCAGTCGAGGTCGTTGACCTTGAAAATCTTCGAGCCCGAACCGTTGGGGGCAAAGGTGAGTGAAGGCAGGTAAGAGAGACGTGCACCAAGCAATTGAGCATGGGCGATGTCAACGTTGAGTTTTGCATTTTGCAAATCGACGTTGTTGTCGAGTGCCATCGTGATAAGGGCTTGCAATTGCGGGTCGGTGAAAATTTCATCCCACTGCAAGTTGCCAAGTGCCGACGAATCGACAGGTTGTTCCAAAGCCTCTTTGTACTTGGCCGATTGGGTACTGTCGTCGGGCAGGTCGTATTTCTTGTAGATGTGGCAGCTGCCCATCACTGTGGCAATTACCACAGTGACGAGGAGCAACCGTATGTTTTTAATGTTCATATCAGTTGAGTGAATGTTTCGTTAGATTGAAAATTGTTCGAGTTCGTTCTTCATGCCCGAGTTGTCGGTATCCTTCCACTTGATGGGCGAGAACTTCTCTTGCAGAGCCTGGCACATTACGAACAGGCAAGGAACGATGAGCAGCTGGAATATCATACCTATCAACATACCGCCCACGGCACCGGTACCGAGCGCACGGTTACCATTGGCACCTACACCCGAGGCAAACATCAACGGCAACAGACCGATGATAAGTGCCAACGAGGTCATCAAGATAGGACGCAGACGAGCTGCTGCACCCGATACTGCCGAGCCGACAATTGACATACCCGTCTGGCGGCGTTCAAGCGCATACTGCACAATAAGGATGGCATTCTTGGCAAGAAGACCGATAAGCATGATGAGCGCAATCTTGAGGTAAATGTTGTTGTCGATGCCGAACATACGTGCAAAGACGAATGTACCGAACAAGCCGAACGGAATTGACAAGATTACCGACAGCGGCAAGATGTAACTTTCGTATTGGGCACTCAAGATAAGGTAAACGAATACCAAGCAGAGCACGAAGATGATGGCCGTGGCCGCACTCGATGTGCCTGCCTCCTCACGGGTAAGACCCGAGAACTCGTAGTCGTAACCTTGCGGCAACACTTGCGATGCAACTTCACGAATGGCTTCGATTGCCTGACCCGAAGAGTATCCGGCATTGGGCGTACCGTTCACAGCCATTGAAGTGTACATATTGAAACGGTTGATTACATCGGGGCCGTAAACACGCGACAGTGTGATAAAGTCGCTGATGGGTGCCATACCCGACGAAGTGCGAACTTTCACATTTTTCAGTGTTTCGGGCGACACACGTGCATCGGGCGAAGCCTGCATCATCACACGGTAGAGCTTACCGAAACGGTTGAAGTTGCTGATGTACATACTACCATAGTAGCCTTGCAGCACGGTGAGCACATTCGACGGCGATATGCCGGCACGCTTGGCCTTTGCCACATCAACATCAACAAGATATTGCGGATAAGTGGGGTTGAAAGCCGAGTATGCCATCTGAATTTCAGGACGCTGGTTAAGTGCAGCAAGGAACTGCTGTTGTATGCCGAAGAACTTGTTCAAGTCGCCACCGGTCTTGTCTTGCAACTGGAACTCGAAACCGCTCGATACCGAGTAACCCGAAATCATAGGCGGAGCAAAGAACATGATGGTTCCGTCCTTTATCTTCATGGCTGTTGCGCCATAAAGTTTCTTGATGGTATTGGCAACACTTTCTTCTTCGGTACGGTCCTCCCAATTCTTCATCTTGATAATGGCCGAGCCGTAGCTGCTGCCTTGTCCGGCAATGAAGTTGTAACCTTGGATCACTGTACGCATCTGCACACCCGGCATTTGGCTAATAATCGCATCAAGGTCGTCGAGCACTTCCTGAGTGCGCTCTTGCGAAGTACCCGGGGGCATTGAAACAACTGCCATTATGGTACCGGTATCTTCATCGGGCACAAGACTGTTTGGCGTGGTTGACATAAGCCAAACCAATACGCCGATAGATGCAGCAACAATAGCGCCTGAAAGCCATTTGGCCTTGATAAAGAAGCGCACGGCTCCGGAATATTTCTTCAGGACAACGCTGTAACCGGCGTTGAACCCGGCATGGAAACGGTCGATGAACGACATTTTTTTGCCCTCACCTTCCTTGTGTGGTTTAAGGAACAGCGCACAAAGTGCCGGAGAAAGTGTCAATGCATTGATGGCCGAAATACCGATAGCCGCTGCCATAGTCAAACCAAACTGGCGGTAGAACACACCCGAAGTGCCGGGCATGAACGACACAGGAATGAACACAAGCATCATGACAAGGGTAATCGAGACGATTGCGCTACCTATTTCGCCCATGGCATCGATAGATGCCTGACGCGGCGAATGGTAGCCTTCATCGAGTTTGGCGTGGACCGCTTCGACGACCACAATCGCGTCGTCCACCACAATGGCAATCGCAAGCACAAGAGCCGAAAGGGTGAGGAGGTTGAGCGAGAACCCGATGAGGTAAATCACAAAGAACGAACCGATAAGAGCCACAGGAATGGCGATGATGGGCACAAGTGTGGAGCGGAAGTCTTGCAAGAAGATATAAACCACGATTGCCACGAGGATAAATGCCTCGATAAGTGTCTTTACAACTTCGTTGATCGAAGCATCAAGGAAGTCGTTGGTATTCATAGGTATGTCGAAACGCAATCCTTCGGGAAGGCTCTCTTCGGCATCATCGATTACCGCAAGCACATTGTTGATAACTTCCGATGCATTGGAGCCTGCCGACTGGAACACGATACAGGTAACACCAAGCGCGCCATTTACGCGGTTGGAGAATCCGTAATCGAGACGGCCCAATTCAAGGTCGGCCACATCTTTCAGGTAAAGTATATTGCCATCGTTGTCGGCACGGATAATAATGTCACCAAATTCTTCGGCTGTGGCAAGGCGACCCTTATAACGCATCACATACTGGAAGCTTTGATTGCCTCGTTCACCGAATTGACCCGGCGCAGCCTCGATGTTCTGCTCGGCAAGCACGGCCGAAATGTCGCTCGGTTCAAGGTTATATTGAGCCATGACATCGGGCTTGAGCCAAATACGCATCGAGTAATCCGACGACAGGGCGAATGCCTCACCCACACCGGCGATACGCTTGATTTCGGGAAGAACGTTGATCGACATATAGTTTTCGACAAATTCCTGGTTGTAACGTCCTTCGGGGTCGGAAAGTGTCACGCCCACAAGCATTGAACTTTGCCGCTTGCGTGTGATCACACCCACGCGAGTAACTTCGGCAGGCAACTGCGACTGTGCCTGAGCCACGCGGTTCTGCACATCCACGGCAGCCATGTCGGGGTCATAACCTTCCTTAAAGTAAATGGTGATGGTGGCACTACCGGTGTTGGTTGCCGATGATGTCATGTAGGTCATATTGAGCGCACCGTTGATTTGTTCTTCAAGAGGCGCGATCACCGAGTTCAGCACGGTTTGTGCATTGGCACCCGTGTAAGAGGTTGACACCGAGATTGTAGGCGGTGCAATGTTAGGATACTGCTCCAATGGGAGTGCAGCAAGCCCGATGCCACCGAGTATAACGATGAATACCGATATTACGGTGGACAGAACAGGTCGTTTTATAAATGTACTTAAATTCATTTCTCGATAATTGGTTAAGTTAAACTACCCTGTGAAACCGGGTGGGTGATTATTGTTGTGCCGGGGTGGTTGCCTGTGCATTGCGCGGAGCAACAAGTGTGCCTGCACGAACCGAAGTACCTACGCCCTCGGTAACAATCACGTCACCGACTTTCAATCCCGAAGTAACTATGTAGGTTTGTCCGTCGTTCACCGGCGAAATGGTAATATTGGTCGAAACGGCCTTGCTTGAGTCGTTTACGAGGTAAACATAAACACGGTCTTGAATTTCGTAAGTTGCCTTTTGCGGAATAATAATGAGATCTTTCGACGGTTGCGGGATAAGGATTTGACCGGTGAGGCCGCTACGGAGCATCCCGTTGGTGTTCTTGAACAAAGCGCGAACCGATGCAGTACCTGTAGAGCTGTCGAGCACACCCGAAACGGTAGAAACCTTGCCGGGAAGCGGATAACGAGTGCCGTTGGAAAGTTCAAGATATACCTCGGGCATCTTCTTGATAGCCTCATTGATGGTGCTTGCACCCTTATCGCTCATGGCAATAATGTCTTTCTCGTTAAGCGAGAAATAAGCATACACTTCCGAAATGTCGGATACCGTAGTCAACGGTTGTGCCGATGACGGACTTGCAAGCGAACCTTCGCGGTTGGGAATAGATCCAACAACACCGTTCGATGGAGCAACTACCTCGGTATAGTCAAGATTGCGTTGAGCATTCACAAGGCTTGCGCGAGCCTGGTTAAGCGCAGCTTCGGCCGAACGCAGATTCAGCACTGCTGTTTCATATTCATAGTCACTGATGATGTTCTTGTCATGCAGTTTCTTTTGGTTCTCCTCGGTAAGGCGTGCCGTTGCCACCTGGCTTTCGGCAGCTGCCACGGCAGCCTCGGCCGAACGCACTGCTGCCTCATATTGTACTTGGTCGATCGTAAACAACAATTGGCCTTTGCTCACTACTTGGCCTTCGTCAACGTGTACTTTTGTGATGAAACCCGAAATTTGCGGACGTATTTCTATGTCGGTCTTACCTTTGATTGTGGTCGGATAGCTCTCATATAACGTCATGCTGTCGAGAGCCACGGTGAAAGTTTCAACCTGCGTCGGCATCGCGCCTTGCTGTTGGCTGCCGCCTCCACAAGAAGTCAAAAATCCTGTTATCGCAACGAAGAAAGCACACGGCTTGACGAGCGATAATAACATCTCTTTTTTCGTCATAATTAATTGATTTAAATTTTATTGTTATACAATTTAATGCGTTTTCCCTCTTATAATTTTCTTTTTACAGAGCGTAGATTGTCGCAATGAAATTTTGATGCAAAATTACTAATTATGGTTCGTTTGTTTTGTACTTTTTTCTCTTATTATTAGTCCAAACGTCCACAGACATATTAAAAAACATAAATATTCGGCAATAAACAAGCACATTATGGCGCAAAATGAGCCATAATGCACATTGAACATATTACCATGCTTGTTCCCCTGACTATGGGCACACCTCGGCCCAGTGGTGCGGTTCATCGCCGGTGTGTCGCAATACCATGTAGGCTGCGGCCAGGCGCACTTCTTCCATAAGCCAACGAGGAGTGGAAGTGGCTCCGCAAATGCCTATGTTATCTTTCCCGGCGAGCCATGATGGATTAATTTCGTCGGCCGATGATATTTGGTACGATTCAGGATTGGCCTGACGGCATTCTTCATAAAGGATTTTACCATTGCTGCTCTTGCTGCCGCATACAAACAAGATAAGATCGTGCGAACGGGCAAATTCGCGTATGCGAGGTATGCGGTTGGCCACTTGGCGGCAAATGGTGTCGAAATATTCAAACCCGGCCTTACGGCGGCGCGATATTTCTTCAACCATGGCAGAAAACCCCTGAAGCGACTTGGTGGTTTGGGAATAAAGATAAATATCACGCGTAAAATCCACGCGATCAAGTTCTTCGATATTTTCCACCACAATGGCATTGCCATCAGTTTGTCCCACAAGCCCGTTTACCTCGGCATGGCCTTTCTTGCCATAAATTACGATTTGCGGATGCGAGCCATCGGGCTGCAATTCATTGTAGCGTGCATGAATGCGGCGTTGCAATTGCAACACCACCGGACAAGTGGCATCCACTATGGTTATGCCGTTATCGGCCGCGGTGCGGTAGGTCGAAGGCGGTTCGCCATGCGCCCGCAACAGTACGGTAACATCGTGCAACCGGCGCAATTCGTCATGTGTGATGGTTTGCAATCCTTTCGATTCAAGCCGTTCCACCTCGTTGGAATTATGCACAATATCACCCAGGCAATAAAGCCGTTCCGACTTAGCCAGTTCCTCCTCGGCTTTGCGTATTGCAGTCACAACCCCGAAGCAAAACCCCGATTCGTTGTCAATCTCTATTGTCGCCATCTATTCACCCGAAATTTTGCAATACAAGTCATACAGCCATCGGTTTTGCTCATCGATGGTCATGTGGGAATTATCGAGCGTGTATGCATCGTCGGCCTTGCGCAAAGGACTTTCCGTGCGAGTGGTGTCGATGCGGTCGCGTTCGGTCACGTTATGCAACACCTCTTCATATGTTACCGTGGCATCGCCTTTTGCCACAAGCTCGTCATAGCGTCGGCGCGCGCGAGTCTCGGCCGAAGCCGTCACATACACTTTCATTTCGGCCTCGGGGAACACCACCGTACCTATGTCGCGGCCGTCCATTACTATTCCCTTTTCTTGCCCCATGGCCTGTTGTTGCGCAACAAGTGCGCGGCGCACAGCCGGGATTTTTGCCACTTGGCTCACAACAGCCGACACGCGCATATCGCGTATCTCTCGCTCCACACAACGGCCATCCAGGTATGTCTCGGATTGTCCTGTTTCGGCATTCACGCCAAATGTGATTTTTATCTCGCCAAGCCGGCCTATGAGTTGCGTTTCGTCAATTGTACCGTCGGCATTCACAAGCCCGTTTTCAAGACAGTAAAGAGTGACTGCTCGGTACATTGCCCCAGTGTCAATATAAGCATAACCTATGTGCCGGGCCAAAGCCTTTGCCATAGTGCTTTTTCCTGTCGAAGAAAACCCGTCAATGGCTATGATGATGCGTTTCCGTTCCATAAACCATGAATTTTTTATTCATACAAAAATAGCAATCCTGCCCGAGAAAACCAAATCGCTCATGCGTGTCCTCAAAATAAAAAAGGCACACCGCCCATAAGAGGAGCGGTGCGCCTGCCCATATCTTTAAGTGACTGACTAAATTAATTAGCCGTTAACTTTCTTCATGTGAGCGATAAGGTCGAGAACCTTGTTAGAGTAACCGATTTCGTTGTCATACCAAGATACAACCTTAACGAAAGTGTCGGTCAAGTAAACACCTGCATTTGCATCGAAGATAGAAGTGAGCGTGCAGCCGAGGAAGTCAGAAGAAACAACTGCATCTTCGGTGTAACCAAGTACGCCCTTCAATTCGCCTTCGGCAGCTTCCTTCATGGCAGCGCAGATGTCAGCCTTGGTAGCAGGCTTAGCGAGGTTAACAGTCAAGTCAACAACCGAAACATCGAGAGTAGGAACACGCATCGAGATACCGGTTAACTTACCGTTAAGTTCAGGAATAACTTTACCTACAGCCTTAGCAGCACCTGTCGAAGACGGGATGATGTTGCCGCTTGCAGCACGGCCACCACGCCAGTCCTTCATCGAAGGACCGTCAACAGTCTTTTGAGTAGCAGTAGTAGAGTGAACGGTAGTCATCAAACCGTTAACGATTCCGAACTTGTCGTTGAGCACCTTAGCGATAGGAGCCAAGCAGTTGGTGGTGCAAGAAGCGTTAGAAACGAATTGAGTACCCTTAACATAAGCATCCAAGTTAACGCCGCAAACGAACATCGGAGTGTCATCCTTAGAAGGAGCCGACATTACAACATATTTTGCACCGGCATCGATGTGAGCTTGAGCTTTTTCCTTAGTAAGGAAAAGACCTGTAGATTCAACTACATATTCAGCTTCAACTTCGTTCCACTTCAAGTCGGCAGGATTGCGTTCTGCAGTGACACGAATCTTTTGACCGTTAACGATCAATTGGCTGTTTTCAACGTCAGCTTCGATAGTGCCGTCAAATGCGCCGTGCATAGTATCATACTTGAGCATATAAGCCAAGTAGTCAACCGGGCAAAGGTCGTTAATACCTACGATTTGGATATCGTCTCTTTTTTGAGCAGCACGGAAAACGAATCTACCGATACGTCCGAAACCATTAATACCTACTTTAGTCATAATTTTTATAAGTTAGTTTGGTTAAAATATATTTCGTTTCAAGTTTTTACGGTTATTACTGTAACTCTTTCGGGCATTTATGCCGTTTTTCAACTTTCTTCCTGCAAACTTGGTGCGGCACTGAAAGATGTGTGCGGCAACCCTTTGTTATATTCACCGCAAAAGTAATATATTTTTTTGGAAAATAGTCATGCAGCATAGTAAAATAATGGAAAAATTTCCTTAATTTTGATTTATGATTTTAACGGTCGGTTTCGACGCTAATATTAAGTAAAGATGAATTGGAAATTTTTGAAAGATTTCAAGACGTTTGCCATGCGCGGCAATGTGCTCGACATGGCTGTGGGTGTGATTATAGGCGGGGCATTCGGGAAAATAGTTTCCTCGCTTGTAAATAATGTGGTAATGCCTTTGCTGGGTATGCTGATAGGCGGCATCGATTTCACTTCGCTCGAACTGGTGCTGTCGCCTGCGAAAACCGATGCCGACGGCACGGTGATACGCGAAGCGGTGACCATGCAATATGGAATATTCATTCAAAATACCTTTGACTTCATTATTATTGCATTCTGCATATTCCTGTTTGTAAAATTATTCACGCGCCTCACCCAAAGCAAGAAAGCCGAAGAAGCCAAACCTGCCGCCCCACCCGAGCCAAGTGCCGAAGCAAAATTGCTTACCGAAATCCGCGACTTGTTGCGTGAACGCAAGCAGTGAGAGGTTTCTCAGTGGAGTTTTATTACTTGCAACACTTTTGTGGCCTCGTAGGGGCATCATAATCCGGCATTAACGTCATCGAGACGATATGCAGTGCACATCGTCTCAACAACATCAATAGTTGATTTACAATGCTTTATATAATGTGGCAGTAGTAGAGACGCAAAATCTTGCATCTCTACTACTGCTTGACACCCCACCGGGCAACAGCCCCTATCCACCCTTTACAAAGAAGAAGCTTGCGCGTACATTTTGCCGATGGAAAATTTGGCAGGTTGGACAAAATGTTGTTATTTTGCAGCCATTAAGGCAATATAAACCTATTTGAGTGTTGAGTTTTAATCCAAATTATTTATCGATATGAAATTTTACAAATTTTTAATGTCATGCATGGCCGTGGCATTGACTGTGTGTATGACAGCTTGCGGCGACGATCCTGTCAGCGGTGACGGCGAAAAAGGCGGCAACGGAGGAGATGGCGGTGACGGTGGAGAAGGTGTCAGCGAAGAAGTACTTACCCCGGCCGAAAACAAAGTGAAATTTGAAAGAATAGCATCTGATGTGCTTGCGCAATTCACCCCATCGGACCACGAGGCCGTATTGACTGCGATAAATGACTTTGCAGACCTCGCCGACAACGGCGGACTCGAAATCGACCGCAATGTTTATCGCTCGGTAATAGCAATGATGAACAGCATGGCCGACGTGTGCGGAGACAACAACCTTGGCCGCATGATGGACTTCACTCGTGCCGGTTCCGACCTATACCGCGCAGCTCAGTATTACGGTATTTACACATATAATAACGGGTATTGGACAAAGGAAGAGTCTGACAGCAAACTCGAGTTCCGTTTCACTACATACGATGAACGCTCGGTGGTGGCCACTGCTACTACTTCGGGGTCGGAAGTAACATTTTGGCGCGCTACCGATGATGGCGAAGAATTGGCTGTACCTGAACATGCCAAGGCATCGATAACCGTCGATGGAAAGATGGTGTGTGCTGTGAACGTGGACGCACAGCTCAACGCATCGGCCAAGAGCGCAATTGTGAAGGCCGACTTGGACGCAAGCGGTTATACATTCAATTGCACAGTGAATGCAACTTCATCGAAAGCCACTGCCGACTTGGCTCTCAAAAAGAACGGCACGAACATAATTTCGGCTTCTGCCGAAGTGAACGGCCAACGCATGACCGACCCGTCTCAATCGGATGAGGACAACCCGCAAAACCTGTTCAACAGCGCAAACTCGCGTGTCAACATTCTTGATGATGCCTATATCACAGCATATTGCTCCAATATAAAGGAACTTGTGGACGAACTCGATGCCATAGATGACAAATACGACTGGACACAAGACGAACTTTGTTACAAGGAACAAGCCGAAGTAATAAACAACTCGGTGATAATGACATTGTATTACACTAATTCAAGTGCAGCACAAGCCACACTTGGCGTACAAGCTTATTTGGATTACAGCTATTTTGACAGCTATTACAACCAAAATATCGAGTATTGGGAACATGAGGCTATAATCACATTTGCCGACGAATCTAAATACAGTCTCGATGAATATTTCGACGACGATGTGACATTCGGCAACCTCATCGACAGCTACGAAGAACTTGAAAACCAGTATAGTGACTACTTAAGCTACTTCTAACACAACAAATTGACTTTCAAATAGGTAGAGGCGCGATTAATCGCGCCTCTACAATTTTATACACTATTATTTGATGCTATCTGGGATTGAAACAATGTGAGTGGTTTGCCCGTAGCCGCACCATATGCCGAAACCTCCGTTGATATTACCTTGCAAATTGGTCATGCTTGGGAAAATGGGGTTTTTGCCATTGGTAACCTCGTTTTCGTAATCCGACCAAAAGACAAAACCGTCGCGCGGGATTTGCGTAAACTTGAACGAAACGGTGTCGCGATGCGAAAAGAACGGAGTGTAATGGTCGAGATCGGTGTGGCGGAACGAGCGGTAAACCGCCACTTCGCCTTGCCCATCTTCACCAAGCATAGTATCGTCGAATGTGCCGAGGAACGAGGAGAAATAACGCGAGTCACGCCCGTTGATGAGCGTGAAAACCTTGTAATAATTGCGCCCAGGATCAGTGTCGCGAAACCGTGCCGTTACACGGTAAAGTGTGTCGCTGTCTTCACATCGTACCACCGTCACACCGTCGATAGGCACAGGTTCCGGTATCGTGGTGGTGGCGGTGAGAGTGCGCCCCGAATATTCCACGGTGAGCGTATATGTACCACCCACACGGCCACGAACCGTGTTTCCTGTATATATGAACGGTGGCACTTGGTCGGTGGTTAGCCTGCCGGTGAGCACCTCGGTCTGCGTGCCGTCGCTTACCGTCACTTTGGCCCAGCGGATGGTGGAATCAATTACCGACAAGCTGTCAAATTGCTCTTCAATCCCTATGGTGCGGCTCAATATCACCTGCGCAAAACCGCCGTTTTCAATCCACCCTTCCACTACGATGTCTTGTCGCGATTGAATATCATAATCGATATCTAAATCAGGGTCGCAGCCGCATAACAGCACCGCCAAAATTATTATTGGTAATAATATGAACTTTTGCATGGTGTGTTGTCAGAATTTAAAGAAGTAACTTATCGACGGAATAATATTGTAAAGGCTGATGTTGCGGCTGCGAATCGAGATTTTAGTCTTCTCCTCGTTAGGTTCCATCTTAATTGCAACGAAAATAGGGTTGTTGCGAGCATAAGCATTGTAAATCGAGAAGTTCAAGCCGCTCTCTTTGCCAGGCTCGCGGCATAGCCACCAGTTGGCCGAAAGGTCGAGCCGGTGATATGCCGGCATACGCGCCCCGTTGTGCCGTCCGTATTGGTTTATAAGGTTCTCCCCCACTATATAGAAACGCTCGGGCAATGTGAAGGCACACCCGGTGGCATACACGAATGTGGCACCCACATCCCAACGATCGTTGATGCGGTAATTGGCTGCAATGGTGAAATCGTGGCGGCGGTCATACTTTGCCGGGAACCGCCGACCCTGCTCTATGTGGGGAAACCGCCGGTTGTTCCACCCCAATGTGTAGGCAGCCCAACCGGTGAGGCGACCGGTATTCTTTTGCAGCATAAACTCCACGCCGTAGGCATCGCCGTCGCCGGCCATCAGCCCCGATTCCACATCATACTGGCGGTTTATCATATCAAAAAGTTCACCATCGTACTCAAGCAAATCAGTCATAAGCCGATAATATCCCTCAACCGACACTTCATATTCGCCCCGGCCAATAGAACGGAAATATCCGGCAGTTACCGAATGAGCACGTTGCGGCTTTATATTACACGAGGCAGGCACCCAATAGTCGGTGGGGAAACCTATCCCCGAGGTCATTACCTGATTGACGTATTGTGCCGTGGCTACATATGACAGCCTTACGCGCTGGTCGGTCTGCGGTATCCATGCAAACCCCACACGAGGTTCCACCGAACCGTAATACTTGTGCACTCCGCCGGGATAATATGTTTCGGCCACAGTGGCACCAAGGTCGTCGTAACGGCGATCGATAAATTCTCCTGTATGCAACAGGCAACTGTATCGTAAACCTATGTCGGTCATGATATGTTGATTCCACGGGGTGCGACAGGCGACATATACAGCCATCTCGTGCGTTTTGTAAGGCAATTGTTCGGTATGCCGCTTGTCACCGAACATTTCCACCGCATCGGGCACTTGCGGACTGATGTGGTGAAATACATAATCCATGCCTGCCTGCAACGTCGAGCGTCCGGCAAAGTGCGTGGTATATTTCAATTTCACACCCGTATCCTTGATTTCCGACGGAAACAACATATTCACGTCGCTTTGGTCAAGCGATATGCGGCTGCTGTACCATGAAAAGTGCGCCGTTGCATCTATCTTGCCGCCTCCGGGAAGCGACTGCTGCCATCTGGCCGATGCCGCGCCGTTGTTCCAACGTATCTTGCTTTTTATCTGGTACATGTATTCATTTATCTCCGCGCGGTCGTTGCCAAAGTAAGCATTGACTATCAGACGGGCATTGCGCATGGGACGGGCTGCATAGGTAAGGTTGAGGTCGGAGAAATCGTACAGCACCCCCATCTCGTCATCTTGCAGCAACTTCAGTATAGGCCGCAAGTATGACGTACGTCCCGACAGGTAAACCGTACCAAAGTCGCCGGTGGGCAACGTCAGCGTGGCCTGCGACGAAATCAGCCCCACCGACCCTTGCAAGGCCGTGCGCCGGGCTATGCTGTCGCGTGACGACACTTCAAGCACACTTGCAAGCCTGCCGCCATGCTCCGGCGAAATATACGACTTGTACAATGTGGCACCGGTGTAATGGTCGCTGTTGAACAGCGAGAAGAATCCCAGCAAGTGCATGGCATTGTAAACCGTTGCCCCGTTAAGCAATATGCTGTTATGGGCAGGATCTCCGCCCCGTATGTATATGCCCGAATTGAGTTCACCGCCGGTCTGTACGCCAGGCATCAACTGCAAGGCACGCACCAAGTCGGCAGAGCCGAGGAAACGCGGCAACCCGCCAAGTTTGCTTATGTCGAGCGACAAGCTACCCGACATCCCTCCCCTGACGGCGTTATCACTGCGCCGCCCCACCACGTTTACTTCCTGCAATTCTTTTTCCAGGACTGCTGCACTGTCTTGCCTATCGGCATAAACCGCCTGCCATGACAGACCGCAAACAATTACCCACAATATGTAAACGTATTTCACAAGCCCCATGCAACTTCTCTTAACTAAGTTGCAAATTTACAAAAATTCCCCGACCCGAACACAACTACAGCAATCCCTTGGTGGAGGGAAGGCGATAGTGGAACACGTCGCGACGCAAGGCTGCGCGAATGGAACGGGCAAGAGCTTTGAAAATACCTTCGATTTTGTGGTGTTCGTTGTCGCCGTGCGCACTGATGTATAGGTTCATGGCCGCGGCATCGCTCAGACTCTTGAAAAAATGGAGAAACATCTCGGTGGGAACATCGCCTATCTTTTCGCGCTTAAATTCCACATCCCACAACAGCCAGCTGCGACCGCCAAAGTCGATTGCCACCGTACAGTCGCAATCGTCCATGGGCAACACAAATCCATAACGTTCAATGCCGCGCTTGTCGCCGAGGGCTTTTTTCAATGCCGCACCAAGCACTATGGCAGTATCTTCGATGGTGTGATGCTCATCAACCCACAAGTCTCCTTTTACCTTTATTGTTAAATCGATACCCGAGTGGCGTGCTATTTGCGAAAGCATATGATCGAAAAAGCCAAGCCCCGTGCCGATATCGGCCTTGCCATCGCCGTCAAGATCCACGCTTACTTCTATATCTGTTTCGGCTGTGCGGCGATGCACGTGTGCAGTGCGCGAGCCGCCGCGCAGGAAATCGGCAATACGGCTCCAGTCGTCGGTAATCAATGCCGTGCATTCGGCAAGCCCGGCCTTGTCCACCTCTTCCCGGCCCCGGCAAGCCGGAGCAAAGTATATAGCCCGGGCACCAAGGTTGCGTGCAAGCATTACGTCGGTAAGGCGATCTCCTATCACATATGATGCCGAAAGGTCGTATTCACCTGTCATGTATTTCCCAAGCAATGCAGTACCCGGTTTGCGCGTAGGCTTGTTTTCATGAGGGAATGAAGTGTCGATGATAATGTCGTCAAACCGCACCCCTTCTCCGGCAAGCGTTTCAAGCAACAATTGTTGCGGCGGCAGGAAGTCTTCCGTCGGGAACGACGATGTGCCCAAACCATCCTGGTTGCTCACCATCACCAGCTCATAATCCAATGTTTCGGCAATGAAGGCGAGATTTCTAATCACGCCCGGAATAAACTTGAACTTGTCCAGACTGTCGAGCTGGTAATCAACGGGCGGTTCCACCACAAGTGTGCCGTCGCGGTCGATGAACAGTGCCGTTTTCTTATTGTCGGTTGTCATAATCTTTAAGAGTATTGATAAGCATTTCATTATCCGAAGTGTTGCCCACCGTAAAGC
Organism: uncultured Muribaculaceae bacterium; assembly: GCA_944321685.1. Lineage (GTDB taxonomy): Bacteria > Bacteroidota > Bacteroidia > Bacteroidales > Muribaculaceae > Avimuribaculum. The sequence goes on from CALUMH010000020.1 coordinate 40,646, forward strand.
GCAGGCAGCTACGGCAACCCGGCACACGATTGCGGTTTCGCACCACAATCCCCCGTTCAAGCAAGTATTCATACAGCCCGTCGGCATCGTCAACACGCACAAGTAGGAAATTGGCATCGGAACGATACACACGTTGCACGCAGCGCAATTGCTTCAACTCATCGGCCAGCACCTGCCTGCAAGCTATTATTTGAGCCACCTCGTCGGTTATATCCCCTATGCGGTCGAGCAAGTCGAGTGCATAACGCTGTGTGAGCAGATTTATGTTATAAGGATACTTGACTTTATTAAACAAGCCGATGATTTCTTTCGACGCAAATGCCATTCCGAGCCTTACCGACGCACTAGCCATTGCCTTTGAAAATGTTTGCATCACTATCAAGTTGGGCAGGTCGGCAAGGCGACGCAACATAGAGCCGCGTTCCGAGAAATTGACATATGCCTCGTCAATGGCAACTATTCCCGTAAATCGGCGGCACACATCGGCAAGCATATCGGGGTCGAAGGCATTGCCTGTAGGATTATTGGGAGAACACAGCCAAATGGCCTTGGTATGCTCGTCGGTTGCGGCAAGCAACCGGCCGGGATCAAGCTCAAAATTCTCATTCAGGCTCACAGTGCGGTATTCCACGTTGTTGATATTGGCACACACTTCATACATACCGTAAGAAGGAGAAATCGCCACAACGTTATCAACAGCCGGTTCGCAAAAGATGCGATACACAAGGTCGATACATTCGTCACTGCCCACCCCGAGGAAAATTTGTTGCGGTTGTACCCCTTTCACTTCCGACAAGCGCAATTTCAATTTTTGTTGCAACGGGTCGGGATAACGGTTATACGGTTCATTGAACGGGCTTTCATTGGCATCGATAAACACCCTTGCATTGCCGGTAAATTCATTTCGCGCCGAACTATACGGTTTTAAATTCCAAATATTGGGGCGCACAAGTTGTTGCAAATCCATAATTATCTCAAAGTTTTCGGTTAATCCTCACTTCCACTGCAAGGCTGTGTGCAACAAGCCCTTCTTCACGAGCCATGGTTGTCACAGTAGGTGCAATTGACGCAAGGCCCTCGTGCGTGAGCCGCTGGAAAGTGATTTTTTTCATGTAACTGTCGATATTCACGCCGCTGTAGCAACGCGCATGACCGCCTGTGGGCAAGGTGTGATTGGTTCCCGATGCGTAATCTCCGGCACTTTCGGGTGAATAAGCCCCCAAGAACACCGACCCTGCATTCTCGACCATTGTGGCAAGCCGGTCGGCATCGGTGTGGTTGATGATAAGGTGCTCAGGTGCATAATAATTGGCAAATTGCATAATCTCATCGTCGTCATGCAATAATATAATATGGCTGTGACTGAGTGATTTCTCGGCAAGGTCACGTTTTGGCAACCCGACAAGCAACGTCTCGATGGCCTCGGTTACACGGTCGGCAAGACATGCATCGGAAGTAAGCAATATCGATTGGCTATCCGCTCCGTGCTCGGCTTGCGACAGAAAATCGCTTGCGACAAACACAGGGTCGGCCGAACAGTCGGCAACGACCATCACTTCCGACGGCCCCGCAGGCATATCTATAGCCACGCCACGTGCCGCTGCCTGCACCTTGGCCTCGGTCACATAACGATTGCCGGGGCCAAAGATTTTATACACAGGCCTGATGCTCCCGGTTCCCACGGCCATTGCAGCTATGGCCTGCGCACCGCCGACTTTGAAAATATCAGTCACTCCTGCCACATGGGCTGCAAACAGTATGGCGGGATGCACCGTTCCGTCGCGCCGCGGCGGCGTACACAATACTATTTCACGGCAACCGGCAAGACGAGCCGGAATGGCAAGCATAAGCACAGTCGAAAACAACGGCGAATTTCCACCCGGTATGTATAACCCCACACGCGATATAGGAACGGCACGCTGGCTGCAACGTATGCCCGGCATCACTTCCACTTCCACCGCCTTTGGCAGTTCGGCCGCATGGAACTTCTCGATATTTGCTGCGGCAGTTTCAATGGCCTTTTTCAACTCGCCGCTCACTTCACGACAAGCATTGTCGATTTCCTCACGGCTTATTTTCAAGACTTCGGGGCAACAACCATCGAATTTCAGCGACAGTTCCTTCAATGCTTCATCGCCGCGACTTTCTACTTCGGCAATAATCTCGGCCACGCTCAGACGCGCTGCGGCATCGGCCACGGCAGCTCGCTGCGCATATTCCGGCCACTCGGCCTGTTTCGGATATTTGATTATTTCAACCATTGCTGAATTATTTTTTACGGAACCATTTTCATTATGTCAAGAACGAGTATGCCCTCGGCACCGGCATTCTTCAACCGTGTTATTATTTCCCAAAATTGCGACTCCTCAATTACAGTGTGGACCGAACACCAGTCGGCATCGGCAAGAGGCAACACGGTGGGGCTTTTCATTCCCGGCAATATGGCAACCACTTCTTCGAGTTTCGTGCGGGGAACATTCATAAGCAAGTATTTTTTGCCGTCGGCTGCCTTTACGGCCTTAAAGCGGAAAATCAATTCGTCGAGTATCGCCTGTTTTTCCTCGGGCAACTGCCCGGTTCCGCCAATGAGCACAGCCTGCGAATCGATTATTTTCTCTACTTCCACAAGATTATTGCTTACGAGCGTTCCGCCCGACGACACTATGTCGAAAATCCCATCGGAAAGCCCTATTCCGGGAGCAATTTCCACCGACCCGTTTATAACGTGTATGTCGGCTGTTATGCCGTTGCGGTCGAGGAAATCTTTCAATATTACAGGATAGGAAGTCGCAATTTTCTTACCATTGAACCAACTGACCCCGGTATAATCGGCATCACGCGGAATGGCTAGCGACAAACGACAACGGCTGAAACCAAGCTCATGCAGCACTTTCACCCTTTGCCTTTTTTCAAGCACCTCGTTCAACCCCACAATACCCACATCGGCAGTACCCGTAGCCACCGAATCGGGAATATCGTCATCGCGTAAATAAAGTATCTCCACCGGGAAATTACGGGACGGAACCAGCAAAGTACGTTTCACAGCCGGGAATTTTATTCCTGCCTGTGCAATAAGTTCCATCGTCTCGTCATAAAGTCGTCCTTTCGACTGGACAGCAATCCTAAGCATTTTGTATTATCGGTTTTATGTTTAACAATGTGCCCGCCCGGCATCTTGGAGGGTGAAGGTCGTCAAATTAACTCAAAACGCCGGCTCCGCCCTTCTCTCAGCATCGGGCAAGTCGGCGTTAATATCCTGTATGATAATTGTCTTGTTAAGGCTTATACTTTTACACACATCATTGCGCCGCAGCCCTTGTGGTTGCAGTGATGATGATGAAGATGTATGTGTAACGCGTATAAATTCATTATTATTCCATTATTTACCGCTGCAAATATAGCATTTTCCCCAAGCACCACAAAATTATCCGGCGAAATTTTTTCACCGGGTGGGAAGAGGAGAGTTGATAAGAAATACCCGGGTGCGGGCACGAGTGATTGCCGTATATAGCCAGCGATAAAATTGGATATCGGTGAACGCATCTTCGGGAATGCCGCCCATGTCGATGTACACCTCTTCCCATTGCCCGCCTTGAGCCTTGTGGCAGGTTACGGCATAACCATATTTCACCTGTAACGCATTATAATGGGGGTCTTTCTTCAATGCCCTGTAACGAGTGCGCTTATCTCCTGTGAGTTGAGACATCACGCCCACATAAAGTTGCTCGCTTTGTGCCCGTGTCAATGCAGCCGCCTCGCTATACAATGCATCAAGCACGGCCGTGGCTTCGATTTCCATGTCAAGGTCGGGCAATTCAAGTTCAAGCCGCATGAACCGCAACCCGTAAGCCAATTCCTCCATGCCGCGTGTACGCACCACCCGTGCCATTTCACCGTTGGCAATGAAATCGAGCCCTTCATAATTCTCGCTCCACAAGTAATTGTTTTTCGCCACCATAAGCAAGTCGCCGTTTACAAGTTCTTCCTCATAGAACATTATGCTGTTGCGAATGCCCAGGTTGAACCCGGCGGCACGCTTGTTTGAACGTGTGATAAGGGTGGTACCGCGCATTCCCAGTCGGCCATAACTGCTTGAAAGATTGTCGATGAGATATTCGCTTGAAATATTGCTTATGTCGTCATACCCGTCCAAGTGCAGTACCGGCGGGTCGAGTGCCTGTATTTCTTTACGGCTGTATGCTTCAATCGAGCGGCGCAACATGGTAGCGTTTTCCAGTATTCCCGAACTATCGCGTTGACGTGCCACATGGCGCAACGTGAAACTCATTACCTGCAATCCATAGCCGGCAAGGACGTGCTCATTGAGTGCCGGACTTTCATCAAGCCCCACAGGCGGCAACTGGGCACTGTCGCCAAGCATAATCAGGCGACACCCCGTGCCACTGTAAACATAATGAATAAGGTCGTCAAGCAGCCGCCCCGAACCGAACATCGCACCATCAGTAGTGGAATTGGCTATCATCGATGCTTCATCAACTATAAAAACAGTATCGGTGTGCTTATTCTCGGCAATGTTAAATCCGCCATACTCCTCGGGGCTGTAACTGCGCTGGCGATAAATTTTGCGATGTATGGTATAGGCCGGATGGCCTGCATATTCCGAAAACACTTTTGCCGCACGCCCCGTCGGAGCCAGCAACATCGACTTCATGCCAAAGTGCGTGAGAGCTTTGACCAATGCACCTGTCAGTGATGTTTTACCCGTTCCTGCATACCCGTTAAGCAATAGCAATTGCTCGCCGCGGCACGACACACAAAACCTCGCAAAACCTGCAATCAGCTCGTTTTGCTCTTCATTGGGGTCGTAATCCAAAAATTGCAAAATTGTGGAAGCAAACTCAAGCTCCCCGTTGCGACCTACGATAAGGTTGCTTCCTTTGGCAGGCATCGTGAACAATCACAAGTGAAACGCTATGGGCAGGTAACAACGCACCGGCACCGGCTTGTTGCCTTGCTTCCCGGCTTTCCATTTCGGCATCATGCTTATGACACGCATTGCCTCGCGGTTAAGCTGCTCGTTGCCCGAACCGCGCACAATCGATATGCCACCCACCGAGCCGTCGGTGTTGACAATGAATGTACAGAACACGCGCCCTTCTATTTTTTTCTCATAAGCCTCATACGGGTATTCCCTGGTCTCACTTATAAAGTTGAACAGCCCGCAATTTCCTCCCGGGAATTGCGGTTTTTCATCAACATAATCGTAATCATACACTTTGTCATAAGGCGCACCCGTCATCGGGTTTACCGTCGATACACGGCTCACTTGAGCCGTTGCTCCGCCTGCGGCGGCAATGACCAGCATCACAATGCAAAGTAACAAATATTGTAGATTTCGATTCATAGATATTTTGGTTTTCAGTCTCAGCCGATGGTATATTCCGGCAGATTTATGGCAAATATAGCCGCTTATAACATACTAATCAAATCCCGATGCCGCCTATTTGGTATTGCTTAATAATGTTTAGGCATTTTTTTGCAAATGCCTTGCAGCCACGCCGTTTTGTTGAATAAAATTAATATACGAAATTCATAAATCTCTCATAATTGGGGGAAGGAATAGTTAAAACCATGCACATACGTTTTTATCACACAAAAATGAAAGATTATCCTGCACGCACACAATAATCTTTATCGAAAAGTATTAATTGAAGTTTCTCAAAGAGTCGCTATCTTTGTGAAAATCAAAAAGCGGTGCATGACTGCACACTAATTGCAGCTTTATTCCGTTTTATGCAATAAATGGGTATCGATACTTTTGGAATGATTTTTAAGCGTTACATAATTATATTTATAATCGTATTGCAGGCGGTATCGACCGTCGAGGCACAAGACGGAACCACTGCTTATGAGTTCTTGAATGTGTCGGCATCGTCACACGTGTATGCCCTTGGCGGCACCAATATCACCACCATCGACGACGATGTGAACCTCATCGACCAAAACCCAGGATTACTGGGACCTGAATATGAAATGCAGGCCGGCCTTAACTATATGCGCTACCTTGGCGGCAGCAACTTCATGGGGGCGCGGTTTACGGCTCCGGCAGGCGACCATGCGGCATGGGCGGTGGGAATACAATACTTCGGTTATGGCAGCATCGACGGTTACGACGAACAAGGCAATTCCACCGGGGCATCGTTCAGCCCGTCGGATATTGCATTCTCAGGAACATACGCCCATGACATCTCCGATCGATGGCGTGGCGGAATAACACTGAAATTTGTACATTCAAGTTACGAAATTTACAAGGCCCTTGCAATTTGCGCCGACCTCGGGGTGAATTATTACAACCCCGACAAGGATTTCTCGTTTTCGGTGGTGCTGAAAAACCTTGGTGGACAAGTGAAACGTTTCAACGAGAATTACGACCGTCTGCCGTGGGATATACAGGTGGGATTCGGCAAGTCGCTCGGAACCACTCCGCTGCGGTTATCCATAACGGCTTATAACCTCAACAAGTGGAACTTGCCATATTACAGCGTGGACGATGGCAACGTTTCGGGCAATCTTGAGAAACACGATAAATTCATGGGCAACCTGTTCCGTCACTTGATATTCGGACTTGAATATGTTCCGTCGGAGAAATTTTATATAGCACTCGGCTACAACTACAAGACACGTACCGACATGAGCACTTATGCCCGGAATTTCCTTTCGGGCTTCTCGGCCGGAGCCGGATTGAAGGTCAAGGCCATGGGATTCGGAGTTGCATTTGCACAGCCCCATGTGGGAGGAACCACGTTTATGTTTAATCTCACGGCTTCGGTGAGTGAAATGTTAAGATAACATGGAAGAAATAAGCATCAATGATTATGTAATAAGCATCAATGCCACGGTACTCGATGCCTTGCGCAAACTCAACAGCCTGTCGGGACGCACAATGACGCTGTTTGCCACCGACGAGGCAGGCCGCTTGGCCGGAACTCTCACCGACGGTGACATTCGTCGTGCCCTTATCGACGGCTACACGTTACATTCGACGGTTGCCGATGTGATGCACACTGCATTCATTGCTTTCCGTGGCGACCACCCCGACATTGCCGACATACGCAAAATACGTCGCTTGCGTATTTCGCTCGTGCCGCATCTTGATGCCGACGGCTCTATACGCCGCATTTACGACTTCTCGGTATATCATTCAATCTTACCTATCGACGCAGTGCTTATGGCCGGCGGACGCGGCGAACGGTTACGCCCGTTGACACTCGAAACACCAAAGCCGCTGCTGCCCGTTGGCGACCGTTGCATAATCGATTATAACATCGAGGCTCTTGCCCGCAATGGCATTACCGACATAAGTGTAACGGTGAATTACCTTGCCGAACAGATTGAACGCCATTTTGCAACCCCTGTTGCAGGGGTTAAGGTGAAGTGCGTGCGTGAACCGCGCCGATTAGGTACCATAGGGTCGCTTACGCTTGTCGAACGAGGCGACAATGACACGGTGTTGCTGATGAATTCCGACTTGCTCACCAATATCAACTATGAGGCCATGTATATGACCCATGTGGAAGAAGGTGCCGACATGACGGCAGCCGTAATTCCCTACGTGGTATCGGTGCCTTATGCCATATTCCGCACCGACGGCAATGCCGTGCAAGGACTTGAAGAGAAACCCACCTATAATTATTTTGCCAATGCAGGCATTTACATGATTAACCGCCGGTGCCTTGATTTAATACCGCAAGACACATATTACGATGCCACCGATTTTATCGAAGCTCTTATAGCTGACGGCGGCAAGGTGCGACAATATGTAATCGACGGCACATGGATAGATATAGGCTCTCCCGATGACTACCGCGCCGCCCAAGAACTGATGAAACGCCGCCCCTTATTTGAAAAAAAAGCAAATACATAACCGACACCCCAAAACAAAGGCTGCCATTTTTTTTAACAGGCAGCCTTTCTTATGACTTAAATTTTCCATTAAAGGGTAGGGATAACCTTGGCGAGAGCATTGAGCAGCAAGGGGCGATTGATGGGCTTGGGCAGATATTCGTTGCAACCGGCATCGATGGCTTTGGCACTGTCGGTATCGAAAGTATTGGCAGTCACGGCTATGATAGGCACCTCGGTATTAAACTTACGTATTTCACGAGTTGCAGCAAGCCCATCCATTACCGGCATCACTATGTCCATCAGCACAGCGTCATATTTGCCTTGCTTCAACATATTCACACATTCCAAACCGTTTGCCGCGTGGAATATATTGCAGAACCCAAGTATTTTTTTAATTAGCAAGTAATTGTTTTCGTTATCTTCAGCAACAAGTATGTTCAACTTATTGCCGGTATCGGCTTGTGCTCCGGCATCAGGTTTGGCGGGCTTTACCGTTACCGGTCTTGGTGTTTCATCATTTATCAATTCCACTTCGGCACTTGTAGGTATCCACGCATAGAACGTCGATCCGCCGAATTTCTTTGAAGTAAATCCTATTTCCCCTTTGCACAAATCGATAATTGCCTTGCAAATCGACAAGCCCAACCCGTTACCTTGGGCAAAACTGTCTAATTTTTCAAAGCGACCGAACACGCGGTCCTGCTTCTCCTCGGCAATGCCTATACCGGTATCCTGCACATAAAAATACAACCCCTCGTCACGATAATCGAATCCCACCTTTATATAGCCCTCTTGCGTGTATTTAAGGGCATTGGTGGTAAAGTTGAGCCACACCTGCATTACACGCTCGCGATCGATATTGCACACACACGAACGATAACGACGGTCGCAAATAATCTTCACGTTGGGATTTTGATTATGATGCGCCGCAATAGTGGCTATATCATCGAGCATATCGGCGACCTCGGTACGCGACACATACAATTCGGCCACCCCTGCGTCGATTTTCGACAAGTACAGTATATCGTTTATCAAGCGCAACAGCAGTTCATTGTTGTCATTGATGATTTTAATGTATTCGGCCATTTCCTCCTTGTCCGACGTTTCTTGCAATAATTGGGAGAAACCGACTATTGCATTGAGCGGTGTACGGATTTCATGGCTCATGTTGGCAAGGAAAGCCGATTTAAGTCGGTCGCTCTGCTCGGCACGCTCCTTTGCCTTGACCAGCGCGATGTTGGTTTGCTGCAATTCCGATATGTCGGACGATATTCCCACGATTATTTTCCTGCCATCGTGCAGTGTTATCGAAGTCTTTTGCGTCCGCCAAAAACGTCCTTCCTCATCCTCGGCCGACGGAGATTCGGTTGTAATCACCGGTATCGGCGAATGAATGGCTTCACAATCCGAATCATAGAACTGTTTTGCCCGTTCGGTGGAAATCAACTCGAAATCGTTATGCCCGATAATCTCGTCAACCGAATAATGCATCAACTCTCCAAATTGCTTGTTTACCCAAATATAACGATGCTCGTTGCTTGCATCTTTTACGAATATCGACAACGGGGCGTTGTCAATGATATGTTGCAGCAACCTCGATGTTTCCACAACCTTGTTCTCGGCATTCGACAGGCTTTTCTGAATGCCTTGCAAGTCAGAGATGTCAGTAAAATAAAGTATCGAGCCGCAACATTCCCCCGATTTATCGGCAACCGGGCTTGATGTGATTTTCAGGCTGTGAAGGTCGCCTATATTCTTGATGCACGTGAAACTTTTTTGCTTGGCGACAGTCTCATCCACAAGGCGGGCGCATTCCTTGTCGGCGACAACTTTCTTCCCATTGTCGCCCGCGGCAAACGGGTTAAAACAAATTTCACTTGCTTCGAGTTTACGTGCCACATTTTCCCACTCCACGCAATTCCCGACCTTTACATAAGCAATCATCGGCGGCATATTTTCAAGAATAAGGTCACCAGTGGTGATGCCTTCCGATTTTTGCAGATCGTCTCCTGACGGAGGAACAATGCCGCTACCTTCCGGTTCCGCGCACTCTTCCTCTTTCTCGGGAGATTTTTGATAAATCACTATTTGCGGCTCGGCTATTGTTTTTATGGTGGCTATTACATCGGTTATCACAGCATCGGTGACCACAGGCACCATTTCAAATTCGGCAACCTGCTTTTCACCTCGGGCAGTGGTGCGGTGCAGTTTCACCGAGGCACCGGCTTGCTCACCCGATTCTATCAAATCAAGATAATTAAGGAATGTCGGGAAATCATCGGGGGCTATCAATTTGCGCATCTCGGCAATGCGGCAACCGTTAATCTCATCCATGCCGCACACGTTAAAGAAGCGGCGCGATGCCGACTCATACCTCCAGGCCTGCACGCCCGTAGCCTTCAACGAAGCCAACATATGACGCTTCTCGGTTTCCTGGCGCTTGATTGTATCGGCGATACCTGCATTGCGCCGTTTTACGGCTTTGAGCTTTGATGCCGCAAATATCACAAGGCTTATTGCCGCTATCGCTACAGCTGCCGCCACATACAACCACACAACGGCAACAGCCGAAACATTCTCGCCGGCATCATTTGCCGACACGCCTTGCAAGGGTGCATTTTCCATTCCGATATTGTCGGCCGACACACCTAACGACAACAGCACAACCGGCAACAGCATGACAAAAGCCCTGCGCATCTTGCCAATGCACAGATACATTACACCCTTTCCCCGGGCATATGCGTCACGCCATTTTTTCATTAGTCAGCAAATAGTATCAGTAGTAAATTAGCAGCACCCCACCATTTGTGGGAAATTTCTTGTGGCAAAGTTAATTATAAAAATTCAAATCCATTCGACAAAAACGTTAAAAACAGCATATTTTATATGTACTAACATCATTTCATGCTTACCGATTACCGATAATTTATGTCGAATTGATTTATGATTTCTGTTCCGTCAAGGTTGTAACTGCTGCTGCGCAGGTTCCCGAATGCGTCGTATTCGAAGTAAACGGGCAACTTGTCGGGCTGTGTTACTGAGGTTATTCCCACAAGTGGGGTGTATGTGCAGGTCGTAATTAAGACAGGTTTCCCGGTGAAATAGTCGTCAAGCCGTTGCCGCAAGCCGAGTGCCTCAAAACTTGCTTTCCCGTAGTTTTCGAGCGTGTAGATTGGCATCCCTATGGCAGATGCCACTTCACTTGTGGTGGCATTGACGATTTGCGCCACGGGATATTTGCCGTTGTAGCTCCAAAGGCACACTGTTGAAACATTGTCTTGGCCAATCACCCTCGACACATTGCCGCGTGGGGTATATTCCCTTGACCATACAGGCTTGTAGCCCGTGTCGCTGTATGCGCCTATGTACACGCTGTCGCCATCTGGAAAAGCCACGCGACTTTGACCCTTTTGGCCAAACAGGATTTGCCCACCTTTGGCTACAATAAGATTGACCCTTTAAAGTCCTGGTGTTGGGGGTCAATTTTATTTTACCCTTTTAAAATTTCCCGTTTTTCTTAGACCT
>CALUMH010000021.1 GCA_944321685.1 uncultured Muribaculaceae bacterium
TTACTGAAAGCTGCTACTAACGACTCATAAATCTACCCTTAATCGTGTATTGGATGATAGTTGCGGATTTTAGGTTCTACTTGCTTGTTGACTCGCCCCCGAAATAATTTGTAACTTTGCACTTCATTTTTATTGAAACATAATCATGGTTGCAAAATACTCACGTGCTTTTTGGACGGCAAATGCTGCCGAACTGATGGAACGAATGGCTTACTATGCCGTGTTCATAGTCATAACACTGTATTTGTCAAACACGCTTGGTTTTTCCGACATCGAAGCGAGCATCATTTCAGGGCTTTTCTCGGGCGGCCTTTATTTGCTGCCAATGTTTACCGGTGCTCTTGCCGACAAAATAGGATACCGTAAATCTACGGCCGTGGCTTTTGCATTGCTTGCCGTCGGTTACCTTTTCCTTGGGCTGTTGCCGCTGATGCTTGAGAGCAGCGGACTTGTTGAGTATGGCGAACAAACGGTGTTTACCGGATTACGAGAGAGCGGCCGCCGATACCTGATTGTTCCCATAATGGTGATATTGATGGTGGGTGGAGCGTTCATCAAGTCGAATATTTCGGCCTCGGTGGCTCGTGAAACCACATCGGAGACACGTGCAAAAGGTTACTCGATTTTTTATATGATGGTCAACATCGGTTCGTTCACGGGGAAGAGTGTCATCGACCCGTTGAGGCACTGGGTGGGAGAGTCGGCCTATATTTATATCAATTTCTTTTCGGCAGCATTGTGTGTGGTGGCACTTGTGGCAGTTTTACTGTTTTACCACTCGGCCAACACTGCAGGAGAGGGCAAAAGTGCGCGTGATGTGCTGCATGGAATGTGCAAGGTGTTAACCAATTGGCGACTGCTCGTGTTGATACTTATAGTGACGGGATTTTGGATGGTGCAACAACAGTTATATGCGACTATGCCGAAGTATGTGATACGCCTTGCCGGCGAAAGTGCGCGCCCCGGGTGGATTGCCAATGTCAATCCCCTTGTTGTGGTGCTTTGCGTAAACTTTGTCACCCGCCTTATGGCTCGCCGTAAAGCGTTGACTTCGATTACGGTGGGAATGTTCCTGATACCGTTGTCGGCATTGGTGATGGCATCGGGTAATTTGTTCGGTGGAGATTTGTTGGGATTTCATCCCATTACCATGATGATGGTGGCCGGGATAGTGTTCCAGGCCCTTGCCGAATGCTTCATCTCGCCGCGTTACATGGAATATTTCTCGTTGCAAGCACCTAAAGGGGAAGAGGGGTTATACCTTGGTTTCAGTCAGTTGCATTCGTTCTTGTCGTCAATACTTGGCTTCGGCTTGTCGGGCATACTTTTGTCTCGATATTGTCCCGACCCTGCCATGTATGCCACGCATGAGGCATGGCAGGCTGCTGCCGTCAATGCCCATTATATATGGTATTGGTTTGCTGCGGTAGGAATGGTTTCGGCCATAGCTCTCATAGTCTATGCCAAAGTCACAAAAAAGAATAATGGTGAAGCCGACTGATGCGTGAAGCATGGGTTGTGAGGGGCGACAAAATATAATTTGGGTGCTTGCAGCGACTGTTTTGTGCAAGCACCCAAATTTATATTTGTCATAAGCCTGTAGCTTGATTATTTATCACCAAGCTCCACTACTTCACAATCGGTGGGAGAACCTTGGTCGATGGTTAACAAGATAAGGGTACGTACCGTCTGCCAGCCTTGTCTGCCTGCGGCTCCGGGATTGATTGTTAGCACACCGAGCCACTTGTCGTTTATCACTTTCAATATGTGTGAATGTCCGCACACGAGCAATTGCGGTTTTTCGGCAAGCAGCATGGCTTTTATGCCCGGTGAATACCGTCCGGGATAGCCGCCGATGTGGGTCAAAAGTACCTTTACCCCATCGACGGTGAAAATTTCAACTTCATGGAAGCGGCGGCGAAGCATTCCGCCGTCGATGTTACCATATACGGCCCTCACAGGTGCTATTGCCAACAGACGGTCGATGAGTTCTTCGCTGCCGATGTCGCCTGCGTGCCATATTTCGTCACATTCCTTGAAATATTGAATGTAACGGTCGTCCCACCACCCGTGAGTGTCTGACAGAATGCCTATGCGCTTCACTGCTGTGATCGGTTATTTGCTTACAAATTCCATCATGCGGCTAAGATATTTGCCTATGATGTCAAACTCGATGTTGACAACCGTGCCCGGTTGTATGTTGTGGAAATTGGTATGTTCGTAAGTGTAGGGTATGATTGCCACTTGGAATGAGTCGCGCCGGGAGTTGCACACCGTCAGGCTCACGCCGTTGACAGTCACACTGCCTTTCTCCACGGTCACATAACCCTTGGTTGCCATCTCGGGATTAACCTCATAGCGGAATGTATAGTAATGCGATCCGTCAACCGTTTGTACATCGGTGCAAGTGGCAGTTTGGTCAACATGGCCTTGCACGATGTGTCCGTCAAGCCGGCCGTCAACTTTCATGCTGCGTTCAAGGTTCACTTCGTCGCCCACTTTCAGCAGCCCGAGGTTGCTGCGGTCGAGTGTTTCCTGTATTGCTGTCACTGTGTAGCAGCCCGGAGCAGGGAATGCAACTACGGTGAGGCACACTCCATTGTGCGACACGCTTTGGTCGATTTTCAATTCATCGGTGAAACTGCACCGCAGGGTTATATGCAGGTTGCCGCCGTCGTGTTCAAGTGCGACTACCGTTGCGGCTTCTTCAACTATTCCTGAAAACATAAATTGCTTATATATAAAAGTTAAAAAATATGAGCAAAGGTGGATGTATTAAATAGTGGGTGTATCTAAATGCGTTTTTGGTTCCCTACACAATTCTGCAATATGCTATTGCACCGTTCCTATTTCTTTTATTGCCCCGGTTTCGGGGTAGAAGAGCAGGTAGCTTGGAGCTTTTTTATTGGTGAACAGCGACGGGTCAAGTCCGAAGTCGATGCCGAATTGTGAGACATCGACATCTTTGCTTGCAATGTTCTTGCCGTTGTAACGCAAAGTCACGCGAGCTTGCCCGGGAATATTATACATTACTGCATTTTTTGGGAGTTTCTTTTCTTCGCCTTTCTCATCGACGGGCAATTCGCCTTGACGGGTTATTTCCACCGAGATATATACAGGATCGCCACTGAGGTTGTCGCTTTTCACCACACCGTCGTAATTGGAGATGCGGAAAAGTACCTCGCGGTCAACTTCCTCGGTGGGGCAGTAGTCAAGTACTTTGGTGACAGTTTCGGTGCGTTCACGTCCGCAAAACAGAGCCATCAAAGCACGTTCTTGTTCGTCGAGTTGTGCCATTATCAGTTTCAAAGCTTCGCCATCGGGCATTTGGTCGGCTTCGCCTGTGGCAAATGCGGTGCGGCTTTCGCGTATCTTGTATATTTGTTGGGCGGCAATTTGTGCACGTTTGGCGGTAGATTCGCTCACCAGCAATTCCCCAGGGAGAGCCATAACAAGGTCTTCGGCGGTTATGGTGGGTTCGCTTTTCTTCCTTGCCGGTCGTTTAGGCACATTGTCTTCCACTGCTTCACTGTTAATCGACAGCGGCAGTCCGTCTTCGGTCATCATCAGGAATGCCCCGTTGCCGCCTTTCAGTTGCATCAAGTATCGGTTCTCCTCGTTTGGTACGCCATAAGGTGTGATGGTTACCGATTTCAGTTTCCACGATTGCGAATCTTCGGTAATGGGGTTGTTTACACTCAAATATCGTTGTGCATACTGGTAGTAAGGCCCGGCCTTGCTGATGGTTTTTTCCATTTCCACCTCGATGCGCAAGTGCGTGGTAGGCAACGAGTACACCAGCCCGTATTCATTATGCTTTGCGGCAGTGAACTTTTGCGTCTGTTGTGCATGGGCGGCTGTTCCGCATGAAAGCATTGCGGCGGCAGCCATGCTTATGTAAAAATGTTTCATTCCCATGGTGGTTCTTTTTAATGTGATATGCAAATTTAGATATAAATTGCGAATTATGTCTATATTTGCAGAGTAAAAACAAAGTTATGCAGCAAAGGAATATTGTAATATCGTTCGTGCACACGTTTGGTATTGTTTTAGTGGTATTGGGTCATTCGTTTTATGCCTATAATCAAGTTTATGATCATAATTATCTGTGGGAATGGAGATCGTTTGCCATGCCGTTGTTTATGTTCATGTCGGGATATTTGTTGAAATATACCACAAGGGCAAAAAATCGACCGCTTGGCAATATGACAATTGGCGACATTGGTAAGTTTCTTTTAAAGAAGGCGAAACGATTGCTTATTCCGTATGTGGTGATTAGCAGCATAGTATTTTTCCCGAAAAGCTATATGAGCCGATATGCTTTACATCCGGTAGAAATGAATTTTGCCAGTTATGTGGATATGCTTGTTCATTCCGATAATAACGTTGTCATATATTTTTGGTTTTTACCTGCGTTGTTTGTTATTTTTTGCATTGTCTCCATTGGGGCATATTGTTTGAAACGGCTTGGCTTGAAAGTTCCGCCGTTGGTGTTTTTGGTTGGTTTGTTGTTGTTGAATATTGCCCCTGTCGATTGGTTGGCAATCGATATTTTGAGCATAGGGAAGGCCTTGTTTTATATGCTTTATTTTGCTTCAGGCTATTATTTTTGTCATTATGTGAATATCGAACGCTTTATTGCAGATCATCGCGGTAAGGTGTTGTGTGTTACATTTTTAATATCGGTTGCAGTTCTGTTCCTGCCATATAACTCATTCAAAAGTTTATTGTTGGCTTATAATGGTATTGTGATGAGTTTTGCAATTGCTCATATTTATGCAAAACGTATGTGGAGTTTCTTAAATCCCTATCTCGAAGCCTCGTTTGCCATATATTTGTTTTCATGGTTCCCTCAGGTGGCGGTGCAGCAAGTGCTTTTGTCGTTTGTGCAGGTGCATTGGTTGCTTGACACCATATTGGCTGTGGTTACAGGTTTCTTTGTGCCCTACTTTGTGTGGCTGCTGATAATGCGCTACAAGCACACCCGTGTGGGGCGTGTAGTGGCATTTCTCACCGGGCAATGAGAGAGCCATGTCAGTTGCTTGAAAGCTCCCATTGCAGCAGGTTGAAACCGGCTTCGACTTCGGTTTCTTCGTCATCGTCGAGAGCCGAGAAAAAGTCGATGCCGGTGAGTTGCTCAACTTCATCTACTGTCACGGCATATTTTTTTATTGCACCTTTGCTCGATCCGTTGGGGTATATGAAAGCTATGGCACGTAAAGGTGTGGCATAGGGTGCAAGGATTACTTTATAGAATTGCTTGGGTACTGCCACGCGGCTTTCGCCGATGGTTTTCATGTCGGGAGACAGTACCGGCCCTGTAGCTACGATGATTGCGCTGTCGCGCCTGGCCCAGTCGCGCACTTTATCTTCGAGCTTGTTCCAACCGCCTGAGTTCAGTGCTGCTTTTTGTGGGCAAATGTTGGTCATGTAGAACGACTCTTTCATTGCCTCGCGGTCCCACTTCATGTCGGCTGCCGGAGCCATGTGGCCGCGCGTGTAGCCCGAGTGGGTGTAGTCCCAAGGGTTGGCGCAACCTGCCACCTGTTCGTCGGTGAGGAAATTTTTGTATCGAGGAAATTTACCTTCGGTTTCTTTGCGTGTGAGTTCGTAAATAACGCAATTGGGTATATGGTGTCGGCTGTTGAAATACACCGTAAATCCACTGTACGCCACTTTCATGTTATCAATTCCGGCGGGAAATTTCACTTCTTCGAGCCGGGCTATTTCCACGCTGTCGCGCCTTGCCATTTCGGCACTATAAACGTCGGTTGCCACATATCGGCCCACATAAAACAGCACCACTGCCAGCAGCGCGCTCCATAATACGGCTGTAAACCGTCGTTTAAGTCTTGCAGCCGTGTCGGCAAGTGTATTTTTCTTCTTCTTTTTTGATTTCCTGCGTCGTTGTGTTTTTGCCATTGTCAAAAATAAAAAATGCCGGTACAAAATTACAATAAAAGCTCAGGATTTCAAGTCTGCACGATTGCCGATTAATTGTATATGCTTCGGTGAAGCAAAAACGACTTGCAGATTTTTGTATTGCGTTTGATTTTGCGTATATGTGTTACAATAATTACCTGTCTCGTGCCATATCGCGGCAGGGGGAAACGGGTGCGGATTGTAAAGGCCGCGAAGAAGGAATTGCTATCGGTAGCAGTCAAGAAAAGAACAAGCGGCAAAGAAAAAGAAAGAAATGGGTGTGCCAAACGCAGTCATCATCGAAGTAACCGGACTTTCAAGTGAGGAGATAGACGAATTATAGCAGAATTAATTATTCGAGAAGTATTTACTTCGATAGGTATCAAAATGCAGGGCTGCATTTTGTTTTGGAAAAATGTGTAGAATGTGGTACTTTTGCGGCGGATTTTAAAGATTTGAAATTATGACCGAATTACCAAGTGATGTGATGATGCTATTGAGTTACGTGAATATGAAATTGCGTGATTGTTACGGGTCGCTCGACGAGATGTGCAGCGATATGCAGATCGACCGTCATTGGCTCGAAGAGCGATTGGGAAGTGTCGGTTTCCAGTATAACAAGGTTCAAAATAAATTTTGGTAATAGTTACCGGCTGAGTTTTTTCCTGAGGAATATAATGCATACCGCTACAGAAGCTATTGCAATGGCTGTTGTGAGCGGCCATAGTCCAAGGTTCATCGTGATGATTGCTGCTGCAGCCATGACTGTGGCATAAAGTGTCATAATCAATGTGGAACGGTGCAATGTGAGCTTGAATTGGCGGAAATACACTGTTCCCACAATCAAGGTATAGAAAATGTACCATACAACGTATGACAGTCCGAGTCCGTCCAAGCCGGCATAATTGTAAAACACTACATTTAAAGTGAGTCCTGTTATCGTGCTAAGGCTTTCGGTGACAATATAGGTTTTCCCTTTCCCTTTTGCTATAATCACATAGGCCATGCACCATGATATGGCTTGGAACACTATGCCAAGGCTTGCATAGGATATAAATGGAATTATGACATTAAAGTCTGACGAATATAATATATTGACTGCCAGTTGCCTGAATAGGATGAATATGGATATGATGGCGACAAGCACCGTGAGGGCTATGTTAATTTCCTGGCTTACGAATAAGCGAGTTCGCCAACGGCTGTCACAAACGCTTGCGAGCCGGGGGTAGTATTCGGTGCCGATGGCTGTGAATATGAGGGCGGCATAGCGGTGGATGAGAGTGTAACCTGCTTGGTAGTGCCCCACGGCGGCCGTGCCCGAAGCGTGGTTGAGATAGGCAATGAATATGTAAGAGCTTAACAGCGACAAAAATGACCCGAGAGTCATGAAAAAACCGAGCCTTACGAAGCCCGCTCCACGTGAGGCCACTTCACCGACCGAAAGCGATACAGGTGTTTTAGAGTAATCCTTGTTGCGGAATTTCCATGTAAAGAAAGCTGCCGCAGCCGAATATGCGATTATCGAAAGCACTATGCCGTCATCGCGCATGAAATAGAAAAGCGGAATCGAGACAGCAAGCCCGGCAGTGGCACTGCACACACCCACTTGTGCCAATTGCCGCAGACGTCGGGTTCCTTGCAGCACCGATTGTTCGCAGTTGATGAGCGCATTGAACATTACGGCTACCGATAATATAATGAATCCTGTGGAATGATTGTCGTCGCCGAAAGTCCACCGGCTAAGCAGTGGTGCGGTTGCAAGCATGAGCAGGGCAGCGGCTGCACTCAAGGCCCACGTCCAACGCCGCACTACACAAATGACTTCGGCTATGCGTTGGCGGTTGCCTCGTTCCACCTCAATGGATATGTCGCGCACGCTGCTGCTGCGGATACCCATGTTCGCAATATTGTTAATCATGTCGATGGCCGAGTTGTAAATGCCAAACAACCCGATACCTACCGGACCAATCCACACGGCTACGAGCTTGGTGCGTACAATGGAACACAATATAGTCAAGGCTTGTACGCCCCCAAAGACGCTCATAGCTTTGATTATCTGTCTCGATATTGCGTTCCTGCCTTGTGCCATGGTTTACTTCACCCATTGTTGGGGGTCGAGTTTTTCACGTTCTTTGCGCACCTCAAAGTGCAGAATGGTGCGGCCTCCGTCGTCGGGGTCAGAATATATTTTGCCTATGGCCTGTCCGGCCTTGAGCGAGTCGCCTTTGCGCACATATATTTCACTCAGGTTGACGTATATCGACAGGTATTTTCCATGTCGTACCATTACCACTGTGTGGTAACCGTCTTGCGGGAACACGGCCGAGACTTTACCATCGAAAATCGCCCTGGCCGATGCTCCGGCTTGGGCTTCGATGTCGATGCCGTTATTGTTCACTTTCACATATTTCAAGTCGGGGTGGCGATGTTGCCCGAAGGTGCCTACGATTTTATATTTGCCTGTTACCGGGAACAGCAATCGGCCCTTGTTGCTTTCAAATGAGCCGCGGAACGTGCGTTCCGGTTTTGGCATATTGTCGGGAGCTTTACCTACTATGTCGGCAGGTTCAGGCTTTTCAGTTCCCTTGTCTCGAACGGGTTGAGGCTCCTTGTCTTTTTGCGGTACCTTTTCAGGCTTTTCGGTTTCGGCTTTTTTTTCGGCTTCGGCGCGTGCGCGTTCTTCTGCAGCACGGCGGCGGGCTTCTTCCTCGGCCTGACGGCGTTGCTCTTCGGCAATCAGTCGGTCAAGTTCGCGGTCAAGAGCATCGGCTTGCCGTTGTTGTTCGGCAAGGGTTGCCCGCAATTGCTTGTCTTGTTTGCGCAGTTGTGCTATTACGTCATTCTGTTTTTTCTTTTGACCTTCAAGATCGAGCTTTGCCCGCTGTTGGGCGGTAAGGTTTTTGGTTTTCCGGCTTTTCAAGTCGTTAAGGCTTTGCTTCTCGGTTTCGAGCAGTTGTAGCCGGTCTTCAATTTTTTCGGCATTGCGTTTGCGCCATTTTTGGAATTGTTTCAGGTACCTCATACGCCGGTATGCCTCATGGAACGAGCCTGATGAGAAGATGAACATAAGCCGGTCGAACGATGATGAATGGGAGTGCATTTTTCTCACGGCCGATGCATATGAGCTTCGCAGTGTGGCCAGCTCCTCGTTGATTGCGGTTATTGAGTCGTTAACTATGTTAACCTGCCTGTTTATGCTGTCGAGTTGAGCGTTGAGGCTTTTGATAAGAGTTTGTTGCGATGTAATGTCGGCTTCAATCGAGCGCAATGCGTTAAGTTGTCGTGTTATCTCTTTTTTGTTATTGTCGATTCTTGAAGAAGTGCGTTTTATTTCTTCTTGTTTTTCTCTTTTTTGCTGCCGCACGTCGGTCATTGATGATTGCGCCATTGCAGTCGTGGCTGCGGTGGCGAAAGAGAAAATTAATAATATGGTAGTAAGCCACTGTTTCATTTTGTGTAAAGTGGATTAAAGTTCGTTTCCGAGTTGTTGTAGCAATAGGCGTGCATCGGCTCGCCGATAACTTGCAGGTATCGAGAGCCGGTCGTCGAGAGGACGGTTCCACGAGATGCTTGCCGGTGAGTATTCGGCTTGCATGGTTATTTGTGTTCCTTGCATCTGTGATATTATGGCAATCGATGTTGCCACTATCCCTCCGCGGGATGTTTCGATGTAGCCGGAATATCCCACGTTGCACGATGCAAGTCGGTCGTTACTTGTTGCCGATGCCAGGTCGAGCAGGTTATGGCGGTTGAAGTTAAAACGGTATGCGGTGCCATTGCCGGTAGTTGTTGCTGCCGTGAAGCGTCCGTCGCTATCGGCCGGCATGGCATCGGGAGAGCCGAAAGTGCGGCATAGAAGCAACCGCTGCAACGAGCCGAGGGTTATGGGTATGCCTGCCGTAAATGCCGAAATTTCATCGGCAACGTAGCATTTGTTGATTTTGTCGATGATATACAGGCTGTCGGGCGTGATGAATATTTTGCCCCCTTCTATGCCCATGCCGCCACGCAGTGAAATGTAGATGTACTGGTCGCACGTCATGCGCATTTGCATCGAAGCCGACATTTCCTCGTGGCCGGAAATCGAAAACCGTCCTTTTGCCGTGAATGTCTGCCATTGTGAATAGCCGTCGGTGATTGATTTCAACCGTTGCTCGGTGCTGCGATTGTCAACCTTGAGCGATACGGCCCTGTAGCCTTCACTGCCGGTACGGCACGACGTGGCGAGAAGCGTCATTGAAAGCAATGCGAGTAATAATATGTGCTTCGGGCTGTTTGTCATGCGGGGGTGTTATTCGTTGAAATAGGTTTTATATTCCACTTTACGCTTCAGGATATCCGATTCCGGATTTAATGCAAGTGCTTTTTCCCAATTTTCCACAGCCTTTTCAAACTGTCCGTTCATGAAGAGTATGTCGCCGTAATGTTCAAGTATTTCGGCATTTTCTTCTTTGCAGTTTTTTACGGCTTTTTCTATATATGCAAGTGCAAGTGAATATTCCTTTTTGCGGAAGAATACCCATGCGTAGGTATCGAGCACCGTAGGGCTTTCGGGGCTTATTCTCACAGCCTCGGCACTGAGCCGTTCGGCACGGTCAAGTTCCATGTTTCTCACGGCAAGGAAATACGCGAAGTTGTTGAGCGCAAGGTCGTTGTCAGGGAATAACTGCAAAGCTTCTTCGTAGCAGTCGTAAGCCTGTGTGGTATCATTTAATTCGCTGTATGCGTCGGCCATGCCGCAAGTGAGGCTTGAACGCAACATATAGTCGGTGGAGTCGGCTATTTGCAGAGCCTTGCGGTAAGTGGCTATGGCTTTGCCATATTCTTTCATTTGGAAGTATGCCGGAGCGATACTTTGATAAAGTTCGATGCTGTCGGGGTTGTATTCAAGTGCTTTTTGTGCGGCATCGATAGCCTTGGGGTAATCTTCGGCAATAAGGTTGAACATTATCAGCAAGTTCCAGTTTTCGGCATTCGACGGGTCGATGTCGGTGACATATTCCATTTGTTCGGCAGCTTTTTCATAATCTTGCAGTGTTGCATAGTATCGGCTGTATAGCTTGTGTATTTCGCTTTCGTGGGGGTGTTGTGTTATAAGCACTTTGAACAGGTTGTCGATGCGCTGTGATGAGTCGCGCTCGGCAAGCAGTTGCTTGATGTAGTCGGTCAGAACTCCCACTTTGTTTTCCACATCAAGGTCTTTGCTTATCAAGGCTTGGTATATCTGTTTGTCATAATTTGCTGAGTCGCCGTCGTTATAATAAATTTGGGCTTTGCTCAGGTAGGTCATGCCGTTTTCGGGATCAAGCTGTTGTGCGCGGTCGATGTAGTGCATGGCACTGTCCTGCATTCCCACTTGCATGAATATGTTGCCAAGCAGCAGATTATAAGTGGCGTTGTCGGGAGCCGAACGGTAAAGGTTGCGCCCTTCATCTATGGTACCGGTGGTATCGTTGAGAGCCATGTAAAAATTGATTTTGCGTAACGACAGCGGCAATGATTTGCCCTCGGTCGATTCGAGCGAATCATATGTCGCTATTGCCTCGCGGAAGTGGCGGCTGCGGGCATAGGCATCGGCAAGCATGATGCGTGCATCGAGTTTGTCGGGAAATAGTTTTACGAGTGTATCTAATGCCGTGATTGCCTCGTCGTTGTGACCTAGATGGCTTGCCACATTGGCATATACAAGTGCTTCGTCATAGTCGGTGGGAACATTATCGAAATGTGTTTTCACCAGTTGGTAGCCTTTTTCGGCTATGTCGCGATTGGAATTATCCATGGTGACATAGCAACAGCCAAGGTAATAGGATATTACGCTGTTGTCGGGATCGAGCCGGTGCGCATGGCGCAATAACTCGAAGAAAGCGTCGATGCTGTCGTTTTCACGTTGCCGCAGGGCTTCAAGGAATATGTATCCTGCTTTGCGGCGGTCGGTATCGCTTGGAGTATTCTTTTTATTGGATGCGTCGGAATATACGGGCGGCAATATTGCCACCATTGCAATAAGTGTGATTATGCCGAAAATAAATTTTTTCACCGGTGATTGTAGTTTTTGGGTTTGATAACCTATTGTTCAAACGTGCAAATTAAATACATTTTCGGGAAGTTGGCAGTTATTTTTCTGTGAAAAATGTATAAGTGCTTATTGGTTTGTGTCACAATGTGAATGTGAATTTGGGTGATACCGAGCACCCTATGCTTTCTTTAAATTCGCACAGTCCGTGGTTGGGTATGCTGTTCTCGGTCGATGGCCCTATGTCGAGGATTTTCAATCCGCGGCCGTGGTAGTGGGCGAAAATGTCGTGTGACAGGCGGTTCATTGTGCGTAACCGGGAATATTCTTTCAAGTCGCCCCAGTAGATTACTTGTGCCACGCCTTCGGTAACATGGAACACTTGTGCGGCGGCGATGTCGTGTTCCCGGTGCGTCATTACGAAGAAGTCGGCTTTTAATATGCCTGCGGTGTCTTTTACAGCCTGCAACGACATCTTGAGCGGGTAACCGTGTTCCATGCGATTGGCTTTTATCACGTCGTAGGCTCGTTCAATGTCGCAATCGGGAATGAGTGTAAGATCCTCGGCCAAGGCTTGGTGGAGATTTTTCCGGGCATTGCGTTCTATGATGTTTTCGTATTCGGGGAATAGCGGCAGGTCGAAGTGGTAATTCAAGTCGATGGTCTGCTTGGTTCCGTGGCGTTGCAGCACATTGGCCCACTTTGATAATTGTGAGATGTCGTAAACGAGTGGCGGCAAAGTGATATGCACGGGCCGGCCGTCGGCGTATGCTTTGAGTGAATTCACGGCTTCGTCCATGTATGAGAGGCGTTGCTGCCGTATTGTTGAAAATCCTCCGAAAGGTGCCGAGAACGGGCTGTGCAGCCCGTCTGCCTTTTCCCCGAGTATAATGCCGAACCTTACTTTGGTGTCGGAAAATATCAAATAGTGCAGTGCCGAGGCTTTGTCGCGGTTCAACTCGGAAAATTCCACCGAATTGAACACGTGTGGCACCGTGGGTAACAGCCGTTTATATTCGTCGTGATTGACTTCGGTTATTTGCATGGCAGTTATGTTATTTCACGCCCGTATGTCCGAATCCTCCACTGCCGCGTTCGGTTTCATCGAGTGTTTCCACTTCGACCCATTCGGCACGGCTGTATCGCGAAATCACCATTTGGCACACACGTTCTCCCGGGTTGATTGTAAACGGCTCGTTTGACAGGTTCACGAGTATCACCTTTATTTCTCCGCGGTAGTCGGCATCGATTGTGCCGGGAGAGTTGAGTACTGTAATGCCGTGCTTGGCGGCCAGTCCGCTGCGAGGGCGTATCTGGCACTCATACCCTTCGGGCAGGGCTATGTGTATCCCCGTTGGAACCATTGCACGTTGCAGTGGTTCAAGCACCATAGGTTGGTCGAGCGATGCACGCAAATCCATTCCCGCACTCCCCGAAGTCTCGTAGGCCGGTAGCGGGTTGGCCGAGTTGTTTATTATGTTCACAGTGATTTTTTCCATTGTAGCGATATTTTTGGCAGTGCGAAGTTACTCAAATATCGCCACAATGGAAAATTTTAATGATGTTCAATCAAACTTTATATTGAGGCTATGCTATTGTTTTCAAGTTTGTTGTAAATGTGGCAGATAAATCAAGGAAACAGCCTGTAATTTACTTGGAATGGAACTTTTATTGCCGTGTTATTTCTTCATTGCCGGTTTCAGCCAAGAGGGAATTACGGCAAGGCCGATAACAAGGTAGATGTAATAGCTGAGTATGCGCCATGCAAGGGCTATCACGAGGGCTGCTTGTGCCGACGCCACCATGTCGGCGTAGTATTCGCTGAATAGCCATTCGCTCACGCCGCTGCCGCCGGGGGTGGGGCATACAAGCAGTAGCAGCCAAATTACCCCTTGGCGTGCAAACACGAGCCACTGGTCACAGCCGGGAACGAATGCAAGGAACAGGAAGCTTACCATGACGTATCGCCCTGTCCATGAAAATGCCGTGGCGGCGAAGGCTTCGAGCCACCATTTGATTGATTTGGAGCGTGCTTCGGCCGATGCTGAGGCCATGTTGACGGCCATTCGTGCCGCTTTGCGTTTCCATTGCCGCAGCAATGGCAACGAGAACATGACGACGAGCAATCGTTTTAATCCTTGGGGGCGGGCAATGATGCCTACGAATAGCAATGCAGTCCATGCGGCAATAAGGGCATATACACCCCAAAATACCCATTTAAGTCCGATGGAAAAATCCACATCGAATGTGCCGAATAGGCTGTCGAACGGTGTGAATGCAACAATTATAGGGCATGAAATTACGAAAAACAATTCGTCGAGGAAAAGTGTGATTATCATCAGTGCCGTGCCGCGGCCTAGGTTGATGCCCTCGCGGTTCATGAATATCATTGCCATGCTGCTGCCGCCGACTGCCGTCGGGGTGATGGCCGAAGTAAATTCACACAACATACACACCTTGAACGATTGCAACCACGACAAGTCGCCGTCGGTGAGACGTCGGTATCGCCACATATATCCCATTTCACGGGCGGCGACGGCCACGACTGCAAGCAGTAGCCATGCGATTGCCCCGGATGTGAAATTGACGGCATTCCAATTGAAGTTGCCAAATTCGCCCCAAAACAACCAAACCACTGCGCCGATGCCTATCAGCACCGGAATTATCACATATATGGGGCGAATTTTCATCGCATTGCCATTCTTCGACGGTTTATCCTGCATAACATATCGTTTATTTACATGAGGAATGCAAATATACCCAAGAATGTTGTGCCGTGCAACATATCAAAAAGGGTGTGCCAAATTCAAGGGGGCGGCAAAGCCGTCCAATCTGTGGTAAGACCATGCATTAACAAACTCGGCCTCAAAGAGGTCGAACGCATTAAACTGTAATACATTCGACCTCTTTGAGGCCGCCTTTTATGTGATTATCCTGTTCCGATGGTTCAGTTTCACCTCACACATCGGTTACCGCAGATTGGACGGCTTTGCCGCCCCCATTGAATTTGCAATTTGATGCACCCCAGCGACAAAATGCATTTTGAGAGTATTTCTTCCCCCCTGTTACAGGCGGCCTGCAACAACCTGCCAGTCGATTATCTGCCAAAGGCTTTTCACATGGTCGGCGCGGCGGTTGCGATAGTCGATGTAGTAGGCGTGTTCCCACACATCGATGCATAGCAGCGGCTTGTTCCCTTGCCGTAACGGGTTTCCTGCGTTGCTTTCTTTGGTTATAACCAATTTGCCGTCGGGAGACAGCGACAACCATGCCCATCCTGAGCCGAACAGGCTTATTGCCGCGTCTTCCATCTGCCGCTTCAGTTCGTCAAGGCTGCCGAAGTCGCGGTTTATAAGTTCTGCAAGGCGGCCTTCAGGGGCTTTTCCCTGTCCGGCTGCGGTGAATTGTGTGAAATAAAGGGTGTGGTTAAGCACTTGTCCGGCATTGTTGTATATACCGCCGTCGGGTGCAGCGGCAACTATGTCTTCCACTTCGCGCTGTTCATACTCCGTTCCTTTTGTTAGGTTCGCCAGGTTTGTCACATAAGTTTGCAAGTGCTTGCCATAGTGGTATTCGATGGTTTCGGCACTGATTATCGGTTCCAGTCCGTTGGCTGGATACCCGAGTTTTGGCATTTCATTTTTCATGATTAATGTGTATTGAGAGGTTCTTGCCCTGAACTGCCCGCTTTGAGCCTCAAGGCAATACTCAAAGATACGGAATAAATTGGAATAAACGATATGTTATTCAATATTATTTGCCGGGGAGGCGTTCTTTCAGGCGGGTTAGGGAGCAGATGGTGCCGCACAGGGTGAGGCAGCCGGCAAGGAGCATCGCGTTGTGGGGTGCCGTGTCGCCAAACAGGTGGAACATCATGGCCACGAGGGCGGCACCGGTTGTTTGCCCGGTGAGGCGTGCCGTGGCGAGCATTCCGCTTGCGCTGCCGGCGCGTTGCGGCGGTGCCGAGCTTAGCAGCAGGTGATTGTTGGGTGATTGGAACATTCCGAAGCCGGCCCCGCACAGCATCAGCCGCCATACAAGCCCGAAGTGGCTTTCATCGGGAGAGACGAATGCAAGCGAGAAACAGCCGATGCTCATTATCGTCAATCCTATGCCGCCGAGCAGCCCCGGGTGCACCTTGCTGATGAGCCAACCGGCCATGGGGGCCACAAACACGATGACGAGCGGCCATGATGTCATGAGCAGGCCTGTGCCCACTGCATCGTAACCGAATGTGTTGACAAGCAGGAAGGGCATTGCCACCATTCCAAGCATTTGTGCCGTGAACGAAAGTATGCTTGTTGCCACCGATGTGGTGAAGATTGGGATTTTGAGAAGGTCGAACGGGAGCATGGGGTAGCGTCGGCCAAGTTGCGAGCGTACGTATATGAATCCGATGAAGAGCATCAGTATTACCCCTGCCGCCACCAATTGCGGTGATACATCGTGTGAATAAGCTTCTACGCAACCTATAAATAACCCGAAAGTGGCAGCATTGAGCAATGCATCGCGCCGGTTGAAGTGTCGCCCGATGACACGCACGGGATTGCTTGGCAGGTAGCGGCGAGCCATGAAAAAAGTGACAATACCGACAGGTATGTTTATGGCAAACAACCACGGCCATGGGGCGAAGGCAAGTATGGCAGCCGACAGCGATGGCCCTGTGACCGAGGCTATGGCGACGACAGTGGCGTTAAGTCCTACGCCTTCGCCAAGGTGGCGTTTAGGGTAGATGAGTTTTATCAATGATGTGTTCACGCTCATTATCATTGCGGCTCCCAATCCTTGAAACACCCGTGATATGACAAGCATGGGCAGGTTGAACGACAAGGCGCAGAACAGCGAGCCGAGCGTGAACACTACTATGCCGCGAAGGTAAACTTGCTTGTAGCCCCATAGTTCGCCAAGCGACGAGAATGGTAACAGCAACATCATTATCACAAGCTGGAACGCATTCACAACCCAAATGGAGTCGGACGAAGGAATATTGAGTTGTGCGGCGATTTCAGGAAGAGCCACGTTGCAGATGGTTCCGTCGATGACCGAAAGAAAAAGTCCGCAGAATGTTGCAGCCATTGCATAATAGATATGCGGGCGGTGAAGTCCGTCCCAGTTGAGGTCACCCACCACTTGTGGCGCAGCCTCGTCGTTGTCGTTTGCCGGTTTCACGATAATTTTCCTGCTTCCCCAAAGAATTCAGGTGCAAAATTACAAAATCAAATTGTGAAAACGAATATAAAACGGGAGACATCCCCACTTGGATGAGGACTGTGGAAAATTTTACAGCATTGTTTTTCACTTGTTACAGCGTTGTTATATTTGGGCGGAACGTATGCCGTAACTTTGCATCGCGATATTTAAGTAATCAACAGATATATCAATGAATAGGACAACCATCTTGTTAGTTGCTTTGTTATGCAGCCTGCATTGCGCCACTCATGCGCAGCGCATCAAGGGAAGCGACACAGTGCTACCACTCACCCAAACTTTATCGGAAATTTACATGAACAAGCATCCTGAAGCCACTATCACCGTCACCGGCGGCGGCAGCGGTGTGGGAATTTCGGCTTTGCTCGACGGAACCACCGACATTGCCATGGCTTCGCGCCGAATTAAGTTCAGTGAAAAAATGAAACTCAAGCAATCGAAACATGAACCATGCGAAGTGGTGGTTGCATACGATGCCCTTGCAGTTATAGTAAATCCCGGCAATCCGGTGAAACAGCTCACTCGCGAACAGCTTGAAGGCATTTTCCGCGGAAAAATTACCAACTGGAAAGAAGTTGGGGGTGAAGATGCAAAAATCATTGTTTATTCGCGCGAGACTTCGTCGGGAACTTACGAGTTTTTCAAAGAAAGCGTGTTGCATAATAAGAATTACATGAGCGGAGTGCTTTCGATGCCGGCAACAGGCGCGATTATACAGTCGGTAAGCCAAACGCGCGGTGCAATAGGTTACGTAGGGCTTGCATACCTCAACCCGATGATTAAGGCACTGGCGGTGTCATACGACGGAGGTAAGAATTATGTGTATCCGTCGGTGGAAAGTGCGGTGGCGAAGGAATACCCCGTGGTGCGTCCGCTGTATTATTATTACGACAAGGCCAACGAAGCCGCAGTATTGCCATTCATCCAATATATCGAGTCGGAAGAAGGGCAATCCGAAACACTTAAATTAGGTTTTATTCCACGATAACCCATCCAGCATACACAGATTATGAAAAAATGGATTGACATAATAGCCAAACGGATTTTTACCGTCAGCGGCTTTGTTACCAGCATTGTGATAGTGCTGATTATTGCGTTCCTCTTTGCCGAGGCTGTAGGCTTGTTCAGCCAACCGATAGTGGAAGAGGGATATGTGCTCGCGCTCAACAAGCAAAACGATGTTAAAGATTTGAGCGCACTTGAGATTAAAGATATTTTTGATGAGGAAATCACTAATTGGAAAGAGGTGGGCGGCGATGATGTGCCCATCAAAGTGTTCCGTCTTGAGGATCTTGACAAAATTTATACCGAGGCCGAGCTTGGCGACGAATACCAGTTTGCAGGCGACAAAATCGTGGAACAAGTATCGGGCGATCCCGGAATGATAGCTTTCGTGCCCGAAAGCCTTGTGGAAGGCCGCACCGAGATTAATTACATCGACGATAATACCATTCCGGTAAGTGATGTATTGCTTGGCGTCGAATGGTTCCCAACGGCCACGCCTTCGCCCATCTTCGGTATCCTGCCGCTCATAAGCGGTACCATTTGGGTGAGCTTTTTTGCAATCTTATTTGCATTGCCCTTCGGGCTTGCAGTATCCATTTTCCTTGCCGAAGTGGCCAATCCGCGTGTAAGCAAGATATTGAAACCCATTATCGAATTGCTTAACGGTATCCCGTCGGTGGTTTACGGCTTTTTCGGCCTGGCAGTGATTGTGCCGTTGCTGCAACGCACTTTCAACCTGCCTGTGGGCGAATCGGGTCTTGCCGGTAGCATAGTGCTTGCAATCATGGCATTGCCCACCATCATCACCGTTGCCGAAGATGCAATGCGCAACTGTCCGCGCACCATGCGCGAGGCAAGCCTTGCACTCGGTGCCTCGAAGTGGCAGACGATATACAAGGTGGTTGTTCCTTATTCCATCTCGGGCATAACTTCGGGCGTGGTTCTTGGCATAGGCCGAGCCATAGGCGAGACGATGGCCGTGCTCATGGTTACCGGAAATGCGGCGGTTATTCCCACTAGCATTCTCGAACCGTTACGCACAATTCCGGCCACAATTGCTGCCGAACTGGGCGAAGCACCCGCCGGGGGAGCGCACTACCAGTCGCTGTTCCTGCTCGGTGTGATACTGTTCTTTATTACGTTGTTCATCAATTCTTGCGTCGAAGTGGTTTCGGCTCGCAACCGTCTTAAAAGATAATTCCAATGGCAATAGAAACTAATCAAGCATACAATCGCCGCAAGCGCGGCTTGCAAAGCGTGGCTTTCGGCATATTCCGCATACTCAGTTACAGTGTCGCCGTCATCTTGTTCCTCATTCTTGGTTTCATCATAATCAAGGGGATAGGCGTTATCAACTGGGATTTCATCACGCAGGCACCCACCGACGGCATGACCAAGGGTGGCATATGGCCTGCCATCGTCGGTACTTTTTGGCTCATGGTAGGTAGTGCGGTATTTGCCTTTCCTGTGGGTGTGATGAGTGGTATTTATATGAACGAATATGCACCGCAAGGCAAGTTGGTGGCATTTATTCGCACCATGACCAACAACCTTGCCGGCATTCCGTCGATAGTGTTCGGCTTGTTCGGTATGGCATTTTTTGTAAATTACCTTGGTTTCGGCGACAGTATTCTTGCCGGTTCGCTCACACTGGGATTGCTTGCATTGCCCATTGTGATACGCACAACCGAAGAGGCATTCAAGGATATTCCCAGCAGCTACCGCGAAGGCAGCCTCGCACTTGGAGCCACCAAGGCACAGACTATTTGGCACGTACTGCTGCCGATGGCCATGCCGCGTGTCATCACAGGTCTAATTTTGTCGCTCGGACGTGTGTCGGGTGAAACGGCTCCTATCCTTTTCACCTGTGCCGCTTACTTTTTGCCGCGTCTTCCCGAGAGTATCTTCGACCAGTGCATGGCTTTGCCGTATCACTTGTATGTTGTTGCCACCAGTGGAACCGACATCGAGGCGCAGTTGCCCATAGCCTATGGTACGGCATTCGTGCTTATCATGATAGTGCTTGTGATGAACCTGCTTGCCAACGGCATACGCAAGCATTTTGAAAACAAATTGAAATCGAAATAAGTAAGACTGATAATATATGAACAAGATTGAAGCTAAAAACGTTGACTTTTACTACGGCGATTTCCACGCCCTGAAAGGTATCAACATTACCATCCCAAACAACCAAGTGGTGGCTTTCATCGGTCCGTCGGGATGCGGAAAATCCACTTTCTTGAGGCTGTTTAACCGCATGAACGACCTTATTCCCGGTACACGCCTTACAGGCGAGATACTTATCGACGGGCAAAACATATATGACAAGTCGATCGACATCGACACACTGCGTAAAAATGTTGGTATGGTGTTCCAGCGTCCCAACCCGTTCCCGAAGAGTATTTTCGAGAACGTGGCTTACGGTTTGCGTGTCAATGGTATAAAAGACAAGGATTTTATTGCCAACCGCGTGGAAACGGCTCTTAAAGGTGCGGCTCTGTGGAACGAGGTCAAAGACAAGCTCAAGGAATCGGCCTATGCGCTTTCGGGCGGACAGCAGCAACGCTTGTGCATAGCTCGTGCAATGGCCGTGGAACCGTCGGTGCTGCTTATGGACGAACCGGCATCGGCACTCGACCCCATCTCTACTGCCAAAATCGAGGAACTGATATGCGAGTTGAGCGAACAAACAACTGTCATCATCGTTACACACAGTATGCAACAGGCTGCGCGTGTGAGCAACAAAACGGCATTCTTTTACCTTGGCGAAATGGTGGAATACGATGATACCAAGAAGATATTCACCCATCCGGCCAAAGAGGCTACCCAAAATTATATCACGGGTCGCTTCGGTTAATCATTATCATAAATCCTTAATCATTTTATCTCAAGAACGATATGGTAAAATTTGTAGAAAACGAACTCCAAGCCATAAAAGACGAGGTAAACGATATGTGGAAACTCGTTTACCAGCAATTGAGCGATGCTTGCAAAGCTGTGCTTAATGTAGATTACGGCCTTGTTGACAAGGTGGTGGCCCGTGAACGCCGTGTTAATGCTTTTGAGTTGAAAATCGACAGCGATATAGAAGACTTTATAGCCCTTTACAATCCGGTTGCCGTTGACTTGCGTTTTTCGCTTGCCATGCTCAAAATCAATAACAACCTTGAACGCATTGGCGATTATGCCGACAGTATTGCCCGCCTTGTGGTGCGCACCGAACTTAAGGAAGAACAAAAACAATTGTTCCAGGAACTGAAGTTGCAAGAAACATTCGATGCCGTGTTGAAGATGCTTCGCACCACCTACGATGCCTTGCAACGCAGGGACATAGGTATGGCCAAGTCGGTATTTGAAGATGATGATGCACTCGATGTGCTTAACCGTGACGCACTCGATGTGCTTGCCAAGTATGCGCAGAAACATCCCGAAAGCATTAAGTTGTGCCTTGAAGTGGCCGGTGTGTTCCGCAAGTTGGAACGTGCAGGCGACCACATCAACAACCTTTCGGAAGAAACCGTGTTCTATATCGATGCCGAAGTGCTGAAACACCGTAAAAACAAAATCGACACCGGGGAGCAACGCGAAGCCGAAGAGCACGACCACAAGTAACGCATCACACAGTAAAACCCCTATTCATAATTCAATGCGCAAGGTCGAGACTGCCCAGCAGCCTCGGCCTTATTTTGTGCCGTTCCCCCCATTGCTGTGTAGCTATCGGCTGTAAATGTCGATGTCGCGTACCGAAAGTAGGCGCATTTCGGGAATTCAGGCATACTCTTAAAAAAGCACCGGGGTGTGCCACATAAAGAAGCACACCCCGGTGGGTATTCCCGATTAATTAAAAATCAGTCTTTGATTTTTGCGCAAAGGTATTCGCGGTTCATGCGGGCAATGTTGCTCAGCTTGATGTTCTTGGGGCATTCGGCTGCGCAGGCACCGGTGTTGGTGCAGTTGCCGAATCCGAGTTCGTCCATCTTGCTTACCATTGCTTTTACGCGGCGTGCAGCCTCGGCACGTCCTTGGGGAAGAAGTGCGAACTGGCTCACCTTGGCCGAAACGAAAAGCATTGCCGAACCGTTCTTGCAAGCAGCCACGCAGGCTCCGCAACCGATGCAGGTTGCCGAGTCCATAGCCTCGTCGGCGGCAGTTTTGGGAATGAGCACGGCATTGGCATCTTGTGCGCCGCCGCAGTTAAACGATACGTATCCGCCGGCTTGTTGAATTTTGTCGAAAGCGTTGCGGTCAACCATAAGGTCCTTGATTACCGGGAATGCTGCCGAGCGCCACGGTTCCACTGTGATGGTTTCGCCATCGTGGAAACGACGCATATAAAGCTGGCAGGTGGTTGCCCCGGTAGCAGGGCCGTGTGGGTGTCCGTTGATGTAAAGCGAGCACATACCGCAAATGCCTTCGCGGCAGTCATGGTCGAATACGATAGGCTCTTCGCCTTTTTCAATCAACTGCTCATTAAGGATGTCAAGCATTTCAAGGAACGAAGTATCGGTAGGGATATCTTTCATTTCATAGTTTTTGAACCCACCTTTTTCCTTCGGGCCGGCCTGACGCCAAACTTTGAGGGTGAAACTTATATTTGATTCCATTGTTAAGATACTGTGTTAAATAGATTAAGACTTGTAGTTACGAGTTTGAACCTTAATGGCTTCGTAGTGCAACGGCTCTTTGATGAGCGTGGGAGCCACTTCGTCGCTGCCGTTGTATTTCCAGCAAGAAACGTAGAAGTAGTTTTCGTCGTCGCGTTGAGCCTCGCCTTCGGGCGTCTGGTATTCTTCGCGGAAGTGTCCGCCGCAGCTTTCGTTGCGGTTAAGTGCATCGTAAGCGATAAGTTCGCCCATGGTAATGAAGTCGTTGAGGCGGAATGCCTTGTCGAGTTCTATGTTCATGCCCTCTTTAGAGCCGGGGATGAAGAGGTTGGTCTCGAATTCCTTGCGCAGGTCCTTGAGCAGTTTCAAAGCCTTTTCCAAGCCTTCCTTGGTGCGGCCCATGCCCACATATTCCCACATGATGTGGCCAAGCTCCTTGTGGATTGAGTCAACCGAACGCTTGCCCTTGATGTTCATCAAGTGGTCGAGGCGTGCTTGTACTTCTTTTTCAGCCTTGTCGAATTCGGGAGTGTCGGTCTTGAAGTGAGGAACAGTGATTTGGTCAGATAAGTAATTTTGGATTGTGTAAGGCAACACGAAGTAACCGTCGGCAAGACCTTGCATGAGTGCCGATGCACCAAGGCGGTTTGCACCGTGATCCGAGAAGTTACATTCACCTATTGCGAACAAGCCTTTCACAGTGGTTTGCAATTCGTAGTCAACCCAGATGCCGCCCATTGTGTAGTGGATGGCCGGGTATATCATCATGGGGTTGTAATAATCCTTACCGCCAATTGTGCGAGCCAATTCGCCCGGGTTGACATCGGTGATTTCTTCATACATGTCAAACAGGTTGCCGTAGCGTTGACGCACAACATCAATCCCAAGGCGCTCGATACTTTCGGAGAAGTCGAGGAACACGGCAAGGCCTGTGTTGTTAACACCGTAACCTTTGTCGCAGCGTTCCTTGGCTGCACGAGAAGCTACGTCGCGCGGTACGAGGTTACCGAATGCCGGGTAGCGGCGTTCGAGGTAGTAGTCGCGGTCTTCTTCGGGGATGTCGCTGCCTTTCTTGCGGCCTTCTTGCAGAGCCTTGGCATCTTCGAGTTTCTTTGGAACCCAAATGCGGCCGTCGTTACGCAACGATTCAGACATAAGTGTAAGTTTCGACTGCTTGTCGCCGTGTACGGGGATACAAGTCGGGTGGATTTGCACGAAAGCCGGGTTGGCAAAGAATGCGCCCTTGCGGTAGCAGGCCATTGCTGCGCTGCAGTTGCAGGCCATTGCGTTGGTTGAAAGGAAATATGTGTTGCCGTAGCCGCCGGTAGCGATAACCACAGCGTGTGCGGCAAAGCGTTCGAGCTTGCCGGTAACAAGGTTGCGGGCAATGATACCGCGAGCACGGCCGTCGATGATTACCACATCGTGCATTTCATAGCGGTTGTAGCTCTTTACCTTGCCCATTTGTATCTGGCGGTTGAGCGACGAGTATGCGCCAAGCAGCAATTGTTGCCCCGTCTGGCCTTTTGCGTAGAATGTACGTGACACTTGTGCGCCGCCGAATGAGCGGTTGGCCAGGGTGCCGCCGTATTCACGGGCGAATGGTACGCCTTGAGCCACGCATTGGTCGATGATATTGTTGGAAACTTCGGCAAGACGATAAACGTTGGCTTCGCGTGCGCGATAGTCGCCACCTTTTACTGTATCGTAGAAAAGGCGATATATCGAGTCACCGTCGTTTTGGTAGTTCTTTGCAGCATTGATACCACCTTGCGCAGCAATCGAGTGTGCACGGCGTGGAGAATCTTGTATGCAGAAGTTAAGCACATTGAAGCCCATTTCGGCAAGCGAAGATGCAGCCGATGCACCTGCAAGGCCGGTACCCACGACAATGATGTCGAGACGGCGTTTGTTGGCCGGGTTTACGAGCTTTTGGTGGGCCTTGTAGTTGGTCCATTTTTCCGCTATCGGGCCTTCGGGAATCTTGGAATCGAGAACCGGCTGAGCGGCAGTATTTTTATCTTTCTTAATATCTTCCATTTCAGTATTGAAGTTTTAAAGTGAGAGGTTTATTACTCAACATCGGTGATTGTGATACCCATAGCTTCGATGGCATCGCTCACTGCGTTTTCCACTACAGCCTCGGTGTTAATGCCATACTTGTCCATATTGCTCTTGTCCTGAGCTTCGATTGTGAACCAAATGGCTTCGACGGCAAAGAGCAGGCATACTACAGTTGCCCAAACCTTGGCAGTGGCTTTCCAGCGCGACAACCACACGTCGTTGTTGGCACCTATCGACTGGAATGCGCTCCAGAAACCGTGGGTCATGTGGAACCACAAGGCTATGAAGCCGATGATGTAAACAGGCAGCGTCCATACTTGGCCGAATGCGGAGTAAACATATCCCATGCCGGTGAATTCAAGATGCTCGCCGAGGAGTTCGGGTAATTGCATCTTGGCCCAGAATTGCACGAAGTGGACAATCAAGAAGCACACTACGATGATGCCGAGCACGAGCATGTTCTGCGATGCCCATTCCACGGTAGCCGGACGCTTGCTTACCTCGTAAGCGTCGTTACCGCGGGCGCGGCGGTTTTGCAGTGTGAGCCAAAACGAATAGATGATGTGAATTACGAAACCGGCAGCAAGCACGAGTGTGCCGAGAATCGCATACCAGTTAGCACCGAGGAACTCGCACACGGCATTGTACCCTTCGGGAGAGAACAGTGCCACGGCATTCATCAGCACATGGAAGGTTACGAATAGGACGAGGAAAAGTCCGGTGATACCCATCACCATTTTCCGGCCTACGGACGAATTTGTTAACCACATAGTAGTTCTGAATTAAGTGTTAATAAATTTGATTTATGTTATTATAATGTTTGATTTTCAGTGCTGTTGCACATTGCGGAATGCATAATTTATTGCAAAATTATTGTATTTCGCCGTTACTGCCAAGATTAAAGAAAAAAATCTTTAAATAAAATTATTATTAATGGCGTTTCGATCGCTTTTTCGATTCTTTTTTCTTCCCTCCGCTGCGCTTGGATATGCGCTTGGCACTGCCGCTCTCGAAGTTCTCGCGCATTTTTTCACGGCGCGATTCTTTGCGGCGCGACGAGGTGGAAACTGTTATGGGTGCCGAGTCGATATGGTGTGTGCCGACGGGGTGCTTTTCGTCAATGAGAGCCATGTCGAGCTGCTTTTTCACGAGGTCGGCACGTGCTATTTGCACTGTCACCGGGTCGCCAAGGCGATAACGCCTTTTTTGGCGGCGGCCTATGAGGCAGTAGTTTTTCTCGTCAAATTCATAATAATCGTCTTCGAGGTCGCGTATAGGCACCAGGCCTTCACACTTGTTTTCGTCGATTTCCACATACAATCCCCATTCGGTCACACCCGATATGGTTCCTTGGTAAACTTTGCCGAGGCGTTCGCCCATGAATTCAACCTGCTTGTATTTAATCGACGATCGCTCGGCCTGTGCGGCGAGTTGTTCCATTTCGCTTGAATGCTTGCATTGCTCTTCCACCTTGTCAACGCTTGCGCTGCGGCCGCCGGCTTTGTAGCGGTCGAGCAGGCGGTGTACCATTACGTCGGGGTACCGGCGTATGGGTGATGTAAAGTGGGTGTAATAGTCGAATGCCAGCCCGTAGTGGCCTATGTTGACGGTGGAATACACGGCTTTTGCCATTGAGCGTATGGCGAGCGTGGAGAGCATATTCTCCTCGGGTGCGCCCTTTATGTCGTTAAGCAACTTGTTGAGCGACTTGTTTATGTCGGCGGCATTTCCCGAAGTCTTGATTTTACGTCCGAATGAGCGCACAATCTCGGCGAAATTGTCGAGTTTTTCTTCCATTGGTTTGTCGTGCACTCGATATACGAATGTTTTTGCCTTTTTCCCTGTCGGAACTTTGCCTATGCTCTCGGCAACTTTGCGGTTTGCAAGCAGCATGAATTCCTCGATAAGCTTGTTGGCGTCTTTCGATACTTTGAAATACACATCGATGGGTTTCCCCTGCTCGTCGATGTCGAAGCGCACCTCGAAGCGGTCGAAGTTGACCGCTCCGTTTTCGTAACGGCGGCTGCGCAGTATCTTGGCAAGGCGGTCGAGTGTGAGTATCTCGTCGGCATAGTCGCCCTTCCCGGTTTCGATCACGTCTTGTGCTTCTTCATATGTAAAGCGGCGGTTGCTGCGTATCACCGTGTGGCAGATTTCTGTGTTCAATACATTGGCATCGTCGTCAAGTTCCACTATGCACGAGTAAGTGAGCTTCTCCTCGTCGGGGCGCAGCGAGCATATTTCGTTGCATAACCGCTCGGGCAGCATTGGTACGGTACGGTCCACAAGATATACCGATGTGGCGCGGTTGTAGGCTTCACGGTCGATAATCGACCCCGGTGTCACATAGTGCGACACGTCGGCTATGTGTATTCCCACCTGCCAATTGCCGTTGGGCAACTTTTGCAACGACAGTGCGTCGTCAAAGTCTTTCGCGTCTTTGGGGTCGATGGTAAATGTCACCACATCGCGCATATCCTTGCGTGCCGCGATTATTTCGGGGGTGATGGTGGCGTCTATCGCGTCGGCGGCTTTTTCCACCTCCTCGGGATAGCGGTACGGCAGCCCGAATTCGGCGAGTATGGCGTGTATTTCGGCATTGTTTTCACCGGCTTTCCCCAGCACGTCCACGATTTCACCCACGGGGCTGTTGGCATCGTCGGGCCAGTCGATTATTCGCGCCACAACCTTGTCGCCCTGTTTGCCGCCCTTGAGCTTGTCAAGGGGTATCAATATGTCGGTTGCAAGGAATTTGCTGTCGGTGATAAGGTGAGCGAAGTATTTTTCCACTTGCAGTGTACCTATGAATACCTGATCTTTCTTCTCGATGATTTCTATCACCCTCGCCTCGGGTTCGAAGCCACGGCGTTGTGCCGAGATGTGCACTTGGACACGGTCTCCGTTGAGCGCGTGCATCGAGTTGCGTTCGGCCACGAATATCGCCTCGCCTTCCTGGTCGAGTATTACGCTGTTTTTTCCGTTGCTGCGTCGCACGAAAGTGCCTGTTGCCACATTGCTGCGTGACTTGGCCTTGAAACGCCCCGGATTTACCTCGACGAGCATTCCTGTCAATGCGAGTTCTTCGAGAACTTCCACCACAAGGGCGCGTTGCTTGGGAGTTTCGGCACCTATTGCCGCCGATACCTGTTTGTAGTTATAGGGTATGTTTTCTTCTCGGTTGAAAAAGTCAATCACTTGACTTTCCATCTCTTTCTTTTTGCGTGAAGCCTTTTTTCTTTCTTGGTCGTTTGCCATAATACAGCTGTTTATATGGTGTATGTGCCGGTGGGGCAGGTACCGGAACCGGGCCGCCATCGGCTATGATGATTACAAATATACGTTTTTTTATTTTTAAAATGAAATTTTCGCGGTACGAAAAACCGATTGTTGACAAGTGTTGATAAGTGAGTCGGCCGGGGGTAGTTATTAACAAAAAGTGCCACTTATCAACAATTTTGCAATTTTTCAACTGAATTACAAGGAAATATGCTCGAAATGTAATTCCTTTGCATCGAGAAAAAGATTTTTGACATGGGTAAAATTATTTCAATAGCCAATCAAAAGGGGGGTGTGGGGAAGACCACTACGGCCATCAACCTTGCCTCGTCGCTTGCCGTGCAGGGCAAGAAAGTGCTGATTATTGATGCCGACCCGCAGGCAAATGCAACCTCGGGGTTGGGCATTGACCCGAAGTCGATGACTTCTTCCATATATGAATGCCTTGTAGATGATTATCCCATAAGAGGAACGCAAGTAAAGACCTGTATCGACAACCTCGACCTTGTGGGGTCGCGCATCGACCTTGTGGGGGCAGAGCTGGAATTGATAAATAAGTCAAACCGCGAGAGGGTAATGCGCAATATGCTTGCGCCCATAAAGAATGAATATGATTACATTCTCATAGATTGCAGCCCTTCGCTGGGGCTTATCACCGTCAACGCCCTCACTGCTGCCGACTCGGTGATAATACCGGTACAGGCCGAGTATTTTGCGCTTGAGGGTATAAGCAAGTTGCTCAATACCATTCGCATCATTAAGTCGAAGCTCAACCCGTCGCTTGCCATCGAGGGATTTCTGTTGACGATGTATGATGCACGGCTGCGCCTTGCCAACCAGATATATGAGGAGCTGAAAAGCCACTTCGGCGACATGGTGTTCAATACCGTAATACCGCGTAATATCAGGTTGAGCGAAGCACCCAGCCACGGGCTGCCGGCGATATTGTATGATGCCGAAAGCCGTGGTGCAACCAGCCACTTGCAACTTGCACAAGAGCTGATATCCAAGCCGCACACGCGCCAGTCGGCATAAAAAACGCCATAATTCTTTCATTAATATATATGTCATTAAAACGTTCAGCATTGGGGCGCGGGCTTGACTCGCTTATTTCGATGGACGACATACAGACGAGCGGCTCGTCGGCCATCAACGAAATCCCCATCGACCAAATATCGCCCAATCCCGAACAGCCGCGTTGCTCATTCGATGAGGAGTCGCTTGAAGAACTTGCCGCCTCGATACGCGAACTGGGAATAATCCAGCCGCTCACGTTGCGCAGCATCGGGGGCGACAGTTACCAAATAATATCGGGAGAGCGCCGATTCAGGGCTGCCAGGATGGCGGGGCTGTCAACGGTGCCGGCTTATGTGCGCACGGCCAACGACTCGGAAATGACCGAGATGGCTCTTATCGAAAACATTCAGCGTGAGGACTTGAATGCCATAGAGATAGCCTTGACGTTCAAGAAGCTCATCGACCAGTATAATCTCACCCAGGAACGCCTTAGCGAGCGCATAGGTAAAAAAAGGGCTACCATAGCCAATTTCCTGCGCTTGCTTAAATTGCCTGCCGAGGTGCAATTGGGCTTACGTGACAAGTTGATCGACATGGGGCACGCACGTGCGTTGCTTGCCGTCGAGAAACCCACGTTGCAGTTAAAACTTTATAACGAAACGCTAAAAAAAGGTTTGTCGGTGCGGCAGGTGGAAGCACTGGCAAAGCAATATAACGAAAAGGCCGAACCGGCCGCCGATGAAACTCAGCTTGCGCCTAAACGCTTGACGGCAAAGGATTACGACATACTTAAAAATCACTTGTCAACCACATTCCGCACTCCGGTGAAGTTCAGTTGCGATGCTGCAGGAAAGGGGAAAATCACTTTCCCGTTCCAAAATGAAGAGGAACTTGAAAGATTAATTAGCATCTTTGACCGATTAAAGAATGAAGATTTGCAAAATTTGCAGTAAATTTGCAAGCAGCAAATCCAGAAACTGTAGAAAGTGAAATTCGATTTCATGGCAAGGGAAATATTGTGCAAGTGCATCGCAGTAGTGCTGTGTTGCGTGTTTGTCACACCCTTGCAGGCTTTTGCCGATGCCAAGCTCCTGGCGCAAATGACTGCGGCATTGCCTGTCGATTCGCTGCCTGCCGACTCGTTGCCGGTGGTGCCCCACGATGTTCCTTCCCGCTTGCCGGGCGACCGTGTGCGTATCACCATCGACGAAGATGGCGAGGCTGTGGTGTCGGACAGCATCAGCATTGCCGACCTTTCGGCCGATACCGTGGAACTGGCGCAGGCCGACAGCGTGGCTGCGGCATTGCTGGCCGAACGCATAAAACACGTCAACGACTCGATAAGGCAGGATTCCATCGACCGTATAACATATGGCAAGG
This sequence comes from uncultured Muribaculaceae bacterium, assembly GCA_944321685.1. GTDB lineage: Bacteria > Bacteroidota > Bacteroidia > Bacteroidales > Muribaculaceae > Avimuribaculum. Next base: position 30,490 of record CALUMH010000021.1, read on the forward strand.
TGCGTGAGTTCAATCCAGACCCCACGAGAGCGGTATGGCTGTCGGTGCTTTTCCCGGGCTTGGGGCAGATTTACAACCGCCGTTACTGGAAATTGCCGATAATTGCGGGCGGATATGCCGGACTGGCTTACGCAACATCGTGGAACAATCAAATGCTCCAAGATTATGCACAGGCTTATCGCGACATTTCCGACGACAACCCCGACACGCACAGTTATATGGATTTTTATCCATCGACTGTCACCGAGGCCGATCTTGACATGGAGTGGCTTGAACGCACGTTGCAGTCACGACGGAATTATTACCGCCGGTATCGCGACTTGTGTATAATATTGATGGTGGGGCTTTATGTGATATGCATCATCGATGCATACGTCGATGCCTCGCTTGCCAATTTCAGTGTCGAGCCAGACTTGTCGATGTCGATGCACTTGAGACCGACGTTGCTCGACAATCGCCCCATGAGCCGATGGCCGGTGCTTGGCGGTTCGCTGATAATCGATTTTTAAAACGGTTGCGTGGATGGTTTCAGTAAAAGGACAATAATAAAAAAATATATATGATGCAAAAGGCTGTATTGACATCGCTTATCGCCGTGGGAGCAACAATTGCTGTTTGGGCTGCCCCCACGCCTACCATATTGACAATAAAAGAGACAATATCGGACACTGCAATAGTGTATCCCGAAAGTTTCGAGACCGATACGCGGGCAATGCGGGAAAATTGGTACATACGCAATTATATGGCACTTGATGCCGAGGTTGAAGATATCGTTTCCGATAACACCTCTGATGAAGTGTTCATAGAACGCCTGAAGTCGTTGCCTACCGAAATCGAAATGGTTTACAACCCCATTGTGCGTAGTTATATAGAAATGTATATCACGCGTCGTCGCGAATTGGTCGAGACGATGCTGGGAATGAGTATGTATTATATGCCCATATTCGAGCAAGCCCTTGAGAAAGAAGGTATGCCGCTCGAATTGAAATACTTGCCGGTTATTGAGTCGGCACTTAATCCTGTAGCAGTGTCGCGTGCCGGAGCCACCGGATTGTGGCAGTTCATGATAGGAACTGCAAAGGGGCTGGGGCTTGAAGTGAACACGCTTGTCGATGAGCGTCGTGACCCATATCGCTCGTCGGAGATGGCAGCGCGCTACCTGAAAGAGCTTTACGGGATTTATGGCGACTGGTCGCTTGCCATTGCGGCATATAATTGCGGTCCCGGCAATGTAAACAAAGCCTTGCGCCGTGCCGGTGCCGACAGTGGCGACTCGGGGAAAAAGGATTATTGGGAGATATATTATTACCTGCCCCGTGAAACACGTGGGTATGTGCCTGCTTTTATTGCCGCAAATTATGTAATGACATATTTCAAGTGTCACAACATAAGCCCGAGTCTTGCAAAGAAGCCGTTGATTACCGACACTATCAGCATTGACCGGCGTGTGCACTTCAATCAGATTTCGGCGGTTCTTAATATGCCTGTCGAGGAAATACGTGTTCTTAACCCGCAATATCGCAAAGATATAATTCCCGGCAATGTGCGTCCGTATAAGTTGATATTGCCTTCGCAACAGGTGTATAGCTACATAATGAGCGAAGACAGCATCCTTGCATATGACAATAACAGGTATGCGTTGCGCACGGTTGTAAACCCTACCAACTATGACGATAATTCGGGTAGTTATGAGCGAAAGACGGTGACCAAGTACCACAAGGTGCGCCGCGGAGAGTCGCTTTCGGTAATAGCCCGCAAATATGGGGTGACGGTGAGCAGCATCAAGCGTGCCAATGGTTTGCGTGGCGATGGCATACAGCGCGGGCAGTTGCTTAAAATCACCACCAAGCAACGTGTGAGGGTGAAAGATGCCGGCGGGCAGGTGGCCGAAGGGAGCAAGGCAAAAAGTACCAAGAAACAGGCAACACGCAGGCATAAGGTGAAATCGGGTGAGACGCTTTCGGGGATAGCGATGAAATATCGCGGTGTAACGGTTGCCGACATCCGACGTGCCAACGGCATACGCGGTAGCAAGATTCGCGCCGGGCAAACGTTGCTTATCCCGGTGAAATAATATTACGATTTGACAGTTTTATGGAAGATACGTCACAACGTCGCCCGCTGATATTCGTCGGTAATGATGACGGGTACCGGGCAGGCGGTTTGAAATTTTTGATTGACATAGCTCGTGAATACGGCGATGTGTTTGTCGCCGCTCCTTCAACCCACCAGTCGGGCAAGTCGTCGGCACTCACTGTCGATGTTCCGTTGCGTGCCAGGCTTTTCGGTGAAGAACCGGGGCTGACCGCCTATCATGTGGGCGGCACACCCACCGACTGCATAAAGCTTGCTGTGAGCAACTTGATGCCACGTCGTCCCGATATTGTATTGTCGGGCATCAATCACGGGTATAATTCGGGCAACAGTGCCATATACTCGGGTACGATGGGGGTGGTGTTTGAAGGTTCGTTCCTCGGTGTGCCAAGTATAGGTTTCTCTTATGGCGATTATTCTGCGGCACCCGACTTCTCGGTCTGCGAGCCGGTGGTGCGGCATATGGTGGAGCTTGCCGTTGCAGGATATCTGCCGACGGGAGTGTGCTATAACGTCAATATTCCCAAGTGTGACCGTGTTGCCGGGCTTAAGACTGTTGCCGCGGCTCCAGGCCGGTGGACCGAAGAATATGATTGCCGTATCGACCCTCACGGGTATAAATATTACTGGCTTACAGGGAAATATGTGTCGTCGGAACCTGATAGCGACAAGTACGATCTTTACTGGCTGCAACGCGGTTATGCCACTGTGGTGCCATGCCGTGCCGACCAAACCGCCGGTGATGCAATATCGCAAGTGGACGGTATAGTGCAAAATCGGCTGTAAATTCTTGTCTTGGCATGATTTTTAATTGAAAAAATTTGCCTGACTTATAAATTTATTGTTATTTTGCTAAATATTTAGAAACTGTTCGGGAATGTTCTGTGGCATTGTTTTTGTTATAGGGCAAAATAGGAGGAGACCGGGCAATTTCGGTTTTAAAGTATGAATATAAATTTAATTGCAATTTAAAAAACGTAAGTCTATGAAAAAGATTTTATTACTTGCATTGCTCTGCACCGTGATTATGGGCGCAGATGTTAAGGCGCAAGAAGTAACCTACGTGGAGGATCCTTCGCAAGGCTATACTTTCAACCGCTTTAAGGACAATTGGTTTATAACCGGTGAGATAGGTGTTGGCGGATTGGCAAGTTCTTATGATGGAGAACTCGGCTTCGGCAAGCGCATAATGCCTTCGTTCAACATCGGTGTAGGCAAATGGTTTTCTCCGCTTATCGGAGTAAGATTCAGTGCCGATTTCCGCAAGATGAAAGGTGCCACTATCGATGGTGCAGGTATCGATCCTGAAAATCCCGCCGATGGTGCAGTAGGTATCTATTCGGTTAACCGTCAATGGTCGATAGGTCCCGCTGCCGATGTTTATTTGAACCTTACCAACTGGTGGTGCGGATATAAGCCCGATCGCCTTTACAATGCCTCTCTTTATGGTGGTGTTGCTGCTCATGCACAAATGACACGCCAAATGGATGGCAACAGTGCAAAATGGAAATATTTCACCATGTCGATTGGTATGCGTGTCGGCTTGCTGAACTCGTTCAGGATTTCCGACCATGTTGACATTTTGCTCGACCTGCGATTGGATGGCGACCAAGCCAATTTCATGGATTACACTCGCCAAATCAACCTGTATGGTTCGGTAATGGTGGGTGCCGCTTACAAGTTCAATAAGACAAAGTGGTCGGCTCCTATCGTTCCGGTTTGCCCCGAATACAAGTACAGCGATGCCGAGGGTGATGCATTGGTTGAGCGCCTCAAAGCAGCTGATGCCAAGATTGCCGATCTTGAACGTCAATTGCGCGAATGCATGAACCGTCCTATTCCTGAACCCGAACCTGTTAAGGAAGCTCCGCTTGCCACAATCTACTTCCCGATTGGCAGCTCTCGTGTACAGGGTGTTCAAACCAAGGTTGTTGCAGCTGTTGCAAACGCAATGAGCACTACCGACGATGAGTATGTAGTAACCGGTTGGGCCGACAGCTACACCGGCTCGGCTGCCCGCAACCAACAATTGCGCGAACAACGTGCCGACAATGTTGTTAAGTTGCTTGTAAAGAACGGTGTTGACAGCAACCGCATTGAAACTGCCACTGCCGACAGCAACCTCACCGAATATGGTGAAAACTCTGCCGACCTCGACCGCGCAGCAACTATCGAAATCAAGAAGTAAAAATCGGGTAATTTAATACCCAATAATAATCACCCCTGTTACCTGAACGGTAGCGGGGGTGACTGTTTTATGCGGTATGTGTGTTGTTCAGGAAACACCTTGCATACGGTAAAATTCTTTCGGCACCGATGATTTTACGGGGAAATGTAGTAAATTTGTTTGGTTTAATAATTTAAAAGGGGGAAAGTATATGCCACAGTATGCCGAGGTGATTTTGCCGTTGCCTATATATAACACTTACACCTATGCCGTGCCGCCTATGCTCGAAGGGCAGGTGAAAATTGGGTGCAGAGTGCTTGTGCAATTCGGTCGCAAGAAGTATTACACGGCTATTGTGCGCATGATTCACAACACGCCGCCCGAAGGGTATGAAGTGAAGGAACTGATGTCGTTGCTCGACGATACCCCGTTGTTGCGCCATCCGCAATTGAAACTGTGGGAATGGATTTCGGAATATTATTTGTGCCCTGTGGGTGATGTTTACAAGGCTGCTGTTCCATCAGGATTGAAAATAGAGAGCGAGACGTGGGTGAGCGTGAACCCCGATTTCGAGGAGACCGATGAATGTGAGTTAAAGGAACGCGAAAGGGTGATTTTCGACCTGGTTTCGTGCCGTGACCGTGTGCAGCTTGGTGAGATTACACGTTCCACAGGCTTTCGTAATGTGGAAGCAACCGTGAGCCGTATGCTTGAAAAGGAAGCCATATTCGTGTCGGAAAAGGTGGTTGATACTTATCGCCCGAAAACCGAGACGTTTGTCACCTTGCCCATCGAACACGGCGACAGCGAAGGGCTTCACCGCCTCTTTGACATGGTGGGGCGGTCGAAGAAGCAGGAACAACTGTTACTTGCATTCATCGACCTTTCGCACTGGTTGCAGAAGCGCGACCGCCTTGCCGAGGTCAAGAAACAGGTACTGCTTGAACGTGCCGACGTCACCCGGCCGGTGCTTGCTGCCGCGGTGAAGAAAGGTTTGTTGAAACTATATAAGAAAGAGATAAACCGTTATGCCTTTTCGGCCGAGGTTAAGGCCGACTTGCCTGTGCTTACCGATGAGCAGCGCAGGGCCTTGGGTGAGATACTCGACAAGTTTCGTACTCAATCGACGGTGTTACTGCATGGGGTTACGTCAAGCGGCAAGACATCGGTGTATATGCACCTTATCGACCGAATGTTGCAATTGCGTCGGCAGGTGCTGTACCTCGTCCCCGAGATAGCACTCACCACACAGCTCACGCAGAGGCTGCACCGTGTGTTTGGCGACCGGCTTATCATTTATCATTCCAAATTTTCGGACAATGAGCGTGTAGATGCTTGGAAGAAGCTGTTGCACAGCAGTGAGCCGTGCATTGTCATCGGGGTGCGTTCGTCGGTTTTTCTGCCATTCTCCAACCTGGGGCTTGTGATTATCGACGAGGAGCATGACACCAGTTACAAGCAGCAAGAACCGGCTCCACGCTACAACGGCCGCAATGTGGCGATGATGCTGGCGATGATGCACGGAGCCAAGAGCCTGCTCGGCTCGGCAACGCCTGCCTTGGAAACGTATTACAAGGCCGTGACAGGTAAGTTCGGGCTTGTGGAGATGCCTGTGCGGTATGAGGGCATAGAAATGCCCGTTGTGGAGGTGATTAACATGAAAGATGCACGGCGCAAGCACGAGGTGAATGGATTTTTCTCCAACGCCTTGCTCACCGTTTGCCGCGAATCGTTGAAAGCGGGCGAGCAGGTGATATTGTTCCAGAACCGCCGCGGGTATGCTCCCATGGTCACTTGCAAGCAATGTGGCTGGGTGCCAAAGTGCGAGAATTGCGATGTTTCGCTCACCTACCACAAGCACACAGGCAGCCTTAGTTGCCACTATTGCGGCTACTCGATGTCGCTCCCGGCCGTGTGCCCGGTTTGCGGCCAACCCACCATCGAAATTGTGGGTTTTGGCACCGAGCGCGTGGAGGACAATATTGCCGAACTGTTCCCCGATAGCCGCATTGCACGCATGGATCTCGATACCACGCGCAATAAGAATAGTTATGAGAAAATAATCGAGGATTTTTCCGAGCGGAAGTCAGACATACTTGTAGGCACGCAGATGGTGTCGAAAGGGCTTGACTTTGCCGGGGTTAGCACGGTGGGCATACTGAATGCCGATACCATGATAAATTTTCCCGACTTCCTTGCACACGAGCGGGCGTTTAACATGATGGAGCAGGTGGCAGGCCGTGCAGGCCGCTCGGGCAAGCAGGGCCGTGTGCTTATACAGACTTACGACCCTGAAAATCCTGTCATACGCTTTGTTACCAATCATGATTACGGTGGCTTTTATGCCGACGAGATTGCCGAACGGGAGCGATATGGCTATCCGCCGTTTACCAAAATCATAAATGTGTATCTCAAGCACCGCGAAGATGCGGTGGTGGGTGAGATGGCTGTGCGCATGAGCAATATGATGCGGCAAGTGTTCAAGCAACGGGTGCTTGGCCCCGAGGCTCCGGCCGTGCGGCGCATTCAGAACCTGTATATACGTCAAATAGTGCTGAAAATGGAAAACACGGCATCAATGAGCAAAGTGAAACAAATCTTGCGCCTGATATATGAAAATATGCTCAAGGTTGACAGCCGCATGAAATCGACCTTCCTCTACTTCGACGTTGACCCGGTGTAATTCGGTGACTGTAGTGAATATTGGTGCCGGGCTTATATTGTGACGGCTCCGAAAATTATTTATGGCTGTTGTTGGTTTTACAGATGTTTTGTTGTAAATTTGTTGAAACCGCTTATACTTAACAGGTAAGTTTATTATTGGGGATACTTAACATAAACTATATATAAAATATTCAAGTAGGTATGAGAAGGATAATAATTTTTTTTGTGGTTGCCGTCATTGGATGGGCCGGCGGGCATTGTTTCGCCCAAGATAGTGAAGAAGATAAGGTTTACATGGCTGTGAGCACCATGCCATCGTTCCCCGGAGGTGATGGTGAATTGATGAAGTGGATTGACAGCCATATTGTGTATCCCGAGTCGGCAGTGAAAGAGGGGATAACCGAGGGGTTGGTAATTGTGAAATTCGTGGTCACAAAAACCGGCAAAATTGGAGAGGTGAAAATTGTCAAGGGTCATTTCCCCGACTTTGATGCCGAGGCCGTGAGGGTGGTGAAATCGTTGCCCGATTTCAATCCCGGCAAGAAAGACGGTTGGAACCCGGTGAATGTGTGGTACACGTTGCCCATCAATTTCAAGGCTCCGAGATAGCCAAGGTGGTTAATGGAATATCCGCAATTTTTCAAAATTTGCATTGCGATTTATTGTCGGTGGTGTATTATAATTTGTAGGGACGATGTGCACACATCGTTTCTGTGTGTATAGTATGGTGGTTATTAGACGCAAAATTTTGCGTTTCTATGGGATGGGTTGTGTTGAAATGCAAATTAAAGGGGGGCGGCAAAGTCGTCTAATCTGCGGTAACCGGCGGCGCAGCGACCGCCGATGGGTGGGTCGTAAGCCGTCGGCAAGACTATACATCAACAAACTCGGCCTCAAAGAGGTCGAACACACAGTGACCCGTAATGCATTCGACCTCTTTGAGGCCGTTCCCTATATGATGGTTTCTTGCTCCGATGGTTCGGCTTCACCTCACACATCGGTTACCACAAATTGGACGGCTTTGCCGCACAATCTGCAATTTGAATGTGCATCTTCACAACCACCATGCAATTTATGGCATCCTGTAGTGAGGGGTGTATTGTGATTTTGACGGAATCGATGAAAATATTGTGTGTATGTTGGGTGATTGAGAAGTTTAATTTCAGATTTTTAGCAACCTATGCTATGTTTTGGCATAGGTTTTTGTTAACTTTGCCAGTAATAAAATATTACAGACATTTATGGCAAAGGATTTGTTTGACAGGTATATTTGGCTTGTGGATACTATCTACAGGGCGGGGAAGATAACTTTCGAGGAGATTAACGATCGGTGGCTGCGGTCGCGGCTGAGCGAGGGGCAGGACTTGCCGCTGCGCACGTTCCACAATTGGCGCACGGCCATCGAGCAGCTGTTTGACATCAACATCGAGTGCAATCGCCGCGGCGGGTATTACTACTATATAGAGAATGCCGACGACATGAAGCGTGGCGGTGTGCGCAGTTGGCTGCTCAACACGTTTGCCGTGAACAACCTTATCAACGAGAGCCACCACCTGAAGCGCAGGATACTGTTTGAGGAGATACCGTCGGGGCGGCAATACCTCACGCCCATAATCGAGGCCATGCGCGACAGCCTTGAGGTGGAATTGGTGCACCAAAGCTACTGGCGCGACAGCGAGAGCGTATATACGGTGCAGCCTTATTGCATAAAGGTGTTCAAGCAACGGTGGTATGTGACCGGGTATTGCCGCGAGCGCGATGCGTTGCGCACGTTTTCGCTCGACCGCATACACCGCCTCACTACGCTTGCCACGAAGTTTACTTATCCGCGCGGTTTCGACCCCGACACTTATTTTGCGTCGAGTTTCGGGATAATCGCCGGCGACGAGTGCGAGGTAGAGACTATAAGGCTGCGGGTGTATGGGATGCACAGGCAATACATAAGGGCGCTGCCGCTGCACCACACGCAGCGCGAAGTGGAAACGAGCGAGTGGGAGTCGGTATTCGAGTACCGCATGAAACCCACCTTCGACCTGAAGCAAGAACTCCTCTCCCGCGGCGACGCCGTGGAAGTCCTCTCCCCCCAGTCGCTCCGCGACGAAATGCAGGAAGAGATAATCAATATGTATAACCTGTACCGGTATGGGATATAATGCAAAAAAGCTTGGGATTTACGATTACAATTGATATATTTACCACATCTTTAAAAATATACCGATGGATAACGAAATACAATTGAAAAGCATATCGCAACTGTCGGGTATGAAGTTTGTCATTCCCGATTACCAGCGAGGTTACCGCTGGGATAAAACCCAGGTAGAACAGTTGCTTGACGACATACGGGAATTTTCTTCGCCACGCAATAAAAAGGACACAGGTGAATTTTATTGCCTGCAGCCGGTGGTAGTGCGTCGCAGGCCGTCGGGCGAATATGAGCTAATCGACGGGCAGCAACGGCTGACCACGATTTTTATAATATTGAAGTCGCTTGCCGGTGCAATAGGATTGCTTTATCCGAAGTTCAAGCTGTATGAATTGGATTACGAGACACGCCCGGAATCGAAAACATTTCTTGAAAACATGAACAAGGATATTGCCGACAGCAATATCGACTTTTATTTTATGCGGCAAGCATACGATATAGTAAAGGAGTGGCAAGATGGAGGGCGTATCGACGTGGGAAGTTTCTTGTCGGCATTGCTGAGCTCTGTAATCGTGGACGGAGGCAATGGCGTAGAAGAAGACATTGCCAACAACGTGCGTGTGATATGGTATGAGACGGGCGACAGCGATGCCGAACCCATAGAATTGTTTACTCGCTTGAACATAGGCAAAATTCCTCTTACAAATTCCGAACTGATAAAGGCTTTGCTGCTCAGCCGCAGGAATTTTAGTGAGCAGAATGCCGACTTGCTGCGGTTGCGGATAGCCACTGAATGGAATATGATGGAACAACGGCTGCAGGACGATGCATTTTGGTATTTCTTGTTCCGTTCTTCCAATAAGCAGATTTACGACAACCGCATTGAATATATACTCGACTTGATGCAACGGCGCGGTCGCGACAGCGAGTTTTACCACACGTTTAACGGTTTCAAAAGCGAATTTGACAAAACAGGCGGAGAAGCCGAGGCCGTGTGGAAACAGGTGAAAGACTACTTCATGACACTCGAAGAATGGTATGAAGACAGGGAACTGTATCACTACATAGGTTTTCTTATAGAGTATGACGAGGATATTAACGACTTGTGTGCTAAAAGCAAGCGATATAACAAAGATGACTTTCGCAAGTATATCGATGGCCGCATAAGGAATAGAGTGAAGGATTGCGACCTCGACGATCTCTCATTTAACGACAAAGCCAAGGCTCGCAAGGTATTGTTGCTGTTTAATATCTTGACCATTGTGGAGACAAGCAAGTCGGAAATGCGTTTCCCGTTTAACAGGTACAAAACTGATAATTGGGACATTGAACATATATGCTCGCAAACCGACAAGATGTTGCGTTCGAATAATGAAAGGCGGCGTTGGGCTAAAGACTTGTTGCGCTTTTTCGGCAGCGATACAATAAAAGAATGGACTGATGTGGTGGAAAAATTAAAGAAGATGTCACAGCCCGACAGCGACATTAATGATGAAGAATTTGCAAAATTGCAGGAAGAGGTAATACGCAAGTATGGAAATTCTGATATAGAAGACCGTGACGACATTTCAAATCTTGCTCTACTCGATGCTGAGACCAATCGCAGTTACGGGAATGCGATATTTCCAGTCAAGCGGATGTATATCATTGACAATGATCGTTGTGGAAAATTCGTTCCAATAGCTACGAAAAATGTATTTCTGAAATATTACAGCATCAATATCGATGACATGATGCATTGGAAACAGTCGGATGCCGTTGCCTACCGTGAAGCAATGAAAGAAAAGTTGGGAAAATATTTGAATGTGAAGAAAAGATGAATGCCGAAATGATAACAAGAGAAGAAGGTGAACGATTGTCGTTCTATAAATTGTTTGCAACGCATCACTACCGTGTGGTAATTCCCATCATACAGCGGGAATATGCACAAGGACGCGCAGGCACTCAGGTTGCCGAAGTGCGCAATAGTTTCCTTGATGCTATTTATGGTTATCTTGATGCCAGCAGGCCGTTCCGGGATCTCGATTTTATTTACGGCAATCTTTGCGACGGGGAATTTGTTCCGCTTGACGGGCAACAGCGGCTTACGACGCTTTTCCTGCTCCACTATTACTTGATGGAGGCGAGCAGTGACGAGGATTTGAAACGCGAATATCGTGATAACCTTGTGCACGACGGACGGTCGCAGTTTACCTACAAGACAAGGCAAAGCGCATCGGACTTCTGCGATGAATTGATGACAAACGACATAGAGCTTGGGAATTTGTTGGCTGATGAGTCGGGGCGGCAATCGTTGGCATTGACCATTCGCAATCAAAGTTGGTTTTTTCGCTCATGGAATCTTGATCCCTCCATTAGCTCGATGCTCGTGATGCTCGATGCCATTCATGACAAATTCCACGGGCGAGGAGAATGGTTCGGGCGTTTGCTCGACATGGACAGACCGGTCATTACTTTCATGTTCATGGATTTGAAGAAGTACAGGCTTACCGACGAACTGTATGTGAAAATGAACTCCCGCGGCAAGCAGCTCACTCCATTTGAGAACTTCAAGGCGCAATATGGGCAATATCTTGAAACGGTGCATATCGAAGGCCGCAATTTCAGTCTTACGTTCAACGGCCTGGAGATGCCAATGACATTAAAACAATATTTCTCGCAGAGCATAGATACTCGCTGGACCGATTTGATGTGGGCTTACCGAAATATCGACGGCGAAAAGAATTATGAACGGTTTGACGATAAGATAGCCAATTTCATCCGCACGGTTTTCACGTTTTATTACGCCACGGCAGAATACAATAGCGAGAATTTCGAGACATTGCGTGAAGATAAATTATTGCCTACTTTTAGCCGTTACAAGGAACTTGGGGTGATTTCAAGTGAGTCGGCTTTGTTCCTCATAGATGCATTCAATGCTCTCTGTGCGATAATAGACGGGAACACTGGAAAATTAAAAAGGCTGATGCCGGCAGACCATCCGTATGATGAAAAAAAGGCTTTTGAAAATGCCCTGCGATATAACTTTGACAATTATGGCGAGCAAATGTGCCTGTATGCATATCTGCAATATTTGATAAAATTTGGCAGCGATGCCGGGCTTGCCGACTGGATGCGTGTGATATTCAACCTCACACACCCAAATAACACACCGACTAACACGCAAGAGGATTTTGCCAAAGGGGTCTGCTCGATTAAAGCTATGCTATCAGAGGCCGACCATATCTTGGACTATCATGCAGCCGATGGGAAAGTGGTGTATTTCCGGGCGTGGCAGGTGGAAGAAGAAAAAATTAAAGCCTGCTTGCTGCTGCGCGGAGGTGAGTGGCGCAATGCAATCACTGCAACTGAAAAGCATGGTTATTTCACGGGGCAGATAGGTTTCATACTTGCCTTTGCTGGGATTGCCGACTATTACAAGTCGCGCCGCAATTGTGCTTGGAGCGATGAGGAAGATGACGAATACTTCCGCAGGTTTACCGATTATGCGGCAAAGGCAAGTGCAGTGTTTGCAAAGAGCTATGACAATCGTGTCAACGATAAGAATTATTGCTTTGAACGTGCAGTGCTTACCAAGGGCGATTATTTGTTATGGGCTAATGGTAGTCGTTGGAACTTGCTTTCGTCGCAGATGAACAAAAATAACTTGCTCCGTGACTATTCTTGGCGGCGGGCATTGCGCCTTGGCGACAAAGACTTTGTGGAACCGCAACGGTGCGTAAAGGCTGTACTTGATGACGAGCGTTTCAAGGCTGCTGCCCCGACAGATATGCTGGAGGCTATTTGCAGCGATGGGTCGAGTGTGATGTGGCGCGATGTATTGATACGTAATCCGCGTATGTTTGATTATTCCCGGCAAGGTTTCATCGTGTTTTATGACGAAAATTCCATAATGTTGCTCAAGGAGTCGCAAATGAACCATTACCATGTGGAATTGTTCACATACGACTTGTGGCTCGATCGCATTGAGAAAGACCTAGATATATGCTTTGAAAAGCCCGATTACGGATATTGTTCGGTAAGGACTACCGACGAATGGCCAGGTATTCTGCTGTTTTATACTTATGGCAGGGTGGAATATGAGATATTCGTCACTTCTCGAGTTGAGAAGAAATATATTGAGGAGATTGGTAGTGACGACTATTTCAGCTTGAAGTATTTTGTGGTGGAGTTTTGCAAGTCAAGGGGCAACAAGTGCAGGGAGGATTATTCACCCGAAGTTGCTGCTACGTTGGAGGCTGCCGGTTTTAATTGGCATGATTCTGATGGCAATAGCCGGTTTGTGAGGTCAGCGCGTACCAAGGATGATGTGCAGTCGTTGCTGCACACGCTTTCTCGCAAGCTCCCGTAACATAGGATTACAGGAGGTGGAGGGCGATGTGGGCGCAGGCTTCGGCGTCGGCCAGGGCGTTGTGGTGCAGATTGAGGTCGAAGCCGCAGTAGGCTGCGACGGTGGGCAGCCGGTGGTTGGGGAGCAGGCCGCGCAGTTTGCGTTGCGAGGCTCGCATGGTGCAGTAGAACGGGTAGTCGGGGTAATACAGGTCGTAGGCCCGGTGGGCGGCGATGAGGCAGCTGCGATCGAAGGCGGCGTTGTGTGCCACGAATGGCAGGTCGCGCACCAGTGGCTCGAATTGCTCCCAAACTTCGTCGAAAGTGGGAGCGTCACGGGTGTCGTCGGGGGTGATGTGGTGTATTGCAATGTTGTCGTCGAGGTAGTAGTTGGGGTAGGGCTTTATGAGGCTGTACCGTTCATCCACTATCTGCCCGTTCCTGACGAATACCAGCCCCACGCTGCACACGCTTGACCGCAGCCGGTTGGCCGTTTCAAAGTCTATTGCTACAAAATCGTCCATTATGAAACTTGCAGTGATGTAATTGTGGTTAAAATCGAAATTGCCTCTTCCACGCTGTCAACATCGTCGATGAGCAACGACCGCTTGCCCTTGATGTCGCGGATGTGGCACCGGCGGGGATTTTCTTGCAGGTAGGTGAGAATGCGGCCGAAAGCAGGCGACTGGTAATACGCCTTGTTTTCGTCGCCGACGAAATAAATATACATTTTACCCACTTTGAGCGCTATTTTTTCTATGCCGAGTGTGCGGGCTATGCGCCGCAGGGTGACTATGCGTATCAGCTCGGCTGCCTGCCGCGGAATTTTGCCGAAACGGTCTTCAAGGCGGCGGCGGAACTCCATCACGTCGCTTTCTCGTTCCATATTGTCGAGTTCCCGGTACAGGTTCACACGTTCGCTTTCCTGAGGCACATAGGTGGCAGGGAACAGCAGTTCCATGTCGGACTCGATGGTACAGTCGGTCACGTAGGCGGTTTCCTCTTCACGATTGCGGTCTTCATCGTTGAATGTGTCGGAAAATTCCTCGGTGCGCAGTTCCATCACGGCCTCTTGTAGGATTTTTTGGTAAGTCTCATATCCCAGGTCGGCAATGAAACCGCTCTGCTCGGCACCGAGCAGGTTGCCTGCGCCGCGAATGTCGAGGTCTTGCATGGCGATGTGTATGCCGCTACCCAGGTCGGAAAAGCTCTCGATGGCTTGCAAGCGGCGGCGGGCTACCGGGGTGAGCGGCTTACGCGGCGGCACCAGCAGGTAGCAGAATGCCTTGCGAGAACTGCGTCCCACGCGGCCCCGCAGCTGGTGCAGCTCGCTCAGGCCGAAGTCTTGGGCGTTGTTGATTATGATGGTGTTGACATTGGGCATATCTATTCCGCTCTCGATGATTGTTGTGGCCAACAGCACGTCGTAGTCATGGTTGGCAAAGTCGATGATAGTCTGTTCCAGCTTCTCGGGGGGCATTTGCCCGTGGCCCACCACCACGCGGGCATCGGGCACCAGGCGGTTGACCATTTCTTTCAATGTTACAAGGTTTTCGATGCGGTTGCTCACAAAAAACACTTGCCCGTTGCGCGACAGCTCGAAGTTGATGGCTTCTTGCACAATGTCGTCGTTCAGCACGTTGACCGAAGTCATGATGGGGTAGCGGTTGGCCGGCGGGGTGGTGATGGCACTCAGGTCACGTGCACCCATGAGCGAGAATTGCAGTGTGCGCGGAATGGGAGTGGCCGACATGGTGAGCGTATCGACGTTCACTTTCAGCTGTTTCAGCCGCTCCTTCACCGCAACGCCGAATTTCTGTTCCTCGTCGATGACCAGCAGCCCCAGGTCGTGGAACTTCACGCTTTTGCCTATCAGCTTGTGGGTACCTATTATGATGTCGATTTTGCCGGCTGCGAGGTCGCCGAGTATCTGCTTTATCTCTTTGGGCTTTCGTGCGCGGCTTAGGTAATCGACTTTCACGGGGAAATCCTTCAGCCGCTCGCTGAATGTGGTGTAGTGCTGGAATGCGAGCACCGTGGTCGGCACCAGCACGGCTGTCTGCTTGCCGTCGGTGGCGGCTTTGAACGCGGCACGTATCGCCACTTCGGTTTTGCCGAAGCCCACATCGCCGCATATCAGGCGGTCCATCGGTTTGGGCTTTTCCATGTCGGCTTTCACCTCATTTGTGGCTTTCAACTGGTCGGGGGTATCTTCATATATGAACGATGCCTCAAGTTCCTGTTGCAGGTATCCGTCGGGCGAGAAGGCAAATCCTTTTTCCTCCTTTCGTGCGGCATACAGCTTGATGAGGTCGCGAGCAATGTCTTTCAGCTTGGTCTTGGTGCGCTCTTTCATGCGCTCCCATGCGCCGCTGCCCAGTTTGCTGATGCGGGGTTCCACACCTTCCTTGCCGCGGTATTTGGCCAACTTGTGCAGTGCGTGTATCGATACGAACACGGTATCATTGTTCAGGTAAATGAGTTTTATCATTTCCCGCGTCTTGCCGTTTTCGGTGGTGCGTACCAGCCCGCCGAATTTCCCTACGCCGTGGTCCACGTGCACAATGTAGTCGCCCACCTCTATTTGGTTCAGTTCCTTGAGCGACAGTGCAAGTTTGCCCGATCGGGCACGGTCGCTTTTCAGGTTGTACTTGTGGAAGCGGTCGAAAATCTGGTGGTCGGTGAATACGCACATCTTCAGTTCCTTATCGACAAATCCCTCATGGATGGTCTTCAGCACCGGCGTGAAACGAATGTCGTCGGCACGATCCTCGAAGATGGCTTTCAACCGCTCGATTTGTTTTCCGCTGTCCGAGAGGATGTATATCGTGTAACCTTGTTGCAGGAAATCGTGGAACGACTCGCTGATTATGTCGAAATTCTTGTGGTATATGGCCTGCGGTGAAAAGTCGAGCGACAACCGTGCGTCACATTCGCGGCTTGTGGAGCCTGCGCCATAATTGAAGTCGATGCGGCGCATGGCCGAGAAGCGTGTGGTGAAATCGATGAAATCTACCACCTTCTTCATTGCATCGCGGTCGCCTTCGTCGGCAATTACGGCACTCTCCGACATGGTTTCCTCGGATATGGCCTTGATGCGCCCCAGCAGCCAATCCTTGTCGCGGCACACGAGTGTCGCCTCTGAGCCGATATATTCGAGCAGTGATACGCCGCCGGCACTTTCGGTGGCCGTGCCGTTGATGATTGAAACCGAGTCAACCGGCACCTCGGATAATTGTGTCTCGATATTGAATGTGCGTATGCTCTCGATTTCGTCGCCGAAGAAGTCGATGCGGTAAGGCAGTTCGTTGGAATAGGAATATACATCAAGAATGGAGCCGCGCACGGCAAATTGTCCCGGTTCATACACATAATCCTGTTCACTGAAGCCGAATGTGCGCAATTGTTTCTCTATTTCCACAAGGTCGGCAGTGCCGCCGCGTGCAAGCGTTATGGTCGAGCCTTCCACCTTTTGCCGTTCCGACACACGTTCGGCCAGGGCTTCGGGATAAGTGACCACCCATTGCACGGCATTGTCGGTGTGCCACTTGTTAAGCACCTCGGTGCGCAGTATCTCCGACGGCGCGTCAATCTGCCCGTATTTTATGTCGCGCTTGTAGCCCGACGGGAATATGAGTGTGTGCGTCTCGCCTGTGATTTGGCACAGGTCGAAGTACAAGTATCCCGCCTCGTCGAGGTCGTTGGCTATGATGAGGTATGGCATCTCCTTTTTGGGCAAAGCCGAAAACAGCATAGCTGCCGCCGAACCGGCAAGCCCGTCGATGCTGATGATGCGGTTGCGCTTTGTTGCCAACAGTTTCTTCAAAGCCTGGCATCGGGCTTGTGAGGCAACAAGGCGGCATAGTTCGCTCAGTTCCATTTATCGCTTTATGTTCAATATCTTGTAATATTCTTCGGGCGTGGCCACAAGTTGCATGGCCTTGTCGATGCACTCGTCGGTCTTCAGCGAGTGTATGATGGGGCCGCGCTGGTAGTAGCGACGTTTAAGGATTTCCATGGCCAACACTTGCGCAATATCGTCGCGGTGCGTGTCGAGGTCCTTGTAAAGGTCATGTTTCAGCAGCCCTGCCATCACCTTGAATTGTGCGCGGGTGCTGTCGTTCATGTAACCTTCTATCTCGGCAAGTTTTTCGAGGTCGGCAAGGCGGTCTTCACACACTTTGTCATATTTGAACCGTGCCGGGTCGATGAACCGTTTGAACTCGGCATATATGCTGTCGGTGATTTCAAATTGTTCGGGTACGGCGATTTTGTTGCCCGTGTTGACATATTTGGTGGCGAAATTGAAAGCCCAGTTGTCGCGTACTATGTTGTAATATAGGCGTGTCATCTCGGGATAGGTGACGGTGATGTCGGGAGTGATGCCGCCGCCGTCGCGCACTTCCCGGCCATGGGCGGTGCGGAACACGGTGGTAAGGCTGTCGGGGATGCGGTTGACCGATCCGTCGGTGTTGCGGTGCGAATAGTCGATGGCCTGTATCAGGCGTCCGCTCGGGATATAATATTTGCCGGTGGTGACTTTGAGCAGACCGTTGTAGGGCATTTGCCGCGTGGACTGTACAAGCCCCTTCCCGAATGAGCGCGTACCTATGATCACGGCGCGGTCAAGGTCTTGCAGCGACCCGGCGGTGATTTCCGAAGCCGAAGCCGAGGCTCCGTCGATGAATACAAACAGCGGCATCTTTTCGGCTATGGGTTCCTGGGTGGTCTTGTAGGTCTTTTCGTCTTGTTTCTCCTTGCCGCGCTGTTGCAGCACCATTGTGCCTTTAGGCACGAAGTTACCCACTATCTGCACCGCGCTTTCAAGGAAGCCGCCGCCGTTGCCGCGCAGGTCGAGCGCGATGGCTTTTACCCGCGGGTCATTTGTGAGGTCGAGCAGAGCGTTGCGCACCTGTTCGGCCGATATTTCCGAGAAAGCCGTCACGGCTATGTAGCCTATGCTGTCGCGCACCACTCCATAGTATGGCACTGCTGTTTCCTGTATTTTTTCGCGGGTTATGTCAAAACGGCGCAAGCCCACATAAGGGCGGTCAACGGTTACGCTCAACCGTGTGTTGGCCTGCCCCCTCAGGTTTTGGCTTACTTTCTCGCTGTTCCAGCCGGCGGTGGTGTCGCCGTTGATTTTCACTATTATGTCGCCGGGCATAAGTCCGGCGCGTGCCGAGGGAGTACCCTCGTAAGGTTCGTTTATCATCACCGAATCGCCCACTTGCATTATGAGCGAGCCTATCCCGCCATACCCCGTGGTAAGGCGCAATATATAGTCTTGGTCGGAGGCAGGCATATATTCGGTGTAGGGGTCAAGGTCGCTAAGCATGGCGTCGATGGCGACTTTTATCGACTTTTCGGCATCGATGCTGTCAACATAATATGTAACAAGGTCCTTGAACAGGGAATTAAAAGTGTCGAGGTTCCTGGCAATGGCGGCTTCGTTGTTGCTGTCGGCAGCCATGCCGGTTGCCGGAACCGACAGCAATGCAGCCACGGCAATACCGGCAAGGGTGGATTTTATGCTCATAATTTTTTGCAATTTCAAATTTAACCGCTAAAATACTACTTACTATTGAATTATTAGGCCACAGCAAGCCTAAATTTGTACCGCCGACGCATTTTTTTGGAAATTTTCAGCAAAGACTATTGCAAATGTCAAAATTAGGCAGTACCTTTGCAACGCAATTCAGGAAAGCACCTGTGGTTGCAAACTTGCTTCAATAGCTCAGTCGGTTAGAGCACCTGACTGTTAATCAGGGGGTCGTTGGTTCAAGTCCATCTTGAAGCGCAAGTTAAATTTATGGTAATAATGCTTCAATAGCTCAGTCGGTTAGAGCACCTGACTGTTAATCAGGGGGTCGTTGGTTCAAGTCCATCTTGAAGCGCA
>CALUMH010000022.1 GCA_944321685.1 uncultured Muribaculaceae bacterium
TTGCTATTTGCGCAAATATACCACAATACTACATATTCTTAAATCCTCCGAGTCGTAAAACCACAACTAAAATACTGCATATCAGATGTTTTACATCGATTGTTAATTTTTTTACCGGACACTTGTGCGATGAATCGCGTCTCTACTCGCCATACATTTTATAGTGCATTTTACTTTGCCGGAGTATCACCCATGGAGAACTTAAACACTCCTGACATTCAGAATGTTATACAATTCAATGGATATATTTGACTAAGTCAAGAGATTGGACAACATTGTCACCCTTGAATTAGCAATCTGACACACCCACTTTTATATCATATACACTATTTCAACAATTATATATCCAAAAAAGAATCCGCAAAAATTCAAAAGGAAGCACACCACCTCCCAAAATCTTTCCTTTTTAAAAGGAAAAAATCGGAAAATTTTTCCTAAGAAAGAGGAAAGGCCGACATAATGTCTCTTTTACCATTTCGGGTATTGCTAATATTGTCCTAAATAATACAGTTGTTTTATATAGAAAACATGTATGTTTAACTTGTTGGGCGGCAAAGCCGTCCAAATTTGTGGTAACCGGCGTGTGAGGCGCAGCCTCGCCGTCGGAACAGAATATTCATGTAACAAGACGGCCTCAAAGAGGTCGAACACCTCGGATATTGCCACAGACCGATAAGGAATACTCTTACCTACCGACGGCTTGTCCCCACTCGGTGGTCGCTGCGCCGTCGGTTACCACAAAGTTTGGCAACTTTGCTGCCACAGAGTAAACAAGTAGCTATTATGATTTCTCGATGCGATGGATTAATCGGTATTCAATTCGGCAACACCATATAATGTTGCATGTTTCTGCTTTATTAAAATATATTTAGGACTATTTCGGACAATAGCTAATATGTTTACAGTCTATATTTGCAGGGAATAAGGATTTTGGCGTTTTTTTCGTAAATTTGCAATCTGAAATATTGACTTTTAGTAGATGAATACTATCAAAAATCTCCTTTTCGACCTTGGCGGAGTTATCATGGACATTAAGCGCGAATGTTGCGTCGATGCCCTTACGAAACTCGGTGTGGAAAATGCCGACGAGATGCTGGGACTTTATGTGCAGTCGGGCGACTTTCTGCGGCTTGAAAACGGCTCGATTTCGGCTGAAGAATTCCGCAACTCGTTACTAAGCCAAATAAAGGACGGCCGCGAAGTAAGCGACCGGGAAATAGACGAAGCTCTCAACGCATTCCTACAGGGAATTCCGTTGCGCAGATTAGTGGCTTTGCGTGAGTTGCACAAAAGGTATAAAATATACTTGCTGTCAAACACCAATCCCATAATGTATTACAGCGAGATTGCACGCCAATTCATGCAGGAAGGGAAAACCATCGATGATTATTTCGACGGGCAGGTGGTGTCATTCTTGGCCGGGAGCAACAAGCCCGACCGCAAAATCTTTGAATACGCCATCGACCACCTTGGCATAACGCCCGAAGAAACACTTTTCATCGACGATTCGCAACACAACCTTGATGCTGCTTCAGCACTCGGATTTGCCACGGCTCTTGTACCGCCGGGGCGAGAATTTGAAGACATTTTGAGCCATATGCTGCCTGCATGGAAGTAGTCACACGACCTCATATTATTGCCCCCGGCAGCGTGGCTGCCACCATAGGAATGTTCGACGGGCTGCATCGCGGCCACGCCATGCTAATCGAATATCTTAACCGGCAGGCTCACAGCCGCGGACTAAAATCAGCCGTTATAACTTTCCGCGAACACCCACAAAAGGTATTGCGCCCCGATACCGACTTGCAGATGATAATGACCATTGACGACCGCATCGAGGCGATAAGACAGCACGGAGCCGATTATGTGATATTAATGGACTTTGATTTGCAACTTGCAAGGCTCGACTCATTTAATTATATCAAACTCATACGCGACAATTACGGCGTGAAGTTGCTTGTCACAGGGTTCAACCACCGTTTCGGGCACAACCGTTCCGAGGGCTTTGACGATTATGTGCGGCATGGCAAGGAACTGGGCGTTGAACTGATGCAGGCCGAGGAATACCGCGGGCAATACAGCCCGGTAAGCTCATCAATCATACGCCGCCTGATACTTGCCGGGAAAGTTGACGATGCGGCGTGTTGCCTGGGCCACCCGTTTGTATTGCACGGAATGGTGGAGCATGGCCATGAAGTGGGGAGGAAATTGGGATTCCCCACTGCCAACATTGGCAACATCGACCCATCGGTGGTGATACCGCACAGGGGGGCATACACCGTCAGGGTGAAAATAGACAACGGACATTGGCACGGCGGCATGGCCAACATTGGCGTGCGGCCGACTGTGGGCAACGGCGGGCATCGCCAAAGCATCGAAGTGCACATTTTTGATTTCGCCGAGGATGTGTATGGCCTGCCTATCGACGTACAATTCGTGCGTTTCCTGCGTACCGAACTAAAACTGGGATCACTCGAAGAGTTGAAACGGCAACTCGTGGAAGACCGTGCACATTCACAACAAATATTGCGTGAATGTCACGATTATTCATCGTATAAATAACACACAATTTAATGGAAATAATAAATTTTGCCAAGCAAAAGTCACTTGTGAGCAAATTCATGATGGAATTGCGCAACGTTGACATACAACGCGACAAGATGCGTTTCCGCCGCAACCTTGAACGCATTGGTGAGGTAATGGCTTATGAAATATCGAAACGCCTTGATTATGCCGCAACCGCTACGACCACGCCATTGGGCACAGTGCAATGCGATGACATTGCCAGCCAAGTGGTGCTGGCCACCATATTGAGAGCCGGCGTGCCGTTCCACCAGGGATTCCTGAATTATTTTGATGACGCCCAGAATGCCTTTGTGAGCGCATACCGCAAGTATAAGCCGCATAGCGATGTATTTGACATACACATCGAGTATATAGCTTGTCCGCGCATCACCGGCAAGACCGTCATCATTGCCGACCCCATGCTTGCCACAGGTTCGTCGATGGAACTGGCCTACCAGGCATTGTTGACCAAGGGGAAACCGGCACACGTGCACATTGCCGCCGTGATAGCGTCGCAACAGGCCATCGACTTCGTGCAAAAGCATTTCCCGGAAGAAACCACCACCGTGTGGGTGGGTGCCATCGACCCGTCGCTCAACCAACATTCTTATATAGTGCCCGGACTTGGCGATGCCGGCGACCTTGCCTACGGCGACAAAGAATAACCACATACTTATACTTCGAAAATCATGGGGAAAAACAAGTTAAAGAAATTTGCCGAGATGAAGCAGCTGCCCAACGTGTTCCAATACCCGTTTGCAGCGTTACAGGAAAACGGTTTCCCATTGAAAGGAAAATGGAATACCGATTATTTCAAAAACGACAATCCCATTGTGCTTGAACTCGGTTGCGGCAAGGGGGAATACACCGTGGGGCTGGCCGAGCGCATCCCGGGCAAAAACTATATAGGCATCGACATCAAGGGGGCCAGAATGTGGACCGGGGCAAAAACCGCCGCCGAAAACGGGCTTGCCAATGTGGCATTCCTGCGAACCAATATCGAGCTAATCGCCAGTTTTTTTGCGCCCGGCGAGGTGAGCGAAATATGGATAACTTTCCCCGACCCACAAATGAAGAAAGTGCGCAAACGGCTCACCGGCACTCGTTTCCTTGAACTGTATCGCCACATACTTGTACCAGACGGCATAATACACCTGAAGACCGACAGCCCGTTCCTGTACACCTATACCGACGCCCTTGTGCGGCTCAACGGGTTACAGACCGAAGTTAATACCGACGACCTGTACAACTCGGGATACGACAACGAAATATTAGGTATAAAGACGTTTTACGAGCAACAATGGCTTGACCGCGGATTGTCGATAAAATACATCAAATTCCACCTTGGTGCTGAGCCGCCGCTGCAAGAACCCGATATAGATATCGAGCCTGACACTTACCGCAGCTTCTCGCGCGGATATATACAAAAAATGATAACACCCCCTTCAATCGAGGAATAAATAATTACTGAAATGGAAAAACGTTTATATCCCAAACTTATACTCGATGCACTGAGCAATGTGCGTTATCCAGGCACAGGCAAAGACATTGTATCGAGCGGAATGGTCGAAGACGATATTCGCATCGACGGCATGAAAGTGTCGTTTTCTCTTATTTTCGACAAGCCTACCGACCCGTTTGCCAAGTCGTTGGTAAAATCGGCCGAAACCGCACTTAAAACATATATAGGCGATGAAGTGGAACCCACCGTTACCGCCAAATTCCGCACGGCTGTGCCGCCAAAGCCTGCCAATCCGCTACCTGGTGTAAAAAACATCATCGGTGTATCATCGGGCAAAGGCGGTGTGGGCAAATCCACTATTGCCGTCAACCTTGCCGTGTCGCTTGCCCAATTAGGATATAAAGTGGGCCTGCTCGATGCTGACATATTCGGCCCGTCGGCTCCCAAGATGTTTGGTCTTGAAGATGCACCGGTGTATATGTCACAAAAGGAAGACGGGCGTAACCTCATCGAACCGCTTGAGCGTTATGGCGTGAAAGTGCTGTCGATTGGTTTCCTTGTCGATAAGGAACAGGCCGTGCTTTGGCGTGGCGGAATGGCAAGCAATGCTTTGCGCCAACTCATCACCGAGGCCGACTGGGGGGAACTCGACTACTTCATCATAGATATGCCTCCCGGCACAAGCGACATACACCTCACCCTGGTGCAAACCCTTGCAATCACCGGAGCCATAGTAGTGACCACGCCGCAAGATGTCGCACTTGCCGATGCACGCAAGGGGGTAAGTATGTTCCAAAGCGACAAAGTGAACGTGCCCATACTCGGCATCGTGGAAAATATGTCGTGGTTCACGCCGGCCGCACACCCCGATGAAAAATACTATATCTTCGGGAAAGACGGCGGAAAGAACCTTGCCCAAAAATTAGGCGTTACACTGCTTGGCCAAATTCCGCTTGTGGCAAGCATTTGCAAGGGTGGAGATGACGGTGTTCCCGTGACGTTGCAAAACAGCGTGTCGGGTGCCGCATTCATAGAGCTTGCACGTGAAGTGGCAACAGCCACCGACCAACGCAACAGCACCTTGCCGCCGACACACAAAGTTGAAATGAATTAGAAATTATAATAAGGAATGGAGAATTATTCAATTAGGAATCTTTTATTCCATGCTTGATTGTTCCCATTACTCATTGCAAATTCCTCATTCTCCATTCCACATTTCTAATTCCACATTCGTCTAATTAAAAAATGGATATTAGCAAAACCCTGTTTATTACCGACCTCGATGGAACATTGCTCAACAGCAATTGCGAAGTGTCGGAACAAAGCGCACACATAATCAACGACCTGATTGACCGATACGGGTTGAATTTTGCCGTAGCCACGGCTCGGTCTCCTGCCACGGCCATGCCATTGTTGTCGGGTGTGAATATGCAGTTGCCGTCGGTTGTGCTTGCAGGTGCGGCATTGTGGAACGAGAAAGCCGCAGCATATACCCACACATGGCCCATCGATGAAAACATCATTACCAGTATATGCCAAATATATGAGCGGCATGGCGCACACCCATTCATATACCGCCAATCGGGCGCACAGCTACTTGCACACCATGTTGACCGCATTTCAACCAGAGAAGCCGACTTCATGAAAAGCCGCACAGGCACACATTACAAGGACTTCATTCTTGACGACAAGCCTTATGAGCCATCGTCATTCCCGGCATTGATAGTATTCTCCACCGACCGTTATCCGGTAATGGAAGAGATTTATAACGACATCTTGTCGCAAAATATTGATTGCCATCCCATTTGCTATTGCGACATATATGCTCCCGGATACGGTTACCTTGAAATATACGGTTCGCAGGTGTCGAAGGCGGTCGCAATCAAGACGCTTGCCCATGAGTGCGGCTTTGACAAGATTGTGGCATTTGGCGACAACGTGAACGACATGGAAATGATGCAGATGGCCGACTACAGCGTAGCTCCGTCGAATGCCTTGCCAATGGTCAAGCGTGTGGCAAGCGAAGTGATAGGCTGCAACGACGATGACAGCGTGGCATGGTGGCTTGCTCACAACGTGGGGCAATAAAACAGTGCCGCAAAGCGTTTAATAACCATGTTATTGCACAATATATACGATACACGGCGCATTTGGAAGACCGCATTCACCATCGTTGCCCTAGTGATGGTGGGCGTTTTCCTTTATATCTCCGACAACCTTGTGCGCGACCTTGCCGCACAGGAACGTGAGCGGATGCAAATTTGGGCAAATGCCACCAAGGAACTTGCCTCGGCCAACGATGGCAGTTCGGGCACCGATGTCGATTTCCTGTTCGGTATCATCGAGGGCAATCATAACATTCCGGTATTGCTTGTCGATGGCGACGGTACCATATTGCTGCACCGCAATTTCGACTTGCCCGAGCCTATCGACTCGCTTTCGCCTTATATGATTTCCCCGCGCAACCTTGCCTACCTTGAAGAAAAGTTACAGCACTTGAAAGGCTCGGAAAACCACATTACCATACAAATTGATGATGCCACAGCGCAAGAATTATATTACGAAGACTCAACCGTACTCAAGCGACTGGCCTATTATCCCTATATACAATTGGCAGTGCTGCTTATTTTCGTGGCAATAGTGTATTTTGCACTTATAAGCGTAAAAAAAGCAGAACAAAACAAAGTGTGGGTAGGGTTATCGAAGGAAACCGCGCATCAGCTTGGAACTCCCATCTCATCGATGATGGCATGGGTGGAAATGCTTGAAGCATCGGGGGTTGACAAGGAAATAATCACCGACATGAATGCCGATGTGCACCGCCTGTCGGTGATTGCCGACAGGTTCTCCAAAATAGGATCGCGCCCCGAAATGGAATTGAATTTCATAAACGAGGCTGTCGATGAAAGCCTGCAATATATGCGGTCACGCATCTCGTCGCGGGTGAAACTTACTGTAAACCATGCCGCCGATGACTGCGGTGTGATGTTATGCCTGCCGCTATTTGAGTGGGTGATGGAAAACCTTACCAAGAATGCCGTAGATGCCATGCAAGGGGAAGGACGATTGTCGGTTGACATCGATGCCTGTTCGTCGGCTCGCATGGTATATATCGACGTGACCGATACCGGCAAAGGCATAGCGCGGAAAAATTTCAAAACGGTTTTCACTCCCGGTTATACTACCAAGAACCGCGGCTGGGGGCTTGGGCTTACTCTCGTGAAACGCATCATCGAAGAATACCACGGCGGCCGCATATATGTCAAAGACTCGGAAGTTGGGCGCGGCACCACGTTCCGCCTTGAAATATTGAAAGCGAAATGAAAAAGATTTTGTTCACGGCACTGTCGGCTGCGGTGCTTCTTACGGTTTTCGCACAAACTCCCGGGAAAAACATACCCAACGGGGCCGGGATTTTGGCTGTTACCATCGACAGTATCGATACCGACCGTTCTTACCTGATGGTGACTGTGATGCGTGATAACTTCACCCCGTTTGATTATGAAATGGTACCTTCGCGCCGAGGCAGCATGACAGTGGAAATGCGCACGCCTCCGGGCGATATGCCTTTCAGCGTGATGGCATACGAGGATATAAACCTTAACCGCCGCCTTGACCTTAACGACGACATGGTGCCGGTGGAGAAAAGCGCGGTAGTGCATTGCCGAGGCGGAGAAACGCACATAACACTGACGCTTGTACACTACGATTTGCTGCTCGACAGTTTGCAACAACCGCTCGATACGGTACCCATACCATACGGTTCAGAGCCATAAAAATGTAATAAAAAACGGCCCAAACGTATGTTTGACTTTGGCAAAACGCCGTTTTTGACTAATTTTGAAGCGCAAATTTATATTGCCGCAAAATTTACAATTGACGCTATCCCGTTTTTTAGTAATTTTGCGACTTAATTCATGACATGGTTCCGTTTAAGAAAATTCAAGATAGTGTTTCAGGCGACCTTGAACGTTTGAACAGGATAATATCCGACACGCTCAAGAGCCGTAGCCCGTTGATGCAGCAGGTTGTCGATAATTTCCTTGCATCGAAGGGCAAGCAATTGCGCCCGATATTGGTTATATTGAGCGGGCGTATGTTCAACGGCGGCGAAGCCGTGAGCGACAGCGTGATTTACGCCGGGGCGGCGATAGAACTGCTGCATAATGCTTCGCTCATTCACGATGACGTAATCGATGAGTCGCAACAACGCCGCGGCCGCCCGTCAATCAACCGAATTTGGGACAACCACATTGCCGTGCTTGTGGGCGACTTTTTTGTGAGCGGCGCACTATATTGTGCCGAAAAAACCCAATGCTTTAACATAATCTCGGTAATGGCCCACTTGGGGCGAGAATTGTCGCTTGGCGAAATAGAGCAAATCGACAATGCCCGCAACCACAGCATCGACGAAGAAACATATCTTGGAATCATAAAGAGGAAAACCGCATCGCTATTCAGCAGTTGCGTGCAGGTGGGCGGTTATGCTTCGGGAGTCGATGACGACCGACTTGCCGACTTGAAACATTATGCCGAGATGCTTGGTGTGTGCTTCCAAATCAAAGACGACATCTTCGATTATTTCGACAACCCCGACGTGGGCAAACCCACCGGCAACGACCTTCGCGAAGGGAAAATGACATTGCCGTTGATATATGCCTTGTCGCGCACCGATTTGCCCGAACACGGGCGTATGCTTGCATTGAGCCGAAAACCGGTGCTTGAAACCGATGATATTGCAACACTTATAAGTTTTGCCAAGGAGGCAGGCGGCATAGATTATGCTTACCGCACCATGGAACGCATTCGCAACGAGGCCCAAAGCCTGATGTCGCGATATGGCGACAATGAAGCCGTGGAGCAGTTCAAGGCAATATTCGATTATATAATTGAGCGAAATAAATAACACAGCTCGCACCGGTTCTACCAAGATGCTTAAACCTTTTTTGCACGAAGGCTGCCGCGAGGCAGGTTGCGACGAAGCCGGACGCGGATGCCTTGCCGGACCGGTGGTGGCTGCTGCCGTGATATTGCCGCAGGATTTCGGCAACGAATTGCTTAACGACTCGAAGCAGCTTACCGAGCGACAGCGCAACGAACTGCGAACCGTCATCGAAACCGAGGCCGAAGCATGGGCAGTGGCATTTGTAACACCCGAAGAAATAGACCAAATCAATATTCTGCAAGCATCGATACTTGCCATGCACAGAGCCGTGGCCCAATTGCCGGTGCCGCCCGAATTCCTGCTCATCGACGGCAACCGTTTCAATCCATACCCCGGCATACCACACAAGTGCATTGTCAAGGGCGATGCAACTTATATGTCGATAGCTGCCGCATCGGTGCTTGCCAAGACGCACCGCGACGAATATATGTACGCTATTGCCCGTGATTACCCCGATTACCGGTGGGACCGGAACAAAGGTTATCCCACACGCGACCACCGCGCAGCCATTGCCGCACACGGCACCACTCCCCACCACCGCCTGTCGTTCCGCTTACTCGACCCTCAACTGTCGTTGTTTTAACTCCGAAAAGTGCCGTGATGGCATAAAAATCGCGAAAATGGTTGACTGTTAACGGGAAAATTTGTATCTTTGCGCCGATTTAACTCTACTATTTTGGAAAAATTTGACGAATTTGACCTTTTTTTGAAAGGTATGCCCACTGGTACACAAGAATTTACCTACCATTTAGGGCTGGATTTTTTCAGAAAGATGGAAAGTAGCGACGTGTCATCGGGCGATGTGAACGTAACATTGTCGGTGAAATGCGTCGGAGATGTTTATAAGCTGTTTTTCACCCTCGAAGGTGTAATAGGCATACCATGCGACCGTTGCCTCGACGAAATGGAACATCACGTGAATGCCACATATGCCATGAGCGTGAAATATGGCGATGAATATTATGAAGGCGACGACCTCACGGTTATTCCCGAGTCGTGCGATACCTTTAACGTTGCGCGTGTTATCAACGACACGGTGATGCTTACAATTCCCATCATGCACACTCACGAAGAGGGCAAGTGCAACGAGGAAATGAGCCGCCTGCTTGATGAACACTCGGCGCACGGCAATGCCGATGACGAGGACGACACGAAGTGCGACCCTCGATGGGAAGCACTGCGAAAGTTGAAAAACAATAATTAATAATATAATTACATAAAAAGAGATGGCACATCCTAAACGAAAACAATCGAAGACCCGCACAGCCAAGAGAAGGACTCATGACAAGGCTGTTGCTCCGACAATTGCCCTTTGCCCCAACTGCGGCGCATGGCACATATATCACACCGTATGCCCCGAATGCGGCTATTACCGTGGTAAGATAGCTATCGAAAAAGGCGCAGCACAGTAAACAAAGAGGCACAAAACCAAGATGCGTCGAAAACGCTAACTGCAATTACTATATGCCTTGTGTAACATAGGTTGCATAACCTAAAGGTACCAAGGGATATAGTAGTTATCGTTTCCGTAAATCAACACATAAACGCCGAACAGACTTTACAATCAAGAATTATGATTAACGCTAACATAACCGGCATTGCATCATACACGCCCGACTATGTACTCACCAACGACGAATTGTCGCAAATGGTCGAGACGAGCGACGAGTGGATTACCACACGTGTGGGAATCAAGGAAAGGCGAATCTTGAAAGAGCCGCACGCAGGCTCGTCATACATGGGTGTGCGTGCCCTCAACAAGCTGCTTGAAGAAACCGGTACCAGTGCCGAGGATATAGAGCTGATTATTTGCGCTACATCCAACCCCGACTACCGCTTCCCTTCCACAGCTTCGATCATTGCTTACCAATGTGGAGCCAAGAATGCCTATGCATACGACATACAGGCTGCTTGTGCAGGTTTCGTGGTGTCGATGCAATCGGCTTCGGCCTATATCAAGAGCGGCCTTTACAAGAAGATAGTGGTGATTGCCGCCGAGAAAATGTCGAGCATGACTAATTACAAGGATCGCACCACTTGCCCGCTCTTTGGCGATGCCGCCGTGGCTGTACTCGTTGAGCCGACCGAGGAAAATGTAGGTGTTATCGACGGCGTGTTCCACGTCAACGGTGAGGGGCTGCCTCACTTGGTGATGAAAGCAGGCGGGTCGGTCAACCCGGCATCGGTCGAAAATGTTCAGGCCGACGAGCATTATGTGTATCAGGAAGGACGTGCGGTTTACAAGCACGCCGTTACCGATATGTATGAGTCGAGCAAGGAAATCATGGCACGCAACGGTTTGACCGTCGATACCATCGACTGGTTCATCCCGCACCAAGCCAACTTGCGCATCATCGAAGCCGTAGGATCGCGCCTCGGCATAGACACCGACAAAGTGCTTGTCAACATACAGCATTATGGTAACACCAGTGCAGCATCAATTCCGCTGTGCATCGACGAATACAAAAGCCGCCTCAAAAAAGGCGACAAGATAGTCCTCACCGCCTTTGGTGCAGGATTTACCTGGGGGGCTATGTACCTCGTTTGGGGCATATAATACCCTTGGCTTAACCTACAATCCCACACGACTGCCTTCGGCGCATAACACGACACCACCGGCGGAGCTGTGGGATTTTGTTTTATGGCACAAGATAACGCAGAAATATATATATTTTACCATGCAGCATAAAGCAGGATTTGTAAACATAGTGGGTAATCCCAATGTGGGGAAATCGACGTTGATGAACCGCCTCGTGGGCGAACGCATATCGATAATAACGTCGAAAGCGCAGACCACACGGCACCGTATAATGGGCATAGTCAATACCGAAGAGTACCAGATAGTATTCTCCGATACGCCGGGAGTACTTAAACCCAAGTATAAGTTACAGGAAAGTATGCTTGAGTTCTCGGAGGAAGCACTTGTAGATGCCGACATACTGCTTTATGTCACCGACGTGGTGGAATCAATCGAGAAAAACCGCTCGTTTCTCGACAAAGTGGCGAAAAAGAAAATCCCCATTCTGCTGGTGATTAACAAAATCGACCTGCTGAAAGGAAATGCCGACCTCGTGGCCATAATCGACAAGTGGCGCGAAGTGTTGCCGTCGGCCGAGGTGTTCCCCATGTCGGCCAAGGAAAACTTCAATGTCGATAACCTCATGAAACGCATCGTGGAATTGCTGCCCGAGTCGCCGCCATTCTTCGGCAAGGATGACCTTACCGACCGCCCGGCACGTTTCTTTGTCACCGAAATCATTCGAGAAAAATTATTGCTCGACTATGACAAGGAAGTGCCTTATGCCTCTCAAGTGATGGTGGAACTGTTTGATGAAAAGCCCGAGTCGATACACATCATGGCGGTGATATATGTGGAACGCAACAGCCAAAAGGCAATCATCATAGGCCACGGCGGACAAAAATTGAAGCGCGTGGGCATCGAAGCCCGCAAGGACATTGAGGCATTCTTCCAAAAACGCGTTTATCTGGAACTTTACGTGAAAGTGGAAAAAGACTGGCGCAACAAGGAGAACAAGTTGCGCTCGTTCGGATACATAGAATAATCACTAAAATAATTATACCGACAGCAAATTTTTTATATGGGAAAACTTATTGCAATAGTAGGACGGCCCAATGTGGGAAAATCGACACTGTTCAACCGGTTGACTGGTGCCCGCACGGCTATCGTTGACGACACTTCGGGCACCACACGCGATCGCCAATATGGCAAGACCGAGTGGAACGGCGTGGAGATGTCGGTTGTCGATACAGGCGGCTGGGTTGTAAACTCCGAAGACATTTTTGAGGAAGAAATCAACAAGCAGGTGGCCATTGCCATAGAAGAGGCCGATGTGATACTTTTCGTGGTTGACATAAAAAACGGGATAACCGATCTCGACGACCATGTGGCGGCAATATTGCGCCGCTCGCAGAAACCCGTCATAGTGGTTGCCAACAAAGCCGACGACCTGACATATTTCGGCGAAGCCGAGTTTTATGCCTTCGGGCTTGGCGACCCCATAGCA
Organism: uncultured Muribaculaceae bacterium; assembly: GCA_944321685.1. GTDB lineage: Bacteria > Bacteroidota > Bacteroidia > Bacteroidales > Muribaculaceae > Avimuribaculum. The sequence goes on from CALUMH010000022.1 coordinate 12,998, forward strand.
GTATCGGCTATCAACGGTTCGGGAACCGGCGACCTGCTCGATCGCATAGTGGAACTCATGCCCAAAGAAACTGCCGAAGAAGAAGTCACCGAACACTTGCCCAAGTTTGCCATCGTGGGAAGGCCCAATTCGGGGAAATCATCGATAGTGAATGCTTTCATCGGCGAAGAGCGTAACATCGTGACCAATATTGCAGGCACCACCCGTGACAGCATTTACACGCGTTACAACAAGTTCGGCTTCGATTTCTACCTTGTCGATACCGCAGGAATTCGCAAGAAGGCCAAGGTGAACGAAGACATAGAATACTACTCGGTGATACGCAGCATTCGTGCCATAGAAAACAGCGATGTGTGCATTCTCATGATTGATGCCACCCGCGGCATCGAAGGGCAAGATGCCAATATCTTCTCGCTCATTCAGCGCAACCGCAAGGGGCTGGTGGTGTGTGTCAACAAGTGGGACCTTGTTGAAAACAAGAGCACGGCGGCTATCAAGACGTTTGAAAACGCCATTCGCAACCGCTTCGCCCCGTTCACCGACTTTCCCATCATATTCGGCTCGGCACTCACCAAGCAGCGCATTCTCAAAGTGCTTGAAAGTGCGGTAAATGTGTATGAAAACCGTAACCGTCAAGTGCCTACATCGGAACTAAACAACGTGATGCACGAGGCCATAGAGGCTTATCCGCCACCGGCCAACAAGGGCAAATATGTGAAAATAAAATATGTAACCATGCTCAAGGAGGCCAAAATTCCGTCGTTCCTGTTCTTCTGCAACCTGCCGCAGTGGGTAAAAGAGCCATACAAACGCTATCTTGAGAACCAAATACGGGAACACTGGGACTTCAGCGGAACTCCTATCAATATTTTCATGCGCGAAAAATAACCGGCATGAAGTTAACAATCATTGATATAAATTCAAACAAATAAGGTTTGCTGTTACGATATTCCTAAGTAACTTTGCACTGCTAAAGTAAAAGGAATTTTTTCATAATAACAACAAACAACAAAAAAATATATACTTGAATTTTGGTTATGAGGGGGGTGTGCATTTGTGAAAATGTGCACTTCTTTTTTATTTAGAACAATATTGGACGGCTCAATGAAATTTTTCTGTTTTTTGAGAAATAAGGTTGACAGGTTGTCGCTTTTTTTGTATGTTTGTATATTCATTTCATGGGAATGAGTGTATCGCATTTGCACCACACACAGACAACCTATAACTAAACGAAAGCATTATGATGGAGACACCCAAAATGACACCCGAAGAGGAAGACCGCATGATAAATGCCGCATTTAAAGAATTGCTCGATGGCTATATGGCAAGTAACCACCGCAAGAAAGTGGAAATCATAGAACGTGCTTTCAAGTTTGCCAAGGATGCCCACAGTGGAATACGCCGCCGCTCGGGTGAACCGTATATCATGCACCCGATTGCCGTGGCACGCATAGTGAGCCAAGAAATAGGGTTAGGGTCGGTGTCGATATGTGCCGCCTTGTTGCACGATGTGGTGGAAGATACCGATTACACGGTCGAAGACATAGAGTCACAATTCGGCAAGAAAGTAGCACAAATCGTTGAAGGGCTGACCAAGATTTCGGGCGGCATATTTGGAGACAAAGCATCGGCACAAGCCGAAAACTTCAGGAAGCTGCTGTTGACCATGAACAACGACATCCGTGTAATCCTCATCAAAATGGCCGACCGCTTGCACAATATGCGCACACTTGGATCGATGTTGCCGAGCAAGCAATACAAAATTGCAGGCGAAACACTGTATATATATGCCCCGTTGGCGCATAGGCTGGGGTTGTTTGCCATAAAAACCGAACTCGAAGACCTGAGTTTCAAATACGAGCACCCCGAAGCCTACAAGACCATAAGCGAACAGATTGCCGCCACCGAGGCCAGGCGCAACGAGATATTCAATACTTTTGCAACCCCCATTAAGCAGCGGCTCGATGCAATGGGGCTGACATACACCATAAAAGCACGTGTAAAGTCGGTTTACTCGATATGGAAAAAAATGGAAGCCAAGCACATTCCGTTTGAGGAAGTATATGACTTGTATGCCGTGCGTATAGTTTTTGATTGCGAGAAAGAGAGTGATGAAAAACGCACTTGCTGGAACATATATTCGGAAATTACCGACTTGTACCGCCTGCATCCCGACCGAACCCGCGACTGGCTGAGCACACCGAAGGCCAACGGATACCGAGCCTTGCACCTGACGGTGATGGGCCCCGACGGCAATTGGATAGAAGTACAGATACGCAGCAAGCGCATGGACGACATGGCCGAACGCGGATTTGCCGCACACTGGAAATATAAAATAGGCGAAGGCGAGGAAGAATCGGAACTGGCCGCATGGCTCAAGACGATACAAGACATCCTTGAAAATCCCGAACCCGATGCGCTCGATTTCCTCGATACCATCAAGCTCAACCTGTTTGCTTCGGAAATAGTAGTATTTACTCCTAAGGGTGAACTGATTACGCTGCCCAAGGATTCAACGGTGCTTGATGTGGCTTTCAACTTGCACTCCGAGCTTGGCACACATTGCATTGCCGGAAAAGTCAACCATCGACTGGTACCGCTGTCGCACAAGTTACAAAGCGGCGACCAGGTGGAGGTACTCACATCACAATCGCAACGTCCTAAAGCCGAATGGGTTAACTTCCTTGCTTCGGCCAAAGGGCGCACACGGCTCAATGCCGCATTGCGCAAAGAACGCCGCACGGTGATCGAAACAGGCGAAGCACAATTTGGCAAGTTCCTCGACGACAATGGCATAGAGCGCACCAATGAAAATATCACCAAAATATGCATGGCACAAAATCTGCCCAACCGCGAAGAGCTGTACTACATGATAGGCAACGATGACATTGCACTGTCGCCGCAGTTGTTACAGCCGCTGCGCCAGCAACCGGTGAACCTACTTAACAAGCTGTTGCGCAATCCATTGAAGCGCAATCGCACCAAGAAAACCACCGAACCGGTAGTGGAGGCAATATCGGCACCCATCGACATGAAGAAAACCTACCTGCTCAAGACCGAGAACGGCGTGAGCAACTACCGCATAGCACCATGCTGCCACCCCATCCCGGGCGATGATGTGTTTGGCTTTGTCGATGACCATAACCACGTGGTGGTGCACAAGCTCACGTGCGACAATGCCATGCGGCTGAAGAGCAGCTTCGGCGGACGCATAGTCACCACCAAGTGGGAAACCAAGAATGTGAAATTCCCGGCATCGGTACACGTTGAAGGTATCGACCGCATGGGCATATTGCAAGAAATAATTTCCATCATATCAACCAACCTGTCGATATACATTCGCCGCCTGAATATTGCCGCCGAAGAAGGAGTATTCAGCTGCGAACTATATGTTGACGTGGAAGACGTGGACGTAGTCAACAAGCTGTGCAAGCAAATCAAGAAGGTTGACGGCGTGAAATCGGCCGTGAGAATGGATTAACCATATTTTCTACCATCATGTTTAAGTTCGACAAGAAAAATATTGTAAGGCTCCTGCTGTTTGTGGGAGCCATAGCTGTAATTTCTTACTTCATTCCGAGGGAGAGCAACGAGGATTTTAATTATGCCATAGGCAGACCGTGGAATTATACCCTGCTTACTGCACCCTACGATATCCCGGTAAACCTCGACTCGGTGAGTGCGGCCAAGCGCCGCGACAGTGTGGACAGGGCGTTCATACCGGTATATAAGCGCGACAACGCTATTGCAATGAAAGCCGTGAACGACTTGAGGAAGGCATTGTCGCAACACGGGCAGGTGACCCCGTCGTTACAAGAGCGGATAACGATTGCCGTCAGAGACTTGTATGCCGACGGCATTGTTGACAGCGAAACTTATTCCGGCATTCGCAAAGGCCAACTGCCCAATGTGAGATTTATTGTGGGCAATGTGGCCAAATTGGTGCCTACCACCGGAATGAAATCGGAACGGGCTGCATATGCCTCTATCGACTCTATATTCCAGGAACCATACGCCCGCATCATCATAGGCGAGGTGCAACTGGGAAATTACCTGTCGCCCAATGTGGTGCACGACAGCACCGAGTCGGCACGACTGCTTGAACAGGCCTACTTGAAAGCCCTTGCTCCAATAGGCGTGAAACAAAAGGGTGAACGAATAGTGGACCGTGGCGACATTGTGACACCGCAAATCTATGAGATACTGAAAGAATACGAACGGCTCAGGCAAAGCCGCGGTACCGCGGCCGAAAGCCGGGACTACCGTTTTGCCGGGCAGATAGTGGTGGTAACGATGCTCATGCTGTGTTTCTACACATTCTTCTACTTTTTCCGCCGCCGCACTTTCAACGATATGCGCCGTTTGCTTTTCCTTGTGGCGTTTGTGACGGTATTTACGCTTGTCACCTATCTTGTGCTTGATGTGTTCCCCACGGTAGGTGTTTACGTGATGCCGTTCACGGTGTTGCCCATCATCATCACCACATTCTACGATTCGCGCACGGCAATGTTTGCACACATCATAGAAACGCTGTTGTGTGCCCTTGTGGTGTCATATCCCATGGAATTTATTTTCTTCCAGTTCATAGCCGGGCTCACTGCCATAATGACGCTACAGGAACTGTCGCGCCGCTCGCAATTGGTGAAGTGCGCCATATATGTGCTTATAGCATACATAGCCACCTATTGCGCGCTCGAAGTAATCAATGACGGCACCATACGAAATATCAATTGGCACGTGTTCCTTTACTTCGGCCTCAATGTGGTGTTCCTGTCGTTTGCTTATATCTTCATATTCCTGGTTGAAAAATTGTTCGGGTTCATTTCCACTGTCACACTCGTCGAGCTTACCGATGTCAACACGCCGCTGCTGCGCGAACTGTCGGAAAAATGCCCCGGCACATTCCAGCATTCGTTGCAGGTATCAAACCTCGCCGCCGAAGCCGCCCATGTGATAGGAGCCGACGTGCAACTGGTGAGAGCCGGTGCATTATACCACGACATAGGCAAAATCGACAATCCTGCATTTTTCACCGAGAACCAACGTGGTGAAAATCCGCACAAGGCATTGCCGCCCGAAGTTAGCGCAAAAATAATCATCGAACACGTGACTAACGGGTTGAAACGTGCCGACAAGGCCAAACTACCACAAGTGATAAAGGATTTTATCGCACAGCACCACGGGGCAGGCAAAGCAAAATATTTCTACACTATGGCTTGCAATGCACACCCCAATGAAGAAATAGATCCGGCTCCATACACATATCCGGGTCCCAACCCGAATACCAAGGAGACAAGCATATTGATGATGGCCGATTCGACCGAGGCGGCTTCGCGCAGCCTCACCGACCACAGCGACGCTTCGATTGCACAATTGGTGAACCGCATAATCGACTCGCAGATTGCCGACGGGCTGCTGAAGGATTCGCCCATCAGTTTCCGCGATGTGGAAAAAATAAAACAGTGCTTCATATCACGGTTATGCACAATGTACCATTCGCGAATAAAATACCCCGAGGCCAATAAAAAGCCTTAAACTGTGTTAAAGAGAAACTAGCCTGTATCGGGTAGAATTGGTCGTTATTTCCTATTTTAGAAAATCGGTTTTATGTTCGGAAGTTTGGCTATATCGATAACAGGAGCCGTAATGATAGCGGCAGGCCTGGCGTGCGAAGCGAAATGTCTTTCCTTTTCCACACTGGTTGCCTATGCCGGTTTGGTGCTGTTACATTTTACTGGTTGCATAAACTTGGTTGACAGTTCCTTAATTTTTTGGGGCGTGGCCGCTCTGTTGGCATTCGGCATAGCAATGCTGCTGCCCGGAAAAGAACCGACAGCAGTGCGCCGTGGCAGCCTGTTTTTGCTGCTTGGCGCAATTGCCGGGCTGCTTGTGGGTATGTCGATCGATGCATCGGTAATGATACTTTCTGCCATAATCGGAACATTGATAGGACAACTTTTTTACTCCCGCACGCCTAAAGGACGCTGGGTGAAATTTTCATTTTCCACTTTTATTAGCTACTTTTGCAGCGTCGGATTGAAAATCATAGTTTCAACCGCAATCGCAGGGATTGCAATGGAAGGCTTTTTGAGAAACCAAACTGTCACAATGTAATCCCGGTGAAATGAAAGTAACCCCGATGAGGAAGTTTCTACTATCTATAACAGCAGTATTGGTTGTCACCATGTTGATGTCGGCCGGAAAAGGGGCACAGCATTTCGAGGTGAAGCCTGTGGACTTCGATACAATCAAGGCCGGCATATCCGACCCGCGGTCGAGGCACTATTACCCGGTACTGATGGAAAAGTACCTGAGCAACGACACTGCACTTGGATATGAAGATTACCGCTACCTGTATTACGGTTACACATTTCAAGATGACTTCGACCCATTCAGGACTTCGGAATATGCCGATGTTATCAACGAGCTCTATTACAAAAAGGAATTTACACGTGCAGAGTGTGACACAATCATAAAATATGCAGAATTAACACTTCGTGACAATATTTTTGATTTAAGTCAAATGAAATTTTATATCTTTGCACTCAAAGAGAAACAAAAAAATACTCTTGCCGCTATTCGCCAATACAAGCTCAACCACGTTGTGGCGGCGATACTCTCTTCGGGAAGCGGAACCAAGGAGAAACCTTGGGTGGTAATTTCCCCGGCACACGAGTATAATTTAATTAACATTCTCGGTTATGTTGCCACCGGGCACACAGAACTCGAAAACAACATCGATTACATAACCGTGGAACGAAAAGATAAAGATTCTCCCGAGGGCTTTTACTTCGATGCCACACGCATTAAACAAGTGGCACAAGAAAAATACCCCGAACAATGACAAAAAAGAAAAAACGTAACAACAATCAATATAATAGCACTCGAAAATAATAGCACTATTAATGAGACCCTTGCCGCTGTGAAGCTCCGAGGGTTTTTTATTTTTAAATATCTGCCGGTAGCACTCTCCTATAATGGAGCCAACGGAGAATGGCCAAAATGAAAATTAAATGGAGCAAAGCCATCGGACTATGTGACGCAATTACAATACAATCTTATGCAACAACGCAAAACACAAGCATTTCAACACCATATATAGGACAACGTGCAACAGACGATTTGGCGGTTTGGGCATTTTAATATAATTTTGCATTATATTACACACATAACACTTATGACCCACAACAAATTACTGATATTAATCATTGCCGCGCTGACTGCGATGGCTGTCAACGCAAATGCCGCCGAAAATAACGGCGACGGTTTTTCGTTTAAATTATACGGGCAAGTACGTGCCGACCTGTTCTATAACAGCCGCTCCAACTCCGAGACTGTTGACGGACTTTTTTATATGTACCCTCGTGACCATAGCTACGATGACTTTGGCAACGACCTCAACGCCAAACCCGACGGTAGCCTTTATACCATGTATTCTCGCCTCGGGGTTAATATAACGGGGCCGTCGCTTGCCAATGGCAAAATCGCCACATCGGGGTGCATAGAAATTGACTTCCGTGGCGGAGGCACCAATTACTATATGATACGCCTGCGGCAAGCCTATTTCAACCTTGCTTGGAACCGGTCGCAATTGCTTGTGGGCCAAACGTGGCACCCGTTTTATGGCGATGTGGCCCCCGAAATCCTTAACCTGAATATGGGTGCCCCATACCAGCCTTTCAGCCGTGCGCCGCAGATACGTTACCGCTTCACCGACCGCAGTTTCAGGTTTACCGCTACGCTGCTTTGGCAATCGCAATACTTGTCGGTGGGACCGGCAAATAACCAAACAGGAACCACAAGCACAGCCAAAAGCCAAAATTTCATAAAGAACAGTTGCGTTCCCGAGATTGCCGTCGGCATCGACTACAAAAGCGACAAATGGATTGCAGGCGTGGGTGCCGACATAACTTCGATAGTACCCCGCACACAGGCCGAATATAACGGAAAAACAGCCAAGGTGACCGAACGAATTACTTCACTCTCGGCCGAAGCCCACTTGAAATACAAATCGGGCAAGTGGCTTGTTGCAGGGAAAACAGTGCTTGGCAACAATTTCACACAGGCAAGCGGCGTGGGCGGATATGCCATCACCGGTATCGACGAAACCACGGGCGAACAGCATTACGCACCGGTAAAAGTGTCTGCCACGTGGCTTAATGTGGCATACGGCAACAAATTGCGCCCGGCACTGTTTCTTGGCTACCTGAAGAACCTCGGAGCCGGCAAACCGGTACTTGATGTGATAGGCACCGGCATCGGCGACGGGCTTGACCGACTTGCCACTGCCACTGCCGAACTGACTTACAACGTGCCACACTGGAAATTCGGTGTCGAATATATGTTGTGTAATGCATGGTATGGCACCGTAGGCAATGAAGGCAAAGTGCACGACACACACTCGGTTATGAACCACCGTGTGGTAATGACCGCCATATTCCAATTCTGACAGCCGGTACCGGCTCACTTATACCCACAGTTTAAGCCGCAGAAACGGCTCACTTATTGCACTATATGAAAAATTTACAACTGGCGGCAACCATTGCTGCAACTATGCTTTTGTCCTCGGAAGTCACGGCACAAGATGATAAGATACATTGCAATTGGAATATATCGGCCGACAACGAGGGTCTATGGAACATGACCACAGGCCACGGAGCATGGAACGGATTATTGTCAGTCGAAGGCGGCATATCACCATGGAGCGGCGGCACAATCGAGGCTTCGGCACTTGCAAGTTACACCACCGGAACGGTAGCCGACGATATACAAGGATTGACCAATATCGATGCCGGGGAAAACCGTGCATTCAGACTGACAAAACTTGGAATATGCCAACAATTCGGCAAGTGGACGTTGTTTGCAGGATTGCGTAATGTGGATTGTGATTATTTCACCACACCCTATACATCGCTATTTACCGGTTCTTCATACGGCAACTTCCCCATCCTGTCGATGAACCACCCGTTGGCCACATTCCCATTGTCGGCAGTCGGCATTCATGCAGAATATGCCCCGACCGAAAATATCGTAATCAAAGAAAGCTTGTATAACGGCGTGGCTTCTGACCGCATCAACAGGCAATTCCGTGTGCGACTGGGAGATGACGGATTTTTCAATATAGGCAGCGTGACATACACTGCCCCGGTAAGCAATGACGAATCTTCTTTCTCTCCGGCATCTTATATGTTCATATATTCTGTTGCCAATTTACCCGAAGAGGGCGACCGGCAACAGATGCACTACACCCTGCTGTGCAACATAGAGCAACCGGTGATACAAGCCGGCGATTATGCCCGGTTCGGGCTATTGTTGCAAGGAGGGTGGAACCCTACCCCGGGTGAAGAGGCGTGTCGCGGATATGCCGCAGCAGGAATAATCTCGGAGTTCCGCAACGGCATGACGGCAGGCATAACAGCCAATCGTGCATTCACCCTCGACGGAGATGAAAGCGACCTGGAATTCACATTTAACTGTCCGCTGCTACGTTATTTCACTTTAACCCCCTCGTTGCACTGCATATTCACCGAAGGCCGCAACTGCAACATAGTGGGAATGCTGCGTCTTTCCATCTCCCTTGACAAGTAATCTTTTGCATGGTTTGACAATATACACAAAGTAAAACAAGTAGAGGAACGGCACAGGTAAGTTGCCGTTCCTCTACTTTATATTATCAGTGGTGGTGATACCCAAAATGCTTATTCAACAGGACGAATGGCGATAGCGTAGCCGCCGGCAGCCTTGGCCGTGAGTTTCAACGTGGTCTTGCTGTCAACTTTCTTGGTGGTAATGGTATAGGCTTGCGGATTGGTTTTATAGTCGGCATCATCGGCATCGCAGTATATTGTGGCTTCATATTTACGACCGTTGTCAAGGAAATCAAGCCTGATTTCCGACTTATGGTCGTTGTCGCCTGCAGTAGAACCTATGAACCAACGGTCTCCATCTTTCTCTTTACGGGCTATGGTGACATATTCCATAGGTTCGGCCTCAAGATAAATCGAGCGGTCCCAGTCGATTGCCACATCCTTTATGAATTGGAATGCATCCATGAAGCGTTCATAATTTTCGGGTACATCAGCAGCCATCTGCAACGGGCTGTACATGGTTACATACAATGCAAGTTGCCCGCAAATGGTACTGTTGACGTGCGAATTATTGTCGGGATTCATTTTGCTCACATTCATCTCGAAGATGCCCGGGGTGTAATCCATGGGACCACCTACGAGGCGAGTGAACGGCAATATAGAGGTGTGTCCGGGCTTGCTCCCTCCAAATGCCTGATATTCGGTGCCGCGAGCCGACTCGTTACCGATAAGGTTGGGATATGTACGGCACAGACCTGTGGGACGCACGGCTTCATGCCCGTTAACCATGATTTTGTATTCAGCAGCCTTGGTAACGCAATGCAGATAATGGTTAACCATCCACTGCCCGTAATGATGTTCGCCACGAGGTATGATGTTGCCCACGTAACCGCTTTTAACCGAGTTGTAACCGTGATCGACCATGAATTGGTAAGCCTTTTCAAGGTGGCGTTCATAGTTGCGTACCGACGAAGAAGTTTCATGGTGCATCATCAGGCGCACACCCTTGTTGTGGGCATATCGGTTAAGTTCTTCAACGTCAAAATCGGGATATGGGGTAACGAAATCAAACACATAATCCTTTGATTGACCGAACCAGTCTTCCCAACCTTGGTTCCAACCCTCCACAAGCACTTGGTCGAAACCATGCTCTGCGGCAAAATCTATGTAGCGTTTCACATTAGCCGTGTTGGCCGAATGCTTGCCGTTGGGTTTGGTCTTGGTATAGTCGGTCTCGCCAAGTTTCACCGAATACACATCATCGGTATAAGCCCAACTGCCACGTCCGGTTATCATATCCCACCATACACCAATGTATTTCACGGGCTTGATCCACGAAGTATCGGTATATTTGCACGGCTCATTCAGGTTAAGCGTGATGCGTGAAGCAAGAATATCGCGAGCATCATCGCTGACAATCACAGTGCGCCACGGCGATGTGCAGGGAGTCTGCATATAGCCTTTTTTGCCTTGTGCGTCGGGAGTGAGCCACGACTCGAATATCATAGCCTTGTCATCAAGATTAAGGCTCATGCACGAGTAATCAACGAGTGCGGCTTCATGCAGGTTGATATACAGGCCGTCATCGGTTTTCATCATCAATGCCGTCTGTACGCCGGTCGGCGAAAACACTGTTTGAGACGAATTAGGTGTGACAGCCGCATTCATCAATCCGCGGATTTCACTCAACCTGCTCTTGGTATAGTCATATTCCTGCGTGTCATAGTCGCCCGGAATCCAGTATGCCATGTGGTCGCCGGTCATCGCGAACTGAGTATGCTCCTCCTTTATGGTAAAATACACAAGATTTTTTTGTTGCGGGAATTCGTAACGAAATCCCACACCGTCGTCGTAAACACGGAAACGTATAATAATATATCGGTCAAAACTCGGCTGCGTGAGCGTCACGGCCATTTCATTGTAGTGGTTGCGTATTACACTTTCTTCGCCCCATACCGGTATCCAATTTTCGTCAAACGACGAGCGTTCGGTACCGGTCAGCTCGAAACCGTCCATGAGCGAAAGTTTGTTGGTTTCGCCACCTGTGAGGTCGAACGACTCGAACGAGTTACGCATACTCACATCGTCAAGTTCAAGCCCGAGCCGACTTTCGAGTATTACAGGCTGTTGCTTGTAATCGACGGTGTAAACAGGCCATCCCTCTTTAACATCAAAATTGACAACTATTTCGCCATTTGGCGAAGTAACACTTTCGGCAGCCTGTAACGTGGATGTCGCAAACGTCGGCACCAAAAACAATGCTGTGCCGATAACAACATTTTTAGAAATCATAAGTTAATTGGTTTGATGGTATATAATTACGTCAAGTTTATGCTTTGGGTAAGTCTTGTTACGACGCAATATTTTACGTCTCGAAAGGCCACAGGCCCACACTTTGCGGCACCTGCATCCTACCGTTGCAAAGATAACTCAAATCACCGGCAAGACAAAAAAATCATCTATTTTTTTGCCATTTATTCGTATTGCCTGCCACACGGTTGGCTACGGAAATGGCGAATAGCCGGTTATGAACAAATAACTGATTTTTTGTAAATAATAAAAGGATCATGCACAAAACCGGCTTAAAACTGCTCGGGATTAGCTTTTAACTTGCCCACTGTGTGCTACTTGAATGTCAACACCGAAGCCTTGTCGGGGAGTATCAGTGATGCTGCATCCATCAGTTGCGGGGCGGTAACAGCAGCTATGTGCTCGGCTGTAGCGGCATTGCTCTCGACCTTGCCGTGGTAGAGGAAACTTTTCCCGACTGATAGCGCAAGAGCCTCGTTGTTGTCGCTCGCCACTACCAGTTGGCCGATGAATTGCTTCTTTGCGGCATCAAGGGCACGCTCGGTGAGCGGTTTCGATGCCAGCCGGTCGATAATGTCTCCTATCACACGTATCGATGGTTTCACGTGGCACAAATCACTCCCGAAATATACTTGCAGCACTCCGCAATCACTGAACAATGTGGCCGCCGATTCCACGGTATAAGCATATCCGCGACGCTCGCGAATGGCTATGTTTAGCAACGAATTCATTCCGGGGCCTCCGAGCATATTGTTCAGGAGCAGCAACGCATAACGCCTCTCGTCATGCATACTGCATACGGGAGCACCATATATCGTATGCGCCTGGTGCAACCCCATCTGCCGCTCTTCCCTGAACACAGGCAACACTTCCGGTGCCTTACGACTGCGCCGGGGCATAGGATGGTTCAGGCATCCCAAATGCTTTTCCACTGTGCGGAACACAGCCTGCGGCTTCAAGTCTCCGAGCACGAAAAATACCATATTGCCAGGCACATATAGTTCAGACAGGTACCTATGACAGTCGCTGCCGGTAAATGTGCGCAAATCTTCCTCTACTCCCAATATATTATGCCCCAGTTGGCTCCCTGCCCATATCATGTCTTCAAAATCGTCATATACGGCTTCAGACGGAGAATCGCGGTAAGATGCCGCCTCGTCAAGCACCACCTCACGCTCGCGCATCACTTCACGCTCGGGAAATATGGAGTAAGCAATCAGGTCGGCAATCAATTCGGCCGCCCTGTCGAGATATCGCGATGGGAAAATGGAATATACCGTGGTGTTTTCCTTGGTTGTATAGGCATTAAGTTCACCGCCTATGCGTTCCATGCGGTTCAGTATGTGCCACGCCTTGCGATGGCGTGTACCCTTGAAAATGGTATGCTCCACAAAGTGCGCAAGCCCCAACTGCCCCGGCTGCTCGTCGCGGCTGCCTGCATTAATCGACAATCCGCAATATGCCACTTGCGATGCAATAGGCATAAACACCACCCGCAAACCATTGGGCAGCGTATGAGTATAATACGTCTCAGCGTCCATTACAATCTGATTTCTTCAAACTTGACATCGGTTATACGCGGCTCGGCATCACGCATCTCCACATATTGCACCGACCGGCGTTGCTCTATGATTTCTTCAAACTCGACATACTCGCCATCGCCGGGACCGAAAATTTTCCCACGCCGGCGATGCTTCTGCGCATTGCCGCCCGAAGTGTTTCCGCCTCCGCCATAATGCGACCCGGCATTTTGAAAACTACGGTTCATCTGCCTCACTTGCTTCCACACCTTGAAACCGGCTTTTATAACCGGATACAGGAACAGAAACAACAGAAGCAATATTATAAGTAGAAATTCCATTTATCAAATATGTGTGTACTATAAGAGGAACCACAATCTAACGTGGCAAACATCATGCCATTCCCGTAGTTGCAGTTAACAAATGTCGGCAAAAAACGGCAATCAGACAAATGCAATTCACTAAATATTATTAAGAACCTCGCCTTTTTCGTGCCTTGCAAACAGCAATACAAGCAGGAAATAAAGCATTATGGAAACTGCCAGGCCCTTCACTCCAAGCAACACAACGGCAACCACCGTGCCGACTATAAGCAGATAGCGATGAACATTGCCATGCAATCCGTAACTCTTGAACTTGAGCGAGAACATTCGCAGGCGCGACACCATGGCATAACTCAACAATGCAACAGCCGCAAGGATAATGTATTCACCCGCCGCAGTAGGTTCAAGGGTATAGAAATAATCACAAAAACCTATCCAAAAAATAGCATTTGCGGGAATAGGCAAGCCCACAAACGAGGTAGCCTGCGAATCGTCGGTATTGAACCGGGCAAGCCGCACGGCTCCAAACACGGCCACAAGCAGCGCACAATATGCCACCCATGACGAAGGATATAATTCACGCGCCATGAAATAAACAATCATAGCCGGTGCGAGGCCGAAACTCACACAATCGGAAAGCGAATCAAGCTCTTTGCCTATCGATGACACCGCCCCCAACAAGCGTGCCACAAATCCATCGAAGAAGTCAAACACCGCTGCCGCGGCTATCATTATGAAAGCAAGCTGGTAATATGCAATCGACGCAGGATCGCCATTGATATGCTCGCTGCCATGCGAAGCGCAAATACAGGCAAGACTTCCCGAAAGCAAGTTCAGGCAGGTGATGGCATTCGGTATGTTATTCTTTATTGATTTAAGCAGGCTCATGATTTTTTACGAGAAAAATGGTAATCAGAAAGTAACAAGAAAGCAGGGTCACCGCGCTTTCAACCGCGCCACCTGCGTTATTCCTCCCACCGTCTTGTCGCCTAATTTCACAAGGATTTCGGCATCAAGTGGCAGGAAAATATCAACGCGCGACCCGAATTTAATAAAACCTATGTGGCGGTCGAGCGTGACGTAATCGCCAGGCTCGGCATATGTGACAATGCGACGCGCTACGGCTCCGGCTATTTGCCGCATAAGTATCTCATCGCCATTATTGGCCCGTATGACTATGGCCGAACGTTCATTTTCACTGCTCGACTTTGGCAAGTAAGCGGCAAGGAAACGCCCCGAATGATGTTTCACATATTCGACACGCCCTTCCACCGACGGCCAGTTGGCATGGACGTTAAATATCGACATGAAGATAGACAATTGTATCACGTTACGATGCAGATACTCGTCTTCATACACCTCTTCAAGAGCCACGACCGTACCATCGGCCGATGCCACCACGGCATTGGTCGGATCCCCCTTGAACCGTCGGCGCGGGCTGCGGAAGAAATTGACTGCCAACAGATACATCACGGCTGATATGGCAATGAATATCGACGGAATTATCTTATATTCAATAAATGTCCACGCCGAAATGTTAATCAGCAGCAGAATGAACAGCAACGCCACTAATATGTTAAGACCCTCGCGGTGTATTTTGACTTTCATTGTGTCCTTGCTAATATGCTAAGAAACTGCTTTTTACAATTCAGCCGCATATACGGCTACTTGTTTCCAAATACAAAGTTAATCTATTTTCAAAAAACTTGCAAATAAGAAACACACGACTTACGCCCGATTACTCGTCGGCAAGCAACATTTCGGCCAACTTTTGCACTCCTGTAGTTGCCTTTTCGCGGATTACCGTCACCGGCAGCAAGCCGGTGTCGGCCGGGTGAGGGTCGATATAGTAAATGGGCACTCCGCGCCTCACATACGAGATTAGGCTTGCAGCCGGATAAACCACAAGCGATGTGCCTATTACCACAAATATGTCGGCTTCTTCCACAAGTTCGGCCGCCGGGGCAAAATTCGGCACCGACTCCTGAAAAAACACGATGTGCGGACGAACAGGGTCGCCATATCGGTCACGGGTGTCGAGCGAGGTTTCAAGGCTGCCGCCTGTAACGTCACGCACGTCATACACCCGTTCGGGATGCGCCATTGAGCGCACTTTCATCAACTCGCCGTGCAAGTGCAATACGCACGAACTTCCGGCACGTTCGTGCAAGTCATCGACGTTTTGTGTTATTATCTTCACATCAAAGCGTTTCTCAAGTTCTTTAAGCCCGTAATGAGCCGCATTGGGCGTGCAATTCACAAGTTGTTCGCGCCGTTCGTTGTAGAAGCGGTGTATGAGCGCAGGGTCGCGGCGGAAACCATCGGCCGATGCCACTTGCATCACAGGATAATTATCCCAAAGCCCGCCTGCATCACGATATGTCGATAATCCGCTTTCGGCACTAATTCCCGCCCCTGTTGAAACCACTAATTTTTTCATGACACTTGTGTTTGGATTTTTTAAACTGTTTGAAATTCCTTTAGAACTCCGTTCGTTAATTGCAAATTTAATATTTTTTACTGAAAATATGATGTTTGCGATTATATTTAACTCTACCTTTGTAGCCGATTTACGGAACAGGCATAACCGACAAGGCTGCCATGCATTTAAGATAATATCATTTAATCGATTATATATGGACAAATTAAGTTACGCACTGGGGCTGAGCATGGGCAACAACTTCATGCGCTCGGGCATCGACAACTTGAATTTCAGCGACTTCGCCGCAGGAGTCGAAGCCTCCTACAAAGGCGACCACTCGCAAATGTCGCTCGACGAGGCAAAACAGACGGTAAACCGCTTTTTCGCCGAAATGGAGAACAGGCTGCAAGAAGTGAACAAAAAAGCCGGAGAACAATATCTTGCCGAAAACGCAAAACGCCCGGAAGTACATACCACCGCCAGCGGACTGCAATATGAGATCATAAAAGAGGGCGAAGGGGCTTCGCCCAAAGCTACCGACAAGGTAACGGTACATTATACCGGCGCACTAATCGACGGCCGCGTATTCGACAGCTCGGTGGAACGCGGCGAACCTGCCACATTCGGCGTGTCGCAAGTGATACCCGGCTGGGTCGAGGCTTTGCAAATGATGAAACCTGGCGCCGAGTGGCGCATATTCGTTCCGTCAAACCTCGCCTACGGGCCGCAAGGAGCCGGCGGGATAATAGGTCCCAACATGACGCTTATTTTCGACATTCAATTGATAAAAGTAGGATAGTATAACTTTAACAAATCAATAAAAAGGAATGAAAAAGATTTCTATTATGGCTGCCGCCACCATCGTAGCCGTTTCTTCGATGGTTAGCTGCAACGGCGTGGCCGACAGCGGTGAAGTGAAAACTTCGCTCGACACCTTGAGCATGACAATGGGTGAAATGTATGGTTACGGAATGGCCGAACAATTCACCCGCACCGACTCGACTTTCGACAAAGACGCATTCATGCGCGGATTTGAAATGGCCATCAACGTCGATACGGCCGAGGACAGCTACCGTCGCGGCATGATGGTGGGCGCACAAGTCATCGACATGGTAAAAAGCCTTAAAGAGCAACAACAGGTGGAACTTAACACTTATTTGCTTGTGGCAGAATTCAAGAAGGCTTTCACAAGCGACTCGTCTGTCAACCCGATGACAATGCAGGGCATGGTGAACATGATGATGCAAAAGGAAATACGCGCAGCCAAAGAGCGCAACCCGAAAGCTATCGCCAACCGCGAGGCCGGTGAAAAATTCATCAAGGAACTTGTTGCCAAAGACACAACTGTGAAAGTGACAGAAAGCGGGCTTGCTTACAAAGTGGTGAAACCGGGCAATGGAAAGTTGTTCAAGACAACCGACCGCATCATGGTGAAATACAAAGGCACAAAAATCGACGGTTCAACCTTCGATGAATCAAAAGAAGCCATAGCAATGAGTCCTATGCGCGTGGTTCGCGGCTTCAAGGAAGGTTTGTTGATGATGAGCCCGGGTGCATCTTACATACTGTACGTGCCGGGCGACCTTGCATACGGTGTCGATGGAAACCGCGGCATAGAACCCAACGAAACCCTTATCTTTGAAGTTGAAACCACAGGAGTGGATAATTCAAAAAAATAAAACCGTAAAAGGCAAGCACAGCCTGATTACAGGCCGATAGAAAAGTGCCGCCGTCGGGGGGAACACAATACCCTGCGGCGGCATTTTTTGCGTTGATTTATACCGCAAAAATGGTTAAAATGTCGAAACAGCAAAACATTTTGACGGCAAAACAGCCACTTTATTGAAAAAATGACATATATTTGCACAATATTAAATCATTATAACAATGGAGAAGATAGACAACCTTGACCGCAAAATATTACAAATCATAATGAAAAACGCACGCATCCCGTCGAAAGACGTGGCCGTGGAATGCGGTGTGTCGCGTGCTGCGATACATCAACGCATACAACGCATGATCGACATGAACGTAATCACAGGCTCAGGCTACAATGTCGATCCCAAGGTACTGGGATATGCAACCTGCACCTACATAGGCGTAAAACTTGAACGCGGCTCTATGTACCGCGACGTAGTGCCTGAACTGGAGAAAATACGCGAAGTGGTAGAGTGCCATTTCACTACCGGGCCATATACCATGCTCATAAAATTATATGCCAAAGACAATCAGCACCTGATGGAATTGCTCAACGGAAAAATCCAGCATATTCCGGGCGTTACCGAAACCGAAACACTGATTTCACTTGAAATGAGCATGAACAGGGAAATACCCGTGACATTCGACGAAGAGGAGTAATCACCGGCGGAATAATCCTCTCCACAGGGTTGTAAAAATGTGCATTTGCCGCTTTTTACAACAACAAAATGGCGCAAATGCACAATTTCACAAAAAAAAGACATGATTTTACAAATGCACCGCGTGCATTACGCACTATTTTTGCATTACAAGTTTAACCTTAGAAAAAACTGTTAAAAACCTGTCTTTATGTTAAAGATAAATTTTTAATGGGGATTTTAGACAAATTCAAAGCTATAATTTCCGTGTTTATTTAGATCCGGTTGCCTTTGTTAGGTAGCCGGTTTTAATTTTCCATGAGGAATAGGGATTAAGAACGAAAAATCAACCTAATCAACCGTTATAGAATTCCCAATCCCCACTCCTGATTACATAAGTTGTATTCCGTGCCGGGCGCAGGTGGCAATTTGCTCCTCGGGCCAAATGCTGGCTTGCACTTCCCCTATATGAGCCTTTTGCAGCAGGAACATACACAAGCGGCTTTGTCCTATGCCACCGCCTATCGAATAAGGCAATTCACCGGCAAGCAACGACTTGTGGAATGCGAGCGACACACGTTCGGTGCATCGGCACATTTCAAGTTGTTTCACGAGCGACTCGGCGCTCACGCGCACGCCCATCGATGATAACTCAAATGGCATCTCAAGTACCGAATCCCAGAAAATGATATCACCGTTTAGGCCTTGGTAGCCATCGCTGTTCTCGGAAATCCAGTCGTCATAGTCGGGGGCACGTCCGTCGTGTTTTTCCCCGTTGCTCAATTTGGCGCCTATGCCTATGATGAATATAGCTCCGTATTGTCGGGCGGCGCGTGCTTCGCGTTCCCGTGGCGTCAGGGTGGGATACATTTGCAGCAACTCTTCGGAGTGCAGGAATGTTATCGACTCGGGCAGGCGCGGGGTGATGTGGGGGAATTTCTCATAGATCATCCACTCGGTCTCCCTGACGGCGCGGAATATCTTGCACACTGTCTGTTTCAAGTATTCGAGCGAGCGGTTTTCTTTCGATATGGTTTGTTCCCAGTCCCATTGATCGACATACAGCGAGTGCAGGTTGTCAAGTTCTTCCGATGTGCGAATGGCGTTCATGTCGGTGTAAAGCCCATAACCCGGGGCAATGTCATATGCACCAAGTTTCATTCTCTTCCATTTTGCCAAAGAATGTACCACTTCGGCGCGATGTCCGCCCATGCTGGCAATATTGAATGCTACCGGCGGCTCCACGCCGTTAAGGTCGTCGTTGATACCGGTTCCGGCAAGGACAAATAGTGGTGCCGTCACGCGACGCAAGTTCAATTCCCGGGCCAACTGCTTTTGGAAGCAGTCTTTGATTAATTTTATTGCAACCTCGGTAGTTTCGGGTAACAATTTTTGCTTGTACTTTTTGGGGATTATCAGTGCCATTGTTCTACTGTTTTGCTTGCAAAGATAGGCAAAAAATTATACAATGCAAATATTTTGTATCATAATGCTATGATTTTGGCAAAAATACTTTCCAAAAGGTTATTTGTCCGAGGAGGCTGCATTACTTAGCAAGCGGTGTCCTATGGCACAATAAAGACATTTGCGAGCTTCGCAATATCGTCGGCGCAGTTGTATGAGGGCTTGTGATGTGAGTGCGTCGGGGCATTTTATGCCGGTCGCGGTGAATGTTTCCACTATTCTGTTGCGTTCGGGCCGCAGGTTTTCAAGTAGTGTTATTGCGCGTTCGGCCGTCTCATAGTCGCCGCAACGAGAGCCGTAAGCGTAGTATAGTGGGGCAACGGTATTGATGAGTAAAATATCAATCGAAGCATTGCCCAACACGCGTGCGGGCACCTCGGCAGGCGAGCCGCCAAAGGTAAAATGCGAAGCCCAGTATCCGCTCAATTCCGCCGAGAACAGCCGCCGTAACTCTTTTTCACCCGAGGCTTCGAGAATTGACTGCATGAGGTTGAATCCGCCCTCGACAAACCGTGCCAGCATGGCAATGCGGCGATATGGGAAATTTTGCGGTCTCACCCTGAACGATTTCCACATCGTCCCGTCCATAGGTTTCAGTTGAAATTTATTTGACAAGAAATCATATTCGCGAGCCAGGCGCAGGAAATATTCATCGCCACCCGGAGCCGGCATTGAAAAGAAACCGGCCTGCCCGAAGAGCAGTGCTTCGAGCTGGAAAAGCGAGTCGCTGTGCTTATGCAAGAGCCGCAACGGCGTGCGACGAGCAAGCATCTCGAAAGCATCGTTATTTATGCCAAAACCAAGGCTGCGGGCTATGGTAACGTAACATATATCTTGCCAACTGCCACAAAATGTATCGTAAAGCGACGATATGCGCTCCACTTTCTCGTTCAAGCGTTCAAATGCGAGCGACTCAACCCACTCGGTAATGGTGAGCGACGGAATTTCCTTGATTTTCGACGCACAAGGCAATTCCGACGCAGGGGCATTCACGAGCCTTGCGTAACTTTCATAAAATTGCGGCGAACACCTTAGCACCATTTGGGGAATGCGTTCGCCATTGCTGCGCGTAATAGGGGCATCGTCCTTTTCCACCACGTGCAGTATAACCGAATCGTATGCCCTGTCATTGTCATGTCCATGCCTGTGCCAGTCAGACGCGCGAGAGTGTATTTCCACATTGCCGACCCACATTTTGCCGTCGATTTCCACTTTTGCATTAAAAAAGTCGGGGCCGGCATCGGTGTTAAGCAATCCGGGATCGATAACTCGCACCCGGCGGCCGTCGTTGGTAGTCATACGGTAGGCACTCCACAACTTGTGTTGCCACACATATTGCATCAATCGTTCCATATAGCAATCACTTTTTTTGCCGATGCAAGTTAATGAAAATTCAGCCGCCCGACAAGCAACACAGCCTCCCGGAAATAAAAAATCAATAGTTAATGTAAAAAAGACACATCAAAATTTGGACATTAGAAAAGCTGGCGCTACCTTTGTGTCAAAACTACACAATTCATATGAGCGAAAATACGTACAGCTACAAATACCCACACCCGGCAATCACTGCCGACAATGTGGTATTCGGTTTCGACGGCCGCGACTTGCACATTTTACTAATAGAGCGCGGGCTTGAGCCATTCAAGGGAAGTTGGGCACTGCCGGGCGGTTTCATGCGCATAGATGAAACAGTGGAACAGTGCGCAATGAGAGAACTTGCCGAAGAGACAGGCGTAACCAACATATTCCTTGAACAGTTCCATGTATTCAGCACGGTTAAGCGCGACCCGCGCGAACGTGTTGTGACAGTTGCCTTTTATGCACTTGTGCGCAAATCGGATTACCGGTTGATAGCCGGTGACGATGCCGCACGAGCAAACTGGTTCAAAATCGACCGGCTACCACCCTTGGCCTTCGACCACGACAAAATCATCGACATGGCCCGCGAACGGCTTCGTGAACGATTGCGCACCCAACCTATAGCATTCAAGCTGCTCGACGAGAAATTCTCGATGACCGAGTTGCAACAATTATATGAAGCCATAAACGGCGTAACCTACGACCGAAGAAATTTCCAACGGAAAATGTTCTCAACGGGATTACTCGAAGACCGTGGTCCAAGCCCCGAACCGCAGCATAACCGCATTCCGGAACTTTACAGTTTCAATGAAGAAGAATACCGACGCAAGCACACCGAAAACAAATTGCGCCGAAACCCGTTTGATTTTTAATCAGGAATTACCAAATAACTAAAAACATAAAATTATGAAAACAAGAATTTTTAATTTGATTATCCTTGACGAGAGCTGAAGTATGAGTTGTGTAAAGCGACAAACCATCGATGGGTGCAACGAAACCATTAACACCATCATCACGGCACAAAAGCAGCATACCGACACCCAAGACCATTTTGTGAGCATTTATGCTTTTCAAGGTGACGGCTCTCGCCCGTCGCGCTACATCATTAAAAATGCAGCAGCCAATGATGCACACCACATCACCCCTGACGATTATGAGCCGTGGGGAACTACCCCGCTAAACGATGCCGTGGGTTCAACACTCATCGATTTAAAAACCTGCACCGATGAATTCCCCCAATCGATAGGCTCGGTAACAATAATCACCGACGGTTATGAGAATGCCTCGCGTCATTACAG
Source organism: uncultured Muribaculaceae bacterium (assembly GCA_944321685.1). Classification (GTDB taxonomy): domain Bacteria; phylum Bacteroidota; class Bacteroidia; order Bacteroidales; family Muribaculaceae; genus Avimuribaculum. The sequence continues at coordinate 35,617 of CALUMH010000022.1, forward strand.
CCGCAAGCAAGTGGCTTCGATGATACAAGAATTAAAAAACATGGGGTGGAATTTCAATTTCATAGGAGCGAATATCGACGTAGTGGCAACCGCGGCCACTTTTGCCATCGACAATACACTTGAATTTAAACAAGACGAAGAGGGAACGAGACAAATGTTTGAAACACAGTCACAAAGCCGAATGAATTATTACGACCGCATAGATGAATGCATGGCCGATAATACGGCACCTCGTGCCACATTCGCAGAACGGGCAGCAAAGGCATCAAAAGGGTTCTTCAAGAAATGAAAAAACGATGGGGGTGTTGCAAAATGTGATTTTGCCTCCTGTAGAGACGCGATTAATCGCGTCTCTACAGCGTGTATTACATAAAACGTTGTAAATCAACCATTATCGTCATAGAGACGATGTGCACATCGTCTCTACAATTACAATGCTGAAATTTTTGCAACACCCTCATCAATTCTAATTCCTAATTAATATCTAAAGCTTATATAGAAGCGAATTGAACCGGTCTTCCATTTTGAAGAGCCATCGTAATTGCCTTCCAAAATGTCGCCTTCGTCTTCCATTTCATCAAGGTCGCTCACATTTACCACACTGTTATATTTGGCTGTTCCCCAACGGCCTTCTACACCTATCGATATGGCTTTCCATGCCACGGCTCCGCCAGCCGAGAAGAATGTACCATAACTTCCACTGAAATCCTCGGCAGCATAAAGCATTGAATAAGACGGTATCACGCGGAAGTGGCCGCTAACCTTTATGTGGTCGTAGGGATTTACTGTCACCGACACACCAATTGCCGTGCCAATTTCGGCCTGATACACATCTTCAGGTTCCATACCGTAACCCTCCATGTCGGGATACCAATAATTACCACCCATGCCACCATCATACTCTGCATCACCATTGAAAAATCCCCATTCGTCGGTATATTTAGAGAAGTTCAAGTCAAAATAACTCCAATCGATACCAAACTTTATCATGCCCAATATAGGCTTCTTGTGCAGATAAAATGTTTTACCCATGGCAAGTGCTACACCGAAATCGTTTTTCCAAGTACCGTTGATGTCCTTCTGTGTAAGGCTCTGTTTGGTGTAGTATATGTTGAAATATTTTGCCCGGTCATTCCAGATACGTTTGTTCAAGGCATCTTTTTCCATTTCCGACTGAGCCTCCTCGGTAGCCCTCACCGATGACTGCAAGTCATTAACCACTTGGCGCAATGAATCGAGTTCGGCATCACGCTCGTTGTCATACATTGTCTCTTCATTAAATTCCTCATCGCTGCCACCGACTGTTTCAACCGGTTCGGCAACGGCTACAGTATCGGCAACCAATGTCGAGGCTTGTGCTCCCGTAAAACTTGATAATGCAAATAGTGCAATAAATATCTTGTGCTTCATTTCTGTTTCAAAATTAAATTAGTTAATTATATTCAAATATCCTATGTTAGAGACATAACCTTCGTATCGTTGCAGCAAAATTTCATAATTCATTCCGGCTTCGATGCCGTTGCTCGGAATTTCAAACGTTATCCAGCCATCGGCAATGACAGGATTGTCGATAATTGCAACAACATTCTCAATACCACCTAATGCAAGTAAAATCTTGTCGCCGTCCTTGAACCAGGGCCACTCTCTTGATACCGTCTCTCCGATACTTGCCGACAGGTCTATCATCAATCGGCCACCTATTCTCCCCATATCTTGTTTAATGGAGATTTCCCCGTTATGTTCATAAATAAACAGGTAATTATCGAATAAAGGATAAAATGTCGAAGTTTGAATCACTTCGTTATAATCATAATCGCTGTTTTTCAATTTCAAGTCTAATTCAATAGGTTCTCCAAGCAATTCGCCATCATAGTTATATTCTTGGTAGTAGGCTTTGTCGCCATCGGCATATTCGCCCATGATTTCGACAAATTCACCATAAATATCATTTTCCAAAGGCATACTGGTGCAACTATAGTTATTCACATATAAACCTCCAAGTGTATGCCACTCACCATTCCTGACAAGAGAAACCTCTACATTGCCGCCATATTCAACCACACCGGCCGGCATGATAAAAAACAGTTTGTCGGCAGTATAGCTTGTTATCCGTGCTTTTACCGACGATGATGAATCGTAAAAGTCGCTTACATAAATTTCATCACCCGAAGAGAAACCGCTGCCCCTTAATTCTATTTCAGAACCTACATAGAAAGTTCCCATACCGGGCAGCATCACATTGAATGCACTTCCCGATGCCGTTCCGTCTTCTATATTTTCATAAGGGTTCTTTTCGTCCTCGACACACGAAGTGCCAAGCACACCCATCACACCTATTGTTGCTGCCAGCAACATGGCTCTCACTGTTTTAGACTTAAAACTCCTCATATATAATGATATGTGTTTAATTGGTACAAAGTAAAGCATTAATTTTGAATACAAGCACCTACAATGCATAATATTTTTCTACAAACCGCCACAATATTACTTTTAGTGGCCGCACACGACAATGCCGGGTACTATTTTTGCCACTAAAAAAACGATGCCATGAAAAATATCAACAACAATGACAAACAGGTGTTTAAAGCTGCGCAAGCTGCATGGGCCGGTTGGGCTGCATTGCGCGGCAAGCGCCGCCGGAACAAGGATTTCACTTATGGCTCGCAATGGGGCGACACTGTGACCGATGCCGACGGTCGCCGTTGCAGCGAATACCGTCGTCTGCAAGAAAGCGGACATGAGCCACTCACCAACAATGTGATACGCCGCCTTGTGCGCAGTGTGGTGGGGCGTTTTCGCAATAGTATTGCCAAAGAAAACAACAATATCATCATAAACGAACTCGACAGCCGCGCCCTCGAAGAGTTTCTTATTTCAGGCTGCTGCCTGCAACGGGTGGACATAGGCGGCATAGTTGAAAATCTCAACCCCTACCGTTTCTTCTCCAATGTAATGGAAGATGTACATTGCCGCGACTGCAAAATAGCCGGCTACCTGCACGACTTAAATGTGGGGGAACTGATAATGCGGCTTGCCCGTGGCGACCGTAACAGAGCTGGACGGATAAGAGAAATTTACACCCGGATAGAAACGTCTGAGAATATATGCAGCACCGCAGTAGGCAATGATGCCGAGAGCGGCGGCAATTTCTTCTCGGCAGCCAACGGACTGATACGGGCAGTGGAAGTGTGGACACTTGAATTGCAAGAAGTGCTTGAATGCCACGACCGTGCCGGTGGTGAACTATATTTGACCGATACCGGCAATCAAGGCATAATCGATGCCGAAAACATTCGCCGCCACGAGGCAGGTGTTCCCGGAATAGATGCACGGTGGAGCATCGAAGAAACGTGGCATTGCCGCTGGTTTGCTCCCGACGGCCACTGTCTCACACACTACACGTCGCCTTACGGCCACGGTTCACACCCGTTTGTAATAAAATTATATCCGCTCACCGATGGCGAAGTACATTCGTTTGTCGAAGACATAATCGACCAGCAAAAGTACATCAACCGCCTTATAACGCTAATCGACCATGTGATGGGCTCAAGCGCAAAGGGTGTGCTGCTTTTCCCCGACTCGGCTCTGCCCGAAGGGTTTACTTGGCAAGACATGAAACGCATATGGCGCAGCACCGACGGCATATTGCCATATGCCGAAGGATGCTGTACAAACCTGCCGCAACAAATCGCGTCGAACAACACCAACATTGGTGCTTACGAACTGCTGTCGTTGCAAATGCGACTTGTTGAAGAAATAAGCGGAATGGGCAGCGTGTTGCAAGGCAATGCCGCGTCGGGCACACGCCAAGGTGCGCAATTATATGAACGGCAAGTGGAAAATGCCACCATAGCCCTTGCCGACATCTTCGAAACATTCAACACATTCCGCCTCAACCGCAATGCCAAGCTCCGCATGGCCGAACCGTCAGAAAGCGAGGCATAGGCATAATCCGGCCCCACCGGGAGAGCAATATGGCACGCACACGGTGGTACATTGCAATTTTGACGTATTACAGTTTGATTTCCTGAAGATTTCCGGATAAAGCCAATATGCCATTTTGTACTGACTATTCCTAAGCAAGCCCCGGCCAATACATCATTGAAATAATGCCGATTATTATATATTCGCAAATATCCGGTACATGCAGCCACGGCATAACCTGCATATCCTATCCATGGCGACACGTCGCGGTACTCGCGATAAAGGAACTCGGCACCCATGAATGCCGTGGCAGTGTGTCCCGACGGGAAAGAATTTCGAGCACCGCTATCAGGCCGTTTTTCCCTGAACGAGTACTTCATTGCATTTGTCAAAACTGCTTGCACTGCCCACGACATGGCCAGTATTATGGTTCGATCCTTAAAAGAATGCGCCCCTTTTACGCCGGCCAAATTAAGGCCATACACGGCAACCATCTGCGAATATTGCAAATAATCGTCGATTTTCACCTTGTTTCGTCCTTTGCCCGACAATGCATCTTGCACACACTCTCGTTGCGAAGAAAACCAGTCGCCGCCCACCGCATACAATGCAGAAACACCCACGACGGCAGTCGGGATAAGCACTTCCCTCAACTTTAATCCATGTGTATCATCGACAATGCACACGGGTAATGATTGTTGACACCACAGGCTGTCGGTTACAGCCATTCCTTGCGCCTTCATTGGCGCAAAACAACTCGCGAGAAGACACACCACAGGCATGATTCTTCTTGCGAAATGAACGTTTTTCATCTACGCTGCTCTTTTGTGCGCCGACTATACCCGATAATACGGAGATACACCAAATATCCTGGAGTGTGACAAAAAAGAAAGCGCGAGCTTTCTTATCATACTCTGAGGTATTTGGCGTAACCCGTATAGACGATAAGTCGGCCCACGCTTATAGCGTAGGCATTTACTTGACTTATTCGTGCCTATACATCATCTAATCGCCAAATTTTCAGAGTATATCGAATAATAGTAAACGCGGTAAATTAATAATATGTATATTCTCTCGGTTTTCTACATCTTGTTCATTTTTAATATTAATGCAAAGTTAACCATTTATTCCGATGGCATGGCAACAGGCAATTATGCCAAAACTCTATAGATTTGGCCTAAAAGGAACCGGAGGCAATGCCACCTTAATATATCTTACCGGTGATTACAGCGTTCCGGTTTCGATACGCACGCAGATGCGTTCTATCACGGCATCTTCCTTATTACCCTCGGGATCGTAGCCCGAGCGCATATTCACGCCAAACATTCGCCCGAACGTCTGCCAGAAGCCGGCACGGAACGAGCCAAGGAACGCCTTGACTATGTTGAACGACGACTGGTGCGTTTCACGGTTGATGAGTTTCACCAACATTTTTGCCTGCGACCGTGTGAATTTTTTCATCACAGGTTTATATTGCTCAAAAATCGCATCCTCGAAATCTTTCAAATACTGCTGTTTCTCTTTTTCAGTCTCAAATGTTTCAAGGTATTCATATGTCTCAAGCAACGTGGAGCATATAAGTTTGGCATACGGTAGCGTCTTTCTCACATCGCGCACCGTGCGCCAATAAAATTCTTCTTCTTTTTTGTTTTTGAACCGTTCGGGCGGATATATGGTGATAGGGTTCATGACTATCATGCACAAAGTGTCGCCCGTGGCCTCGTCCACAAAATGGTATTTGCCTTTATACACCCGCTGCAAGCCCGACACGGGAGTGACCTCGGGCGCGCCATCTTGTGCCACCGACGGCAACAGGCTTGTCACAAGAAGCGTAATTGAAATTATGATACGATACAAACCCCTCATAATAAACATATATGGCAATTATTCCACTTCATGGCGCAAGTCATAGCCATTGCGTTGCTGCTCGAATTGTTCCGGACATGATTTCAATCGTGCAGTATCGGCAAGAGGGTCATAACTCTCCATAATCCTGCCAAGCGTAACTTTGGCGGCACCTTTGGCAGGAGCCGTAGTCTGCGGTACCTCGGCGTTTATTCCAAAATGCCTGTTCAAGGCCTCCACAATCATTGCCGTACCCCTGATTTTACCTTCTTGCGAATACCCGGCAATATGAGGTGTAGCAATAAAAGCACGTTCAAGCAGTTGCAAGTCGATGCAAGGCTCGTTCTCCCAGCAATCAATTGCCACATCACCTATTTTACCCGTTTGCAACCCGTCAAGCAGGGCAGCAGTATCGGCAATAGGCCCGCGCGCGCTGTTGATGAGCAGGCGGCAATGTTGCAACTTGTTTACAAATTCCTTGTCGCACAAGTGCCACGTGGCATCGCTGCCATCACGGGTAAACGGCGTGTGAAATGTGATTATATCGGCCTCACGGGCTATTTCTTCGAGTTCCACGCCATGAAAGCCGCCTTTTTCCGCACGTTGGCGCGGAGGGTCGTTCAACAACACTTTGAACCCCGTTCCCGTAGCCCATCGTGCTATGATGCTTCCCACATGGCCTACACCGACAATACCGATAGTAATGTGCCGGGGGTCTTCAATGCCATCACGAAGCATCAGCCTGCCCACCGTAGCCAACACATATTGAGCCACTGCCGGAGCATTACACCCCGGGGCATTATGCACCGCAATGCCACGACTGCGGCAATAATCGAGGTCGATATGGTCGGTGCCTATGGTGGCACTTCCCACAAAGGTGCACCGGCTGCCATCGAGCAACGCCGCATCGCACCGTGTGCGTGTTCGCACCACAAGGGCGTCGGCATCGGCCACAGCACCGGCAGTTATGTCTTGATAGGGCAAATATTCTACCGTTGCATACGGTTCAAGCACCCCTTTTATATAAGGTATATGGTTTTCAATTACAAATTTCATCTTCGAGCATTACCATATTATATTATATACACACAATCCCAAGCACGCTGCATACAGTGCCAGCATGGGAATATATCTCCTGTCGCTATTGCTTATGGTGAAAGCGTGCCCCACTTGCACGGCAAAGCATAAATTAAACGTAGGCATATAAGACGTGACATTGGCACTGTCCAGTATCATCATTATAATAGTGGTGATTGTCAACACCGTGAAAAATCCGTTACAGGCTCTACGCTTGGCATTGTAGCTGATTATGCGCATCATGTTAGACATCATCAACAACAATGTGGCAAGCACCGACACAGCACAAGTGGCAACAAGCACCCATGAAACATCTTCGATATTCCAAGCAGCTTTGACACCGGGCACATTGAAATCGTCCGGCGATATTATACCGAAACCGTAGCAAATCCAATAAGGCGTCAACAATCCCAAAAGCATGGCAATAAACCCCTTCAATCCCATTACACGCATTTGCATAAACCCGATGAAAAATACCGCCGTAAGATACAATGCCGTAAACTGGAACATGGCATAAAAGCCAAGCAGCGCAAAAACCATGAATATGCTGCGGGAAGAAAAACGCCGTTGATAAGTATCGAAAAGCATATATGCCGCCGCACTCACCACAACAAGCATCAAAGTTCCATCGTGAAAATTCCCGCTTATGGCCGGAGTGGCAATTTGCAACATCAGGAATGCCGACAATGAAACTGCCGCATTGGCCCTTATGAAACCATAAAGGCGATTAAGGTGCTTAAGCCAATAACCTGCAGCCACGATGCAGGCAACATTGAGCAGCATGGATACCGCTCCCGGTGAAAGCCACAAATTGCACAACGGGAAAAACATCCCGTTGTTGCCATTGCAAGCAAGGCTCCCTCCCATGGCAACATAAATAATCGCCACCGCTACAAGTATCCCCACTGCTACCGCATTAAAGCTGCGACTTTCAAGAAACCGGTCTATTATTACTTCATTATTCACTTCTTACCGAATTTGGTGGCAAAGTTAATGCAAGTTGAGTGCAGAATAAAACAAACTTGTTCGTTTTTTATGCCGAAATCCATGCTTATTCAATAACTTGAATTAAATTTGCACAACCATATAAACATATCTGATTACAACTTAAGAAAAAAATAGTTATGGAAGGATACCCCGTAAAACAATATGATGTACCTGTAAAACGCTATTGCCAAACATTGGAGATTGAAGGTGACCCCGAATCGATTGCCGAATATTGCAAACGTCACAACGAGATTTGGCCCGAGATTGTGCAAGGAATACGCCAAGTGGGCATACTTGAAATGGAGATATACATTTGTGGCTCCAGAGTGTTCATGATTGTTGAAACTCCTCTCGACTTTGATTGGGATACCGCAATGGCACGTCTTGCCACCTTGCCGCGCCAGCAAGAATGGGAAGATTATGTATCATTGTTCCAAAAGGCCAAACCGGGCATGACCTCGACCGAAAAATGGCGTCCTATGGAACGAATGTTCCGTTTGAAATAAGTTTTTGATAAAGATATGAAGGCAACGTATCAAAATGCGTTTTTGCCCACATAGAGGGTGTGCCGAAATGTAAATTCAAAAGGGGGCGGCAAAGCCGTACAATCTGCATTTTGACACACCTTCTACAACCGCCATATCACATAAAAACATTGTAAATCAGCCACCACTATTTTAGCGAAGATGTACAATCGTCTTCAAATAGTAGTGGCTGATTTATGATACACTCCCCCTATGTGTAGAGCTTTATTTCAAGTCAAAGCCGATGTCGCGGCGGAAATTCTTACCTTCAAAGTCAATCTTTTCTATATTGGCGTATGATTTGCGCAATGCATCTTCTTTGCTGTCGCCATACGAACTTACGGCAATCACGCGGCCACCCGAAGTGAGTAATGTGCCATCTTCGGTCAGGCGCGTTCCTGCATGAAACAAAATGCTATCGGCGACCTTTTCGGTTCCTGTAATCACCTTGCCCTTGGCATAACTGCCCGGATATCCGGCCGAAACCATCATCACAGTGGTGGCATACCGGCTGTCGATATTGAGTTCCCTTTCGGCAAGAGTGCCCGTCACCACACCTTCGAGCAAGTCGAGCAGGTCACTTTCTATGCGCAACATCACCACTTCGGTTTCGGGGTCGCCCATTCTTACATTATATTCTATCACATATGGATCGCCATTGACATTTATCAACCCCAGGAAAATAAATCCGCGATATGTTATCTCTTCCTGCTTCAGGCCGTTGATCGTGGGCTTTATGATACGCTCCTCCACCTTGTGCATGAAATCGGCATCGGCAAAGCTTACAGGAGAAACAGCTCCCATTCCGCCGGTATTAGGGCCGGTATCACCCTCGCCAATACGTTTGTAGTCTTTGGCCACCGGCAGTATCTTGTAGCTTGAACCATCGGTAAGCACAAAAACCGAGCATTCTATTCCGCTCAGGAATTGCTCAATGACCACACGGCTCGATGATGCGCCAAACATTCCGCCAAGCATCGCGCGCAACTGCTCCTTGGCCTCGTCCAAATCGGGAACGATAAGCACGCCTTTCCCGGCTGCAAGCCCATCGGCTTTGAGCACGTAAGGCGGCTTTTGGCTTTCAAGGAACTCAAAACCCTTGTCAATAGTGGTTGCATCAACGCTCAAATGATCGGCTGTAGGTATGCCATGGCGCATCATGAATTCCTTGGCAAAATCCTTGCTGCCTTCAAGCCTTGCCCCCGCTTGTGACGGTCCCACCACCGGCACACCTTGCAATGCGGCATCTCCGGCAAAATAATCATAAATTCCTGCCACAAGAGGGTCTTCGTTTCCCACCACTACCATGTTCACGGCATTGGTGGTAACAAATTCCTTTATTGCGTCGAAATCAAGTGGTGACAAGTTGACATTCACCCCGTATTGCGATGTTCCGCCATTGCCAGGCGCAATATACAACTTCTCCAACTTCGGGCTTTGTGCAAGTTTCCATGCCAAAGCCGATTCACGGCCACCCGAGCCTAACAATAATATAGTGTACTTTTTCATTGTAGCTTGATTTTATTCGTTTTCGTTTCCTTTATTCTCTTCGGGCAAATCGGTACGTCGCCAACTGTTGCGCCGTCCGTGTATTATGGGTTGCTCTTTGTCGGCCGAAAGTTGCGGTTGTCTGAATTTAACTATACGGCTTGTACGAGCCTCGTTATGCTCTTGTTCCCGTTGCTGTCCCGCATTGTTGTCACCGGTTTCGGAACGCCGCGATTGGCGTTCTTCATCACCCATTCGCTTGTTACGGCGAGACTCTTCCTCACGGCGACGTTCATGATACGGCTTGCGCAATTTTTCTTCAAGGGCATTTTTGGGTTTCCCTTCGGTATGGAATCGGGATTTGCGTTCACGGCGTTCACCTTCCTTGCGGTTACCGTCACCATCTTCCCTGCGCCACTTGTTAACACGGGATTTTTCTCCATTTTTGTCATCCTTAAACGTAGGTTCAAATTCACGGCGGCGATATTCCGGTTTCCTTTCTCCCTTGAACTCTTCGTTCTTAACACTTCGGCCTTCCTTGCGGAATTCGGCATATGTTCCTTCAAATATCACATACTCACGCAATTCGCATTCCAGTGCACCGTTGTATAACGGGAATTTCAACGACGGCTTAAGGCCTATGGAATCGAGCAACTCGGTATTGTAACCAATAACCCATGCCTTGTACCCCTTGAACACCCTTTTCAGTTTCTCGCCAAGTGTGCGGTACAACCCCTCCATATCTTCCACGGCAATGCGTTCTCCATATGGAGGATTGGTTACAAGTATTCCACCTTCATGAGCCACTTCTTCTATATTTTGCAACGGCTGAGCCTTTAATTCTATATATTTCCCCACCGATGCACTCTTGATGTTGCGCGAAGCTATATCTATGGCCTTTGGAGAAATGTCCGAGCCGTAGATTTTATTGGTAAACGGACGCTCATGGCTGTCGTCGTTATAAATTTCTTCAAACAATTCATGGTCGAAGTCGGGCCAACGTTCAAAGGCGAAATTCGACCTGAAAATGCCCGGATTGATATTGGCTGCAATGAGAGCCGCCTCGATAAGGAATGTTCCGGAACCGCACATCGGGTCAACAAAGTCGGTCTCGCCATGCCATCCGGCAAGCATAATTATACCGGCAGCAAGCACTTCGTTGATGGGAGCCTCGGTTTGTGCAACACGATAACCGCGCTTGTGCAACGACTCTCCCGAACTGTCCAACGACAATATAACTTCGTTATCCGAAATATGCACGTCAAACATGAAATCGGCATTATTCAACCTTATCGACGGACGCTTGCCATATTTCTCGGTGAAATAATCAGCTATGGCATCTTTCACCCGGTAAGTTACAAACCTGCTGTGGCGGAATTTCTCGCTGAATACCGTCGCGTCAATCGAGAATGTTTGCGACGGATTTATATAACTATCCCACGCAAAATCCTTTACGGCATTATACAGCTCGTCGGCATCTTGCGCATAAAATTTATATATAGGCTTCAATATCCTGAGTGCCGTGCGGCAACATATATTGGCACGGTACAGCACGGCAAGATCACCCACAAACGACACCATGCGGTTGCCAGGTTCTACATTTTCGGCTCCTAATTGCTTTAATTCTTCGGCCAATACGTTCTCAAGCCCCTTAAACGTCTTGGCCACCATTTCAAATTTGCTACTTATCATCACTACCCTTTGACGCGTATGTAATCTTATTGTTGTTATTTGCTTTTGCTTGTGTCAGCCGTTCACCGGGGGCGACATCGGCAGTCACCCAAATGTTACCGCCAATTACGGCATTGTCGCCAATGGTGATACGCCCCAATATCGAGGCATTGGAATATATTATCACATTATTCCCTATTATGGGATGGCGTGGAATACCCTTGATGGGATTGTTATTTTCGTCAAGATCGAAACTCTTGGCACCAAGCGTCACACCTTGGTAAAGTTTCACGTTATTGCCAATGATTGATGTCGCACCTATAACCACGCCTGTTCCATGGTCTATGGCGAAATGATGCCCTATCTGTGCTCCCGGGTGTATGTCTATACCTGTTTCGGAATGCGCCATCTCGCTTATCATGCGAGGTATGACGGGAATGCCCTCGATCAACAATTCATGAGCTATACGATGATTGATTATGGCTTTAATGGCCGGATAGCAATATATCACTTCCTCGTGACTTGTCGCCGCAGGATCGCCAAGGTATATGGCCTCGACATCGGTATGCAACAGACGGCGCAATTCGGGCAACCGCTGCAAGAAACGCAAAGCCACTTCTCGTGCCGTATCAAGCAACGTTCCGAAATCCTTCTCTTCGGTGTTGCGGTATTTGTCGGCAAACATGAGCCCGGCTACGAGTTGGTTTTCAAGCAGGCATTTCAATCGTTCCACTTGCAGTCCCATCAGATATTCGAGGTTAAAAGCATTAACCTCTTCTTTCCCGAAAAAACCGGGGAACAACACCGATCGGCACAGCATTATAATTTCCTGTATTATATGCTCTTGCGGCAGGGGCTCAAAACCGAGGCGCAGGTGGCACATACGGCACAGACTGTCACTGTCGGCCAATTCGCTCACCGTATGTTTCAAATCTGCCTCTACATATCTATGGGATTGCATCATAAGCGATTGTAATTTTGCTTATGCAAAGATACTACGTTTGCATCGAAAAGACTAAATTTTGCTACAATTATCGGCATTTTTAATCCACAAAGGTACACGACACCACCATCCCACACCCATGAACAATCTTTTTGTTTTTCAGTGCTTATAAAATAGGAAAAAAGGGAAGCCCGGGCGGCTGTTGACAGCTGTCCGGGCTCCTTCCTTTATGGGGCGGTGACCTACTCTCCCACTTTCGCAG
>CALUMH010000023.1 GCA_944321685.1 uncultured Muribaculaceae bacterium
ATAAAGTTACGAAAAATATTCCAATTAACCTACTGATTTACAACTAATTATAAATAAATTTAAACAGATTCTAAAATGCGCAGGTGTATTATTGTGTAATAAAGGGCTGGGGGTGTGCGTTATTATTTATATGAAAAGTTTGCGAACCATTATCATATTTTTTGCCGCCATTGTGGGGCTGGCATTGACTTCGTGCATCGAGGATGATTTTACCACGAGCAGCAGCGATGTGCTGGAGTTTTCGACCGACACGCTTGCGTTTGACACCGTGCTTAGCGAGGAAGGTACCGCCACGCGGCGTTTCATGGTGTATAACCGGCACAAGAAGATGTTGAACATTTCATCAATTACCATTGACGGTAATCCGCAGGTGAAATTTTACCTTAATGTGGACGGCGTGAGCGGCGAGTCGTTCGGCAATGTCGAAATCAGGGGTGAGGACAGCATATTTGTTTTTGTCGAGGCATTTATCGACCCGACAGGCAATGACTTGCCGGTGGAACTGGAAGACAAGATACGCTTTGTTACCAACGGTGTGGAGCAGCAAGTGGTGCTGACGGCGTGGGGGCAAGATGTGACACGCCTGCACTCGCCGGTAATCGATACCGACACCCGATGGTCGGGCTTGAAGCCATATTTGATTTACGACACACTGCGTGTGGCCGAATGTGCTACACTTACGCTTGATGCAGGTACCACGCTCATGTTCCACGACAAGGCTGCGATGGTGGTTGACGGCACACTCATTGCAGCCGGAGAGCAGGGTCGCGAGATAAACTTGCGCGGCGACCGGCTCGACAATGTGGTAGGCGGTAATGATTATGACATCATGTCGGGACAATGGGACGGCATAAGGTTCACTGCCACGAGCATGGGCAACGAGATGCGCTATGTGAATATGCGAGGCTCGTCCTCGGGCGTGGTTGTTGATTCTGCAGGCATTGAACATCGCAAATTGTATTTGCTCAACAGCGTGTTGCATAACGCATCAACATCGGTACTCACTTCATCCCATGCGTGGATAGATGCTGCAGGGTGCGAGTTTTCTGATGCCGCAGCGGCAGTGGTATCGCTTACCGGCGGACGGGCGCAGTTTGTGCAATGCACCTTTGCCAATTACTATCTTTTCGATGTGATTACCGGCTCGATACTTTCGCTTAATTATCTTATGCCCGATGATAGCGACGGCCGGTCGCCGCTCATGGAAGGCACGTTTGACAATTGCATATTTTATGGCAACGCATCGGAGATTTCTCCGGGCGATCTCACCGGGTCGGCAGTGATGGTGCGCAATTGCCTGTTTGGGGCAGACGGCAGCGACGACAATAATTTTTTGCATTGCGTGTGGGGCGGCGACCCGCTGTTTTATACCATACGCGAAGAATATATTTTCGATTACCGTCTGAAAGATGAAAGCGATGCCATAGGCATGGGCGACCCGTTGTTGTGTCCGCCCGAGGCTGAAACCGACAGGTATGGACTGAACCGCCTTGAACGCGGAAATATCGACATAGGAGCATATACGTGGCAACCAACTGAAACCGGCGAACAATGAAAGGATATATTACACTTGAACGAATGAAGTTTCACGCCCACCACGGCGTGATGCCGCAGGAGCGGCGTGTGGGCAACGATTTTGAAGTAACCGTGTGCCTGCAATACCCGTTGGACAAGGCCGCCATAAGCGACGACCTTGCCGACACGCTTAACTATGCCGAAGTTTATGAGACGGTGGCTGTCGAGATGGCCACGCCGTCGCAGCTGCTTGAACACGTGGCCGGGCGCATAATTCGTGCCCTGAGCACACGTTTCCCGCAGATAGAGGGCGGCACGGTCACGGTCGCCAAGCTCACACCACCTTTCAAATGTCAAATGTCGGCTGTGTCGGTGTCTCTCTCGTTTTAATTATGAGGAATGAGGGTGTGCCGAAATGAAATACAAGGGGGTGTGTCAAAATGTAAATTAAAGGAGGGGGCGGCAAAGCCGTCCAATCTGCGGTAACCGGCGGCGCAGTGACCGCCGAGTGGCGGGTTGCAAGCCGTCGGCAAGACTATACATCAACAAACTCGACCTCTTTGAGGCCGTTCCAAATATGAAGGTTTCTTGCTCCGACGGTTCGGCTTCGCCTCACACATCGGTTACCTCAAATTGGACGGCTTTGCCGCCTAATCTGCATTTTGACACATCTTCTTGTATTTTTCAATAATGACACACCCGCCCCTTGGATTTTCAATCTGGCGCACCCAATAATGCGCTCTTGATTGTACGAAAAAAAATCCGGCTACGCTCTCGCGCCACCGGATTCCTAACCTATGATTCACTTATTTGTTGTTGTTCTAAAAATTGGTTTATGTAATGATAAATAAGGAAATCATAGACAAGTTTAAATTGCTATGTATTGTGTTCCTTATTTTATCGGATGGTATTCCACAAATGCCTCCATTGCCTCATAGCTGGCAAGACCGAGGTCGCTGTAAAGTTGTGCCGTGGCACGGTTGCGGTCTTCGGCGCGTTGCCAGAAGAGGCGGTCGTCGTTGCCAAGGAACGGAGCATTCTCCATTTGCGACTGGTGCTTGAGGATTGAGTTACGTTTCGAGCGCAATTCCTCGGGGCTGATGGGCACTGCCATTTCGATGTGGTCGATTTCCCATTCGGCCCAAGCACCGCGGTACATCCATATGCGGCAATCTTTCATGAACGGCTCATCGAGCAATTCATCGACGGCTGCAAGCACTGCATCGGTGCACACTTTGTGTGTGCCGTGCGGGTCGGCGAGGTCGCCTGCCACGAATATCTGGTGCGGCTGTACGCTCAAGATTAGTTTTTTGATAATATCAACGTCAACCTGAGTCAGGTCGCCCTTCTTGATTGTTCCGGTTTCATAGAACGGAAGTTCGCAGAAGTGGATGTTTTCGGGTTTAACGCCCATATAGTTACAAGCCGTGGTGGCCTCGCACTGGCGGATTTTACCTTTCAGGTAACGGATAATCTCCATGTCGATGTCACCTTGCTTCTTTTCTTTGAGGAAGCTGTGTATTTCTTCGCTTATTTCCTTGTATTTTTCGGTGTCGATGCCGAAGCGTTCGCCTATGCGGTCCATCAACATCACATAGCGGAACATATCTTCGTCGCCCACGGCAATGTTGCCCGATGTTTCATAAGCCACGTGCACGTCGTGGTGTTGGTCAACGAGGCGTTTCAGTGTGCCGCCCATCGAGATTACGTCATCGTCGGGGTGCGGGCTGAACACAATCACACGTTTCGGGTATGGAACGGCGCGTTCGGGACGATAAGTGTCGTCGGCGTTAGGCTTGCCGCCCGGCCAGCCGGTGATGGTGTGTTGCAGGTCGTTGAATATCTTTATGTTCACATTGTAGGCCGAACCGTAGTATGCAAGCAGCTCGCTCAAGCCGTAGTCGTTGTAATCCTTGTTGGTGAGTTTTAGGATTGGTTTGCCGGTTTGTCCGCACAACCAAACTATTGCGCGGCGAATCAGCTTGTCGTCCCATTCGCACGAAGTCACTTTCCATGGGTGGCTTATGCGGGTAAGCTCGTCGGCTGCCGACAAGTCGATAACCAACTTGGCGTGGTGGTGCATTTGCAATACCGAAGCCGGAACCTGGTCGTCGATTTTGCCTTCAACGGCACGGTAAATGATGTTTGAAATGTTTTCGCCCCAAGCCATTGCAATTATGCGCTTTGCCGAAAGAATGTTTGACAAGCCGAGCGTGATGGCCGTGGTGGGCACTTCGTTGCAGTGGTATGATTCTGCAATCTTCATGCGCATTTCGTTGCTGAGGCGCATAAGGCGGCAAGCCGAGTTCATCGACGAGCCGGGTTCGTTGAATGCCAACGTGCCCAATTGGCCTATTTCGCATACGGCAAGGTCGAGGCCGCCGCATTTCTCGATGTCGGCCTCATAGTAGTGGCAGAATTGCAATATATCCTCGATGGTTGTGTTCACGTCAAACTTGTGGAAGTTGGCCGGCGTGATGTCAACTTGGTTGAGGAATACCTCGTGCAGGCGGGCAGTGGTGCTCGGAGTGCGAGTTTCATCGATAGGGAAGAACTCATACAAGTTGAACACTATCACATTCTTGAAGCTCACTTCGCCCTGCTTGTAGAGCTTTACGAGTTCTTCATAAATCTTCAGGGTGTTGTCACCCGTACCAAGGCCAAGGACGCACTTACCGGTCGTATCGACAAAGCGGCGAATGGTAGTGGCGATTTCTTTGGCAACATATTCGGCTCCTTGGTTAGGAGTTTCGAGTATCTTGGTATTAAGTTTTTCATTACGAGTGAGCGAGGCAAGCTCTATTTCACTCGTTGGGGCATAGTACTTTTTGGGTACCCTGTCCAATTTAATCTGGGAGCTAAGGTTTGTTTTCATTTATGTTTTAGTTAGTGGTAATCATTGTTTGCTGTGATGTAATGGTCTTTGGCACATATCGGTATTGCTGTAATACAATTTCATAATGCACCCACCCCATTCTCCGGGGCAGTTGCACACGGGCTGTTGTCGCGTAAATTCGCGGCCGAGCAACACACTGCTACGTTCCAAGCATTTCGTCGTCATGACTTATGTTGACATCAACAGCAAAATTAATCATTTAATTCTAAAGTGCATAATATTATGTTGATTTTTTTACAAGTGTTTTTAGGGAAAACATGGTGCATTGGAAATTTCCGGCGATTTCGGGCATATCGATGGTGTGACGGCCTGGGGGAGGGGCATCGCAATGCCACTCCCGGCAGGGTAATAAACTTGAATGGGCTTGTTTAGTTGTGGCAAACGTAGTAACTTTGCACATTAATTATGTAAATTGGAAATTATGTCGATAGATAATATCATAGCGCAGGCTGTCGCCGAAGCAGTGAAGTCGCTGTATGGCGTGGATTTCGGAGCCGACAAGATTACGCTTCAGGCTACGAGAAAGGAGTTTGAAGGAAACCTCACAGTGGTGGTGTTCCCGTTTTTGAAGTCATCGAAAAAGTCGCCCGAAGCCACGGCTCAAGAGATTGGCGAATACCTTGCAGCCCACTGCGATGCGGTGAAGGGGTTCAATGTCATCAAGGGGTTCTTGAACATCGTCATCAAGCCCGGTTTTTGGTGCGATATGCTGAAGCACATAGCCGAAACGCCCGATTACGGGTTCAAGGCCGAAACGCCCGAGAGCGAATTGGTTATGATAGAATATTCTTCGCCCAACACCAACAAGCCGCTGCACCTGGGCCATGTGCGTAACAATCTGCTCGGATACTCGCTTTCGCTCATAATGAAAGCGTGCGGGTACCGTGTGGTAAAGACCAACATAGTTAACGACCGCGGCATACACATCTGCAAGTCGATGCTGGCGTGGGAAAAGTGGGGCAACGGCATCACTCCCGAAAAGGCCGGCAAGAAGGGTGACCACCTGATAGGCGACTTCTATGTGCTGTTTGACAAGCATTACAAGGATGAGGTGAAACAGCTCATGGCCGAGGGCATGAGCGAAGAGGATGCCAAGAACAAGGCTCCGCTGATGGTGGAAGCCCGTGAGATGCTGAAACGCTGGGAGGCCGGCGATGAGGCCGTGCGCAGCGTGTGGCGCATGATGAACCAATGGGTGTATGATGGCTTTGATGTCACCTACAAGCGGCTTGGCGTTGACTTCGACAAGATATATTACGAGAGCGAAACCTACCTCGAAGGGAAGGAAAAAGTGCTCGAAGGGCTTGAAAAGGGTATAATGTACCGCAAGGAAGATGGCTCGGTGTGGGCCGACCTCACTGCCGACGGCCTTGACCACAAGCTGCTGCTGCGCAGCGACGGCACATCGGTATATATGACCCAGGACATAGGCACGGCCAAACTGCGCTACCAGGATTATCCCATCGACAAGATGATATACGTCGTTGGCAACGAGCAGAATTACCACTTCCAAGTGCTTTCGTTGCTCCTCGACAAGCTCGGTTTCAAGTGGGGCAAAGACCTTGTGCACTTCTCTTATGGCATGGTGGAACTGCCCGAAGGCAAAATGAAGTCGCGCGAAGGCACGGTGGTCGATGCCGATGACCTGATGGACGAGATGATTGCCACTGCCAAGGAAACAAGTGCCGAACTTGGCAAGCTCGATGATTGCTCGCCCGAGGAGGCCGACGAGATTGCCCGCATAATAGGGCTTGGCGCATTGAAATACTTCATCTTGAAGGTGGATCCGCGCAAGAACATGATGTTCAATCCCAAGGAGTCGATTGACTTCAACGGCAACACCGGGCCGTTTATCCAATATACTTATGCCCGCATACGCTCGTTGTTGCGCAAGGCTGCCGAGGCCGGCATCGACTATAACGCCAATTACGAGGCAGAACCTAACGAGAAGGAAATTTCGCTTATACAGAAAATCGCCGATTTTCCGCAAGTTGTGGCCGAGGCGGGTCGCACCTACAGCCCGGCACTTATTGCCAACTATGTGTATGACCTTGTGAAGGAATACAACCAGTTCTACCACGATTACTCGATTTTGCGCGAGGAAAACGAGGTTGTGCGCAACTTCCGCCTCAAGTTGTCGGAAGTCACGTGCGACACTGTGCGCCGTGCCACCGGCCTGCTTGGCATAGAGGTGCCCGAAAGAATGTAATCACCAATTTTTTATTATAATTATGAACAATTACCAACCAACTCCACCGCCCTTCACGGCACAGGTAGCCGACGCATCGTATGTGTCGCGTGTCATGAAGCGCGTTTACTTGAAGATGTTCTTTGCCATGATAGTCACGGCATTGGCATCATTTGTGTGCCTGAATGTTCCGGCAGTGCGTTATGCACTGGCATCGCACCCGTGGCTTTACTTCGGCCTGCTTATTGCCGAAGTTGTGCTTGTGATGGTGCTTGCCGGGGCTTTGCAGAAACTCAGCACCGTGGCTGCTACACTTTTGTTTTACGCATATTCCATCCTTAACGGCGTGGTGCTTTCGGTGATATTGCTGCAATACACTGCGGCATCGGTATTCTCCACGTTTGTCATCACAGCAGCCGTGTTCGGCACAATGACTGTTTACGGATATGTCACCAAGAGCGACCTGTCGCGTGTGGGCAACTTCCTTGTCATGGCCTTGATAGGCCTCATCATCTGCACTGTGGTGAATATCTTCCTAAAGAGCAGTACCATGGAGTGGATAATCAGCTTTGCCGGTGTAGTGATTTTCATCGGACTCACGGCATGGGATACGCAGAAGATTAAGCAAATGGCCGCCCTCACCGACGGTTCGCAGGCAGGCAAGCTCGCCACCATAGGCGCGCTGTCGCTCTACCTTGACTTTATCAACCTGTTCCTCTATCTGCTTCGTTTTTTCGGCAACAGGGAGTGATATTCAATCAATAATTAAAAAAACAGGAATGTGGAATTAGTGTTTGCCACATTCCTGTTTTTTTGCCCCTGTTAGTCTGTAACACCTCCTAATTTGTTCATGCTAAACAGTCTGTTAAAATGATATTTAAAAGGCTGTAGATTTTGCAGCAACAGGATGTTTGTGTAATTTTGCAGTAGTACTTCAAATTTGCACAAGTTGCTATGGAAACAGTGTACATACATAGGGAATTGTCTAAGATTATTGCAGAAGCTGTGCGGTATTTTTCGGTAATAACGATTACCGGGCCTCGGCAGTCAGGAAAAACAACATTGATACGGAACGAATTCAAGCAACTGCCGTATTATTCATTGGAAAATCTCGATGTGAGAAGTTTTGCCATAAATGATCCGGTAGCCTTTTTGAGCCAACATCCGGAAGGAATGATATTGGATGAAGTGCATAATGCGTCCAACCTGCTGTCGTATGTACAAGGTATAGTAGATGAAAATCCGGAGTGCAAGTTTATCCTTTCCGGCAGCTCGCAGTTTGCCATGTTGAGAAATGTCACGCAGTCGTTGGCTGGGCGTACTGCTGTTTTTGAACTGTTGCCGCTGTCTTATTCCGAAATACGGGATAATTCCGAAGGCAAGTCGTTGGATTCATTACTGTTTGAAGGGTTTTACCCTGCAATTTGTGCAGGACGCAACATTCCGAAATTCTTTTATCCATCCTATGTAAAGACATACCTCGATAAGGACGTGCGAGATTTGCTACAAATAAAGGATATGATGCAGTTTCATACATTCATCAAATTGTGCGCCGGCCGTATTGGTTCACTGTTCAAAGCTTCGGAATTGGCAAATGAGATAGGTGTCAGTTCTAACACCATCAATTCATGGCTGTCGGTGCTACAGGCTTCTTATATTGTGATATTGCTGCCGCCATATTTTGAGAACTCCCGTAAACGGCTTACAAAGACCCCGAAACTGTATTTTACCGATACAGGGCTTGCTTGCTACCTGCTCGGTATTGAGTCGGTGGAACAGCTCGCAAGGGATAAAATGCGTGGTGCACTTTTTGAGAATTTTATTGTTATGGAAGCCGTGAAAGGACGGTATAATCGTGGCAAAGAGAGTAATCTTTATTTTTACAGAGATTCCCATCAAAATGAAATAGATCTTATATCGAAAGGTAGTTCAGGCCTGTATGGCATAGAAGTAAAATCTGCCATGACTTATCATGTGGATTTTGAGAAAGCTTTGAAGCGGATGGATGGTTGGTTTAATGAGCCTGTTGTCGGCAAAGCTGTCGTTTATGCCGGTTCGTTGGAAAATACTGCAGGAGAAATCAAACTGTTGAATTATGCACATCTTCACGAGGTATTGGAATAATATTAGGGGAAGTAAAAAATTCAACATTGAAATGCCGTGACCCTGAGGCGTTAACTACTTTGTTATACGTGATTTACATTAAAATGTCAATCAAATCTTTGGGACACCAGTGCGATGATTGCGTCTCTACATTTATTTGGTAAGGAGACATTTTCTTGACTTATACGTTCGTTAGGGTAGCACGTTGATGAAGTCAGAAAATGAGGAATTAGGATTGAGCTAAATCGGCTCGACATACCTAATTCCTCATTTTTTTAATTCCTAATTTATATCAAGATAACTACCACCTTTTTGTCACATCGTGTGATTTGAAATCTTTTCGTGAGCCTATTTCATGTGATGTGTTTACATCCCAGTTGTGTCCGCATTTTTTACATTGCAGATGGGTGCAAAAGTGTTGTTTGGTTGTGTACACATCATATTTTGTGGTTTCAGTTTGATACGGGTCTTTCACGGTTCGGGTTTCTATTGCGTGAGATGTAGTGGTGCCAAGGTCGTCGGTGCCGAGGTTTTCGATATTTTTGCCACCGGTGGCGTGGCACCTTGGGCAACGGTTAAAGCGCATATATCTTAGATATATTGTAATGTACCCTATAAACGAAACAAACGGTATCAGGAAAAAGCCAAGGACGCCCCAAGCACCCGTTTTGTCAACACACTCGACAAACGCCCACAACGTTAGTGCCGCGAAAATCAGGAATGTGATTGTGTGGATTACCCAGTTTGCCCCGAAATGTACAAAAAAACGTATAATCAGTGTCCAAACCAAATACAGTAGCAACAAATAGGCGCAGAGTGCAATAATGTACCAGAAATCAGACTCTATACGTGGTAAAAATTGAATAATGGTCTTAAAAACCGAATCGTGTGTAAATTCGCGACATACGATGAGCAATACAACAAATATTGCGCCGAAAAGCAACCCGGAAAGTACGTCAAGAAGTTTCCACATTCCCTTTTGCTTGTGCATATTGCGCTTGTAATACCGGTCGCACAGTAATACAGGAACTAATGCGGCAATGAATAATAAGCCAAATAAAAAACCGAATAATATATTATACAAAAGTTTATACCATTCATCGCTTTTAAAATATGGTGGATTTTTGTCGGTGAGAACAATCTTTGCATTATCGATATAACCATATTCCCCGTCATATTTGCAGTTTACCGTGCCGTTGTCATACAAAAGGATTACTTTTATCACTTCTCCTTTCTCAATAACCGAAGTGTCGCCGTCTGAATAGAACAGGTTGTCTTCAAGCAGTTCATACATTGAATCCCCGTCTTTTTTACGATATTCGGGATATTCATAATATTCTATGTCGAAGTTTTCGGCCGGAGAGTAGGCCGTACGGGTGCGCTTGCTGTCGTTAATAGAATATTCGAATGTGAGTTTCACCCATGTACTGTCGCGGTTAAGTTCATATTTTATTTGTTCGTCGGTTGCCGAGAAATTTTCGTCATGCAATGTAACATCGGGATAGTATCGGCCAATGCTTTCGCCTATTTTATATTTTGCCGCTTCGGTTTGCCGCGAGTATAGCGGTACTGTGTCATGCAACGAAAAGTGCGGCCGTGCATCGGCCATGAAAGCCAATGCCGCAAAACAAATCACAAGAAACAAATTTTTCATAATAGCGATATTTTTTAATTAGGAATTACGGGGGGGAATTAGAAATTAGGAATGTGGAACGCTTATAGGTTTGATTTCAGCTATTTCCACATTCCTAAGTCTTAATTATTCAGCGGTATTATTTCCAGCTTGCCGAGGCCGGGCATGGCCATTCCCACCGGGGCACCGATGAAGGTGGGGTCGCACACCACATATTTCTTGCCACCGTGTGTTACGTAATCGCCTTTCACGGCAGGGTCGTCGAAGTGCACAGCCGTTGCCACGTGCTTGCCGGGGTAGTAGAGCAGCACCACGTCCATGCCCAGGAGGCTGCGCACAAGCCTGGTGAAAAGGAACGAGCGGTCTTCGCAGTCGCAATATTGCGATGCAAGTGTCTCTTCGGGGAAGAACCAACGCTCGTAGCCAAACTGGTCGGCATCGGTCTTGTAGCGGAACCCGTTCTGCACCATGTCGAGCAGCACACCCACGGCTTCGCGTTGAGGCTTGTTTTGTATGGCTGCTTTCAACGACATTTCAAGCCCTTGTACAAAAGCCTCGCTTGGTGCGGCTTCGGCATATATCTGCATCGACACACAGGGGTAGGTGGCAAGCAACCGGTTATATCCGTCGTCGTATTGCAGGCGGTAGCGGGTGCCGCCCGCCGTTGCCAGTGTACATTCGGCAGGTGATGGCGCAAGCCGTGGCGCGACGGGTATTGCCATATCCATCACTTTCGTTGTCCCGGCATATTCCATGCGGCAACTTTGCACCGACTTCAGTTCCAAGCGTTCGGCGTTGACTACGAAGTAGCGTGTCCCGCGGTCGTCGCCAAATGTGAAGTACATGGAATTGAACACCTCGCAGCCGAATGCTATGAGCGGCAACAGCCGCCCCGATGCGCGGCCTATGCGTGCGCGATAGCCGCACTGGTTGAGCATGAACACGGCAAATACCGTCTGCTCGTTGCTGCTGCGCCCCGGGAAGTAGGTGCCAAACAGTGTGTTGATGGCCTGGTATCGGCCCCAGTCGTTGAGTTGCAGTTGCCGTGTCATGCCGTTCACATTTGCGATTATTTCATGATATGGCAACCGGGACAAATTGGTCCAATAGGCTGCTACCGACTGTTCATCGACTGCGGTGAGCCGTGGCAGGCTGTAATTGCCCCTTTTCACTTGCACAGGTGTGCCATAGAACGAAGCCTCGATGGTTTCAACGGCCGGTGGATCGGGCGTGAATTCCGGCTCCGGTTCGGGCTTGGGTTTTACAGGCGGCACAGGTTCCGGTACAGGCTCGATTGCCGGCAGCGGTTGCTCCTTTTGTGGCAGGCTGTCGGGTTCGGGCGTATATACCGCAGGCGGCACAGGCTCCTTGATGGGCGGCTCGGAGAACGTCAGTGGGAAGTCGGGCCACGTTTCGGCAAGGTAACGGGCAAATTCGCGGTTGATAGAGTCGTTGTAGGCACGGAAGTCGCTTGTTGTCTTATCGACATACTGCGAGAAAGCCGCCTCCTGCTGCTCGACATATCGGCTGAAATCATCATTTTGCCCCCGCGCCATGGCAGGGAGCAAGATGAGTGCGGTGGAGATTATGAGGGTTTCGGGTTTCATTGCTTAGCTTCGTAGATTTGCTTTATTTCCTGAGCCGAGAGCAATCGGGTGTCATACACGCGGAAGTTGTCGATGGTCATGTTTGAACCATTAAGGTTGGTGTTGTTTAATTTCAAACTGCCACCCATCACAAACATTGTTCCTGTATCATAAGAGGACATACTTCCACCATCTTCATCAAAAGGATTAACCGATTCTGTAACTGTGCTTACAGATAGTCCGTCAACATAAAGCATTGTTGTAGTGGTGGCATATGAAGTAGAATTGAAATCAGATACGAGAGCAATGTGATGCCAGTTACCATCATCAAGTGCCGGGTGTGTAAATGGGTCTCGATTGCTATATTGGTAATTATTGTTATATCGTCTTACGATAAATTTCAATGAGCCGCCATTCATTGATAAAGTTAACATTGAATTGGTACCGGTGGAGCCATTAGATGACACTAAATGGAAAATGTGCCCATCGCTTAATCCTTTTACCCAAAAGCTGATGGTCATCTTCCTGGAGTCGATAATCGGGCTGTTGACGATAAACGAACTATTGTCGGTGCGGCTGAATTTCACGGCTTGTCCTGTGCCATCGACACCTTCTACAAATTGGGGTGAGTTGTTGCCATAGCCGTCAACGCTGTTGTAGCTGTCGGTGAAATCGCCGTCAAACTTGTAATAGGTGTAAAGCCCCGAAGTTACCACGGTGCCCGACGGGTCGTCGGGGTCGCTGCCGGGGTCGTCGCTGCCATCGAGCGAAGCGGTGACATTGATTATCTGTTCGCGTATCATGTCGGATATGACAAATGATGTGTTAAGGTCGGTTGTTAGCATCGAGCGGTCGAGCAGCACTTTCACCACCTTCGAGCCGCCGGCCTCGACTGTTCCGCCGGTTTCCGATACCGAGATGCACCCCTCGGTGATGCCCGAAATCGACCACGAGAGCGATGCCGAGCCGGTGTTGCTGATAGTCATGGCCTGCTCGGTGAGCGTGCCGCCGAAGTTGATGGAGGTGGGAGTGACCGACATCTCGGACTGCGCATTGCGCGGCGCGCACGAAATGGAGATGGTGTAGGAGTTGCCGAATGCCGACAGGTTGACCCGTGCCGACTTGGGCTCGGAAAGCAGGCTGCGATCAACGGTGAAGACGATGCTTTGCGAGCGTCCGGCGGCGATGTTGCCCGACGCGGGTGATGCCTGCAGCCAGTTGTTGCCGGCGAGGTCGATCGACCACTCGGTTTCGGCGTTGCCGTTGTTGCGCAGCGTCACGCTCAACTGGTCTTGCGTGGTGCCGAAGTTGAGTGTCGATGGAGTGATGCTTATCTCGGCATCTTGCGCAACGGGGTCGAGCTGCGTGTCGCAGTTGGCCGTGCCGCCGGCCACCACCGTCACGCTGCGGGTGTTGGTTTCATAGCCGTCCTTTGAGAATTGCAGGCGGTAGCTCTTGGCCTCGATGTCGGTAAACATGAACTGGCCGTCGCTGCCCGTTGTGGTACTTGTGCCGGTGTTTACTATGCTGACTTGCACGCCCGAGAGCGGATTGGTTGTTCCCGACTCGGTTACAATGCCCTGTATGCTGCCGGTGTAAACTTCCTCTTCCTCGGCGCAAGAGGTTGTTGCCAGGGCGAATATCATCAATAGAGATAAATAAAAAATGTGTTTCATTGCTGTTAATTGTTTTTTTTGTTATTAGTCAAATTAGTCTGGTTGTTTTCTTAGAAATTCAGTGAAAGTAATACTCCGCTCTCTTGCGGTGCCGCATAGGGCGATATGCGCAACCGTGCATCGCCCACCATCAGCGGCTGCTTTTTGCCACGGGCGGCTATGCCGTCGATCACGTTCCACACATATATTGCCGCAGCTCCCACGATGAAGCCGTTGCGCACATTGGCACAGTTGGTGGCACGGCTGTTGTAACGGCGTTTCTGGTCGGTGTCGAAAGCCGATGAAGCCTTTGATTTATATGATTGCCGCAGGCTCTCGGTTGCCACAATGCCGCCTATGGCAGCAGCTTCGGCCACGATGAAAAATATGCCTTTGCCTTTGTTGCCTTTGTGCAATTGTGCCCAGCCGGGTACAAACACTCTGCCCGAGAACGGGTATTTGCCCGTAATGGCTGCGTTGTAGTCGGCCAATTGCCGTTCAAAGCCGCGGTCGCGGAAGCTGCCGGTGTCGAGCGAGTAGAAATCATCGGCACCGTTCACATTGCGTTGCACCTGTATGAGTATATACACTTTCACTCGCCCGTCGGCAAGCGCGATAGGTTCGGTGGCACTCACCACGCGGCGTTTCATGCGGTTGAATTTCACCACCGAGTTGATGCCGTGTGCGGCCACGCGGTCGATGTCTTCGCCGGTGATGCCCACCACTCCCAGTTCGTGGAGCGAGCGGCGCAGGGCATCGGCCCATGCGGCGTCGGTGGCCGACTGTTCGTCGCGGCCCTCGCCGACTCCCCAGCTAAGGAAATAATTGGCACCCGCGGGCGGAACCGGGGCAATGTAAGCCCAATTGGGACGCAACTCGTTGGCCGACTGCGCCCACGCAACCACCGCCAGCATTGCGGCGATGGCTGCAAGCACGAAGTGTTTCATCATTTTTCTTCCTCACAGGTTAAGCAGTTAAACGATTTGAATTCGGCACGGGTGTGCACGTCGTTGGCCACTTGGCACAATATGTACACCCGGTAACCGCGGCGCGTGGTAAGCTCGACGGAGTATTGGCACACTTTATTGATGGGAATGCGCACGTAGCGCGAAGCCTCGATGAGCAGTTTGTCGCCTTCGAGCTGCTCCATCTTCTGCAAGTCAACCGGGACACCGATTGCAAATGCACTTTCGAGCAATGCCATGCCGAAAGCCTTCTTGGCGGCCTCCTCCTCGGTTAAGCCTATTCCCTGCGACACGCGGTAGTAATAGGTGGCGGTGCGGGCAGGAGGGCTGTTGAGCCATCTCGGGGCTGTGTTTTGCCCCAGTGCGGGCATGGCGCACCACAGCATCAGCAATGATGCTGCAATCGTCGATGTAAATTGTTTCATGATAATGCGGTGAGCTTTTTACATTGCATCGATTTCGGCCTGGCGGCGGGCAGCCTGTTTTTCTATTTCTTCGTCCATTTTCTCGAAGAAACGTTCACGGTCGTAATCAACTTTGCGCACTTCAAGCTCGTCGGCAAGGCCCTGCTTTGCATCTTCGAGCGATACGTGAATGGCTACGTAGCACACATATCCGCCGGTGGAACTTTGGGTTACTTTGCGGCATACCACATTGGCATATTTGTCGATAACTTTCGAGCCTATGGCTTGCGCTCCGCCTTCAAGGCTGCTCTCATACATCTTCTTGCCACTGGGCACGTTCACATCTTTGCTGTAGTCCTCGATGGCGTTCTTTATCATACCCACATAACGGGTGGCGATGTCGCTGATGGCTGCACGGTTGGCATCGCTGATGGCACGTGAGCGGTCGGGGCGATCTTCGGCAATGCCCAGCCCGGCCATGTATTCGCCCGGCTTGTCGTAGGCTTCGTCGATGCAGAATGTGGTGATTACTTGTTCCCCGTTTGCCATGACGGGTTGCATGGGGTCGTGTGCGACGGCTTTCTGCCCCGAGCTGCACGATGAGAATATCATACCCGAAGTTGCAATAAACACGCTTAATGCGGCGCACTTGGCAAAAGATTTCACGGTGGCATTTGGTTTGGCCAATAATCTTTTAGAAGTCATAATAATGATGAATTAGCTATGCCCTCGGCCTCCCCAGATCGGGCAACAATCAATAAATATAATAGAAAAGGCATGGGAGTCTGTACTTTCCGTGCTTATCCCGAACTCAAGGCTCTCGCATTGCCCATCTATAAGGATAAGCAACGCAGTTAGCCCATGCCCGGAGTGGTTATATACAGACACCTCACCCACTGCATGGCACACATCACCGGGTGCCACACTCAGGTAGGTGCAGGATATACTACACCCATCACGGGCGTTACTTTCGTTGCTGCATCTTCTTATAGATTTTCAAATTTGCGAGATTTGAGTTCGGAAGACCGCGTTCAAGTAAACGCCTTTTTTAAATCAAAAAAATTCCCCAAGCCCCTCCGGGCTAACCGGGTGCGACAAATTTAAATATATTTTCCCAAAGTAAATATATATTTAATGGAAAAATTACAGGAATGGCACTATTTGCTTTCCCGGGGGGCAAAATACAATTTTGACATACGTAGAGACGTGGCGTGCCGCGTCTCGTAGCAAGTAAATTGCATAAAATATTGTAAATCAATCGTTTTCACTGTAGAGGCGCGATTTATCGCGTCTGAAAGCGACTCCCATGGAAATCAACTTATTATCATAGTCGCACATTAGACGCGATGAATCGCGTCTCTACTTGCCATACATTTTATTGTGCATATTACTTCGCCGGTGCGTTACCCGTGGGGATATTCAGGTTATTATGTGGTTTGATGGAAATAAGTGACGAAGTCAGGAAAAATTAGGATTGGATAAAACCGGGTCGATGAACCGATTCTATCCAATCCTAAGTCGTTATACTAATTTGTGTGTGATTAGTCTTTGATGACGAGCTTGGTGCTGTAGTTTTGGCGGTCGCCGCGCAGTTGCAGCACGTAGATACCGGCAGGCAGGCTGTCTCGCAGGTCAACGTTGAAATTGCCGCTGCCGTCGGTGGTGTAAGTACGGCCGAATACTTTTGTGCCGCCGGTGCTGTAGATGTTCAGTTCCACTTGCTCCTCACTCTGGGCAAACACTTTGAATTGCCCGTTGGTGGGATTGGGATATACGAGCACCATGTCTTGTTCCTTGGTAACATCGTTGACACCCACGGCACCCATGTAAGCCAACCCTGCATATGCATCGATTATTCCGTTGGGCCCCCATTGCAATGCTTTGCCTGTGCCGTAATTTTCGGGCTTTTGTGCAGTGTGGGCGAATATGTCCTTTATGTCGTCGGGGGTGAGTGTCGGGTCATATTGCAACCAAGTGGCTATGATGCCGGTTACCGCTGGTGTGGCCATCGAAGTGCCTGAATTCACCATCCAGTAATAAGTGTTGCCTTCATCATCGGTCACCTTGTCGGTAAACATACCGCTGCTTTCGTTGTATCCACCATACTGGTAATTGCTGTTGTAGCTGTTGAATGACGAGGAGATTGCGTGACCCGGAGCCACAATGGTGGGGTGCCACACACCGTTCATGTCGTAGCCGTAGCTTGAGAATGTTGCCATGTTGCCAACCACTTCAGCGTCTTGGGGGAATTGCATCTCCAGTCCAGTAATTACATCTTTCCAAGTTTTTTCGGTGACATATGCCCCTACCGATATAGCCTCACGGCCGGTTGCAATTTCGTTGACCGAACCGTCGGACGAGCCTGCGGTATATTCCTCGCTGCCGTTGTCGGTAAATTCCATGCTGCTGTTGGTCCACATGTTTATTTCGTCACCCTGGGTGCCATACAGGGCAAGTCCCAATTTGTAACGGCCACTGCGATTGCGCGTGGTTACCGGCAGTACGGTTTCGGTATAAATCATATATTTGTCGATTGAATCATCGAACCCTATACTTATAATCAAGTCGGAATAAAAACCGTCAAAGTTGAAGTAGTTTTTGAATTGGGCGGAATTGTCGCTTTGGCTTAATTGCCATACGCCTAATTCTATCAATTCGCTTTCGCACATTACTTCATTGTCGTTTTGAGTATCTACAACCAACAGTTTTGCCGATACAGGATTGGTTGTATAACCGTCGATTAGTCCGTAGTATGTGATATTGCCACCGCTTGTGCTGCTTGTCGTGATTATGGTGCGGCACTGTTCTTCGTCGGTTTCATTCTCGAAAGTTTTGTTCAACCATAAGTCATAGGTGCCCTCGTTCCCTGCCGCTATCACGAAAATAACGCCTTCGTCGGCCAGTGCGTCAAAGGCAACCGATGTTGCGTCGGTGCCCATGTGCGGGCCGTTGTTGCCGCCGACGCTCAGGTTTATCACCACCGGTTTGCCAACTTCCTTGGCATATTCTACGATGGCTTCGGCTTGGCCTACCATTTCGGTTGTGCTAAGTTTGGGAAGCCCGCACAGGTAAAGGTCGGCATCGGGTGCCATTCCTTGGAACCCGTTGGCAGTGTAGCTGCCGGCCGCCGTGCCTGTGGTGTGGGTGCCGTGTGTGCTCGTGTAGGTATCGGTTGTAAGGCGTTCTATCTGTTCGGGCTTTGTGTAAGTTATGCCGCTGCCGCCGTAAGGGTTTGAAGAACCCACGTATGCCCTTACTATGCGGGTGCTGTCTTTGTCGTCCTTGAAGTTGATGTGGTTGAATTCAATGCCGCTGTCAATGATTCCCACAATCACGTCTTTGCCCGTATAAGCTTGGTCAAGGCCGTTGCTGCCGGCGTGTAAAAAGTCGGTGTGGGTGATTTCGCGAGTAACATTGTTGAGCAATCGCAACGGTTGCGATATTTCTATGTAATCCACGCTTTCAAGTTCGGCAATCTGTTCTATGCTGTCGGCCGGTATTTTCACAATCAGTATGCCGCCTATTTCATTTGTCACCTCCACGCCGGCAGCTTCAATGTCGGCTGTCGATGCTCCGTAGGCCAGGCGCATGAAACTTTCCACCATGCGGGTACCGCCAATGTTTTCCATCCTTGTGAACAGACGTTTTTGTTGTATTGAGGTTGTGGTGGTGCCATCGGTTGCGTCTTTTGCAGTCACGTGGCTTTGTGCCGCGTCGGGCAGGCGCATCATGCCGTTTTCATCGATAAGGCCCTTTTGGTTGAGGCGCATGAAGTGCTGTGTGTAGGGCGACAATTTGCCGATGGCTGTCGCGCCGTATGCGTCAGTTGCCGTGCATAGCAACAGGGTTGCCGACAAGAAAAATAATGTTTTTTTCATCCGTGCTATAATCATAATGTTGTTAGTTGATTACAAAATTGAGGCAAATTTATGCTTTTTTATTCAAAAATAGATGAGATTTGTATAAAAAAGGTATGTTAAAAACAAGTTTCGGTCGCCATTTCTTGGTACGGAATTTCACTCGGGCGTTAACAATGAGGACATTTATGCTGCAATGATGCAAGTTTTTGCTGTTTTTTTGTCGAATTCCGCGGTTTTTTGTTACTTTTGGATAATCATATTCAGGATGATGAAAAACATTATTTGCATAGTTGTAGCCTTAGCGGCGGCATTTTCGGCCTGCTGTGCCCGTGCGGCAGGGAAGGCATACGTCATTCCCGTGGACAGGGAGATAGGGTCTACTTCATGGCGGATCATGAAGAGCGGACTGGAGCGTGCAGCCGAGGAAGGTGCCGATGTGATAATATTGCACATCAACACTTACGGCGGCGCCGTGGATGCCGCCGACTCGATGCGCACGCGCATACTCAACTGCCCTATACCGGTGGTGGCGTTTATCGACAATACTGCCGCGTCGGCTGGTGTGCTCATTTCCATAGCCTGCGACAGCATATATATGCGCCCCGGCGGTAGCATGGGCGCTGCTACCGTTGTCGATGGCAGCGGTGAGGTATTGCCCGACAAATATCAGTCGTTCATGCGCTCGATGATGCGTGCCACAGCCGAGAGCCACGGCAAGACAAGGCGGGCGGGCGATACCGCCGAAGTGTGGCGCCGCGACCCGTTGATAGCCGAGGCGATGGTTGATCCGCGCCGTGTGGCACCGGGTGTCGATGACGACAGCACGCGTGTGTTGTCGTTTACCACCGACGAAGCCATAGCCCACGGATATTGCGAGGGCAAGGCCGAAAGCATCGGCGAGGTGGTGGTTGAAAGGCTCGGCATGGGCGATGACTGCCAAATAAGCGAGTACCGGCCGACTGCAATGGATGGCGTGGTGGGCTTTCTCTCCAATCCGGCGTTCCAGGCCATACTTATAATGTTTATCATCGGAGGCATATACTTCGAGTTGCAACACCCGGGATTGGGATTGCCGTCGGTGGTTGCCTTGCTTGCCGCTGCGCTGTATTTTGCGCCGCTTTATATCGAGGGTCTTGCCGCCGGGTGGGAGATTGTTGCCTTTTTTGTCGGCATATTGCTTATTCTGCTTGAGATTTTCGTCATTCCGGGGTTCGGTATTACCGGCATACTCGGGATATTGCTCACGTTCACTTCGCTGGTGATGGCGATGCTTGGCAACGACATATTCGACTTCGGTCCTGTAACCATGGATAGCATTATGGATGCGATACTTATAGTTTTGGTGGGGCTGCTGCTCGGCGTGGCGGTGGTGATATATGTAACCCACAAGATTGGTTCGAAGGGAATCATGAGGAAATCGGCCCTGGAAAAGGAACAACGGCTCGAAGAGGGGTATATAGGTGTTCCGCCCGAGCTTGCCCGGTATGTAGGCGGCAGCGGCG
Organism: uncultured Muribaculaceae bacterium; assembly: GCA_944321685.1. Lineage (GTDB taxonomy): Bacteria > Bacteroidota > Bacteroidia > Bacteroidales > Muribaculaceae > Avimuribaculum. The sequence goes on from CALUMH010000023.1 coordinate 20,308, forward strand.
AGGCTTATACTGTGCTGCGCCCCGGAGGCAAGATTCGCATCGACGGCGATGTGCTCGATGCTGTTTCGACCGGCGGCTTCATCGATGCCGGCACGCCGGTCAAAGTGGTGAAATATGAAAATGCGCAGCTCTATGTGGAGCCTGCCGAATAATAAACTTTATTATAATGGACAATTTGAGATTTATAGGTATAATACCGGCGCGATATGCCTCGACCCGTTTTCCCGGCAAACCGCTTGCACGCATAGGTTCGATGACAATGATCGAGCGCGTGTGGCGGCAGGTGGGTCGCGTGCTGGGCAATAACGTGTGGGTAGCCACCGACGACAGCCGCATATATGATGCCGTGGCCGCTTTCGGCGGTAACGCCGTTATGACATCGACCGAGCATCGCAGCGGAACCGACCGTTGCCGCGAGGCTTATGAAAAAGTGGGTTCGGGCGAAGATGTGGTTATCAACATACAGGGTGACGAACCGTTTATCGAGCCGCGGCAAATCGAGGCGGTAATGCAGTGTTTCGATGACCCGGCAACCGACATTGCCACACTTGTGCGTGCTTTCGACCCGGCAGGAAGTTATGAAGTGCTTGCCGACCCAAATACGCCCAAGGTGGTGGTTGACAATGGCATGAATGCTATATATTTTTCTCGTTCGGTAATACCTTACTTGCGTAATGTGCCTGTTGAAAAATGGCCGTCGAGCCACACTTTCTATACCCATGTGGGAATGTATGCATATCGAGCCGGAGTGCTCGACGAGATTACTCGGTTGCCGCAGTCGGGGCTTGAATTGGCCGAGTCGCTCGAACAGCTGCGCTGGCTGCAGGGTGGGTATCGCATAAAAGTGGGAGTTACCGATTGCAGCTCGATAGGCATCGACACACCGCAAGATCTTGAAAACGCAATTAAACTGCTCGGCATAAATGGATAAGCGACAACCCGAGGTAAAGCCTTTTGGCGATTTCAGTATCGACATTCCACGCCCCACGGTGCTGCCTAATGGGGTGGAGTTGTATGTGGCCGGTGGCGGCGACCAGGATGTGAACCGCGTGGATGTGATACACCGTGGCGGCCTGTTTGAGGAGATGCCGCGGCGGCTTGTGGCGCAATCTGTGGCGTCGCAACTGTCGCAAGGCACGGGTTCGATGTCATCGCATGAGATTGCCGAGTGTTTCGATTATAACGGAGCATGGGCGGGTGCACAATGTGCGCATAACCACACCATGGTGTCGCTTAACTCGCTTAACCGCTGTTTTGACAAGACTTTGCCGGTGCTTCGCGGCATGATTTCCGACCCGGCGTTCCCCGAACGAGAGTTCCAGGTTTACCGTAACCGTTGCCTTGGCGCATACCGCACGGCGCGCGAACAGGTGAAATATCTTGCCGGTGTGGAGATGAACCGCATATTTTTCGGTGACGATTATCCTATGGCTGCTGCCATTTCCGACGACGATGTGATGGCTCTCGACACCGATGAACTGCGCCGTTTCTATCGGCATTATTTTCATGCGGCCAATCGCACAGTTATCCTTTCGGGTGGCGTCACCGACCGCGAAATAGGCATGGTGGCCGAGGCTTTCGGCTCGGACGAGGCATCACGTCCTGCCGACAGGCTTGTCACGATGGGGCAACAAAAGGGCGGAAGCAGGCATTTCTCGTTCATAGAGAAACCCGAGGCGGTGCAGTCGGCCATTCAGATGCAACTTCCGGCCGTGCCTCGTACGCATCCCGATTATTTCAACCTGCGCATACTGGTCACAGCCCTTGGCGGATATTTCGGCAGTCGCCTCATGAGTAACATTCGTGAGGAAAAAGGTTATACCTACGGCATAGGAGCCGCCCTGATAGGTGCGCGCCATGGCGGGTATATAATAATGTCAACCGAATGCGACTGTGCCTATACACGTCCGCTTATTGAAGAGGTTAAGCATGAGATGGCCGAGTTGCGCCGGGAACCGCTGTCGGAACATGAACTTGAAATGGTGAAATCGAGTATGCTCAGCGACCTTGTGAAAAATCTCGATACTCCGTTTGCTGTGGCAAGCAACATCAGTTCGGTGGTGCTTTACGGTATTTACCCCGAATACTTCAACGACCACATTCGTGCAATTCGTGAAGCCACACCCGAGGCTTTGCTTGATGTTGCCGTCAGGTATCTTTTCGATGAGAATCTTTATATAGCCGTGGCCGGCCGCATGGAGTAGCCGCAGTGGCAATAATGCGAGTGGCGCGCTTTTTTGCCTGTTTTGGCTAATGTGCTGAAAATGTGGAGTATGGCGTGGAGGTGCGAATTTTTTTTTGAAAAAAGATGCGGGAATGTTTTGTAATTTGAAAAATGTGCGTAACTTTGCAACCGCTTTGAGCCCTTAACGCTTACAGCCGGGGCAAAAAGAGAACGCCTCTTTAGCTCAGTTGGCCAGAGCACGTGATTTGTAATCTCGGGGTCGTTGGTTCGAATCCGACAAGAGGCTCAAGCAAGAAGTTTGCAATGGGTGGTTTCCAGAGCGGCCAAATGGGGCAGACTGTAAATCTGCTGGTTTTCACCTTCGGTGGTTCGAATCCATCACCACCCACCAATGCGAGCTTTGCCTGTCGAATGGCAAGTGTAGCAAATGCGGAAGTAGCTCAGTTGATAGAGCATCAGCCTTCCAAGCTGAGGGTCGCGAGTTTGAGCCTCGTCTTCCGCTCAAAACAAGAAAAATGCCTATGTAGCTCAGTGGTAGAGCACTTCCTTGGTAAGGAAGAGGTCGCGGGTTCAATTCCCGCCATCGGCTCTAAGTTTTCCCCGAGTAGTAAATTGCCGCCCTTGCTATGTGCGGCATTTTGGGTAAAAGGGAAAATATGTAACACAAACGAGTTAATCATTTTCATAAAAAAATAACAGTTATGGCAAAAGAGAAATTCGAAAGAACCAAGCCGCACGTAAACATTGGTACTATCGGTCACGTTGACCACGGTAAAACCACTCTTACCGCTGCTATCACCAAGGTTTTGCACGATGCTGGCTATTCGTCGGAAGGCGCAAAGTCGTTTGACCAAATCGACAACGCTCCCGAAGAAAAGGAACGCGGTATCACCATCAACACTGCTCACGTAGAGTATGAGACCAAGAACCGTCACTATGCTCACGTTGACTGCCCGGGACACGCCGACTATGTGAAGAACATGGTTACTGGTGCTGCTCAGATGGACGGTGCTATCATCGTGGTAGCTGCAACCGACGGCCCGATGCCCCAAACTCGCGAACACATCCTTTTGGCTCGCCAAGTAAACGTGCCGCGTCTTGTTGTATTCTTGAACAAGTGCGACATGGTTGACGACCCCGAAATGTTCGACCTCGTTGAAATGGAAATGCGCGACCTTCTTTCGTCTTATGACTATGACGGCGACAATACTCCTATCATCCGCGGTTCTGCACTCGGTGCTTTGAACGGCGAACCCCAATGGGTTGAAAAGGTTCTTGAACTGATGGACGCTGTTGACAACTGGATTCCACTTCCTCCGCGTGACATCGACAAGCCTTTCTTGATGCCTGTTGAAGACGTGTTCTCGATTACTGGTCGTGGTACTGTTGCTACCGGCCGTATCGAAACTGGCGTTGTTAAGGTTGGCGACGAAGTTCAAATCATGGGTCTTGGTGCTGACAAGAAGTCGGTTGTTACCGGTGTTGAAATGTTCCGCAAGATTCTTGACGAAGGTGAAGCTGGCGACAACGTAGGTCTTCTCCTCCGCGGTATCGACAAGAACGAAATCAAGCGTGGTATGGTACTCTGCCACCCGGGTGTTGTTAAGCCTCACTCTGAATTCAAGGCTTCGATCTATGTATTGAAGAAAGAAGAAGGTGGTCGTCACACTCCGTTCCACAACCACTATCGTCCGCAATTCTACATCCGTACACTCGATGTTACCGGTGAAATCACTCTTCCCGAAGGTGTAGAAATGGTAATGCCTGGCGATAACGTTGAAATCAAGGTTAAGCTCATCACTCCGGTAGCTTGCGACAAGGGTCTGCGTTTCGCTATCCGTGAAGGTGGCCGCACCGTTGGTTCGGGTCAAATTACCGAAATCCTCGACTAATCTCCGCATAGGAATTAGCGAAATATAAAAAATACCGGTTATGCGCCGCTGTGGCGAGAACCTCTTGAAATGGCAGGCATAACCGGGAATTACGGGAATAGCTCAGTCGGTAGAGCACTGGTCTCCAAAACCAGGTGTCGGGAGTTCGAGTCTCTCTTCCCGTGCAAAAATCAAGTAAAATATGAAACTCAAAATACTACAGGATATCGAGGATTCTTATAACGAACTTCGTTATAAGACTTCTTGGCCAACTAAGAGCCAACTGGCCGGTAGCACTGTTGTGGTTATGGTAGCTTCCATCATAATCGCGATAGGTATTTTCATCATGGACCAGGTTATCGACAAGGTTATGCACGTCATTTATAGCGGTTTCCAACTGTTCTAATGGCGAGTTTTTTCATCACAACCAAAACATTCCCCAAAGTAGATTATCAATATGGCAGACGAACCTAAAAAACGTTGGTATGTGCTTAGAGCCATATCGGGCAAGGAAGGTAAAGTGAAAGAAGTGCTTGACGCTTCGTGCAAAAATACCGACCTTGGCAAATATGTCTCACAGGTATTGATACCTACCGAGAAAGTTTACACTACGCGCAACGGCAAGAAGGTTGTAAAAGAACGCAACCTTTATTCGGGTTACGTGTTTGTTGAGGCTGTGTTGACCGGTGAGGTAATCCATGAGTTGCGCAACACCACCAATGTCATCGACTTCTTGCACGGCAAGGACAAAAATGGAATGCCCGAGCCGATACGCGAGGCCGATGTTGCACGTATGCTTGGTGCTGCCGACGAGCAGAGCGAAAACGGAGATGACGGCCTTAACGATTATATCGTGGGCGAGACCGTGAAAGTGAACTACGGTCCTTTCAGCGGTTTTACTGGCGAAATCGAAGAGGTCAATCGCGAAAAACGCAAGCTCAAGGTTATGGTGAAAGTGTTCGGTCGCAAGACGCCTCTTGAGTTGGATAATTCCCAGGTAGAGCGTGGTTGATGTGTGGTGTTACGGCCGCGAAATCGCCTCGCGCAGAGAGTTGTTTGTTTAAACAATAAAACAAAAAATCACAATGGCTAAAGAAATTGCTGGACAGATCAAATTGCAGATTAAAGGTGGAGCGGCTAATCCTTCACCGCCAGTAGGACCGGCACTCGGTTCTAAGGGTATCAACATCATGGAATTTTGTAAGCAATTCAATGCCCGTACCCAAGACAAGGCCGGAAAGGTGTTGCCGGTGGTTATCACCTACTACACCGACAAGAGCTTTGACTTCATTGTAAAGACACCGCCGGTGCCTGTGCAATTGAAGGAAATCACTAAGCTCAAGAGCGGTTCGGCACAACCTAACCGTAACAAGGTGGCTGAAATCACATGGGAACAGGTGAAGACTATTGCCGAAGACAAAATGCCTGATTTGAACTGTTTTACTTTAGACTCGGCTATGCGAATGGTCGCAGGTACAGCGAGAAGCATGGGTATCACTGTAAAGGGTTCGTTCCCTGAAAACATTTAAACTTCAATTTCATCATGGCTAAACTTACAAAAAATCAAAAGTTAGTAAATTCCAAGATTGAAGCGGGGAAGGTTTACACTCTTAAGGAAGCTGCAGGATTAGTGAAAGAAATCACTTTCACAAAATTCGACGCTTCGGTTGATATCGATGTCCGCTTGGGTGTCGATCCTCGCAAGGCCAACCAAATGGTTCGCGGCACAGTGTCGCTGCCTCACGGAACCGGCAAGCAAGTGCGCGTGTTGTGCATCTGCAACCCCGATGCCGTAGCCGCAGCACAAGAGGCCGGTGCAGACTATGCAGGCTTGGAGGAGTATATCGATAAGATCAAGGGCGGTTGGACCGACGTTGACGTTATCATAGCTCAGCCGGCAGTCATGGGTAAGCTCGGACAGGTGGCAAGGATATTGGGCCCCCGCGGCTTGATGCCTAACCCCAAGAGCGGCACAGTAACCATGGATGTTGCCAAGGCAATCAAGGAAGTAAAACAAGGTAAGATCGACTTCAAGGTCGATAAGAATGGTATCGTACACACCTCGATAGGTAAGGTTTCGTTCACTCCCGAGCAGATTTTTGACAATGCCCGTGAATTTGTGAACACGCTTATAAAGTTGAAACCTGCCACTGCGAAGGGAACCTATATCAAGAGCATTTATCTTTCAAGTACAATGAGTCCCGGTATTAAGGTTGACACTAAGGCAGCTGAATAATTAAAATCGAAACAAAATGAGAAAGGAAGATAAATATACTGTTATAGAAGAAATCGGCAAGATCCTCAAGGAATACAGCTGCGTGTATCTCACCGAGACCGCAGGACTTAACGCTGAAAAGACTAGCGCATTGCGCCGTGCCTGCTTCAAGAGCGACGTGAAACTGGTGGTCGTAAAGAACACCTTGCTCAAGAAGGCTATGGAACAAAGCGACGTTGACTACAGCGGCTTGTATCCTGCTCTTAAGGGATCTACCTCGCTCATGCTCAGCAACACCGGCAACGCTCCTGCCAAGCTGTTGAAGGACTTCATCAAGAAGGACGACACGCTTCCGGCATTGAAGGCTGCTTTTGTTGAAGGCTGTGTGTATGGTGCCGACCAATTGGAACTTCTTGCAAGCCTCAAGAGCAAGAACGAACTTATCGCCGACGTTATTGCACTGTTGCAATCGCCTGCCAAGAACGTTATCTCGGCTTTGCAATCTTCAGGGACAAAGCTTCATGGAATACTTGAAACTTTATCTAAAAAAGAACAATAAACAAGAATATAAACAAATAAAATCATACTAAAAATGGCAGATTTAAAAGCTTTTGCAGAACAATTAGTAAATCTCACCGTTACTGAAGTAAACGAACTTGCTAAAATTTTGAAGGAAGAATATGGTATCGAACCTGCCGCTGCCGCTGTAGCAGTTGCTGCCGGTCCTGCTGCCGGTGCTCCCGCTGCCGAGGAAAAGACTTCTTTCGACGTAGTATTGAAGAGCGCAGGTGCAAGCAAGCTCGCCGTTGTTAAGCTCGTTAAGGAACTCACCGGTCTTGGCTTGAAGGAAGCTAAGGATCTCGTTGACGGTGCTCCTAACACTATCAAGGAAGGTCTTGCTAAGGCTGATGCTGAAGGACTCAAGAAACAACTCGAAGACGCCGGGGCTGAAGTTGAACTTAAATAACATCCCTGTCAGTCAGGTAAATAGGTTAAGAATCCCCTAAAAAGTCGATTCTTAACCTTTTCGTGTCTTTTTTAATTTGAGTTCACTTAATTTATTTTTTCAATGTCAGTTACAAAAAAACCACGTGTTAATTTCGCATCGGTCAAGAATCCGCTACCTTATCCCGATTTTCTTGAGGTGCAATTAAAGTCTTTCAGAGATTTTCTGCAATTAGATACTCCGACTGAGAAGAGAAAAAACGAGGGACTCTATAAGGTTTTTGCCGAGAATTTCCCCATCGCGGACACTCGCAACAACTTTGTACTCGAATTCCTTGACTATTACATCGACCCGCCGCGTTACACCATCGAAGAGTGCCTTGAACGCGGCCTCACTTACAGCGTGCCTCTGAAGGCCAAGATGAAACTGTATTGTACCGACCCCGACCACGAGGACTTCGACACGGTGGTGCAAGACGTTTATCTGGGCCCTATCCCGTATATGACCGAAAAAGGAACTTTCGTCATCAATGGTGCCGAGCGTGTAGTGGTTTCGCAGTTGCACCGCTCACCGGGCGTGTTCTTCGGTCAAAGCACACACTCTAACGGAACAAAACTCTACTCGGCGCGTATTATTCCGTTCCGCGGCTCGTGGATTGAATTTGCAACCGACATCAACAATGTGATGTATGCCTACATCGACCGTAAGAAGAAGTTGCCGGTAACCACATTGTTACGTGCCATAGGCCTTGAAAGCGATAAGGATATTATCGAAATTTTCGGGTTGGCAGAAGAAATTAAAGTGAACAAGACCAACCTCAAGAAGGTGGTAGGCCGCAAGCTCGCAGCCCGTGTGCTCAAGACATGGGTCGAGGACTTTGTGGACGAGGATACCGGCGAGGTTGTGTCGATTGAACGTAACGACATCATAATCGACCGTGACACTGTAATCCAGGAAGAAAATATCGACGAAATACTGGAAGCCAACGTGCAGACGATATTGTTGCACCGCGAAGATGCCAACACGAGCGATTATGCCATCATATTCAACACTCTGCAAAAGGATACCACCAACTCGGAAAAAGAGGCGGTGAACTACATATACAGGCAGCTGCGCAACGCCGAGCCACCGGATGATGCCAGCGCACGTGAAGTGATAACCAACTTGTTCTTCTCGGAAAAACGTTACGACTTGGGCGAAGTTGGCCGCTTCCGTATCAACAAGAAACTCGGTCTGAACACCTCGATGGACGTGAAAGTGCTTACGCGCGACGATATCATCGAGATTATCAAATACCTCATCGGGCTTATCAACTCCAAGACCGATGTTGACGATATCGACCACTTGAGCAACCGCCGTGTGCGCACCGTCGGCGAGCAGCTCTATAACCAGTTTGGCGTGGGGCTTGCCCGCATGGCTCGCACCATACGCGAACGCATGAATGTGCGCGACAACGAAGTGTTTAAGCCCATCGACTTGATCAATGCCAAGACCATTTCGTCGGTTATCAACACATTCTTCGGCACCAATGCCTTGTCGCAGTTCATGGATCAAACTAACCCGCTTGCCGAAATCACCCATAAACGCCGTATGTCGGCTCTTGGCCCCGGCGGTTTGTCGCGTGAACGTGCGGGATTCGAGGTGCGCGACGTGCATTACACCCACTATGGCCGCTTGTGTCCGATTGAGACTCCTGAAGGCCCGAACATTGGTCTTATCTCTTCGCTGTGCGTGTATGCCAAAATCAACGACCTTGGATTTATCGAAACCCCTTACCGCACCGTAGCCGATGGCAAGGTGAACCTTAATAACGACGAAGTGGTTTACCTCACCGCCGAGCAAGAAGAAGGCAAGGTGATTGCCCAGGGTAACGCTCCGCTCAACGATGACGGTACGTTTATCCGCACAAAGGTAAAAGCCCGTCTTGATGCCGACTTCCCTGTCGTGCCCCCGCAAGAGGTGCAGCTCATGGACGTGTCGCCGGTGCAAATTGCATCGATTGCCGCTGCCATGATTCCGTTCCTTGAACATGACGATGCCAACCGTGCGTTGATGGGCTCGAACATGATGCGCCAGGCTGTGCCGTTGTTGCGCAGCGAGGCTCCAATCGTCGGTACGGGTATCGAAGAACAACTTGCATATGACTCCCGTTCGCAAATACAGGCCGAAGGTGCCGGTGTGATTGAATATGTCGATGCCGATGTGATACGTATTCGCTACGACCGCACCGAAGACGAGGAATTTGTGAGCTTCGAGAGTGCAGTGAAGGAATACCACCTGCCCAAGTTCCGCAAGACCAACCAAAGCACAAGCATCGACTTGCGCCCGATATGTGACAAGGGTCAGCGTGTCAACAAGGGCGACATATTGACCGAAGGCTATTCGACCGAAAACGGAGAACTTGCCATCGGCCGCAACCTGAAGGTGGCTTATATGCCATGGAAGGGTTACAACTATGAGGACGCAATCGTGCTTAACGAGCGCATGGTGCGCGAAGACATATTGACTTCGGTACACGTTGACGAATACACGCTTGAAGTGCGTGAAACCAAGCGAGGCATGGAAGAGCTTACCAGCGACATACCGAATGTGAGCGAAGATGCCACCAAGGACCTCGACGAGCGCGGTATAATCCGCGTGGGTGCCCACGTAGTGCCGGGCGACATACTTATAGGTAAAATCACGCCTAAGGGCGAGTCGGATCCGACTCCCGAAGAGAAATTGCTCCGTGCAATCTTCGGCGACAAGGCCGGCGACGTGAAAGATGCTTCGTTGAAGGCTTCGCCTTCGTTGAAGGGTGTCATCATCGGTACCAACCTCTTTGCCCGTGCCGCCAAGAAGAAGAAAACCAAGAATGCCGAAGACCCGTTGCTCAAGCTCGATGAGGAATACGATGAAAAGAAAGCGGCCTTGAAGAAGGTGCTGCTGCAAAAACTTTCCACGTTGACTGCCGACCGCGTGTCGCAAGGCGTTAAGGACTTCATGGATGCCGAGATAGTATCGAAAGGCGTGAAATTCTCAACGTCGATACTTGAAAATATAAACTACGAGACCGTCAACTTGAGCAAGTGGACAACCGATGCTCACCGCAACGACATGATACGTGCTACGGTAACCAATTACCTGCGCAAGTATAAAGAGATAGATGCCGAGTTGCGCCGTAAGAAGTTTGACATCTCAATCGGCGACGAACTGCCTTCGGGCATTATGCAGATGGCGAAGGTATATGTTGCCAAGAAGCGTAAGATAGGTGTGGGCGACAAGATGGCCGGCCGCCACGGTAACAAGGGTATCGTGTCGCGCGTGGTAAGGCAGGAAGATATGCCGTTCCTTGCCGACGGTACTCCGGTCGATATCGTGCTTAACCCGCTGGGTGTGCCTTCGCGTATGAACATCGGACAGATATTCGAGGCCGTACTCGGCTGGGCAGGACGCGAACTCGACGTGAAGTTTGCAACTCCTATTTTCGACGGTGCAAGCCTCGACGACCTGAACGAATGGACCGACAAGGCCGGACTGCCGCGATATGGCAAGACCTACTTGTATGACGGAGAAACCGGTGAGCGTTTCGACCAGCCTGCAACCGTGGGTGTGACCTATATGCTTAAGCTCGGCCACATGGTTGAAGACAAGATGCACGCACGAAGCATAGGCCCGTACTCGCTTATCACCCAGCAGCCGCTCGGCGGTAAGGCTCAGTTTGGTGGCCAACGTTTCGGAGAGATGGAAGTTTGGGCGCTCGAAGCATTCGGCGCTGCCCATGTGCTGCAAGAAATCCTCACCATCAAGAGTGACGACGTTACAGGCCGTAGCAAGGCTTATGAGGCAATAGTGAAGGGCGAACCAATGCCTAACCCGGGAATACCCGAATCGCTTAACGTGCTGCTGCACGAGCTTCGCGGATTGGGACTTAGCATCAACTTAGAATAAAACAACAAAGCGTGCCGCACGCAGCCTCGCCTTACAGCGGCGAGGCACGTGTGCAGGCAGCGCATAACTCTTTATACAACAATAATTTTATGGCTTTTAGAAAAGATAATAAAATAAAGAGTAATTTCTCGAAAATCAGTATCGGTCTTGCCTCGCCCGACGAGATACTTGAATTGTCGTCGGGGGAAGTGTTGAAGCCAGAAACTATCAACTACCGCACCTATAAGCCCGAACGTGACGGTCTGTTCTGCGAGCGCATCTTCGGCCCGGTAAAGGACTATGAATGCCATTGCGGAAAATACAAGCGCATACGCTATAAGGGTATCGTGTGCGACCGTTGCGGTGTGGAAGTTACCGAGAAGAAAGTGCGGCGCGAGCGCATGGGCCATATACAGCTTGTGGTGCCTGTGGCCCACATTTGGTATTTCCGTTCGTTGCCCAATAAAATAGGTTACTTGCTGGGTCTGCCATCGAAGAAGCTCGACGCGGTAATTTATTATGAACGCTACATCGTTATCAACCCAGGTGTGGTTGAGAATGTGCAAAAATATGACTTGTTGTCGGAGGATGAATATCTCGACATCATCGACAAGTTGCCAAAAGAAAACTCGATGCTCGAAGACACCGACCCCAACAAGTTCATAGCCAAGATGGGTGCCGATGCCATTTACGACTTGCTTTGCGAGCTCGACCTTGATTCTTTGTCTTATGAATTGCGCGACAAGGCTCACAGGGAAGGTTCGCAGCAACGCAAGACCGAAGCGTTGAAACGCCTGCAAGTTGTAGAGTCGTTCCGTGCGTCGAAAAACCGCAACCGTCCCGAATGGATGATACTGAAAGTGATACCGGTTATACCGCCCGAGTTGCGTCCGTTGGTGCCGCTTGATGGCGGTCGTTTCGCAACAAGCGACCTTAACGACCTGTATCGCCGCGTGATTATTCGCAACAATCGCTTGAAACGTCTTATCGAAATCAAGGCTCCCGAAGTGATTTTGCGCAATGAAAAACGCATGCTCCAAGAGGCTGTTGACTCGCTCCTTGACAACTCTCGCAAGTCGAGTGCCGTCAAGACCGATGCCAACCGACCTTTGAAATCATTGTCCGACAGCTTGAAAGGTAAGTCGGGACGTTTCCGTCAAAACCTGCTTGGTAAGCGTGTCGATTACTCAGCTCGTTCGGTTATCGTTGTCGGTCCTGAATTGAAGATGCACGAGTGCGGTCTTCCAAAATATATGGCGGCCGAGCTTTACAAGCCTTTCGTAATCCGCAAGCTCATAGAGCGCGGCATAGTAAAGACTGTAAAGAGTGCCAAGAAGATTGTCGATCGCCGCGAACCTGTGGTTTGGGATATCCTTGAATATGTAATGAAGGGTCACCCGGTGCTGCTTAACCGCGCCCCGACACTTCACCGCCTTGGTATCCAGGCTTTCCAGCCACGCATGATCGAGGGTAAAGCCATACAGTTGCATCCGCTTGCCTGTACGGCATTCAACGCCGACTTCGACGGCGACCAGATGGCTGTGCACTTGCCGCTTGGCAACGAGGCCATAGTGGAAGCCCAGATGCTTATGCTCGGTTCGCACAACATCCTTAACCCTGCCAACGGCGCGCCTATCACTGTGCCGTCGCAAGACATGGTGCTTGGTTTGTATTACATAACCAAGCTGCGTGAAGGCTCAAAGGGTGAAGGCTTGAAGTTCTATGGACCGGAAGAAGCTCAGATAGCTTATAATGAAAAGAAGGTTGACTTGCATGCCATAGTTTCGGTTGTCGTTGACGACATCGACAGCGACGGCAAGCCCATCAAGCACTTGGTGGAGAAGACCTCGGTAGGCCGTATCTTGTTTAACCAATATGTGCCCAACGAAATAGGTTACGTCAACGAAATCATTTCAAAGAAATCGTTGCGCGGTATTATCAGCCGGGTAATCAAGTCGTGTGGTATTCCACGCTCGGCCCAGTTCCTCGACGACATCAAGAACCTTGGTTACCGCATGGCATTCAAGGGTGGTTTGTCGTTCAATTTGGGTGACATCATCATTCCGGCCGAAAAGGAAGAATATGTGAATGAAGGTTACCGCGAGGTGGAAGAAGTGATGAACAACTACAGCATGGGTTTCATCACCAACACCGAACGTTACAACCAAATCATCGATATATGGACGCACGTCAATTCGCGTCTCACCGACACGTTGATGAAGCAGCTCGCTGCCGACAACCAAGGTTTCAACTCGGTTTACATGATGCTCGACTCGGGCGCCCGTGGTTCAAAAGACCAAATTCGCCAGCTTTCGGGTATGCGTGGCCTTATGGCAAAACCGCAAAAGAGTGGTGCCGAGGGCGGACAAATCATCGAGAACCCTATTCTTGCAAACTTCAAGGAAGGCTTGTCGGTGCTTGAATACTTTATCTCTACCCACGGTGCCCGTAAGGGTCTTGCCGACACGGCGTTGAAGACTGCCGATGCCGGTTATCTCACCCGCCGTCTGGTTGACGTTGCACACGATGTGGTGATTACCGAAGAAGACTGCGGCACATTGCGCGGACTTGTCTGCACCGAGGTGAAGAACAACGAGGATGTGGTTGCTTCGTTGGGCGAGCGTATTCTTGGCCGTGTGTCGGTTCACGATATTGTCGATCCCATTACCGGCGAGGTTATCGTGAAGAGTGGTGAAGAAATCACCGATGATGCGGCACAGCGCATCAACGACTCGCCGATTGAGTCGGTTGAAATTCGTTCGGTGCTCACATGCGAGGCCAAGAAGGGCGTGTGTGCAAAGTGCTACGGACGCAACCTTGCCACCAACCGCATGGTGCAGAAGGGCGAGGCTGTGGGCGTGATTGCGGCACAGTCGATTGGTGAGCCGGGTACTCAGCTTACGCTCCGTACATTCCACGTCGGTGGTGTGGCTTCGAATATTGCCGCTGTTTCGTCGATTACCTCTCGTTACGACGGTTTGCTTGAAATCGACGAGTTGCGCACCGTTCCTTGCGAAGACCATGAAGTGGTAGTGGGTCGTATGGCCGAAATGCGCATCATCGAGCCTACCACAAAGATGGTGCTTACCACTGCCAACATCACTTATGGTTCGAAACTTTTCAAGAAGCCGGGTGAAATGGTGCAGAAGGGCGATGTTATATGCGAATGGGACCCGTTCAATGCCGTTATCGTATCGGAAGTTACCGGTAAGGTCAAGTTCAATAATTTTGTTGAAGGCGTTACCTACCGTGAAGAAATCGACGAGACATCGGGTAACAGCGAAAAGATAATTATCGAGTCGAAGGACCGCACCAAGGTGCCCGAAGCCGACTTGTTTGATAATAACGGGGTGCTTGTCAAGACTTATTCATTGCCTGTAAACGCGCACTTGATGGTGAACGAAGGCGACGAGATAAAGCAAGGTGAGGTATTCGTGAAGATACCGCGTGCCGCAGGTAGCGCAGGTGACATCACCGGTGGTCTGCCGCGTGTTACCGAGTTGTTCGAGGCTCGCAACCCGTCAAATCCCGCAGTCGTAAGCGAAATCGACGGTGAAGTGACATTCGGCAAGATTAAGCGTGGTAACCGCGAAATCACCGTTACGTCAAAAACAGGCGATGAGAAGAAGTACCTTGTACCGCTTTCGAAGCAGATACTTGTTCAGGAGAACGACTTCGTGCGTGCCGGTACGCCGCTTTCGGATGGTGCAATCACTCCTACCGATATCCTTAACATCAAGGGCCCGACAGCCGTACAGGATTACATCGTGAACGAGGTGCAAGACGTTTACCGCCTGCAAGGTGTGAAGATTAACGATAAGCACTTTGAGGTTATCGTGCGACAAATGATGCGCAAGGTATGCATCCTCGATCCGGGCGACACGCTCTTCCTCGAACAGCAGATTGTGGACAAGCGTGAGTTTATGGACGAAAACGACCGCATTTGGGGCAAGAAGGTGGTTACCGATCCTGGCGATTCGCAAAATGTGAAAGCCGGGCAGATAATCACGGCTCGCAAGTTGCGTGACGAAAATTCGGCACTGAAACGCCGCGACTTGAAGGTAATACAGGTGCGCGATGCCGTTCCGGCAACATCGGAACAGATACTGCAAGGTATTACCCGTGCTGCATTGCAAACGTCGAGCTTCATGTCGGCCGCATCGTTCCAGGAAACTACCAAGGTGCTTAATGAGGCCGCCATCAACGGCAAGGTGGATTACCTTGAGGGCATGAAGGAAAATGTGATTTGCGGTCACTTGATACCTGCCGGTACAGGTCTCCGTGAATATGAAAAGCTCATTGTTTACAACACCGAGGACATGGATGCTCCGGGCGTGAAGGAAGAACTCGCCGAAGTGGAAAAGACCGAGGAAGAGGCTCTGTAACCCCTTGGGGTAAGCTATAATGATTAATCAAGCCGCAATTTGTACCGTTCCCGGTGCAGGTTGCGGCTTTTTTATTGTCAGGCAGGAAAATATTAATGCCCGGGATACGTTAAATATTTATATGGGAACAGGAGTGAAAATCATATATTGCATTGTCGTGGCCGCGTGTGCCGCGGTGTTGTTCAATTCGTGCCGTGGCGCAAAGTTGAGCGATGCCGAGGAACAATACCTGCGTGGCGAATACTTCGATGCCGCCAACACTTACCGAAAGGTTTACAACAAGATGAAAAGCCGCGAGGAGCGACCCACGCGCGGCATGGTGGCATTCAAGATGGGGGAGTGCTACCGTAGGCTGAATATGTGGCCGCGCGCATCGGCCGCTTACCAGAATGCCTTGCGATATGAGTATCCCGACAGCATGGCATACTTTCATCTTGCCCGCTCGCAGCAGGCCGAGGGGAAATATGCGGCTGCCATGAAAAATTACGAGACTTTCCTCACCTATGTTCCCGGTCATCGCTTGTCGCAAGTGGGGCTTGAGGGGTGCCGTCTTGCCTTGCAGTGGCGCGAGGAGCCTACACGTTACATAGTGAAAAGTGCGCGTCTGTTTAATTCACGTCGTGCCGATTTTTGTCCCATGTTTCTCGACGGAAATTTCGACCAACTGTATTTCACCTCTTCAACCGAAGATGCAACCGGTGAAACCAAAAGCGAAATCACGGGAACAAAGAAGAGTGATATATTTTTTTCAAAGAAAGACGAAAACGGAAATTGGCAGCGTCCCGAACCTGTAGAGGGCGGAGTCAACACCGAGTTTGACGAGGGGATTACGTCGTTCACGCCCGACGGCTCGACCATGTATCTTGCAAAAGCCCGTAGGGAGCTGAACTCGGGAACTTCGGTGGAAATTTTCACTTCCCAGCGAAGCGATGCACAGTGGAGCGAACCGGTGAAACTTGAAATCACTGCCGACACGCTGTCGGCCTATGGCGATCCGGCCGTGTCGGCCGATGGCTCGTACCTGTATTTTTCGAGCGATATGCCGGGCGGGCAGGGCGGTAAGGACTTGTGGCGCATCAACCTGAAAGAACAGGTAGGGTCGCTTGAGAACCTTGGAGACCAAATAAACACCCCCGGCGACGAGCGTTTCCCTTATTGCCGCACCGACAGCATATTGTATTTTGCGTCTGACGGGCATCCCGGCATGGGCGGGCTTGACCTGTTCAAGGCCACTTTGCAGCCCGACGGCTCGTGGAAGGTGGAGAATATGAAACCGCCCATCAATTCGGCTGCCGATGATTTCGGTATAACTTACGGCGAGGGGGAATCGGGATTTTTCAGTTCAAATCGTAACGATGCCCGCGGCTATGATCACATATTCAGCTTCATAAAGCCCGAATTAAAGATAACCATCGTGGGTTATGTGCTTGACAAGGACGAATATCCGGTACCCGACGCCACGATACGCATAGTGGGAAACGATGGGTCGAACCAAAAAGCGATAGGCAAGCCCGACGGTTCGTTTGAGTT
The DNA here is from genome assembly GCA_944321685.1 of uncultured Muribaculaceae bacterium. Classification (GTDB taxonomy): domain Bacteria; phylum Bacteroidota; class Bacteroidia; order Bacteroidales; family Muribaculaceae; genus Avimuribaculum. The sequence goes on from CALUMH010000023.1 coordinate 37,349, forward strand.
CAACTTGCAGCGCGGCGTGCGCTATGTGATGCTTGCCGGTGCCAAGGGGTACTTGAATGTGAAACAGGAGTTTGTTAGCGACATTGCCGAGGAGGATGCCGAGTATTACGTGGAATTCTTCTTGCCGTCTATCAACAAGCCACAGGTGCTTGAAAACATTTTCTACGATTATGACAAGGCCGACTTGCGGCCTGAGTCGAAAGCGGCTCTTGATGAACTTGTGGAGATACTCAACGAAAATCCCAATGTTACTATTGAAATGGCTTCGCACACCGACCGCTGGGGATCAAACGCATATAACGACGCATTATCGTTGCGCCGTGCGCAATCGGTCGTTGATTATCTTGTGGCGGCCGGCATCGATACTGCCCGTTTGCAGCCGCACGGTTATGGTGAAACCAGGCCTAAAGTGGTGACAAAGCGCATAGCCCGCCTGTATCCGCAATTCAAGGAAGGCGACGAGTTGACCGAGGAATTCATAGAAAAACTTTCACCCGAAGACCAGGCCGCCGCCGACCAAATCAACCGCCGCACCGAGTTCCAGGTGCTGTCGCTAACTTATCAGCGTTATTAGCACCCGTCTTTTGTCGGTCTGTTAAGTATGGTTTGACGGCTTCGCCGCCACCATAGTGCTTCGCGCAAACTGTGATAGGCGTTCTAATTCACGCGCCTGAAGATATATGTGTATTCCGGTTCTGTCAGAGTCAAAATATTGCCGTTGATACGATATTCATATACGCTCTCATACAGGTATCCCCAACCCGAGTCGGTGTATGGTTAACGTATTGCCCTGTATCGTGTAAGTTCCGTATTCTGAATTAACCTCGTTGATGTCGCCGGTTTCATTGTTGATCATTATACATGAGTATTCTCCGTCGGGTGAGAATGACATTTTTTCAGTGTAATTTCCGGTTTCCCTCTCCCAAGTTCCGACTATTTCTCTGGCATTGTTGTTCCCTCCTCCGCCGTTGTCGTCATCGTCGTCGCTGCATGATGTGAATCCTGCTGCGGTGGCTGCGAGCAGCAGTGCCATAAATAAGTATTTCAGAGTTTTCATATCAGTGCCCTAAATTCCGTGTCGGGCGCAACCGTTAGTTAATTGTATTATTTTTGTGTAGGTCATAATTGCTTGTAGAGTGGCGGCGTAGCCGTCAAATTATGCTTAACCGCAGCGTGAGGCGCAGCCGAACCTGCGGACTGACACACAACCTCCAATAACGGCCTCGGAGAGGTCGAATGTTCTGCTGCCGATATTCGACCTCCACGAGGCCGGCACCGGGCTCGGCCGGCATCACCTCCCTCGGGTTATGCTCCCTGCGGTCGCTTCCCCCGAGGTTAAGCATGGTTTGACGGCTACGCCGCCCGGTATCCCCCCTAAGAACTTTCTTAAATGGCGATACCGGAAATGCGGATGCGTCAATAAAATTAATCATCTGCCCGATCTTCATGGGTTTTAAAAGCGGTCAACGCGGCTATAAACGTCTTCACCGTCTATTATGAAAGAATCGGGCGACGTGAATTTTAGGGTGTATATCATGTTGGTATGTTGGGTTATGTCTGCTTCCCAGCCATGCCAACAGCGCAGAATCCCGTCTTCAGCATCATATTCATAGGTTATTTCATACTCACCGTAATCGACATCGCCGTCAAAGTCGGTAATGCATTCAATTGAGATGGCTTTGTTGTCGTCATAGAATATGTATCCTAACCAATGATCTTGCTGCTCGGGGAATTGGTCGCTTACATCTGCTTTCCAGGTGCCAATCAAGTTGCCACTTCGGTGGCTGCTGCCGCCGTCTGGTTCATCGTCGTCGCTGCATGATGCGAATCCTGCTGCGGTGGCCGCGAGCAGCAGTATCATAAATATGTATTTCAGAGTTTTCATATCAGTGCCCTAAATCCCGTGTCGGGCGCAACCGTTAGTTAATTGTATTATTGTTTGTGTAGGTTATAATCGCGGGCTGCAACTTGTGTAGTGGCGGCGTAGCCGTCAAATTATGCTTAACCGCAGCGTGAGGCGCAGCCGAACCTGCGGACTGACACACAACCTCCAATAACGGCCTCGGAGAGGTCGAATGTTCTGCTGCCGATATTCGACCTCCACGAGGCCGGCACCGGGCTCGGCCGGATCCCCCCTCGGGTTATGCTCCCTGCGGTCGCTTCCCCCGAGGTTAAGCATGGTTTGACGGCTACGCCGCCGCCATATTGCCGTGCTATGTGGAATGGCTCGGCTTAATGGAACAAGACACGTACTCGTGTTTAAAAAAACGGCATACAGTGAAATGTTGTTTATCGTCTGTATGCCGCAGGAATAGATATGTGGTATAATTTTTTAGAACCTGTTGAAATTGCGATCTACTAAAGAGATTAAACAGACTATTAACAAAACTCTATTTTTCAGATACGAGTAAATTGGTAATATTGTGTACCAAATTCTAAGCGCAATATATTGGCTGTGAGGGTTACTGTATAATAACCATTTAACTGAGAATCACCAATAATTGTTATAGTACGATCACTTTCAATGTAGTCATATTCGATTGATTCTGTCTCGGTGTTGCCATTAGTATATTCATAGTGTACGCTGCCTGTTCTGTCTGCTCTGAATTGTACAGTAATAACTGTTCCTGCACTATTAATTTGTTGCCAATTACCGACAATCGAAGTTGTGGGATTTTGTGGCCCATCGTTGTTGTCGTCATCGTCACTACAACTTGCAAAACCAAGGCTCATTGCAACTAAAACGAACATCATTGTCAAAAACTTGAAATTCTTCATAAACTCATACCCTATTATACGTGTCGGGCGCAACATCTAAGATTAATAAAAAAGAAAAAATGGGTTGCCTCGCACTTGACTATGGTATATAGATTTAATGCTCCTTTTGTGTAAAGATTATAGAGACCAAGAGGAGACAACCCCGAGGGATTTGATGTAGTAAGTAGTATTATTGTTTAACGAATGCTTAGAAGTTCACGCCAAGAGTTATGGAAGTGGTTGAGATTTTGGCTTTCTTGGCTATTTCGTTGAAGTCCTTGCCATATTCCACACCTATGTGCAGTGCCTTGTAGTCGAGGCCTACGCCGATGTGCCAACCGGCTTGGAAACGCCCCCATGCATCATCAAAACCTGCGGTTTGCGCTTCGTCCTTTTCAAAAAGGTCGTATTCTTCAGATTCATTTTCATCTTCTATATATACTTCTAACTTTCGATCGGCACTAATGTTGATGCGGAAATCAAGTCCGAAGTAAGGGCTGATTGAGAAATCGTCGTTAATGTTGAAACGGTACAGCAAATTCACAGGTATGTTCAGTGACATCATAGTGTATTTGTCGGTGTATCCGCCATCAAACGTGTAGCCTTCATAGGATACAGTTCCGTCTTCTTCGTCTTTGTAGGTACGATACTGGAACGCCATACCTATTTCCATATACAACGGAATTTTGCGGGTAAGGCTGAATCCGCGTAAATATCCGGCGGTGAATCCTTTAAAATCTACGTCATCGGCATCATCGTAGTCGAATGTCATCTTTGAGGGGTTATATGACACGTAGAAGCGATTCCAGCCCGAAGTCTTTACGGCGGTGAAGTCGAATGAGCTGCCTCCGCCCATTGAGGTTGAATTGTTGTTGCCAGAATTGGAATTAACAAACTGGGCCGAGGCGGTTGTTGCCAGCCCCATGAATGCCAATAGTAGGCACAATTTGAATGCTTTCATAATTATTGATATTTAAGTTATAAATGAATGTATGATTATTGATGATTAATAATAGAAGTTCATGCGCCATATATTGGCGGTGCCGGTGGCGCTGCCGCGCTGCGAGATGAAGTAGATGTAGCGCCCGTCGCGGCTCCACACGGGGCTCAAGTCGTCGGCCGCGTGGTAGGTGATTTGTGCCATTCCCGTGCCGTCGAGCCGTGCCACGAAAATGTCGGTATTGAGGTAGCTCATGTTGCCGGCCACGATGCGGCTGCTGCCGACGAAGAGCAACCACTGTCCGTCGGGCGAGATTACCGGGGAGGTGAAACTGCGCCCCGGGTCGGAGATTATGCATTCCTCGGAGCCTGTCGCATAGTTTATTTTCCATATTTCGCTGCGTCCGGCGGTGTTTAGCCGGGTACACACGAATGCCTGCTCGCCCTTCACGGGGTAAGGGTTAAGCCCGTTGGCGTAGGTTGAAAGGAAATTGTTTTTCACGTTGTAGGCCCATATACCCACGTTTCGCATTTCCTGGCGGGCGAAAAAGATTTGTTCCATGTCGTCGGAATATACCGGCGAGTAGTCGCGGTTACCGCTCGTTATTTGCCTGCACACGTAGCCGTTGTTGGCATCGGTCTGAAAAATCTGGTTAGTGGTTCCGCGAGTTTCGGAGAAGCATATATACTTCCCGTCGGGCGAATAAGAGAAGTCCAGCACGGCCGAGCGGTTGGTGCGTTGCATAGAGCTGCCTTGCCGGTTCAGGTCTTTTATGAAAATGTTGGTGGTGTTGTTTCGTGCCGACAGGTAGGCGATATGCTTCCCGTCAACCGAAATGTCGAGAATGCGGTTCGACAGCCAGTCGATGCTTTCGCCCGAGCGGCGCACCACTGGCAGGCACACGCAATCGGCATCGGAAGTGATGCGGATGAACTGGTTGCCCGATTCCTCGGGTACGGAAACCACGGAGTAGTCAACTTGCTGTGCGAATACACTTGATGCTATTGCAATGCAGGCACCGATTAATAGATATTTCCTTAAATTCATTTATAAAGCTATTATTATACCGAAAACTCAAAATGAACATCATACTCTAATCCGTCTCTTAGCAAGAGAGGGATTGGTGGGGTAATGACTTAAATAACAGTGCGTTATTGACCGAGATAAATAAAATTGCCCGAATTTTGTCCACAATGACGAATAAAAATTTTCACGTATGTTTTTATGTCTCAATAATTATTCATAATTTTGCGTCATCAATCTCTCTCTTGCTAAGAGAGGGATTTTTTTGTGGTTGAGCATCAGTGCATTATAGGTAATTATTGGTGTCCGCTAAAAAACAATAAGGCAAAAAATTCATGTCCGCAATGCCCATAAACAGGCGTTGCGGATAC
>CALUMH010000024.1 GCA_944321685.1 uncultured Muribaculaceae bacterium
GCGACATAGGCTTCTTCATGTTCAGGCTTGCCAAGCTATATTCCTGAAATCCCCTACTCCACCAACCGGGAAAATCCACTGATCCCAATTTATTACAAATAAAACAATCCCATGCACACAAAAAAATTTCGGCACGTAGGCTGATGCCTTGTGCCGAAACCGTTATTTAGGAAAAATATATATTACAGATTTACTTGTTGAGGGTAGCCTGAACTTGGTCGTTAGGTACCATCTCTTCTTTGAAAACGTAAGCACCGGTCTTGGGCGATTTAACCATCCTGATGACCTTGCTGTAAGTACGTCCTTCACCCTTTTGCAGGGTTGCTACGGTTTTCTTTGCCATGAGTCAGTGTGTATTATTTAATTTCTTTGTGAACAGTTACTTTCTTAAGGTAGGGGTTGTATTTCTTCAATTCCAACCGACCGGTAGTGTTTTTGCGGTTTTTGGTGGTAATGTAACGCGACATTCCCGGCACTCCGCTTGCCTTTTGCTCGGTGCATTCAAGTATCACTTGTACCCTGTTGCCTTTAGCTTTCTTTGCCATTTTGCTTCAAATTATTAAAGTTGAGTTAGATAACCTTTTTTTGCGGCTCTCTTCAAAGCTGCATCTACACCTATCTTGTTGATCAGTCGCAGACCTGCTGCCGACAGTTTCAAGCGAATCCATTGGTCTTCTTCCACCCAATAGAATTTCTTTGAGAACAAGTTTACATTGAATTTGCGTTTTGTCCTCCTCTTAGAGTGCGATACGTTGTTACCGGTCATCGCCCTTTTGCCTGTGATTTGACAAACTTTTGACATGGCTGTATTTTCTCTTTTTTTGTTTCTTAATGTTTAATTCTCTCAAATACCGGGTGCAAAGGTAGTGCTTTAATCCTATACTTCCAAATCGCAAACCGGCAAAATACACACAACAACATATGGACGACCACCTTTGCCTTTCGCTGCGCCTTAATTTATGGAGAAGAATCGCGCAACGGCATATATGGTAGCCGCTCAATACACCTCATGGTCTGTTTCTCGGAAGTTTAGCATCATTTTCCCGACTACGCAGCCATGGGTAATCCCAATACGTGTGTAATGCAATTTAACCGATAACGACGGTTCAGGCCTTTTTACCCGAAATTGCGGTGCAAAGTTAATGCATTTGTTGCTAATATGCAATAGCCCGCCCCCACAGAAGGGCGATTTTCTTCATTCGGAATCACCGTTATGCCCTTCGGCTCCTATCGGTTCGTTCATCAAATTATTAAGCATCGCATACACCGCCAACCCCGCGACCGATTTTATCCCGGTTTTCTTGGTTATGTTTTTACGGTGCGATATCACTGTGTGGATTGAGATATTCAGTTGCTCGGCTATTTCCTTGCTCATAAGCCCCTTGGCAACAAGCACAAGTATATCGCGCTCACGCTTCGTCAAATCCGAAGCATCCGACGACCGCCCGTCTTTCTTTTCATTTTCTTCACGGTCAAGGCTCGTCAACATCGCAATCACGTTATGCTTTGATTCGCGTATATCGATTACAGCATCAAAATTCCTCAAATATGCGGGTTCGAAATATTGGTAAACGAGAGCCACCGAAAATATACCACCTGGCAATTCCATCGCAGCCGGCATTTGCGTCGAATATGGCAGTAACCCGGGATTTATCACCACCATGTCGGGGTGATGAGCGGCAAGACGCTCTTCAAGCATCGATGCATCCTCAGCCACGCTCACCACTTCCAGCCGCGGATCGTCGTGAAGCACACTTCGCAGACCTTCCACGATTATCTGCGACGGCTCTACTATCAATATCTTCAATTTCATCGCACCTGTTTCCTTTCCAAATGCTCTACATATGGTATGAGCACTTTTTCTTCTATCAAAGAATGTTTTTTCAAGTCTTCCGACAATTGCAATATGTCAAATACGGCCCCTATAGTCTCATATGCCTTGACTTCCTCGGGCAGATACTTAAACAATATTTGCGTCAAATCGTCTAATTTATCCTCGATGTTGGTATGGCTGGGCGAATATTGCGAAATACTGTAACCATCGCCCGCCTCACCGGCAAGCAACTTTTTCAAGTGCGGGAACACATTCTGTTCCTCATATTTGAAATGAGCCACCACTTCGTTGTTATATTCCTCAAAGAAACGTTTCAATATGTCGCCCGCACGGCCGTTCATTTCAGCCGTCATGCGAGCTATATGCCTGGCTATATGCGGCAACCGCCTGTCAAGATAATAACGATGCGACGCTTCGAGGTAACAATCGAGCATACTCATGTCGGTGGCAAGCACCTTGTCGAGCGCAGGCACATAATTATCGTGGGAATATATATTGCATATCAGCAGGAAAAAGCCTACCGATATGCCATGGTTTTGGCACAATTCCTTCACGCTCTTGTCGCCAAAACCCAATGGAATGTTGAAACGCGGCAACAGCAGTATCAAACTCGGCTTAATCAATATGAGATTAGCCATCTTCATATTTTCGTCAAACAAGTAATTCTTCATCACGTCTTGTCTATTGTAAAGATAATGCGAATTGCGAGGCATACTATTGCGGTTGTTTATCATATGGTACCCAAAGGTAGCATAACTTTTGCACAACCGCAACCCTATGGCACGGGTATCTTTACCGATGCAAAGTTACACCGGCTGCAATTAATGTGCTATCCCCATTAATGATTAAAAACGCCAAGAAAAAACGCCATAACTTGGTATTTCACACGTCGGCACGGCAATGTAATTTTGCAATGTGGAAATTTGCATGATGGTACAGCAGATATTGACAATAATCATAATCATTGCAGCATTCGGGCTGATGGCAACCGGAATATACCGTACAATCGGCAACCGGAAGAGGTGCAAAGGCGGAAAGTCATGCAATTGCCACAAATGACTTGACATAGAAGAAAAACAGATTAAACAAAAACATATAAACTTTACCATAGTAGTTAGATATTGGCGACGTTGAGAAACGACGCCTTTTTCTTTGCAACACTACCAGACTGCACCAAAATCAAAAAAACGTAAGAAACATATGAAGGGCCTGAGGGGATGCATTGTTGGCTCCCTGGCATTTTGTAGGTACGCTATGAAAAAGCGTCAGGAAAAAGGAAAGTGTATCAAAATGTACTTTTACATACATTCTGATACACCCCCTTAACATCGTTTCATATTTATTGCAGTATCAGTTGTTTTCGGGACGGAGCTTGCGGACGGTTTCACCGGTGCGCCACATCTCGCTGTCATGCAGGGCTTTCAGTTCGGCATTGAGCTTTTCGCGATAATCGGGCTGGCTGTTGGTGTCAATCGAGATTTGAGCTTCGTTGCCGGTCTTTACACTTTCATACAGCTTTTCCATCACAGGCTTTATGGCATCGTGGAACGGGCCCATCCAGTCGAGTGCGCCGCGTTGTGCAGTTGTCGAGCAGTTGGCATACATCCAGTCCATACCCTTTGCAGCAAATAGCGGCATGAGCGACTGCGTGAGTTCCTCAACGGTCTCGTTGAATGCTTCTGAAGGGGTATGCCCGTTCTCACGCAGCACTTCATACTGGGCAAGCAGCAAGCCCTGGATTGCTCCCATGAGCGAACCGCGCTCGCCGGTGAGGTCGCTGTAAACTTCACGCTTGAAAGTGGTCTCAAACAAGTAACCCGAGCCAACACCTATACCAAGTGCTATACAACGGTCAAGGGCATGGCCTGTGGCGTCCTGATAAACGGCATAACTGGAATTGATGCCACGGCCTTGCAGGAACATAGTACGCAACGACGTGCCCGATCCCTTGGGTGCAACCATTATCACATCGACATCCTTGGGCGGCACTATGCCTGTGCGCTCACTGTAGGTGATGCCGAAACCGTGCGAGAAATACAGTGCCTTACCGGCCGTCAAGTGCTTCTTGATGGTAGGCCACAGCGCAATTTGTGCTGCATCGCTAAGCAGATATTCGATAACTGTGCCACGCTTTGCGGCTTCTTCTATCTCAAAGAGAGTTTCACCCGGAACCCAGCCGTCGGCAACAGCCTTGTCCCAAGTCTTGCTCTCCTTGCGTTGACCAACTATCACTTTAAAACCGTTGTCACGCAGGTTAAGTGCCTGACCCGGACCCTGCACACCGTAACCTATAACGGCGATAGTCTCGTCCTTCAATACTTCTCTCGCTTTTTCAAGTGTGAATTCATCGCGGGTGACTACTTTCTCGTCAACACCGCCGAAATTTAAAATTGCCATAATAGTAATTTTATGTCTAAGTAAAATATATATTATTTTTTCAATTCACTGAATTTAAACCGTGCCCGGCAATGCGCCACTGTTCCGCCGTAGATTTCGGCACGGCAATCGTACACATCGGTATCGTCAACTACTATATTGACAGTTGCCCCATACCGACATTCGCGCATGAACACAATCTCAAAGCGCGATACGAGATAATGGTCGTAATGCTCCATCGGCCATTGGTCCATAAACCGCTCTATGTAACGAATCGTGTTGACATGGCGGTTAAAGTCCACATCACAATAGCCGAATGTATAAGTTCCCGTCCGCCCCTGCTTCACAGGCAATATCCTTGATGGCGGTGCCATAGGGCAAGGAACATCGGGCCGAACCGACTCGGCCAGTTCCTTTACCGACGACAAGTCGGTCATCTTGCGCGTGTTCATGTCGATCATGGCCCATTCCGAGCGCACATAACCCACAACTTCACCATTGCAATATATCGCAAAATTGCGAAACGAGAGCAACTTACCTGCTGCTTCAATCCACGACTTAATGGTATAATTGTCGTTCACCCGCGGATAACGCTGCATCTCGATGGCAAGCTTGGTAAGCACCCAGCCGCGTCCCTCGGGAGCAAACCGCGCATAACCCACGTTCATAAGATTGGCATGTTCGGTCGCAACCCTGATAAGACGATTTACAAGCAACGGCAACGGCATCATGCTCTCGGCATTACATTCCCCGGCAGCAAGGAAAAACTCGTGGGAATAAACACCGCCTTCCTCGGTTATTCTTCGCTCAAGCATCGCTCAACCTCCTCTTTGCGCCTGGCACGTTCCTCAATGTACATCGTCACATATTCCTCGGGCGACTTGGTGACGGCAACACGTCCGCTGCGCACAAACTGGCGTATGTCATAACGCTTCAATTCCTCGAACAGTGCCGTGGTCTCATCGTCATGCCCGGTCTTTTCAATTACTGTATATTCACGTGTAATCTCAAGTATGCGGGCATTATGGTGGCGTATTATCGCCTCAAGGTTCTTTTCGTCGAGCAATTCGGCTGTAGGAACCTTGTAAAGGGCAACTTCCTGATACACAATTTCATCATCGCGGTAATAAAACGACTTCAGCACATCGATGCGTTTCTCTATTTGTTGCACAAGCTTGGCGATGGTCGTCTCGTCGGCATATGCCGTAATGGTGAATTTATGCACCCCGGCAATCGATGAGGGCGACACCGACAAAGACTCTATATTGAGTTTGCGCCGAGTGAAAATTATGGATATCTGGTTGAGCAAGCCTACTCGGTTTTCGGAAAATACCGTTACGGTAAACAGCTCTTTATTATTGATTTCTTCCATTATTACAAACGAATTAATGTTCGTATTTTTCAACTTTATTCAGCAAAATGGTAGTGCAAGGCGCTCCGGCCGGAGTCATCGGGTACACAAGTTCCTCGGGGTCGATATTGATGTTAAGCAAGTAAGCCCCCTTATGAGCAAACATACGGCCGATTGCGGCATCCAATTGGTCGGGCGTTTCAACTTCCTCGGCCGGGATGCCATAAGCATTGGCAAGCATGACAAAGTTGGGATTTACCAACTCGGTTGCCGAGAAACGCCTGTCATAGAACAACGTTTGCCACTGGCGCACCATGCCAAGGAAGTTATTGTTCAGCAACACAATCTTTACATCGATGCCGTAATGTAAAATCACGCCAAGCTCCTCCTCGGTCATCTGCAAGCCGCCATCACCTGTGAAAAAGCACACAGTGCGATCGGGGGCTCCTATTTTTGCACCTATCGAAGCAGGCAACCCGAAGCCCATTGTGCCAAGGCCTCCCGAGGTAATGATGCTGCGCGGAGCGGTGTACTTGAAATACCTGGCCGAAAGCATCTGGTTTTGCCCAACATCGGTCACGAGCACCGCACCACGCCCGGCAGCCTCGGCCACCTTGCGGGCCACACTCCCCATGGTTATGCGGCTGCAATCATCCAACTCGGGTTTTATCACCTTTTCAAGCTCCACCTTGCGTGCTTTTTCAAAACTTGAAAGCCATTCGTCGTGCCGAGCAGGCGACACTTTGTCGGCAAGCATCGAAAGCACAGCCTTTGCATCGCCGTGAATAGTGGCTGCCGGCTTTATAATTTTACCGAATTCCGATGAATCTATATCGATATGTACCACACTCGCCTGTGTGGCAAAATGCACCGGATCGCCGGTCACACGGTCGTCAAAGCGCATACCCACGGCCACAAGCACGTCGCACTCCCCTATCGCAACATTGGCAGCAACATTGCCATGCATACCCACAAATCCCTTAAACAATGGTTCGTCGGAATCAACGGTTGACAATCCCAAAAGGGTCGTCGCAAGCGGAACTTGGGCTTTACGGGCAAGACGCAAAAGCTCTTGCTCGCCACCGGCAATCTCCACTCCGTGACCAGCAATTATCAACGGTCGCTTTGCTTTGTCAATCATTTGTGCCACCCTGTCAACATCGGCTTCGCTGATTTCAGGACACGGTTCATAGGTACGCACAAAACGGCACTTCTTATATCCGCGCCATTCCATCATGGCCGTCTGCGCATTTTTGGCAAAGTCAAGGACTACAGGCCCCGGACGGCCAGTCGATGCAATATAAAACGCACGCCCCACAGCCCACCGCAAATCTTCCACGTTGCGTATCTGGTAGCTCCACTTGGTCACCGGTTGCGTGATGCCTATCACATCGGTCTCCTGGAATGCGTCCGACCCAAGCAGTTCACTGCCCACCTGCCCGGTAATAACCACAAGCGGCGTGCTGTCCATCATGGCATCACTAAGCCCTGTGATGACGTTGGTGGCCGCGGGTCCCGAAGTCACTACCACAACACCCGTGCGCCCCGACACCCTCGCATAGCCCTGTGCCGCATGAATGGCGCCCTGCTCGTGCCTTACCAAAATATTCCGCAAGCGGTCCTTATAATCATACAGGCGGTCGAAAACCGGTATAATAGCCCCGCCCGGATAGCCGAATATGGTATCGACCCCCTCGGCCATCAACGAGCGTACCAACGCTTCGGCTCCTGAAATCATTTCATTCATAATATCTCTGTTATACTTATATGTGTATATATCGTTTACTCTGTTACTTTTTTCATTCACGCACTCCGCCACGGTCGGCCGATGTGACCATCGAGGCATATGCCTGCAATGCCTTCGATACCACACGGCTGCGCTTTGTGGGCTTGAAAGCGTCTTTGCCCTTGGCTTCTTCCTCGGCTCGGCGCGCCGCAAGTTCCTCGTCGCTTAACAGCACGTTGATGCTGCGCTCGGGAATATTTATGTCAATAATATCGCCGTCGCGCAACAGCCCCACATTACCGCCCCGTGCCGCCTCGGGAGAAATATGGCCTATCGACAACCCCGATGTGCCACCCGAAAAACGCCCGTCGGTGATAAGAGCACACTCCTTGCCAAGGTGGCGCGACTTGATGTATGAAGTCGGATAAAGCATCTCCTGCATACCGGGTCCGCCTTTAGGCCCTTCATATATGATAACCACCACGTCGCCGGCCTGTACCTTGCCTCCAAGAATACCTTCGACAGCATCTTCCTGCGACTCAAACACACGAGCCGTTCCGCGGAAATGGAAAATGCTTTCGTCAACACCGGCAGTCTTTACCACACACCCGTGCAAGGCAATATTGCCGCGCAACACAGCAAGGCCGCCATCTTTCACATATGCATGGTCGAAGTCGCGTATGCACCCTGCGGCACGGTCGGCATCAAGTTCCTTATAATAATTTTCCTGTCCGCCCAGCATTACCGACCTCACTCCGGCCGGAGCACTCTTCCACAACCATGCCGTGGCAGTATCGAATTTACCGCCTTCTATAGAATAACGTTCAATGGCTTCGCCGAGCGTCAACCCATCGACGCGCTTCAGCGATGTATCGATTAACCCGCCTGACGCAAGTATGCCCATAATCGACATAATGCCACCGGCACGGTTCACATCCTCGATATGATATTTTGAATTTGGAGCTACTTTGCACAATACCGGAGTGCGGCGCGAAAGCGCGTCAATGTCATCCATCGTAAAGTCGGCCTCGGCTTCGTTGGCCACGGCAAGCAAGTGCAGCACCGTATTGGTGCTCCCTCCCATGGCAATGTCGAGCGTCATGGCATTCAACATGGCTTGGCGGCTTGCTATACTGCGCGGCAGCACACTCGTGTCGCCTTCATCGTAATACTTGCGGCAATTCTCCACAATAAGCCTTGCGGCCTGCTTGAACAATTTCACACGGTTGGCATGAGTGGCAACAATAGTACCGTTCCCCGGCAATCCGAGTCCGAGAGCCTCCACAAGGCAGTTCATGGAATTGGCCGTAAACATTCCCGAGCACGAACCGCACGTGGGGCAAGCGCAACCTTCCACCTCGGCAATTGTTGCATCGTCGATACTGTCGTCGGCAGCATCAACCATAACATCGATAAGATCGAGAGCACGATTGCCAAGGTGCCCGGCCTCCATTGGACCACCCGACACAAAAATCGCGGGTATGTTCAATCTCATGGCAGCCATGAGCATACCGGGCGTGATTTTGTCGCAATTGCTTATGCACACCATTGCATCGGCACAGTGCGCATTAACCATATATTCCACGCTGTCGGCTATAAGATCGCGCGACGGCAACGAATAAAGCATGCCTTGGTGCCCCATGGCAATGCCGTCGTCGATGGCAATTGTATTGAATTCGGCGGCAAAACACCCTGCTTGCTCAATCTCGTGCTTCACCATCTGCCCCACATCATGCAAATGGGTATGCCCCGGCACAAACTGCGTGAATGAATTGACGATGGCTATAACAGGTTTGCCCAGCTGTGTGGGTTTCATGCCATTGGCAAGCCACAAGGCCCTTGCTCCGGCCATGCGGCGACCCTGGGTCGATATCGAACTTCTTAATGGAATACTCATTATGTTTTTTTTGCTATATATTGTTTCTTGGAAACCAAGTGTTTATTTCCTTTATTTGCCACATAGTGGGTGCGGCACATCACATTCCGCCACACCCACATGGACAAAAAACATTCGGTTTCATACTAAAAATAAATTCAATAAACATCTTCTTCATAATACAATGGCCGGCACTTAATTGAAAAATAAAAAACCTTTCCGCCATCAGTCTCTTGCTTTTTTGGAGGAAAGGTTCTGTATGTTATTTTTTACCAAATGCTTCAATGCCGTTATTCCGACCGCTGCATTGCTTCCTCCTTCACCTTACGATAATATCCATAATCACTGCCACGACGCTAATCGACAAGACGACGTGTAGGACAACAGATAGCAAGTTGATGATAGAAGCGGTTACGTTCATAACATTTATATCTTTTATTATGCCACAAAGTTATGCAAGAATATCCAACCATGCAAATTTTTTACACAAAATTTGCCCTGATTGCGACATTTGTCAATCGCATGGCGCAATATACAAAAAATACGAAACATGACACGCCGTTTCCGGTTTTGATACAACAAAAGTGGCTGCAAGGTTCTTAAAGCCCTTGCAACCACTTTTTCATATTTATCGGAATTTATCGCACAACACTTATTTTACGTGTGGCACGGGTTCCGGCATTATCGTCAATAATGGTAAGAATATACATTCCTGCAGGAAGCGACGATACATCGACCGATGACTGTTTGTCATCAAGCATCATCACCGTTGCTCCGCTCATATTGGTCAACATGAGACGTGTATATTCGCCTTCTACAACCAGTCGATCGCTTACAGGATTGGGATATACCTTGAGCGAGTTGCTATATACATCTTCAACGCCCAAAGCTTGTGTATCAAATGTAATAGTAACCATCTCCGACTCGCCCGAGTTATACACAGCCTTGACCCCGGCAGTGTGTTCACCGGCCGACACATTGTCGAATTGCCAACTTATCTCGGAAGTTTCACCCAAACTGTTTCCATCGAGATATACCTCATAAGTCACTCCCGGCGTTTGTACTGCAGATGCCGAAGCCGCACGCATTCGCGAGACAACAGGCAGTTGGCCTATTTTCACATCATCGATCATAAGGATAAATCCGTATTCTTCGGTCGAAACATTGCGTATGGCCACGTGCTTGGCTGCGGCAGGAACGGTATATGAATATTCGGTCCAACCGGTAACCGGCTTCACATTCTTGGCAAGCCATACGAAATCATCGGTAGTGGGGTCGGCCTCAAGTGTGTACCCCACACAGAATATATCGTGATTTCCATCTTGGGTATCATAAGAACTTACATAGAAACTGAACCCGAAATCACTTGCATAAGACAATTCAGGCGAAATAAACCAGTCGTCACTGCCACCGAGAGCCACAAAACTTGCAAGGAATTTGTCGCCGCTGTGTGGTTTCAACTGTTCATTTTCGGCTTGCGACGGATTTACCGACGATGGGTTGAATGCCATGAATGCCATCTTGCCATTCATGTTGGTAAATTCCGCATTTTGGAAACCGTAAGTGTATTGGTCGTCGCCGTCAATATAAGTCCACCCCGTATCTCCCGCAGGATTGATTTCAAAATCTTCGCAACTTTCAAAATCTTCTTCGATGGGATCGGTGGTATTCCATGTAAACAACACCGAGCTTGTCGAACCATTCACAAGCTCCACTTTCAAATTCTCGGGAGCGACAATTATCTCCTTCAACAAATATGCGTCGGTCGAGTAATCGTCGTCACTTGAGAAATCGACTGAAGTATTGACATTCTCATATCCGGCAAGGGTTATCGTAAGTTTGTAAGTATCTTTTACAAGATTATCGAAAGTGGCGGCACCGGCTTCGTCAACCACGGCTGTATAGCTACTGCCATAAGTATTACCGTTAAGCGTGACAACTGCTCCTGTGGCACCTTCGCCCTCACTATTCGACTTAACATTCACAACAACCCGTGCATACATATTGTGAGCCATCAATGGTGAAAATGCCGCTTCCGACTCCGAACCGTCGGGATAAACCGTCTTAACGGCATAAGCATACATTCCGGCCTCGGCCCCTGCAAGGTTGTCGGCAACAGTCATATCCGACTGGGCAACACTTGTTACCGGAACCCATGCCGTCGCATTGCCTTCGTCACCGTGTTTCACACGCCACACATTATAAGTGCAGAAGTCGGGCATCGCCTCTCCATCGGCAAGCAGGCTGCTTTCACCGCCATTGTCGGCAAGGCGGTAACCTTTACCCCTAATCATCAAGTTGCTGCGAATGCCATCTCTTTCGACAAAATCAAATTCTCCGTTGGTATAAGTGGCAGCAAACACATGAGTATTCTCCTTGAACGGGTAAACCAGGTCTTTTCCACCATCAATACCGATTCCAAGGTAACCGTTCATATAGCTCAAACCTATCACGCAACCGTTGGGAGCAAACACCGTATCGGGCAAAACATGAGTGTTCCATTGGTCGTCAGTGGCAGCAACCTCCTCGGTATATAACACGTCGCTTGTGGGATTGCCTTCTTCGTCAAGAGCAAGCACAAATACATTGACATAATAGTGCGGGCCACCGGCAAGCGTCTGATACCAACTTACCTCGGTAAGAGCCATCGGCTCCCGATAAATAGTTCCGAGGACGGTATTTTCATTCCCGGCTGATATGCCAAGGTTCCCATTCAATGTACCACCATCGGTACGTAACGTGGTCGCATTCGACGCAGCCTGCCAATTTACCGTTACCCCGGCATCGCTTTCGGTTGCAAGCACATTGACCGGTGCGTATTTAAGATATTCGAGCTTTATGCTGTCGATTTTTATATCAACACCGATAACAGGAACTTCCGCAATATGCTCGGCAAACCATTCTTTCTTAACGGTCAACCTATATGAAATATCCGACACATAAACCGATTCAAACGTGTAGGCACCCGAATCGTCGGTTGTCGTGGTATAATCTTCATATCCCGACAGGTTCACTGTGGCTCCGGCAACAGGTTGCTTATCGAGTGTGGTAACAATGCCGCTCACGCTGCAAGCGTGCAACTCCACAAGTGTGGCATTCAGCACGACATCCGCACCACCGGTAATACTTACATTTTTTGTTACTGTTGCATAATCCTGCTTCGTCACAGTAACGGTATAATCGCCATCGGGAACATATTTCAATTCATAATTTCCTTCGGCATCGGTTTCGACTGTTATGTTGCGCTCCACGATTGTCACCTCGGCTCCGGCTATAGGCGTTCCTTCCATATCGGTAACCGAACCCTTTATCGAAGCTCCGTCGCAACGCATCTGCAACGTTACCGAAGCCTTGCTGCCAAATTTGGTGTTTCCGTAGTTGGCAGTGGTGGTATTGAACGAGAATGCCGTGTAACTGCTGCCCCAATAGTAAGTCCCAACCGAGTCATCTGTAGAGAAACATGGGTAGTTAATACCATTATAATATGTACCATCGGGCAAGTCGTTCACTGTGAGTATGGCAAGGTTCTTTCCTTGTTCAAAATAGAACTTCTTTTGCAGTTCAAGTGTTATTTCGCTTGTTCCCGACGGTATATCGATAGTGCCATCATACACAAGCGTCATCTCTGCCTCGGGTATCCACGTGGTGGCTTGCGTCAAATCGGTGTTGGCCATATACACCTTTACGGGTATGCCATTTCTGGCATCCGACATTCCGTTTTGTACCGTAAAGTTGAACGATTCAACCACGCCATCTTCTTTCCCTATCTCACTCGGAGTATAGATGTTCAGAGCTGCAGCATTGCTGTTATAAACGTCAAACAAGATATAACGAGAGCTGCCTGTGATGGTACCTATCTCGACAAATTCGGCACTGCCTTCGGGCAACACAGTCACTTCAATCGACTCCGACGAATTATCTCCCGACACTTCATCCTTGGCATATGCCACCTCGGCGTGTACCGTCACGGCTCCTTCAGTTTCGGGAGTCCACGATATTTCCACAATCCGGGAGGCACCCGTTTCAAGGGCTTCAGCAACATCGACAGTGGCAAGCGTGCTACCTTGAGCATCTTTCAGCAACACTTGGAAAGCATCGGCCGCATTTACGCCTTTATTGGCAACTTCAACGTTATATGTATAACTGTTTCCGACAACTGCATTTTTCGGACCTGAAAAACCAAGCACCGTCAAATTGTTATCGGCCACCTCCTCAAGGGTGATATCGGTGAGGTAGGTAAAATAAGTACGCGGATCGGAATAAATGTAGAAACCTATATTATATATCCCGTCTTCCTTTACAGTGAATGTATATTCTATGGTAGAGAACACCGATGACGATAAAGACTTCAAGGCCTCGTTTTCATAAAGCACCTCGGTCATGTCTTCAACCTTTGAACCCTGCCCCAAGAAAACTTTCATTTTGGCCGAAGTCTGCGTCTTGATTGCAAATGTGCCCTTGTAATTCTTTCCGGCTTTAAGTTCAAAATCATGGGAAATCAACCAATCATCCGACGGTGTTGTAGAATTATACGCATTATTATACTGCATACTTCCATAAGAATATCCCTGCGACCATGTGCGGCCGTCGCCATCGGCATCTATTATAGTCCATGTGGCCACTTCGTCGGCATTGGCAAAACTGCACGAATAAGGCAGTTTGTTACCCGGCCCGAGCACAATTACATCGCTTGTCGCCGAAGTTCCCTTCCCGGCCTTGGTCGATGCGGTAATTTCATATGTATAAGTTGCCACTTGCTTTATCCCGGCATCAGTGCAGGCAGGCTCAGTAAGTCCGGCTCCAATTTCCATACCGTCGGGTTGGCGCACAACATTATATGTAAGCGTTGAACGATCATACCATCCGCCATTAGCACCGGTATTCGGAGCATCCCATGTAACAGCAACTTCATCGGGATGAACTTTTGTGAGCAACACATTAGCCGGTTCGCCGGGAACATCTTCACCCACAAACACAGTCGTATCGGTCAAAACACCGCGACCCTTCTCGTTGACGGCGGCAATCTCGTATGTTGCAAGCAAGCCGGTTTCACCTTCTATATTATCGGTCCATGAAGCAGTTTCACCCGGTATCATGCCGTCGAGCGATTTCACAAGCACTTCGTTCCTGTAAATATTTACACTTGTGATTGACGTAAGCTCTCCACCGCCAAACACCGCAGTAGGGTTAATCCATTTCAGTTCGGCACTGCAAGCTCCGTTCGGGTCGGGAGTAACAGTGAAATCCGATACTGCCACCGGAGTGCCATCGGCCGAAGCCGTGAACGGTACATAAAGCCCGGCAACCGACGCGTCACCGGCCGACCCCATCATAGATACTATCGTGGCAAGTCCTGTCTCCACATCAATCTTGCACACGTAACTTTCCTCAGTATCCCATCCGCCGGTAGTCTGTACAAGAGCATTCATAGTCCACCACAGCGTCTTGTCGGTATGATCAAATTCCATCGAGCAATCTCCCGTAGGCCGCATCTCGGTCTTGCCTATCAGCGTTTCCTCACCCGTGAGCTTATCGATTGCCATAAAATTGCCATACTTGGTAACTCCGTATAATTGCCCTCCGTAAGAGCAGGCAAGCGAAAAATAAAAATTATCCATATCGGCAACCTTCACAGCCTTGGCTGTGGTAAGGTCGATGGTATAAAGTGCGCTGCTGCCGGGCATTTCCGAACCGCCGATGCTGCCCGAAACGGCATAGCACGTGCCGGTGGAATAATCTACAGTCATGTCGGCTATTTTATTGGAAAATCCCGAAAATTCTCCTACTGTAGCACGTTCTCCGGTCTCCAAATCAATGCGGAGCAATTCCTCGGCCTTAACATTTGTAGTAGCATAACCGTTTGATGAGGCATAATAATAGCCATCATAATAAACCCCAGCACTCAAATACAACGACCCGAAATCTTGAATTTCTTCAAAACCGGTCATCTCAGGAAAGGGGAAACTAACCAACTGTGTGACTTGATTCTGTTGGTCGAAGAGCAAAATTCCATATGCCACAGGCGATGTCTGCGCACGCCCCTGCAAGCACATGGCACACACTATTGCCAGGACAGTCATCCTGGCAAATAAACGTAGTTTACTCATAATAAAACCGTTAACAAAGAATTATAGATTAAACATTATATAAAATTGCCTACAAATATATAATAAATATTATACATAGCGGCACCATACCAAGGTAATTTTAGCCCTTTAATTAATTAAAAGCCTGCACAAATCTCCGTTTGGATTAAATGTCATTTTGTTTTTTTGTTTTTTATAGATGTTAATTTCATTCTTATTGTGTATATTCGCAGTGCATAAACTCACTTATGGAAACTTATGTCGAAATTTAAGAAACAAATATTGGGCAGCCTTAAAGATTATATCGTGATAATTCTGGGGCTTGCTATGTATGCATTCGGCTACACGGCTTTTATCCTGCCCGAAGAAGTGGTAATCGGTGGTATGCCCGGCGTTTCGGCTTTGATATACTTCAAGTTCAAGATACCGGTAGCCATATCCAACTTTGTCTTGAACTTGCTGCTGCTCGCCATTGCATGGCACATAGTGGGGCGCACATTTGTATTGCGAACCATATTCGGCATCTCGGTACTAAGCCTCCTGCTGGGTGTGATGCAACCGCTATTCACCGAACCATTCGTGGAACAACAGGCATTTATGAACGTGCTGCTCGGCGGCCTGTTGTGCGGAATGGGCATAGGAATGGTCTTCGTGCATAACGGCAGCACCGGCGGTACCGACATCGTGGCGGCAATGGTGTCGAAATCGAGCAATGTAACCATAGGCCGCACCATGCTTTATGTGGACGTAGTGATAATATCCAGTTCCTACCTGCTGTTCCACAGCATCGACAAGATTGTGTATGGTTACGTGATTTTGCTTGTAATATCCACCGTGTGCGATTACGTTATCAACACCAACCGCCAGGCAGTGCAGTTCAACATTATTTCGGAAAAATGGTCGGAGATAGCCGATGCCATCATCAGCGAGGCTCACCGTGGCTGCACCCTTATCCACGGTACCGGCTGGTACACAAAGCACGATGTGAAAATCCTCCTGGTTATGTGCCGGAAAATCGAGGCCATATCGATATTCAGGATAGTAAAAAGTATCGACCCACACGCATTTGTCACCCAAGCCAACGTCAACGGAGTGTATGGGCAGGGATTTGACGAAGAAAAAATGAAACAGCAAATCAAGAAAATGCGCAACGCAAAGGCGCGCGGCGAAGAACCCAAACCGACACTGCCGCTCAAGCACAACAGCCGAATAGAAGAAACCGCCGACTTCTCACAAAGGCAAATATAACCGATAACCTGTTCCAAATGTCATAAAAACGAAAAAAGGCATTCGCTTCTGCCTTTTTTTCCGTATCTTTGGAATTAGTATTTATCACATAACATTAAAAACTTAATTAAGTATTATGAAGAAATTTTTGTTATCACTGATGTGTGTTATTGGTGCATTCTGCATCGCTCGCGCCGACAGTGGCGATATTGCAATCGGCGTTCAAATGGGACACGGTTCCTTAGCCAACCAAATAGGCTTGGGTGCCCGTGTGCAAATCGGCTTCACCGACGAATTGCGCCTCGAACCATCATTCAACTACTACTTCCGCCAAAGCGGCGTGGCCACTTGGGATGTTGATATCAACCTGCACTACGTGTTTGACGTAGTGGACAGTTTCAGCGTATATCCGTTGGGCGGTATATTCGTATCCAACTGGGATTACGATCCGGGGTCTGACACTCGTTTCGGTGCAAACCTTGGCGCCGGTGCCGAATATGCCATATCCGACATGGTGTCGCTTACAGGCGAACTCAAATATATGCTCACAGGCGATTACAGGCAACTTGCCACACTGGTGGGTGTAACATTCAAGTTCTAACAAAAAACTGCATATTTTCATGTAGTAAACAATGGGGGTGCCATATCGGTATCCCCATTATCGTGTCCGCCTTTCACCAAAATTAACTATTTTGAAATAAAAAATAATTAATTTCACCTATTATTTTTGCCAATACAGTTAAAAAACGTATCTTTGCATAAGAAAGATTGTTATTACTTACGTTAATATGCAAAGCGCCTCCACATGCTTACCGAAGCCTGACGGGGCACACAAAACGGAGACACACATATGCAGGGATATATGAGAAAGCAATTTCTAATAACGGCACTTATTTGTTTGGCTGCGATTGCGGCTTTGGTACCTGTTTCATGCAACAACTCGGTGCAGGAAAAACGCATGATAACAGTGAGCATTCTGCCTCAAAAATTCATGCTGAAGAAAATCGTCGGCGACAATTTCGAAATATCTTGTATGCTCAACGAGGGGAATAATCCCGAAGCATACGAGCCGAGCATGACCCACCTGATGAACATAGAACATAGCATGGCTTACTTCTGCATCGGGTACATAGGCTTTGAAGATGCCATTGTGGGGAAAGCACATATCAACAATCCCGATCTGAAGATATACAACAACAGCAAAGGCATAAACGTAATACGCGGCACTCACTTTTCGCCCGAAGGGTCGCACGACGAGGCCGACCCGCACCTGTGGACATCGGTGGCAAACGCAATTATCATTTCACAAAATATGCTTGCCGCCGTCATAGAACTCGATCCCGCGAATGCCGATACATACACCGCCAACTTCAACGCTTTCAAAACCGAACTCGACAGCCTCGACTCCTACATCAAGTCGAAACTCGCCGACAAGCGCAGTGCGGCATTCCTTGTGTGGCACCCGTCGCTGAGCTACTTCGCCCGCGACTATGGCCTGCAACAAGTGAGCCTTGAATATGAAGGCAAAGAGATACCCATCGACAAACTGAAACAAAACATCGATGCCGCACGAGAAAGCGGTGCACACGTTCTGTTCATGCAACGTGAATTTGACAGCCGCCAAGCCGAAGCCATAGGCGAGGAACTGGGAGTTAAAATGGTCAAAATAAATCCCATGAGCTATGATTGGGAAATTGAATTGAAGAACATAACCGATGCAATCGCCGACAACTGACCCCATAATCACACTCGATGACGTGTGTGTCACCTACGGCGGCAACCGCCACCCCGCACTCGACCATGCGTCGCTCTCCATAAACCGTGGCGACTTCGTGGCAGTGACAGGGCCCAACGGCGGAGGCAAAACCACCATGCTCAGGGTGGTGCTGCAACTGCTGAAACCTACGTCCGGAGAAGTAAGATTTTTCCACAACCGGAAGCAGGTAAAACGCTTGGACACAGGTTACCTGCCGCAAAAAAACATGATTGACAACCGTTTTCCGGTAACAGTGGAAGAGGTGGTTGCCATGGGACTGCCAAGCGTGATGAAACCGTTGCATCGCATATCGGCCGAAGAGCGGTTCCTCATCGACGCGACACTCGATACCATAGGAATGACCGACAAACGCAACAGCCCCATCGGTGCACTCTCGGGAGGCCAGTTGCAACGCGCCCTGCTCGGCCGTGCCATGATCTCACACCCCGAAGTGCTGGTGCTCGACGAACCGCTGTCATATATCGACAAGGAATTTGAACGCCACTTGTATGGCATAATAGAGCAACTTGCTCGCCAATCGACCATAATACTCGTGTCGCACGAAATGAGTGTCATATCGGGAATGGCCAACCGACACATAATCATCGACAAAACACTACACGAGTGCCACGCCGCCCACCACTACGCCCGCACTGAGTGCGAATAACATTTTTCGTCTTGAAACATTATTTATCATTGTTTATGTGCGCGATAGTGCAAACTATTGTGTATTTTTACAATCTAATCAATAAAACAGCTTTTACATAATGAAACGATATAGCGCACTCATAATATTGGCAATTATTGCCGCCTTGCAAGTTTTCACATCATGCACGGCGTTCACTTACACTTATTACGATTACCCTGAACATGAAATCACGCCCGACACCAGCCGGTGGTGGCTGAAACCGGTGTATATACGCACCGACACTACCACCAACCGCGACAGTATGGAGATGCGCAACTTCGTGTGGTTCCACGACGACCAGCAGGGGGTGACCTACGTGAAAGTGTCGGGCGACAATTCAATACTGTTCGAGCCGCGCAGCACCGAGCTTGACAGCCGCGCAATGATCGAACTGATTTACATAGGCACTCTGCTCGACGACAAACCATTCTCGGAACTTATCATATACGGCTCGACCGACGACACCGAAAGCCGCGACTACAGCCGGGAATTGTCGCAAGAACGAGCCGAAACAGTGGCCGAATACCTTGAAAGCATGGGATACAACCCCGATATAATACAAGCCATAGGCCTCGGCGACACCGACCCCGCTGCAAGCAACCGCACAATAGAAGGCCGCGCTCTTAACCGCTACGTCGATGTATTCGTCACCATCGCCGACAATTAATCGCCCATAACCGTGGCAACGATATGCCGCGGCGAAGGTTCATCGCGAAACTCACACAAATATATCCCCTGCCATGTGCCTAAGTTCAGGCGACCGCGGGTAATGGGTATGGTAAGCGACACCCCGGTCACCACCGATTTGGCATGAGCCGGCATATCATCGAGCCCTTCGAGCGTATGCCTGTAATACGGTTCACCCTCGGGAGCCATGCGGTCGAGCAACTTGTCAAGGTCGTGCCGCACATCAGGATCGGCATTTTCATTGATGGCCAATCCGCAACTCGTATGCTTAACAAACAGGTTAAGCAATCCCACCCGGGGCAACGGCTGAGGCAAATGGCGCAACACCTCGCCGGTGACAAGATGGCAACCGCGCCGCCGCTCCTGCAATACAAACTCAACTTGCGATACCATAAGACGTATTAATATTTCTTCAATTCGGTATATAGGCGTTGAAGCGGCAACCCCATCACATTATAAAAACTGCCCGAGATGCCGCGCACCCCTATGCAACCTATCCATTCCTGTATGCCGTATGCCCCGGCCTTGTCGGTCGGAGCGAACGTATCCACATAATAGTCAATCTCCTCGTTGGCAAGTTCGGCAAATTCCACCTCGGTTATCGCACTGAACGACGATTGCCGCCCTGCCGTGGTTATCGTCACACCGGTAACCACGTGATGCTTCTTGCCCGAAAGGCTGTGCAACATGGCGCAAGCCTCGGCAGCATCGTGCGGCTTTCCCATCACCATGCCGCCACACACTACCACAGTATCGGCAGTAATTACCAGACGGTTACCCACGGCATACTGCCTGTAAGCTTCAGCCTTACTACGAGAAATAGCCTGCGCCACTTCCATAACCGGCGTATCGGCAGGGAACGACTCGTCGATACAATCGATGACGTGTGTCGTGAACCTTATGCCCAAATCGGCAAGCAATTGCTTGCGGCGAGGCGAGTTGCTTGCCAGCACCACCTCATATTTATCCAAATTTTCAAGCGGTTTCATGATGCAAATGTTTTTTTGTACCCCAAAATTACACGATATTTCCGAATTGGCCGCCAACCGGCCTAATTCTTAACCGATTATTTGTATTGTTGCGGATAAATACCTAATTTTGCACGGTTGACACTGAATTGTGCAACCCGACAATTCTCACACTACACCACGTAAACGATTTTGAAAACAAGGGAAAAGCTAATAGAAATCGCACGGCAATTGTTTGCGAAAAAAGGTATAGAAAACACCACAATGAACGACATTGCTGCAGCCTCGGACAAGGGGCGGCGCACCATCTACACCTACTTCCGCAACAAACGCGACATTTACAACGCTGTGGTAAAGACCGAGAGCGACAAAATCGTGGAAAAATTGACACAAATACTCGACAAGCCCGAACCGGTGGAACAAAAACTGATGGACTTCATCTTCGTTCGCTTCGAGTGTTACAAAGATGCAGTGCTACGCAATGGTTCGCTCCGTGCAGGTTTTTTCATGGACATCCGCAAGGTGGACCGCGCCCGCCGGAACACCACGGCAATGGAAGCCGGAATACTGCGGCAAATCCTTAACGAAGGCGTGACGCAAGGTGTTTTCAAGATAAAGCACGTGGAACAGACGGCAATGGTAATGATACTGTCGCTGCAAGGCCTCGATGTTCCATACATACGCGACAACTTCGCCGAATTGGGAATTGAGAAACTAAAGTTGCGAGAATATTTGAAGGATTTTATCCTAAACGGAATAAGAAACAAACAACAAGAAACTTAAATAACGACAAATCCAATATGTATATCAACTCAACAGGATATTATGTCCCGACAGGAAGGGTGCACAACGATCACTTCCTCACTGTAAACGGTCTTACCAATGACTGGATAGTGCAACGCACAGGTATAGTCACCCGCTCGATCGCCGGCCCCGATGAAGGATCCGACTCGATGGGACTCGCCGCAATTGAAGATGCCTTGAAATCACTGCCATACGACATAAAAGACGTTGACCTTATCATTTCGGCTTGCTATTCTCCCTATGACACAGTGGCCACACTGGCCCACGTGGCACAACAAAAATACGACATCGACGGGGCCAAAGCCGTATATGTGTCATCGGCCTGCTCGTCGTTTGTCAACGGACTCGAAATAATCGAAGGATACTTCGCAATGGGCAAGGCGACAAAAGCCCTGCTCATTTGCTCGGAACACAATACTTACTACCGCAACGAAAGCGACCCCAAGTGCGGACACCTGTGGGGCGATGCCGCCGTGGCATACTTCATCTCGAAAGAACGCGTAGCCGACAGCGACATGACGATACGCGGCATTTACACCTGCGGACTGGGCAACATCGGGAAAGGCCCCGACGGAGTGCACCTGCGCCCGCATGAAGACGGCATAACCATGCCTTTCGGCAAGGACGTGTTCGTGCGCGCCTGCCAATACATGATCACCGCACTCGACAATGTGGTGAAACCACTCGGCATGACAATCACCGACCTCGACTACATAATTTGCCACCAGGCCAACAAGCGCATCGTAAGCAACGTGGCACACCAGCTTGAACTGCCCGACGAGCGTTTCATCAACAACATCGAGGAACTTGGCAACACCGGCTCGGCAAGCGCAGCCCTTGTGTTGGCACAAAATGTAGCCGGTTACCCCAAAGGCACGACTTTCGGCCTCACCGTATTCGGCGGCGGATATTCGTGCGGCGCATTCATGGTAGAAAAATAAGAAACAATCCACTAATTATAAAAAATTATGAAATTACTTGAAGGAAAAGTGGCTCTTATCACCGGTGCCGCACGCGGCATAGGCAAAGCCATCGCATTGAAATTTGCATCTGAAGGTGCAAGCATCGCTTTCACCGATCTCGTAATTGATGAAAACGGCAAAAAGACCGAAGAAGAAATAAAGGCCTTCGGCGTTGAAGCAAAGGGATACGCCTCGAATGCCGCCAGCTTTGACGACACCCACTCGGTGGTTGAACAAATCCTTGCCGACTTCGGCCACATCGACATCCTCGTCAACAACGCAGGTATCACGAAAGACGGCCTGATGATGCGCATGAGCGAGGCTCAATGGGATGCCGTAATCAACGTAAACTTGAAATCGGCATTCAACTTCATCCATGCCCTCGCCCCCATCATGATGCGCCAACGCGGCGGAAGCATCATCAATATGTCGTCGGTTGTGGGCGTTTCGGGCAACGCAGGCCAGTGCAACTACTCGGCATCGAAAGCCGGCATGATAGGCCTTGCAAAGAGCATCGCAAAGGAACTCGGTTCTCGCGGTGTGCGTGCCAACTGCATCGCCCCGGGCTTCATCATCACCGACATGACCAACGCCCTCTCGGAAGAAACTCGCAAGCAATGGGCAGCACAAATCCCCTTGCGCCGTGGTGGAACACCCGAAGACGTTGCCAACGTGGCCACATTCCTCGCCAGCGACCTTTCATCTTACGTCACCGGCCAGGTTATCCACTGCTGCGGCGGCATGAATATGTAAAAAAACACTTCTGCAACGATATGCAGAGGCGGGCACCCGGATGGAACCGGATTGCCCGCCTTTTTTATCATCATAGCCGCACATCACACCATCAATAGGAATTCGAGAGCACGTAAATGTAGGAGGCAAAAATTTCAACATTGTTATTGGGGGAGTATCATAATTCTAACACACCCAATACAGTAACGATTGAGATTCAAGAATTTATACAACAAAGCAACATTTCCTTACAATACAAGCGACATAGCCAAATGCGTGCCTATTGTGTGCGCATTTGGCTATGTCATTTATTAACCATTAGGAACAAGAGGACGTAGGGAAAATTCCTCATTCCTAATTATTATCACTGTCTCCCGTGGCAATCTTTATATTTCTTGCCGCTGCCGCATGGGCATGGGTCGTTGCGACCCACCTTCGGTCCTGTCTTAACTATGGGCGTGTGGCGGCGTTGCTGGCCTTGGGGCTGGCCGGCCACACGACGTTGCGCATCAGCTCCGGGATAAGCCTCCTTGCTCTCGGTGTATTGTGGTTGGCGACGACCGGCCGATGGGTCGCCCGGCATGGCAACTTGCGGCGTTGACGGACGGGCGAAATCGCTCGACACCGACGTATTCGATGACGACATTCCTCCACCGGAAGCTGATTGCTGCGGTTGCGGCTGAGGCTGCTGCACGGGCACCATGCCACGCATCAATATAGATATCGCCTTGGTATTCATATTATTGAGCATGGCAGCAAACAAATTGAATGATTCTATCTTATAAATCAAGAGCGGATCCTTCTGTTCGTAGCTGGCATTCTGTACCGACTGGCGCAATTGGTCAAGGTCGCGCAAGTGCTCTTTCCATGCCTCATCGATAGTCATCAGCAAAATAGCCTTCTGCCAAGCCTTGGCAATGCTGCGGCCTTCACTCTTGTAAGCCTCGCCGATGTTGACAGGTATGCCATAGGTATGGCGGCCGTCGGTAATTGGCACACGCATCATCTTATCTACGGCATCGGGATGCTGTTCAACTATCATCTTTATAACCGGGTAGGCCACTTCGGCAATGCGGTCGCTCTTGCGGCGGAAAGTGGCAATCACCTCGTTATAAATCTTCTCAATCATATCTTTAGGCTCCATTTTCAGGAACTCTTGTTCACTGAAAGGTATCTCGATTGCATAGTTCGACATCACTTTCATGCGCAAATCGGGATAATCGCTTTGTGCACTATGCTCACCGACGATGGTTTCGACATTCTCACGTATCATGTTCACAATGTCAAGCCCGATGCGTTCACCCATCAATGCGTGATGACGACGGGTATAGACAACATTACGCTGCGTGTTCATCACGTCATCATACTCAAGCAAGTGCTTACGAATGCCGAAATTGTTTTCCTCGACACGCTTCTGTGCACGTTCCACCGACTTCGACAACATGGGTGATTCAAGCATTTCACCCTCTTTAAGCCCCATGCGGTCGATAAGCTTTGCAACATTGTCGCCAGCGAAAAGACGCATAACGGTGTCTTCAAACGAAACAAAGAATACCGATGAACCCGGGTCTCCCTGGCGACCCGAACGACCACGCAACTGGCGATCGACACGCCGTGACTCATGGCGTTCGGTACCGATGATGGCAAGACCACCGGCGGCCTTCACTTCGGGAGCAAGCTTGATGTCGGTACCACGACCGGCCATATTGGTGGCAATAGTCACCACGGCTTTTTGACCTGCCTGAGCCACGATTTCGGCCTCGCGTTGGTGCAACTTGGCATTCAGCACATTGTGCGGGATATGGCGCATGGTGAGCATACGGCTTAGCAACTCACTTATTTCAACCGAGGTAGTACCCACAAGTACCGGCCGCCCGGCTTTCACCATATTCTCGATTTCCTCGATTACTGCATTGTATTTTTCTTTCTTAGTCTTATACAAGCGGTCGTTCATATCGATACGTTGCACCGGCTTGTTGGTGGGAATGGTCACAACGTCAAGTTTGTAAATATCCCAAAACTCGCCCGCTTCGGTCTCGGCAGTACCGGTCATACCGGCAAGCTTGTGATACATACGGAAGTAATTTTGCAGCGTAATCGTTGCAAACGTCTGTGTGGCATCTTCCACTTTCACACCTTCTTTTGCCTCGATAGCCTGGTGCAAGCCGTCGCTGTAACGGCGACCTTCCATTATACGTCCCGTCTGCTCATCGACAATCTTCACCTTGCCGTCTTCCGACACAATGTATTCCACATCGCGCGTAAACAACGCATACGCCTTGAGCAACTGGTTGACAGTGTGCACACGCTCGGCCTTGACGGCATAGTTTTGCATCAACTCGTCTTTTTTAGCAACCTTTTCCTCATCGGTAAGCGGTTCGTTATCTACTTGCGACAAGTCGGTTGCTATATCGGGCAACACAAAGAATGTCGGATCGGTCGTCGTACCTGTAAGCACATCTATACCCTTGTCGGTAAGTTGCACACTGTTGTTCTTCTCATCAATGACGAAATAAAGAGGATCGGTGACAATGTGCATCTCGCGGCTGTTATCTTGCATATAATATGCCTCGGTCTTTAGCATAAGCGGCTTTACACCTTCCTGGCTGAGGAACTTGATCAAGGCATTGTTCTTGGGCAACCCCTTGTAAGCACGGTAAAGCAACAACGACCCTTCTTTCACTTTCTCGGGATCATCACTTGCCATGAGTGTCTTAGCCTGACCAAGCAAGTCGGTCACAAGTTTGCGCTGGGCATTAACCACACGTTCAACGTTGGGCTTGAATTGCTCAAACATTTGGTCGTTACCCTTTGCGACAGGTCCTGAAATAATCAGCGGGGTACGGGCATCATCGATAAGCACCGAGTCAACCTCATCGACTATGGCATAGTTATGTGCCCGCTGCACAAGATCTTCGGGCGACACGGCCATATTGTCACGCAAGTAGTCGAAACCAAACTCGTTGTTAGTTCCGAAAGTTATATCGCAATTATATGCGCGGCGACGTTGTGGCGAATTGGGCTGAGTCTTGTCGATACAGTCAACCGAAATTCCATGGAACATATATATAGGGCCCATCCATTCCGAGTCACGCTTGGCAAGGTAATCATTCACAGTAACCACATGAACGCCGTTACCCGGCAGAGCATTCAGGAACACCGGCAACGTGGCCACAAGCGTCTTACCTTCACCGGTAGCCATTTCGGCAATCTTGCCTTGGTGAAGCACAATACCGCCTATGAGCTGTACGTCATAGTGCACCATGTCCCACTTGATTTCGTTACCGCCAGCCATCCAGTGGTTACGATATATGGCTTTGTCGCCATCGATGGTGAGGAAGTCTTTCCCTTGGGCTGCGAGTTCACGGTCGAAATCACTGGCTGTGACTTCGATGGTTTCGTTTTGCGCGAAACGGCGGGCTGTATCCTTTACAATGGCAAACACCTCGGGCAAGACCTCGTTAAGTATGTCCTCGGTACGGTCAAGTATCTCTTTCTCTATCTTGTCGATTTGTTCCCATAGCGGCTCGCGCTTGTCATATTCAAGGCCTTCTATTTCGGCTTTCAATTTGGCTATTTCCTCTCGTTGCGGAGCCACATACCCCTTGATACGCGCACGAATAGCCGTGACACGACCGCGCAATTCGTCATTTGACAGTTTCTCTATCTCGGGATACACAGCTTTGATTTTTTCGACTATCGGCATAATTGCCTTCAAGTCACGCTGTGACTTATTCCCGAAAAGAGATTTCAAAAAATCGGTTAATCCCATTTTATGTGTAGTAATTCTTGTTTTATTTGTATTTGGTGAAAATTTTACCGGTGAAATTCCTTTTCCCCCGGATTTTTCGGCTACAAAGGTAATAAATAGTTTTAAATCTGCCACTAAGATAGGCTGTTAGCACTCCAGCTTTTTTCACTTTGGGTAGCGCACACAGGTCAGTAGCCGAGGTACAGCGGCATCGACATGGCTGCATTAGGCGAGCGTATGCGCAATATACTTGCAATAGTAGGAGCAATGGTCGTCGCATCAACCGGAATGGTAATCTTTTGCGGTTTCACCGACGGAGCCATGATAAACACCGGCGTGTTGACGGCATTGGTACGTATAAGTTGAGCCTCGTCGAAGTTGTCGTTGCCTTGGTCCATGATAAGCCAGCCGGGACTCACTTCCACCACCACATCTCCGCAATAAGCCGGCACCATGGCACGGTGCAAAGCTCTAGCCTCGACACTTGCAGGATTGTTCAATATCTCCTCGAAAGTGTATGCAGCCCTTATGCCGCTCATTTGCCGCAACAATTCGCTCGACTTGGCACGCAATTCAGTAAGCGACAATTTCTTTTCTTCAATCAACTTGTGATTAAGAAAAAACTGGCGGTTGAAATATCCTTCCACCCACTGCCCGTTGCCATAAATGGCCATAAGATACATATTAAGCAACGAAATGGCACGATTGGGATAAAATTCGCCCGTAGGTATGTTAAACCGCTCGTCGGGCCGTGTATTATCATAATAGTATCCCGTTGATGCCACAAATACCATAGTGTTGCTCATGCCCACATTTTTGTCGATTTCGGCAAACAGGCGTGCAAGTTCACGGTCGAGACGTATGTACAAATCTTGGTTTTCCACACGGTTGTCTCCGTCGTGCGTGTAAAGGTAAGGTGCTGCGGTATAACCCAGGCAAAGCATATCGGTCTGCCCGCGGCGGCCCAATTTGAGAGCGTTCAAGTATTCGATTGCAACTGTAGTTACCTCGTTGTTGGCAAGTGCGCTTTTCTTATACTTGACAAAACGTTCACGGTCGGACGACGAATATATGTAACGGAACGGGTAATATTTCTTGAATGAAAGTATATCGGGGTAATCATCGAGCGGAATGGCAGGCACCCACGACATGGTATCGAGCCGAGTTGCGAGCGGAAGCCTGTAATTACGCCCCGACAATATTTGCGGCGCGTTGCGGTAAAAGGTGGTCGATGCCCAGTTGCCGGTCCGGTCGTTGATCCAGAACGCACTATTGGCTGCATGGCCTGCAAGTAATATGGCCTGTTGCGGGTCGGTTGCAATTGAATGCACATATCCCATCCCGCTGCTATGCACACGCAGTTCATCGGTAATGGTCGATACTTTATATGCCGCAGGCGAATAAGCATCATCAGTAAAGTTCCCCATTGCCGACGGGTCGGCGAGTATATATTGAGCCTTGTCGTTTTTGCGGTCGAATACATAAGAGCACGGAATACCGTTGACGCTCGGCGAAGTGCCACTCATCAGCATTGCCGTACCCGAAGCTATATCAAGCCCCGGCACATCAAATTCAACATTCTCAAGGAATGCCCCGTCGCGCATGAGCCGTTTAAATCCGTCTTCGCCGAAGCGGGCTTGCAGCAAATCGATATAATCGCTGCGCAACTGGTCAATGACGATACCTATCACAAGGCGCGGACGCTCGGGATCCTGCGACAAAGCTGTCAATGCCACCATCGAGGCGACTATCGACGTGAGTATGCGATTTATTTGTCTGTGTTTGCGCGTGTGGTTCTGCATTGTTCCTTATAAACCAGTATATAGCTTACCGACCGTGCCATAAGGCTCAGCATAAGCGGGAAAGCTGCCGCATTTGCCACTTGAGGCAACAATGGCCACAAGACAAGCAGCAGAAAAACGACCGCAAAGTTAGCAAAATGATAGAAATATAACACCCTTTTTGCTTTTTTTATCCAAACGAGCACAGCCGGTAACAAAGCAAACGGGTGCAACCAGAAACCATTGAAATTGGGAGACGTGGCAGCATGGGTCGAAACAAATATCAGGAAGAACACCAGCAATCCGCACAGCCCGGCGATGCCGAAAAGCAAGCTGTCGGTCCATCGGCTCACCTTGCCCCGCCGCACATCAAGCCACGACATCACCAATACGAGCACCAGCACTGCCACGGAAACCGCCAAAGGCGACTGCCATGCAGGAGTCGGGGGCAATATGTCGCCAGAGTCGCTTCCATTGTTAAGCACACGTGTGTCTGTCACAAGCGGCACAAGCCCGCCGTTCCGTTCCACACCGGCTTCGGCAAAAGCCTGCATCAGCACCATAGGCACAAACATTTGCTCGCGGTAATTGAGGGTATAATCGATGCCCGAGCCAAGCACAAGGTCTATGCCGAATTGTTGCCACGCATAATTGGCATTATACCGGCGCATCTCTTGGCGAAATGTAAGCGTATCGTGCATCTCGCCGTAATGCAATTTGTCACCAAGTACGCCTTCGATTATATCGCGTGGACGTGTGGCACAATTATCATACACATAATTATACCGGTAAGTGGCATTTTCAGGGCGCGCATTCTCCACGAGAGCCAGCAACACCTGCATGGCCTGCCGGCTGGTCAGGTTCAATTGCTGTTCCACCACCTTGCGCGACCTGTAGCCGACAAGCATATATGCACCGTCGTAACCGGCTACCTTATAATCGGTTTCTCCCTTCACAAAACGATAAATGAAATTTGGCGCATCGAAATCGAAAATGCCGTAATTATACACCATATCGATATCGCCATGTTGCACCCTTAGCATGGTGTGGCCGTAAAGTTCATATACGTCAGGCCCCGGATAACAAGTGATAAGGCTTATCACTACATCATCTTGTTGTCCATTTGCCACAGTGTCACACTCTTCCTTAGGTGCAGCCCATGCCGACAATGCCATCGACATCAACGCCACCGCCACAAAAATACATCTAAACATATTATGCGCCATATCTCATTGCAATGTGCATACTTTTCTCACCACAAAACTACACAGAATTTCCTTATTTGCAAACATTACACAGTACAACAAAAACTATCAGTCGCCGCGGTAGTGAGTTTGAAGGTACAGACGGGCTATGAAGTCCCAGTTTTCATGCAGAAGAGAGCGGCTGCCGCCTGCCTCGAAAGGAAGGCGCACATCGGGTACCAAATTGTTTTCAAACAGGTATTTCACCAAGTCTATTGGGGCCGCCCCGCGCTCGGTTACTATGCGGTGCCCTTCGCAGCGGGCGGCTTCGGGGTCATACATAGGGTTGGACGGATGGCAGATGTATTGTGCCACGTCGTGCGCAATGAGCAGTCCCCGGTGCGGGTTGCCAAGCAGCACGAAGTTCCCATACTTTTTCATGCCGGGAAGGTGGCCGTTTTCGGCCTTGCCCCACCCCATTTGCTCGCTTACGAACTGTTCAAGCGCATCATATCCGTCAATAAAAGCAATGCGGCTGCCCCCGGTGGCCTCGACAAGCTGCCTGTAGAAACGGTGCTCCTTGCCTTTCTCCACTGTGCCCGCTACATTTTCCTTTGGATATTTGCCGTTGACTATCAACTCCATCCACTCCCCTACCGAAAGCGACAACGGACCAATGGTATTTTCAACCATCAGGCGGCGATTCACCTCCTGCATACGTTCGTTCCGCTCGCTGCCTTCGGGGGTATTTTTCATGATTTCAAGCAGTTCATGACCGCCATAATACAATGTTTCAAGCGACGACGGGCGCATCAAGTAGCATTCCCAAAAGAGCCAACGCGACAAGTCGTATGCCTTTTCACGGTCTTGTTCGTCACTGAAATCCACATCCAATGCCATGTTATATTCCACCGGTACCGGTGCTTCTTCATACACGGCATCGAGAAGTCCATGGAACAACCGCGCAAGCCGTTCCACATCGGGGTCGTGCGGCGACAAGCGGCCATGTCCGTACTGTTCGCTCTCACCATCAATCACATACCATATTATGAATTGCACGTCAATCAGGTTCAATTCACTGTCAATGTAGTCATCAGGACGGTCAAATAACGGCACCGGACGGCCATACCACTTGTCACAAGCCTCCGAGAACGACCGCCATATTCCTGCATCGGCTATAATATCTTGAAAATAGCTCGTGACAGCAAGCACCACGTCGCGGCGAACATCCTCACCCACGTTCATCAGCACACGGGCACGATCCCACATCTTGGCCAAGCGGCGTGCAAGCAGCATATAATATTGGTCACTCGCAGCCGCACCCGAAAAATTAGGCTGGCCTATCATAAAATCCTTGGCAGTAATTTCCATTTTCGCAACAATAATTATAACCAATATGATGCACAACAATCGTGCCACCTTTGCATGGCACCATGTGCCTTGTCAATAATTTTTCTATCTAAACGGTGAATAATCGATATTTTTTACATAAATTTGCTGCGATATCAATCAACTTTTCATTCATTTGGACTATGTATAAGAAATATTTGCTTTTCAGTGCGATGCTGTCAAGCATCGCTGCCACTCCGCTTGCGGCACAAGACGTGGTTACATACGTTATGGTGCATGACACGGGCAGCGACGCAATAGTGAACCGCATCGACTACACCTACGACCAACAGAGCCGCATGGTGGAAGAACTCACCCGGGTACCCAATTCCGAGGGTGGCTTCGACAACTACTACCGGGAAAACTACGGATATGACGACCAAGGCCGCCGCAACGTGGTGGAAAAGTTGCTTTGGGACGAAACGCAATGGTTTTGGTACCCCAATTCCACAATCGACGACCAGCGCACCGTAACCGTATTCAACGACGACAACCGCCCGTCCGAAATATTCTATTACAGCCAATTCGACAGCCAAACCGAGGAATGGGGCGACGAATGGGAATACCACGGCGTATTTGAATATAATGGGAATACCGCAACTGAGAAACGCTATGGACGTTTCCCTGATGGCAGCGAAAAAACCGAGGCCAATGAATTGTTTAATTACACCTATGACGAGCATCAGCGCATTGTGGAAAAAATCAAAAACTTCTACATGAACGATTTTTTCATGGGAGAAATAAAAAATCCCACTGACCGCTGGGTGTATGAATATGACGACAATGGCAATGTAACGCTCGAAGAGCAATATACCAACTCAACTGATACCGAAGTCCCAACATGGACATTGATGTACAGCTACAAATACACCTACGAATATGACGACGATGGCAAAATCACACGCAAGACACAGAGCAACTACGTGGAAATGAGCGATGCCTACGAGCCTTACTCCGACTTCACCTACGAATACTTCTACGGCACGAACGACGCACTGGAACTCGACTACGCCAACAACTTCGACGCAGCCGACGCACTCGACGGTTTCACCACCGAGGACGGGAACAAGGACGGAAACACCTGGACGCTCACTGGCGGCTCGCTGCAAGTAACATCGGCACAGGCATCGGAGGCTCCCGAAATCCTGTACCTGCCTGCAATCCGTTTCTCGACCGACTACGAGGTGGAAATCACCTTCAATGCCCGCCTGGCCGAAGGCGACACGGCCAAGGTGCAAATGATACTGTGCAGCAACGACAACGCCCACACGCCACTTGGCACCATCGGAGAAATCCACAAGGTAGCCTCCACCGAATACACACAGGTGACCGGCCGAGTGGTTGCCGAAAAGAATTCGCCCTACGTGATAGGCATCTGCTTCGACAACAACTGCACCGGCACCACCCTCGTCATCGACGACCTTGCCGTGAAGAATGGCCGCAGCACCGACACGCCTATGGCTCCATATTACCTGCGAGCCACTGCGGAGCGTACTGGCTTATTGCAAGTGAGCCTTACTTATGCGCCATACACGTTCACCATCGGCGGCGAATATATCGAGTCGGTTGACAAGACCGAACTTTACCGCGACGGCGTGGAAGATCCCATTTTCTCGACCGGAGAAGTAAGCACGTCGCTCGAACAGCGTTTTATCGATGAAACTATCCCCGAACGCGGCGAATACACCTACCGCGTATATTGCTATAAAGACGGCCTGCGCAGCGATGCCACCACTGTATCTGTGAAAGTGGGCTACCCCGTGCCTCACCCAATCACAGGGTTTAAGGCCGTGGAAAACCAAGACCACACCGTAACCCTGTCGTGGGATGCACCGGCTGCCGAGGATGGAGATGTGAAATACTGGATTATCCGCAACAACGAGGTAGAAGTGGCCCGCGACTTCACCGGCACTTCGTTCACCGACCGCACCATCGATACCTCGGCCGGGCAGACTTACGTATTCTACCGTGTGCAGCCCTACAACGAAATCGGAGCCGGCAACAATTGCTACTCCGAGTCGCTTTTCGTGGGTGAACCAAGTGCTATACCGTTCCGTGAATCGTGGCCTGGCAAGACGGGCACTCACCTGTGGCTCGAAGACATGATAAACGGCATAGACCAAGCCTGGGGCTACGCCTCGTCTTATAACGACATCGACCCACAAGACGGCGACGGCGGCATGGCCATGTTCCTGTCAACCCAAATCGAGCCGGGATATGCGACTCGCCTGACGAGCGAAAAAATCGACCTTAGCTCCACCACAGCCCCCGAAGTAGCATTCTATATGTATATATATCCGGGCGAAGTATCCAACGATGCCCTTGTGGTAGAAGCCTCGACCGATAATGGAGAGTTCCAAATCGTGAGCGACCCCATCTCGGCTTCATTGCCCGAAACAAGCGGTTGGCAGCAACGCATAGTGCCACTTGAAGGCTTCGCCGGTGAAAAGAACGTGCGCATCGCCTTCCGCGGCATCTCAGATGCTACATATAACATTGCAATCGACAATGTTGTTGTTGCCGAAAAAGGTTACACAAGCATCAATGAGAATACCGCCATGGCCAATGCCCGTGTATATGCAGCCGGCGGCACGATCACGGTAGAAACAGACATGCCGAGCGACATACGCATCTACTCGATAAGCGGTACGCCGGTTTATACTGCCAACGGACAGACGGCTAACGTTCAAGCAGCACCCGGTGCATACATTGTCACAGTAAACGGTTCGGCTACAAAAGTACTGGTAAAATAAAATACAGCCGACATTTTAACCATACCTAAGCCCGACCGGGAGCATTTTCCCGGCCGGGCTTTTATTTGTGGCACAACGGTGATGCCGCGGTGACAAAGTTCCGATGGCAAAATTTGGTTTATATGCATGATTAATGTTACCTTTACGTTCCATTTTTTCGCCTGTATATTATGCATCGATTATATATAACAATTTTTGCAATCATCGGC
Organism: uncultured Muribaculaceae bacterium; assembly: GCA_944321685.1. Lineage (GTDB taxonomy): Bacteria > Bacteroidota > Bacteroidia > Bacteroidales > Muribaculaceae > Avimuribaculum. The sequence continues at coordinate 34,141 of CALUMH010000024.1, forward strand.
TTATGCCTTGCCGGGTGCGGCAACGGGAAAAATGCCGGTGAACTATCGTCGGGCATGGAATATGCCCGGTGGCTTGAAATCACACCCAATGAAGGATATACCACAGTAACCGTGAAAAATCCGTGGAGACAGGGGGCTGTGCTGCAAACCTACTTGCTCGTGCCACACGACAGCGATGTACCGACCGATGCCGAAGGTGTGGTGGTGCGCACACCGTTACACTCGGTACTCGTGTATTCGTCGGTGCATGGCGGTGCGATAAACGAACTCGGAGAACTGCAATCGATAACAGGCGTGTGCGACTTGCAATACTTCGATATGCCCGAAATAAAGCAAGGCGTGGCCGAAGGGCGCATTGTCGATGCGGGAAACTCCATGCAGCCGACAATCGAGAAAGTTGTGCAGCTGCACCCCGATGCAATATTACTGTCACCTTTCCAAAACAGCGGCTACGGAGCACTGACCAACCTTGACATTCCTATAATAGAATGTGCCGACTATATGGAAAACACACCGCTCGGACGCGCCGAATGGATAAAACTCCTTGGCGAACTTTACGGCAAACGTGCCGAAGCCGACTCGATATTCGCCCGTGTGGTGAAAGATTACAATGCACTGAAAGCCGCAGTAGATACCATAAACGATCGACCCAAAGTAATAAGTGAAACGGTGACAAGCGGTGTGTGGTATATGCCGGGCGGCGACAGTTACATGGCTCACTTGTACGCCGATGCCGGTGCCTGCTATCCATGGAGCGATAACGGCGGCACAGGGTCGTTATCGCTAAGTTTCGAGCAGGTGTATGCCAAGGCTAACGATGCCGACATTTGGCTTATAAAATCGCTCAACGCCATGAATTACAGCGAATTTGCAGCAATTTACCCACTAAACGACGAATTCAAGGCATTTAAAGAAAAAAATGTTTACCAGTGCCCGACGCTCGGCACCACCCTTTATCGTGATTTCCCGTTCCACCCCGAAGTGCTGCTTGGCGAATATATAAGGATATTCCATCCGGGCACATTGCCGGGAAATCCAAAATATTTTTCCCGAATGACCGATGAATAAAATTGCAGACAATAATACAAAGCGTAGCGGCATAGTGATAACGGCATTTGCCGTTTTGACGGTGCTGCTTGCAGTTGCCAACCTTGTCGTGGGTTCAGTGGACATTCCTGCCGGTGCCATTTTCGACATCATAACAGGACACGGATGCGACAACCGAGCATGGACACTCATCGTAACACAATCGCGACTGCCGCTTGTGGCCACGGCCGCACTTGCCGGTGCGGCACTGTCGATTGCAGGGCTGCTGTTGCAAACGCTTTTCAACAACCCGCTTGCCGGCCCGTCGATACTGGGCGTTTCATCGGGGGCAAGCCTTGGTGTGGCAATAGTCATGCTTGCCCTGGGGGGAAAACTTGGCACACTGTTCGGTACCACTGTGGGTGGATACGTGAGCATACTTGCCGGCGCACTTGCCGGCGCGGCGTTGATACTGGCCGCGCTCATGCTGTTTTCCACCCTTGTGCGCGGTGCCGTGATGCTGCTTATTGTGGGCATCATGATAAGCTACCTTGCATCAAGCGCGATTTCGTTGCTCAACTTCTTTTCCACACAAGAGGGTGTACACTCTTATGTAATATGGGGGCTTGGCAATTTCTCGGGGGTGACGACAGGTATTCTGCCTTTGTTTTCATCGGTACTGTTGGCAGCCATCGGCTGGTCGATGTTGCTTGTCAAGCCACTTAATGCATTGTTGCTCGGAAGCCGGTATGCCGAAAGCCTTGGAGTGAACCTGCGCAACACACGCAACAGCCTGCTGCTGGTATCGGGCATTCTCACAGCCACGGTAACGGCTTTCTGCGGGCCTATAGGCTTCATAGGGCTTGTAGTGCCGCACATAGCCCGGCTGATGCTAAACTCGTCGAGCCACAACGTGCTCATGCCTTGCACCATGCTTGCGGGAGCGGCCACTGCCTTGCTGTGCCAACTTGTGAGTGTGCTGCCTACGTCGGTAGGTACCATTCCCATCAATGCCATCACCCCAATCGTGGGTGTGCCCATTATAATATACATAATCTTGAACCGCAAGAAAATCAAATATTTCAATTGATGCAAATGTTATCCACACACGGGTTGACGATAGGTTACCGCAACGGCAGCAAGGTATCGCCTGTAATGCACGACATTGATTTGCAATTACATGGCAGATGCCTAACGGCCTTGCTCGGGCGTAACGGCATAGGCAAGTCAACACTATTGCGCACCATAGCAGGTTCACAACCCGCGCTAAGCGGCAAAGTGGAATTGGCAGGACGCGATTTGCAGGAATATGATGCCGGGGAATTGTCGCACAGCCTATCGCTTGTATATACCGACCGCACACAGGCCGGAGGGCTGACCGTAAGACAACTTGTGTCGCTCGGGCGTTATCCGCATACAGGTTTCTTTGGACGGCTCGACAGCCACGACCGCGAAGTGGTAACCGAAGCCATGGCAGCCACAGGCATCGAGCACAAAAGTGCTGCTTTCGTTGCCGAATTGAGCGACGGAGAACGGCAAAAAGCCATGGTAGCACGTGCACTTGCCCAAGAAACACCCGTCATATTGCTCGACGAACCCACAGCATTCCTCGACGTGGCAAGCCGCATCGAGGTAATGACCCTGTTACACAGGCTTGCACGCGAGCAAAACAAGGCTGTGCTGCTATCCACCCACGACATTTCGCAAGCACTGTTGCTTGCCGATGAATTATGGGTGATTACACACGACCACCATGCGCTGCAAGGTTGCACCGAAGATCTTATCCTCTCGGGAGCCATGCAGCAAATGTTCAACCCGTCGGAACGTGGCAGTGTGACATTCGACCCCGCGATTGGCGATTTTGAAGCGCCTTTACAGGCCGTCTGCGGCTATATGGTTAAGTGCACCGACCCGGTATTGCGGCATTGGATAACCAATGCCCTGCACCGCAACGGCATCGCCGCAACCGGCACAGCCGGTACCATCACAGCCGTAACACGTGATGACATCACCCTGTCGCTCCCCGACGGTACGGCCACACACTGCACATCGATAGCCGGTTTGTTGGCATCGATAAGCCATGTATCAGAATTATTGGTGTCCGGTAAAACTTTTTATGTCCAATAAAAATTAGGGCAGGCTTCCTCGCTTGGAAGTCTGCCCTTTTCGTTACCTTTGTTTCTACCACAAAACTATAATAACGATGGGCAAAGGTACACATTTTCTCGGACAGCCG